>DATDAV010000034.1:0-1247 GCA_036525235.1 Chryseolinea sp. | reverse complement strand
CAAGGTGGCCGTCTGAGCGCAGCCGGGGGGTCGGTAAGTTACACTTTTGGAACTGGCAAACATGCCAGCCCAACCGCTGTAGAATTAGCGCGGCGGTTGCCCGTCAACTCATAAGAGAATGTAACCCAAGAGCAAGTCGTTGCGTCATAATAAATGTAACCCAGCCGTTGGTAGTTTTTCACCGTTTATTTTGGTCTTGTGCGTAAGTTGATGAGAGCAAGCAAGTCGTTGTTGTTTTGGGTTGGTATCCCGCGCTTTTTGAAAATGGGGTGATCGATGCTGAAATTTTCCTTCCACATTTGCCCCAGGATCAACGCAGCGGCATCGACCCTTACCTAGACATCCCCCCCGTCAACGGGTTTGGGGCCAGTGACTTCAGTTCCCCAAGAGTTTGGATGGCTGTAGGGATTTACTTTCACGCTGTCGCGATGGGTCCAATCCATTGGGATCATTTTTGGAGTTGAGGTCCAAAGATCTTGGCGATCTCACCGAGAATCTGTTTTTCACGGCGAGTCGGGGATGAGCTATGGGGCGGTTTGGGTTGCGGGCTCACGCGCTGGTTGGCAAGCCGATAAATGCGCTCAAGCTTTTGCTCGATGCGTTGGGCCAGCTCAAAGGGATCGGTTTGGTTGCGTAGTCGTTTGAGCTGTTGGACTTTGACCGGATCGGCCTGGGGACATTGGAGCACGCGCTCCAATGGGGTCTGGGGTTTGTCGTAGCAGCGCTTGAGCTTGGAGCCGACCCGGGTTTTCTTGCTTAGCTTCATGGCCGGGAGAAACAGGTTTTGAAAGATCTGTAATTCGTTTTGGTAAAGCTCGTTGATGGCTTTTTGAACCGGCCCAGAGTCATAGCGCAGGTAGCCCAAGATTTTGCGCACATGGGTATAGTTCTTCTGTTCGATATGGGCGTTGTCATCTTTCTTGTAAGGCCGGCCGCGGGTGAGCTGGATACCCTTCTGATCGCAGAAGGTCTTGAGATGGTAGTTGATAAATTCCGAGCCGTTGTCCGAATCGATGCCCAAGAGTTTGAAAGGCAGAGCCCGTTCAATGTCCTGCATGGCGTTAAGCACCCCAATCTGGCTCTTCCCCATCACCGCGCGGCTTTCTACCCAGGTGGTGTGGATGTCGGTGACGTTGAGCGAGTGCAAAAACTCCCCTGACGCCGAGTTGCCGGAGTGAGAGACCAGATCGATCTCGGTAAACCCTGGCGTTTTGACATCCCAGTTGTCGGTCTTGATTGGGATGTGG
>DATDAV010000033.1:0-56007 GCA_036525235.1 Chryseolinea sp. | reverse complement strand
AGTCCGATGAAGCAAGGTCACCAAATTTGTCGCTATCGACCCATAATAAAGACGCATTTACACACCTTCATCACGCTTCATGCGACCTAAATTTGTATTTACAAAAGAAACGCAGTACAAAACATAAACGCTTACAATCATGACAACAACAATCGAAACCTCCGTCAACGCTCCGGCTGTATCGAAGCCACGGCTCTGGACCGCGCGCATTATGGGTGGCCTAGTGATCGCCTTCATGCTCATGGACAGCATCTTCAAATTCTTCCCGAATGAAGCAGTCACCTCGGGAACCATGGAGCTTGGTTACCAGGCTCATCATATTCCAATCCTCGGGACGCTGGGATTCATGTCCATCCTGCTGTTCGCCATTCCACGCACGCAAATCCTCGGCGCGATTTTACTGACAGGCTACTTTGGTGGTGCCATCGCCACGCATGTGCGCCTCGATAATCCGCTGTTCTCGCATATTTTGTTTCCGGTCTACCTGGCGGTACTGGCGTGGGGATCACTCTGGCTGAAAAACGAACAGCTGCGCAAATTAATACTGAACAATAATTGATCGCCGTGGCGTAAACAAGAAGGCAAGGGTTATTCCTTACCTGGTGCGTAATAAAACATGACGTGGCCAGAGGTCTTAAAGGTTTTTGTTTTCAGGAGGTTGAAGATGATTCGGTCTGGGAGGTCTTTGAATAGTTGCAAGCCTTTTCCGGTAATGACGGGATGGACGCAGAGTTGCCATTCATCGATTAGGTTGAGTTTGGTTAGTTCGTTGATGAGGCTGGGGCTGCCGACATAGATGTCCTTGCCGGGTTGATGTTTGAGTTCGAGGACTTCGTCTTTGAGGTCTTTGGTGGCGAGCCGGGCATTGTGCCAGGTAACATTTTTCACGGAGCGGGAAAAGAGAACCTTGGGGACGTTCTCTAATGCGATGGCGAAATCGTCCATGGTTTTATTGCCGGTGGGATTTTTTACGACGGTGGGCCAAAAGACCTCCATGAGTTGGTAGGTGGTTCGTCCGTAGAGGATGGCGCCGGCGTTGTTGAGTGCGTCGGTGTAAAGCTGATGCAGTTCGGGGTTTGCGATCCCGGCGGTGTGGTCGCAAAAGCCGTCGAAGGTTACGTTGATTCCGGCGATTACTTTTCGCATGGGGATTGGGTTAAGGTTTATGCAAAACTCGTGAGAAAAGAGGAGCGATTACGAGTGCGAATGCGACAATTTTCGTGGCTGAATCCGGCGGTTGGGATATGGGGAGAAGGTTGGATTAGTTCGTGGACGTTGCAGGGGAGTAGTAAAGGTAACTAAAGGTTTTAAAAAAACTTCAAAGAACATTGGCACTTAGTATTTTTTTCTCCTCTTTTACCAGGCATTTTTGCGAAACGTTGTTGCCTTTGTCTTCTTCTTTCAAAAGAAATATTCATCCTTTTCATGACGCATTTTCAAGAAAAAGCAAATTCCGCAGTCAGATTGTGTCGCACTACACTTATATCGTAAATTAAAGAATTTGCAATTTAAATTAAAAACCTTTTCCATAAAGGTTGTTTTAGCGAGGCTGCTCTTCTGGCTTTTATTTTTTTATTTTCTGTACCTGGTAGTTATGCTGATCGGTATGTTTGCTGTCAGCTACTCCAGTCTGCTATCGTGGTTTATTACGCTATATCCGGATGCCTATTTAGTAAGCGATTATAGCACGCTCTATTTTACGGCATCGCACTATACACACGTACGCCTGGTAGCGCCATTTTTAATTTTACTTCTACTTTCAGTCATTTTCGTTTTCATTTTGAAAAGAAAAAGAATAGAAGTTTTTTTTGGGGACTTCATAAGCGACTCAGGAACAGTAGCCAGAATTGTTAAAAACTCATTTACCCATCTGTCTTTTACGCAAAAAATAATACTTATCACCTGCTTTATTTTGCTACTGGCGGTTAAAGTTTATCTTTTTGCCACGCTCCCTTATCAGGTGGATGAGGTGTTTAATTTTGTCTTTTTCATTGACAAGGGGCCATTGCACATCAGTACGTTTTCAAACAATCATGTGCTCTACAATATTATCGCCTCCTTCTGGTGGAAATTGGCAGGTGATCCTCTGCTGGCATCTCGTATGACCAGCATCTTGGCAGGCATGCTCATTCACACACTGCTCTATGCCGTGACAAAGGCTTTTTATGATTTTAAAGCTGCGCTATTCGTTCTCCTGTTTACCGGTCTAACATTTTGGACTAACGTTTATAGCGTGGAAGGTTATTCATACACGTTGATGGCATTGTGCTATGTTATAAGTGTTATTTCTCTGTTGCTTCATTTTAAAGATCAGCATCGTGGATACGCGCTGTATATTTTAAGCTGCGTACTCGGATTTTATTGTAGCAAATTGTTCATTATTCCGTTCATGTCAACCGTATTGGCATGGATGATGGTGGCGATATACCAGGGTCAAAGAAAGAGTTTAATAACGATCATTCCTGCTGCCGTATCGGTTCTGTTTTTATCGGCGTTGCTCTATCTGTCGATGGTACTTTGGTCGGGCGTTGATGCTTTCTTTGTTACAAGTTTTTTACCGCACGAGTTTGTCAGGGGGTTTCCATCACTTCTCGAGATTTTTAGTGTGATGACAGAAGTAAATAGCAAGAGCTATTGGCTAATAGGAGTGGTACTTTCCGGCGGTCTTATCTTTTTCAGGGAAATAGATGAAAGGCTTAAGGTTGTCATCGTATTCAATATCACTACTCTTTTTTCGATCATTTTATTCATCCTCTTATTTCATGTTTACCCTCCGTCCCGGGCTTTTATTTATACGAATACTGTTTTTTACATTTTGCTTTCTGTTACGCTGTTTACCATAGTGAGAATAATACCAAGTTTCAGGCCGCTATATTTTAAATTGCTGATGATAACACTTGTATTAATAAAAGCAGGGGGTACTATGTACATAGCAAACCACGGCTGGCAGAACAGTCCAGGAAGTTTGCAAGATCATTATTTCTATGAGCGACTTACGGCACGTGCAAAAGATATTTTGGCATGTCAGCCTAAGATCATATTCACCGACCGGCAAGATGAATACCTTAATTTCTATTTGAGACTGGCTGCGATCCGTGAAGGAAAAAAAATGATCTTTAGCTACGACCTCGCTGATTTGTCGAAATGCGATGTTGCTATTTTGCACGATACGATCATGACGAGTGAGTATCATGTTCTTATTGATGAAGGGAGAGATGAGTTTGGTCGTATCTATTTACATAAAGATCACTTCACGCATAGACTATCTTTTTCGTCAAATCGATTTAACTTTTGTGAGTAAGATTGAATAGAGAAAGTCATTCCATGACGTGAAAAGAGTTGGTCAAGAGCGTACGCACGCGCGGGATGCAACCCGTCATACGGCCACACTATAGTGGAGTGATTGAAAGCCTTCTGGATTTATCTGATAAATTCAGGCCGGATGAGATTTTGGATACCCTAGATCTTAAGGGTATTCTTCCCTGCCTTCAGGTTGTAAGTTTTGCTTTTCCAAACGAATACACCTGGTGTGTTTGGCGGAAGGACGATCTCGGTCTGGAGCGACCCTTTCTGAATTTTGTACTTAACCGCAATGGTACCCCTCGGATGCGGCATCTCTCCGCCAATGTCGTCGAGCGCGCCCAGATGTGGTTCTATGCGAACCTTTGCGAAGCCGGGCGACGCACTCTCGATACCAAGCACGGTACGGAAGAATTCAACGTTCGGGCTGGAGCCCCAGGCGTGGCAGTCGGAACGGGCCTGGCTTACACCCGAGCTTTCGGCCCACGTGGTAAGGCCGAGCGAAATGTTTTCGCGCCATTTGTCAAGCCACTTCAGGTAGTCGTCGCCAAGACCTGCTTTGGTTAGCGCCTGGTGTAGGTAATACTTGAAGTAGATCGACGCGGGCGCTAGGGTGGTATCCGACAAAATCTTGCGCGCTAAGGTATTTGCCTCGCTGCCTGCCGTGACTCCTGATAGGATGGCCAGCGCGTTGGCGTGCTGTGAAAACGTGCCCTTGTCTTCGGTGTCGGCGTAAAGACCTTTACCGGCATCCCAATATTTGCGTTGGATGGTTTGCTTCAGTTGTTGGGCGCGTTGGGTGTAAAGCTTCGCGAAGTCCTGTAAGCCTAGCCTGGCTTCGAGCTCGCTTGCCTGCTGGTACACCCACAGGAGCTGCATGTCGAGCACGGCCGATTCGCCACGGGCACCCTTGGGCGCCATGCCGAAGTCCCAGCCTTTGTGGGTTACCCAATCGGTAAATAGCCAGTAGGGAACGTTCTCCAGCGAACCGTCGGCTGCCTGGTATCGCTCGAAGAACGATAATACCTGTCGTGTACCGGGAAGTTTATCTTGGATGAACAGGCTGTCGGGCCTGTACATGTAGTAGTCGTGCAACATGGCAATCCACCAAAGGGAAAAAGTCGGAATTTCCTGGTGCAGGTCTGTAGGATAGCGACTGAGGGTGATGCCTTCGGCTATTCGCGATTGGTCCATCAGGGTGAGCCCGTTCCGCGCGAGCCGGTCGTCGCCTGCGTTGTAGTAGGACACCAGGGCTTGGATGCGTGCATCGCCAATGTACTGGAGCTGCTCGTAGTAAGGGCAATCCATATAGGTTTCATAAGCACACAGCCGGGCGGTGCGCCAGCCGATGTCCATCATCTTGCCCAGGTCGGCGTTGCTCGTGTGAAGCTTGGCCTGTTGCACGAATGGATAACCGGTGAAGGTGCCGTAGATATCGTCGATGACCAGCGGGTCGGTTTTGGTGCTAATCGAAAGTTTTATGTAACGATACGTACGCCACCAAAGGGGGGTGTATTGCTGGCCAGCCGATCCATCAGACACGACGCTGTCTTTCTTTCCAATGACTATTTTTCCATCCACCTCGTTTCTGTTGCCTTTCTCGTGCGGACTATTAGCGTTTTCATTTTTGATGTACAACCCTTCTGCATAGGTCAGCGACAGGGAAGCATTTTTGCCGCCGCTGAATGCAAGCGTAGGGTAAGCGTTGGTCAGCACGCCATTATCCAACAACAGTGTGGCGTTTGTATTGGCAGGGATGGTTACTTTCGTGGCGGTAGCCGGAAAGCCGGCTGAAATTTTTACACCTTCTGCCTTTCGTACGGATGCGAGGCGCTGCGTTGTCATCTCCATTTGGGGCAGTGGCGAGGGCACGAGCATCCAGCCAATAGAATTTACAGCCGATTCTTTCAACACGGCAAGGCCAAGCACGCGGGCCTTTGTCCACGCGGTGTCGTTGTAATCTTCGCGCTCCCATCGCTTCACATGCTTGCTCATCTCGACCAGTTCGCCAGGGCCGGCCACGTAATAGCCGGGCACGTGCACAGCCAAGGGCTGGTAGCTGTCGTCCTTAATCGTTTTCCACGAGTCGTTGGTATTGAGCACATCGGCCGCTGGTGTCTCGCCTTGCAGGATGAAGCCGGTCAGGTGGCTGATCTGCGCCTCGGGTTTGGCTCGTCCATCGTTCCACACCACGGCGGCAATGGTGTTGGTGCCGGCGTGTAGTAAAGGTGCGAGGTCAACCGTTTCATAGTTCCAGAAGTAAAGGTCTCCGCGGGCGGGTCCTTGGGAAATTTGCGTGCCGTTTACGAACAGCTTGTAGCGGTTGTCGGCCGAGACATGCACTACGAAAGATGCGGGCTTCGCGCTCAACTCAACGGTCTTTCTGAACTTGTAGATGCCGTAGTCTTTCAATGTCAAGTCGGAGCTGGCGGTCCACCGGTTAATGGGCATCCCAGGGCCAGTAATCCATTCGGCCGTCCACGGTCGTTTTGCCGGTTGAGCGGTTGCCGGCGTGACGAACAGATAGGTAGCTCCAAGGAGGCAGTAGAAAATTGTTTTCAGGTTAGCGGTCATGCGAAAACGCGGTATAGGGTGATGTGAATTTGTCCAGGTGTTGATGAGAGGTCTTTCATCCCGATGCACCCTAAAAGTATCACAAACGTTCTCATGGACTGTCCTGAACAGTCATGCCAGCCGGATTAGATGGTTTCGCGGCCATCGACGCGGGAAAGCCCATGACAGATCAGCACGCGTGCCAATCACAGCCAGCGTATCTTCGCGAGGAATCGAAAAAGATGGAAGAGACCGATAAAATCGAACTGCACGGCGCAAATAACCGCAGAGGTCCTACGTTCCCGAAAGGACTGTATGACACCATTGCCAACGCTATTCTCGACTGCGCCGCCGGCTATCCCGATGGAACAGTTGCGTTCGACGAACTTCTCGACCAGGTGGGTAAAGCCGTAAGCGGCGTTTTGCCCTGGCATATTCTCCAGGTGAAAGTGGACCTGCAAGAACGCCGCATCCTGAGCGTATCCTACGATCGCGACCGTCGGCAAATCATTAAGCTTAATGCCCGCGGCCGAAGACTTCGCCGGGCTTTGTCATAGCCTTTCCGGATAAAAAAGGGTCTGCCATACAGCAGACCTTTTTTCCTTTACTCAAACTAATTTGATGAACAGGTACGCTTATTCAAATTCTAATTCGTAGTATATCGCGTGTTCTTTTGTTCCGTCAATTAAAAGTTTGTTTTCTTTTGAAGCAATCGTCTTTCCGGTACGCCTACCGTTATGGTCCAACACATAAACGTGTGCCTTTCTTTTCTTTGGAACTTGAATTTCAACTTTAACGGGTTCCAGGAGGATTGGAGCAGCGCCCAAGT
The DNA here is from genome assembly GCA_036525235.1 of Chryseolinea sp. Lineage (GTDB taxonomy): Bacteria > Bacteroidota > Bacteroidia > Cytophagales > Cyclobacteriaceae > Chryseolinea. The sequence goes on along the minus strand of DATDAV010000033.1, from coordinate 49,325 downwards.
CCACTAAAACGTTGCGCTCTTTGTTATAGACCATACCCGAGTTTTGAGCTCTTGCCATGGTCGTAATCAATACATTCCTGGTATTGTCAAGTGCCTTTTCTTTTTGGAGCGCGGTAATCAGGATGACGGCAAACGGGTTATCGGTTTTTATGCCCCAGTCCCCAAGATTAAAATCTTTCCCCTTGGCGAAGCCTACAACACCTTTTGTTCCTGCCGTGTTGATCGTAAAGTATCCCAGGTCCGCATAATCCCACTCAAGTTGTTGCGTGGAAGAGGTGATGTGCTTCTTCTGTTTGTTCCAGTATTTCGAAAGATCATGCTGGCGATTCAGCGAGTCGCTGTCAAAGGAAACGGTTACCCGGCCGATCGCTAAGGCTTCCAGGGGTACGTCAGACTCAAACGTCTTGAGGTCATATTGCTGCGATGTTTTTTCGGCGATTCGCAGTTTCCCTTGTGCCAGGTCACGCAAGTTGACATTTCTATTTGCGATAATATCACCTTCCTGTAGATCGCCCCGATAGATCATCGAACTGAGTGCAGGATATAGTGCGAGTTGAGTAGGGGACGTTACGTTGTAAATTCCTTGCCCTCGTTGAATGGTTTTAGTGTATCGGAAATCATCCATGGCAAAAGCGTAAGAAGCATCCCAGCCTTGCAATCCCAATCCGTAGCATGCGATTATGGGAGCACTTTCGGCTACCCATTCTGTTGGAATAAGGCTCATCCATTCAGAGATTTGAAAGGGTCTGTCCACCACCTGCTGCAGGCCTGTACTGAGTAGACCCGAGCCTGGTTTTGACAACATGGATGTATTGTCGAATTTTCCAGGGGCCAGCGCATGTCCCGAGCCACCACCAAAGTAATTGTGTCGGTCAATAGGCCCGGACAAATAATCGGCATGTAAATTATAAAAATGCGTTATGCCAGAGCCAGCCTGCCAACAGCTGCCAATGATCACGCCTTTGTAGCCTGTTTCCCTTACCGCCTTGATGAATTTTTTATAAAACTTTGCTTGCTCGTCGTAAAGAAATGCGGCGCGATCGGCGACATACGTCGGTACGTCGCGGTTTTCTTTCTGTGCTTGTTCATATTCATGTGTGAACACGGAGTGATTCGGGTGAGGGTAAATATTTTCTTTTTCTAATGATTCTCCTGTATCCAAGCCTTTGTTTTTCCAGGCTTCCAGCAAGGAACGTTCTGTTTTGTATTTTTCTTTCAGCCACGTTGAGAATTTTTTGCACAGTAATGCTCTGTAGGTTGGTGTTTGTTTCAAGGTTTCTTCAATCGCGCCCCAGAATATGTTATCCTCGTTTTGCAACTCGATGAACGCTAAAGCAGGATCTTCCGCATGCTTTTTTCCGGTATGGGGATTAACATGTTTAAGCATGTTTGTCGTAAGCTCGATGTTTAGTTCCTGCAAATCGTCTGCAAAGTTGACCAGGGAAGCCGTTGAACCATTGAGATGGCGCCACGGAAAGTTGGTGTTCTTTATTTCCGTATAGGCGAGTACTCTGGCGCTGTCGCCCGGGAGCACCCGGTGTCCATAGATGTGGGACCAGCTGTAATAGATCCCGGCGTCGCGCAGGCTTTTGCAGAAAAAATCAAAGTTTTTCCACTTGTCAGGTGTCAGGTTTGTGCTATTGACCCCATCCGTTGCGTCCCATGTGAATTTATGAAAACGCACACCGTTGAAGCCAAACTTTGCCAGAACCCGCGTCCACTCCTTGACATCCTGGCTTTCGGAGAATGGTCTGTTGCCAGCAATATTTACTCCCCAAAATTTTATCGGTGTGCCATCTTCAAAAACAAAGTCTTTCCCGCTATAATTTAAAAAACCATGTCTGCCGGCCGGCTTCTCCAGCCAGTCACTCATGTCAATTGAACTTTCAGAAGAAAGATCTCCCGGTGAGAATTCAAACCAATTTTCGGTTGATTGTGCGTATGTTGACAGGGTTGTCAAACAGCACACCATGGCGATAATTTTCTTGGTAAACGTGAAGTAAGCGGTGAACGAAAGTAGGTGATGATTCATCACACAAATTTTCAAATTCTTTTCTTTACATTCATCCTGCGCTGTCTGGCCGTCAGTAGGATCGAGACGGTTTATTAAAAGGTAATGACCCGCTAAGGAAAGAGGAGAAGGCGCCGGTAATAATTTTTTTACGAATGACGTTGGGCTTTCCGTTCGTTTCCTCAGCGGATCACAAGGGGTAACTATATTTCTGATTTCTGACGTGCCTATTCTTGAATGACAAAAATAAATCCGCCTTTCGGTTTCATCGTAACACTCAATGACCTTCGGTCCATCCTGAATTGCCGCGTGGCAATGTCGCGGGGATTGGCGCCGTCTTCGAAAGCGGAGACGTTGGCATTTTCGGCGATGAAGGGTAGCGCCAGCTCAAATGTGGAAACGTTCTTTGTTCCGTTTATTCCTGCAACGTACCAGGTATTTCCTTTTCTTCGCGCCAGTACGATCTCTTTTCCTGGTTCTCCCTGAAGGTACCGGATATCATCCCAAACAACGGGCACATCGCGAAGGAATCTTTGTACCGCTGGTTTCGCTTGTTCGTAAGCAGAAGCCCGGTCGGCGAAATGAACAAAGCCGCTTTCAAAGATAACAGCCAACGCAAGCTCATTGGCGTTTGTCGTAGTATGCGCCAGTCTTTCTTTGTAGTCTGTGAAGGTGACAGGAGTGTAGTCCATCGGACCAACGACATTTCTCGTCATGGCCAGGATGGTGTTGTGACGAGGCGCGTTGTTACAGAAGACTGTATCAAAACTGTATTGCTCTGCGCCCTTCACCGCTTCCATGGCTACTAAATTCGGATACGTGCGCGACCATCCTCTTGGAGCCGTGCACCCGTGGAAGAGCACCATGATTTGTTCTTCAGCCGCATCGCGCAGTATATCCTGGTATTGTGCCATGATGTTCTGTTTGTCAGAATTAAAGAAGTCCACTTTCACAGCCTTAATGCCCCATTCATGCAACTTTTTGAACTCTGCTTTTCTCTTGATCGGGTCGCTCATAATGTCTCTTGGCTGTTCGGTGACGCGGTTATGCGGGCCACCGGAATTATACCATAGCGTGAGCCCTACATTTCGTTTCTTCGCGTAGTCAAGGAGTTCGCTGACATTGCCGCCGTTCTCCATAATATTCCAGTTGGCATCCACCAGGGAATACTCCCATCCCATTTTGCTGGAGAGGTCGATATACGCTTTAAGCGTTTTTACGTTGCGGGAACTGGCGTGATCACTCCACCAACTCCAGGAGGATCGTCCGGGAACAACCCATGAGGGATCATCTATAACAGAAGGAGGGGCGAGATGGTGGGTAAGGTTACTCTCAACGATATCGCCTATTCGTTTACTGCACATGATAATTCTCCAGGGAGTATGAAAGGGACCGGTGACTTCAGCATAGGCCTTTCCTGTTCCCTCAGCTTCCATCGCCAGCGGTGTTCCGATTTTGTAGTGTCCGCGATCGCAGGCTTGTCGCAGGTGTGCGCCCCAATAGTTCCGGTCATTTCCACTTTCACACAGCAGAACGTAGTGATCGCCGGTTTGAAAAAGAGCAGGAAGCGCCCAGCCGGACACTTCTTTTGCGGGCGAACCGATAGGCGTTCCGTATGAGTACCATGCCTCGTAAGCGGGCCCCCACTCATAGGGCATTTCGTAATTTTGGATCCAGGCTTTTCCTTTGGTAGAAATTGTGAATTCGCTTTCTTCGCCGGTTATTCTTACAGTATCGGAGATCTCCGGAAAGTGATAGCGAAAGGCAACGCCCTCATGATAAGCCCGAAATATTATTTCGGTCGGAATGTTGTTGTTATTGGTGAGCGAAAGGGTAAGCTGTTGGCAGAAGTTTTCGTTCTCTTTTCTCTTCCCGGTAATCATGGTGTACTTCTCTTTAATGGTCGTTGTAGAAACGCCGGAGAGATTGAACGAATCTGAAAAATTTTGCTGTTCGGCCAGCACGCCGGTAGCAGATTTGAAGATGACGGTATCGCCTGATGCGGCGTCTAACACGGAATAAAAAACTTTTCCGCTTTCCAGACTCACATTGACCACGAGGGTGGAATCAGGCGAATAAACCTTCCATGAATTTGCGTTTTGTTTCTTTGTACAATTTGTGAGTCCAAGACTTGAGGCAATAATTATAATACAGTAGAGAAAAGGTTTGTTCACGATTGAGATTTTTAAGGATATCACGATAAATTTTACTGAGCCGATTTACGCTGTTGTTTTTAAGCGTAGTAGCAGGTTGAAAATAGGGGTTATCCAATAACTCAGCGACCGTAATTCCTTAAACGGTAAGGAAGTTAAAGTCAAGCGCACCGTGTCAATATTCTGAAACAGGATGGATCAGACAACGTCAGAATATTTTTCACCGTCCGGCCGAGCTATTGGACAACCCCTGGCATCAATGGTTATAATAAAGGACTAAACAGCTTGCATATGTTTTTAATCATAAGGGGAATTATTCAATCACCAGTCTAACCTTTTCTGTTTTTGACCCCGTACCGATCTCCAGTATATAAATTCCTTTTCCCGGCAGTTCTTCCCGTCTGATCTCGATCTGCTCGCGCTGGGTTGTAAAGGACCTTACCACCGTTCCGGATTGATCACGCAGTTTGATTTCTGTGTTGCTGCTGCGCTTAAGACCCGAAAGATCGACGGTGAGGGGTGTATTTTTTACAGGATTCGGAAATACCCGGCTAACCTTTTCTTCCACCGCGGGGGTGCTCTGGCGCATGCTCATCAAAGACGAGCCTGTTGCCAGCGGCGTGCCACCGGCCTGAAGGGTTACGACCGAACGTGCCGGAAGACTCAGGCTCGCGCCAGTCGTATAGGATCCCACATTGGCGCAGTTGTCTGTGGCCGAAGTCCGGAAGATCGTAAAGCTACCGGGCAGGTTCGCGCCGCCGACTGTTACGCTCTGGGCACTGGACGACGTATTGATCAGCACGACGGTATTTGTGCCTTGCGCTGTATTTTGAAAGGCCGATACAAATACATTGCTGTTTGTGCTGGCAGCGTCCACGCGCACCGCACCGGGCCGGATGTAGCGGTAGAATTGTTTTGAGGCGTAATATTTTTTGCCTTTGTTCAAGCCGTTCATCAGGCTGAACTCCCCGATAGTGGTTGATGTCGGATCGTTGCTGCCCGACCACCAAATCCAGGCCGTGATATCACCGTAGTTGAGACCGGACATGATGTCCAGCGCAAGGCTAAAAGCTCCGGGAGCTGCCGTCCAGCTGTCCTGGTAGCCCGAAGTCTCTGTCATCCACTGCCGTTTTCCCATAGGATCGGCGAAGTGTTGTTTACTGCTCGTCCACAACGTTGCCAATGTACTTCCCGAGGTAGGTGCAACGCCATCGCTGTAGCCGTGTACAGCCAGGATGTCGAGATTGTTTTGTGCGGTCGGGCTGTCGAGGATCTGTTTATGATAGAACCATGGCCAGTTGATGTCTGCGCTTTCGATCTCAAGCATATTCTCGCTTCCGAATATTTTGACGTTCGGATAGGCTGATTTCACAGCCGGAATGGCATTGGTGAGCATCTCCGGATACCATTCCTGCTTGTACCAGCAGCTGTTGTACGATTGCACAAAGAAGGGTTCGTTTTGCGGGCTGATGGCATAAACATTAATTCCCAGGTCTTCATAGAGTTCGATCCCGTCGATGAGCCAGTTGGAGAACTGATTGTATTTGGTGGGATCCAGCGCACCTCCTTGTTTCGTTCCAAAAGGGTGAGGTGTGCCGATCTGCCGGGTATTGTTGCTGACCGCCACTTTCATGGAAGAGGGAGGGCTCCATACGGTAAACACAAATTTAAGATCAACATCATACTGGTCTGCTTTGGCTTTTAGCGCAGACACCACAGGGCTCTGCTTGGCCCAGTCTGCGTCCTGCCCACTGTACTGGTCGGCCGGAGGATAATATTCGTTTCTCCAGATGGTGATGCCCAGATCGTTGATGATCTGATCTCCCCAGGCATCGCTCCAGAGCGTGGAGGGGCTCGACCACCAGCTGTTCATGGGGCCAAAGAAACCAAAACCATCAATCGTCTGATGTTGAACAGATTTGTTGATGGTTACATCATAAGTAGCTCCGCTTGTAAGCGTAAGACAAAAGTCATCGAGGAACAGGTTTCCTACTGTGCCGGTTTTCCAGGTCCATAGATTGATGCTGGCCGTGCCGGCAGGAACCGTGGTGTTGATGGTTTGCTGGGTGTAGGATGTTGCCGTGACGGTGACCGATTGCTCGCTGATCTCGGTGCCCGAGCTGTTGAGGAAATCGATGCCGATGCCTGCCCATGTAGGTGAACCAGAAACTTTCGACCAAACGCTAAAACTAAGGGTCTGCCCACCCGTCGCCGGAATAGTCGTTCCATAATTCAGACCGCCCTGCCCGGTACCAACGATTGCGGCGTTAACACCGGAATGTTCATCCGTGGAGATAGCAGCACTCCCAACGTTTGTCCAGCCGGTGAGACCGCTTTCAAAACCGTTGTTGGTGATGGAGCCACAGGAAGTTGTTGCGGAAGTAGTAGTAACGTTCAGTGCAGTGCTTTGTGCCGACCAGTTGGGCACCGCATCGCGCGCCCGTACCGTCATGGCATAGGTCGTACCGGCACTAAGGCTGGACACGTTGAACGATGTGCCGGAGGACGTGCCAATAGACGTGCCGTTGCGGAAGACTTCGTAACCGGTTACACCCACATTGTCGGTTGAGGCATTCCAGTTGAGGGTAAAACTGGTTGTGGTAATGGCAGACGACGACAGGCCGGAAGGTACCGAGGGAGCCTGTGTGTCGGGAACCGTCACGCAGAAATCGTCTACAAATAGACTCCCCGCGGCGCCTGTTTTCCACGTCCAAATCCTGGCGTTGACCGCTCCGGCCGGAACAGCCTGTGTGGCGGATCGTAGTGTGTAAGATGTCGCTGTCACGGCGAGGTTAATTTCGCCAACTTCTGTTCCTGAGGCATTGAGGAAATCCAGCCCTACACCTGCCCAGGTGGGAGAGCCGGATACCTTTGCCCAGGCTTGAAAGGTGATCTGCTGTCCTGCGGTGACCGCATATACACCGGAACTGTTGATGCCACCTTGTGTGGCGGTGACAACGGCTTTGCTACCCGAATGGCTGTCGGATGTGATGGAAGAGGCTGCCGGACTGTTTGTCCAGCCTGTGAAATCGCTCTCAAATCCGCTGTTGGTTACAAACCCGCAGGTTTGTGCAAAACCCGGTGTCAGCAGGATAAAGGAGAGCATCAAGGGCAGCAGAAACGTGCCCGATGTTTTGATGAAAGATAAATTTGTGCGCATAACAAATGGATTAATGTGTAATAAAAATTCATTACCAATGTTAACCCAGAACCAGCAGAGACGGTGGTAACTAGCATTCAAAGTCTGGTAATTTGCGGCGACCTGTACTGTCATGCCACGCGACGGTAAGATGGCGCAGCACGCATACAAAATATAATCTCAGCGTACACGAGTGGATTTGTTTGAATGAATACCGGCAACTTTTACATGCTGGCTAGGGGTAGATCCAAAGTGCCGGGCGAAACATTTGCTGAAATAGGAGGGATCTTTAAAGCCTACCTGGTAAGCAATTTCTGCAATGGTGAAGTTGCCCGACTGCAGCAACAACGCGGCTTTTCTAAGCCGGTACGATTGTATGAAATCACCGATGGGCATTCCGGTCACCGCCATAAGCTTGCGATAAAGCTGCGGTTGACTCATGCCCATATATTTGCAAAAATCTGTACTGTCGAGTTCCTCGTTATCCAGGTTTTTATGGACAAAACCGAAACATTTTTTCAGAAACTCCGTCTCTGCGGGTGGACTGGTGACTTCGCCCTGCTCGGGGAATGCATTCCTGAAATAAAGATTCCGCATGTTTTTTCTTCCGACGATCAAGTTGTTTATCCTGGCCAGCGACTCTTCGTCCAGCTTACCGAGGTCGAGCAATTGATTGACAAGCCGGAGCAATGTTTTTGTATTTAGCGCAACTCTTTTTAATAGCTTCAACCGGTCCGCTGCCCCTATGGTGCGGTTGTGTTTGATCAGATGGTTCATAGGGCCGGCGATGAGAATTAACAGGGTCCTGAACTCATGTGAACGATTGGTGTAAGTTTCTATTTTGCGATCATCCATTTCGTGAATTCGTCTGGATTAGACTGCGCTAGCCATTCGCTACAGTTTTCATATTCATTTTTATGCGATCCGTAAGGCTGATATTGAAACCGTAAGCAGCGACTACCAGTATGCAGATCCCCGGGACAACGTAAGAAAGGTTTATGCCATAGAGATCTGCTATCATACCCTGAATGGGCGGAAAAACTGCGCCGCCGACAATGGCGAAGTTCAAAAGTGCCGAACCTTTTTCCGTAAACTCATTTAGGTTTTCAATGGCCAGTCCAAAAACAGTAGGGAACATGACGGAGAGAAATCCTCCTGTGGCAATCAGCATATAAGGGGAGAAGGATCCTGGTCCCCAGATCACGAGGATATAGCACGCCGTCATTCCCGATCCGAATATTCCCAATAATGTGCTTGCCTTTATTTTTCTCAACAACAGCGTACCTACCAAAGCAAAAAAAGCGGCAAGGATATAATAAAAAGTAAGAAAGGTTGCTGCAGTCTCCTGGCTATAGGAATGTGTGGTCATGTAGCTGATGAAGAAGCCGGACGTGCACGCCTCGGCGCCAACATAGAAGAACATCGCGGGTATGCCGAGCCAGAGTTGTGGATAAGCCCTGCTCTTTCGGAACATTTTGAAGACGGAGATTTTTTCGGTGGGCGCTGGCGTATGATCCGGCATGTGAAAAACACCCATGAGAATGACAACGACGGTGATCATCAGCGCCAGCACCAGGTAAGGTGTGTGGATCTGTGGTTCGCTTTTAGCGTAGCCGAAGATCAGTATGCCGGAAACCAGCGGAGTAGCAGCATAGCCGATCCGGCTGAAGGCCTGTACGAAATTCAACCGGATATGTGCCCCATCAGGACTTCCTAACAACGCCGTGTACGGGTTGGCGGCTACGTTGACAATCGTTACGCCCGTAGAGATGGTGAATACCCCCAGTAAAATCAAACCATAGGAAGAGTAAAAGTAAGCCGGAACGAAGAAAAGGCATCCCAGGGCGCAGATGAACATGGCGCCAATGATATTTTTCATGTAGCCGTAGCGCTCAATAGTCCTGGTCACCAGGACAGGCCATAGGATGTATACTATGTAGAAGCTTATTTGGATGAAGGTGGCCTGCAGATAACTCAGATCAAACCATTCCTTTACAATGGGCAGCAGGATGTCGTTCATGCAAAACATCACGCCGATCGTGAGAAACATCGTGGCAATCAGGGCAACCGGTATTCTATCGTGCTTCATTCTTAAGTATTTATTGAAAATCAGCTATTCAGAAGTATGTCCGCTTTCTTTCCTTCGGCGAAAGCTCCGGCGTTCATCATCCGACCGAGTTCCGACAATCACGCTGAAAAGCCATATACGCTTGCAAAATGCACTTTTTTATCAACTGTTTAAATTTTTGTAAACAATTTATAAATCTATTTGTATATAAAAATATGCTTTTTTAGCTTTCAAAAAAATACCATCAATGGGATACAACGGATCCGGGAAGTTCAGATCATGATGAATTTAATCTTTTTGATTTCACAGGAACGAGCCCTGAAGACACATCCACGAAACCGACGGACAATAACGGTGGTATGAACGCGGATAGGAACGTATCCAATACGCTCAATAAATGAATACGAAGAAAATGAACGATTCAGATAAACAAAAACAACTTTCAACCCGCCGGTCTGTGCTCACATACGCAGGGGCTGCGCTGGGTGCTTACGTAGTCTCGTCCGCTACGCCGGCGAAAGCACAGACTATAAATCAGGCTGAGCCTTCTGACGGTGCAACCTATAACGTAAAAAAATTCGGTGCCACGGGCAACCGCAAGGATAATGCGACCAAACCCTTCCGCGATGCCCTGGAAGCCTGTACGTCCCATGGCGGAGGCACCGTCAATGTTCCGGCAGGCGAGTACACGGTGGGCACCCTGCAACTCAAGGACAATGTAACCCTGCACCTGGAGGCAGGTTCAACTTTATTTCTGAGCCAGGACCGGGCTGATTTTATGCGTGAAGGTCGCGCCATGATCTTTGCCGAGAATGCAAAGAATATCGCGGTGACGGGCAGAGGTACACTGGATGGGCTCGCTCAATATGACTATCTCGAGATGAATGGCGTGGATCCTGAAATTGCCAAAGAGATAGAAATTGCCAGGGCAGCCGGTATAGAGATAAAGCGGTATTACCGCAAGCGCGATGCAATGAATACGTTTATGTTCATCATCAACGATTGCACGAACTTTTTGCTGAGCGGCGTATCCATCATCAATTCCCCGCTCTGGACCGTCCGGCTGAATGACTGCGACCGCGTTTATGTGCGCGGCATCTATATCTACTCTGACCTCGAAAAAGGCGTTAACGCCGACGGGATCGATATCTGTTCGTCGCGGAATGTTACCATCTCGGATTCGGTGATCGTTACGGGCGATGATTGCATTGTCCTCAAAGCCATTGCGCGGGGCGACCGGAAAGCCAATCCCGTGGAAAATATCACCGTGACCAATTGCATACTGTCGTCATCTTCCACGCCCCTGATGATCGGCACCGAGACGGAAGCGGATATCCGTCATGTTGTGTTCAGCAACTGTGTCATCCGTAATTCCAACAAAGGGTTCGGAATAAATGTGCAGGATGGTGCAACGGTCAGCGATGTCATCTTCAGCAACCTTACTATTGAGACGAGCCGGCGACACTGGAACTGGTGGGGGGCTTCCGAGATGTGCAAGTTCGTTCTGAAAAAGCGGGAAGCGTCCTCGCGCCTCGGATGGATCAAAGACATTGTCATTGACAATGTAGTGGCCCACGTCATGGGAACCAGCACCATCACCGGTCATGCGGAGCAGCCGCTGGAAAATTTCCGTATGTCGAATGTACAGATATTCATGAACGCTGAAAATGCAAAAGACAAGAGGGCTACCGATGCCTTGAAGATTGAGGGAATTCGGGGGCTCACCATTCGGAATCTTTCCATAAACTGGCAGGAGAATCAAACGGAGCAGAAGTGGCAAAGCGCCCTGGTAATGAAAAATGTTTCCGATTTTGACATTGACGCTTTTACAGGTCGTCAGGGGTTGAAGAACGGAGAGGCTCCTGCCATTCTGATGGAAGATGTCACGGATGGTATTCTCCGGAATTCACGCGCCCTGGCGGATGTGCATACTTTCGTTCACGTGAACGGCTCAGCGTCCGGAGATGTCACGCTCAGGGATAACCGGATAAGCAAGACACAAAAGGAAGTAACCTTCCAGGACAAGAACCTTGCAAAAAAGATAAAGACGGAGTAAGCTGGCCGATCGGGTAATGGACTTTGTTAGCGGATAGTGTATCCGTTGATTAACGAGTCAGGTGGTGTTGGATTTTGGCGGGAAGGCAGGCAGGTCTTCTTACCCTCTCTTAAAACAATCAAGAAAAAATAAACAACACGCAACCTAAATTGGATTCAGATGAACCAAGAAAAGAATACATCGAAAAGAATTTTGACCCTGGCAGGTTTTCTCTTTTTCGCGCTGCTCTCCGCGCCTGTGGCCGCGCAGCATAAATCGGATGTTATCGTTGCCGAGAATGCGAAGCCCGGCACAACCGACTGGATCATCACAAAAGTTTTCCGGCATCCGGACGAGCCCTATGATAAAGGCTGGCACAGACGAAAGGAGATCGAGGGGTACGTCTCGCATACCAGCATCCGGGCAGGGGAGACCTTGAAGGTATTTGTGAGCACAGAACCGGCCGACAAGTTTACACTCGATATTTTTCGTATGGGCTACTACGGTGGCAAGGGAGGTCGCCTCATGAAATCCTTCAAGTCATTGAAGGGCGCTGCCCAACCCACACCCGCCGATGGTAAAAAGAACCTCATCGAGTGCCAGTGGACCGAGGGCGCGAGCTTCGAGATCCCGAAAGACTGGGTGAGTGGTGTGTACCTGGGCAAACTTAGTACCGTGAGCACGGGGGCACAGGCCTACATCGTTTTTATTGTGCGCGATAACCGCCAGGCCGACGTGTTGTTCCAGTGTTCGGATATGACCTGGCTGGCCTACAACCGGTGGCCACAGTGGCGTTCTTTTTACGATAGCCCTACCAGCCAATGGGCTGCCCGTGCCCCGGACAATTTTGATGTAGGGTATGATCGTCCGTATGGATTATTCTGGAACCTCTTTCCCGCCGGTTTCGAGCCACTGACCAACGGCTCCGGCGAATTTCTGATGACGGAATTTCCGCTGGCATTCTGGCTTGAAAAGGAAGGCTATGATGTAACTTACATTTCCAACGTGGATACACACGCCGATGGTCCCGGGTTGCTTCGTGGCAAGGCCTGGCTTTCGGTAGGGCATGATGAATACTGGACCCAGGAAATGTACGACAATGTTACCAAGGCAAGAGACGCAGGCGTCAGTCTCGCGTTCCTTTCCGGCAATGCGGTTTCCGGCCGGGTAAAGTTGTTGCCGAACAACAACGGTGTACCGAATCGTGTGATGACCATGGTAGACCGTGGTTTCGAGGAAGAAAACCTCATGGGGGGTGTCTCTTATGGGGTGGGACTTGCCGACTGGATCTGTGCAGCGCCGGACCACTGGGCCTTTGAAGGGACGGATATGAAGAAGGGGGATAGGGTCAAACAGCTTGTGGGATGGGAATTCCACGGACCGCCACTCCCAGAGAAGGCCAAAAACCTGGTTGTCCTCGCCGAAGGTTTCGTGACGAAATACGATGGCACCTCCACCAATCGGAAATATGCGTCGACGATCTATACCGCTGAGAAGGGAAATTTTGTTTTCAACGCCGCTACATGCTGGTGGAACAAGGTACTGTCGGCACCACCGGCCTACATGAATCCGCCCTACATGTTCTTTGCCGAAGGCGACGAACGCATACGGAAGATCACGAAGAACATACTCAACCGGATGATCGCCACAAAAAAAGATGAACAAGGTGAAAGTGAGCATTGAACTTTAAGGACGTATCAAGCCATAACGACTATCCCGCTGGCGCATAACTTTAGCAACAAACTGGTTGACAAAGGGAAAACGGCACACGGACAAAACTCCCGGTTCAACGAATTCTTACAAACCATACCCCAAAAATGTACCGAATACCAACATTATTCTTTTTGGCAGTCGTGATATTGACAGCATGCACGGACCGATCTTTGCGATACAAAGGTTTGAGTGAAGATCTGATCTACGCGAAGGGAGACACCACGCTGTCCGATACAATTGTTTACCATGAAGTTCGCGTGGACGATAAGGGAAAAATTCTACCATGGTATTCTCCCGACCTTGGTCAATCCTATGATCATACACTAAAACTTGTCTGGAACTTCTGGAAGAACATGGCGATAGATTCCAACGGACAGCCGTATTATATGAACCACCAGGTGTGGAGCCCCGGGCACGACCGTCGTGGATTGGGAGGTGATCAGATCATGATGGCATTGTCTTCGTGGGATCTGTATTACAACTATACCGGCGATGAATCGCTCATTAAAAACATGAGGGACATGGCCGATTATTACCTGGCAAATTCATTGTCAACACCAGACAGTCAATGGCCGGGTTTACCCTATCCCTATAATATGAATGTCGAATCCGGGATATACGATGGGGACATGATTCTGGGAAAGGGTTATCTCCAGCCCGACAAGGCCGGTTCTTTCGGTTATGAGCTGGTTCACCTTTACAAGAAAACAGGAGAAGAGAAATACCTGGATGCTGCCATAAGGATCGCGAATGTATTGGCCGCCAAGGTTCAGCCTGGCGACAACGACCATTCACCGTGGCCCTTTAAGGTGCATGCCGAAACCGGAGAGGCCGGTGTTCTTGTCGATAGTACAACGTGGTATGAAGGTATGGATAAGGACCTGAAGAAGTCGGACGCGAAATTGAAGAAGTCGTCCTACACAACGTTCTGGACAGGCACGTTAAACCTGTTCACCGAACTCATCGCCCTTCAGAAAGGAGATGCGCAGGCTTACAAAAAAGCGTTCGACACTGGGTTGGACTGGTTGAAGACCTATCCGGCCCAGACCAATAAGTGGGGACCGTTTTTTGAAGATATCCCGCGGTGGTCCGATACCCAGATCAATGGCGTGACCTATGCCATGTTCATCATGGAAAATCCAGAGCTGGATCCCCGCTGGAAGGAAACCGTGAACCATATCTTCCAATGGGTGCATGACGAACTGGCCAATCAGCGGTATCTGAAATATGGTGTAGTTCCCACCGATGAGCAAACCGCTTACCGGCAACCTGGGAACAGTCATTCTGCCCGTCAGGCTTCCATGGAACTGATGTATTGGGAGAAAACGGGAGACACCACCTATGTCCGGAATGCCGTGCGGCAGTTGAACTGGGCGACATACATGGTCGATCACGACGGAAAAAACTTTTACCCCACCAACGCCATCTGGATGACGGATGGTTATGGCGACTACGTCCGGCATTACCTCCGCGCGATGGCAGCGGCACCACAATTGGCCCCGGGTAAAGAAGATCACCTGTTGCGGACGTCTTCCATTATAAAGAAGATCACGTACGAACCTGGTGGTATTTCCTATGAGACCTTTGACAACGCTTCGGAAAATATTTTAAGACTCACCTCCAAACCAAAGGAAGTAAAGGTCAATGGAACTGTGCTGGCAGAAGTTACGGACAAGGCTGCAGCAGGATGGGTTTGGGAATCCCTTGACAAGGGCGGCGTGTTGAGGATCAAACAGACACAGGGAAATCAGATAGGAATAGTGAAGTAACTTGTTTTTTAACAAGACACGAAGGCATTAAAGACATAAATGAAATTCAGGTTTTAACCTAAAAAAGCTATGAGCAATAGAAAGCGATTTGAAAACAAACATGTCCTGATCACGGGCGCCGCACGAGGTATTGGTTATGAGATAGCCAAACATTTTGGAAACGAAGGCGCCGTTTTATCGTTGATCGACAACAACCGCGAAAATTTGGCGGACACTGCCCGGCAGTTTAAATCAGCCGGGTTTGAAGTGTACGAATACCCGATTGACATTTCAGATCGCAAACAAGTTGACGACGTGGTGAGGAAAGCGGATGAGATACATTCCATCGACGTGCTCATTAACAATGCAGGAATAGCGAGTGAAACACCCTTTATACTTATTGAAGAAGAGGAGTGGAAGAGAATTCTGGACATTAACCTCACCGGCATGTTTTTCGTCAGCCAGTCGGTGTGCCGGCGGATGATAAAACGTAAAAAAGGAGTGGTTGTCAACATGAGCAGTAAGAATGGCCTGGACGGAGAATTCGGATATGCCCACTACAACGCTTCCAAAGGTGGAGTGATCATGCTCACCAAGACGATGGCGCTTGAACTGGCCCAGTTTGGTATCCGGGTCAATGCCGTGTGTCCCGGCTATATCGAAACACCGATGTCAAAAGCAATTGACTCGCCGGAGTTCACCGCCGCCTTTGCGAAGCGCTACATACCGTTTAACCGTCCGGGTACGCCGGAAGAGATTGCACCGGTTTTTTTGTTTCTGGCGAGCGATGAAAGCAGCTTCATCACCGGTCAAATCATCGTGGCCGATGGTGGCCAACTGGCAGGACAGAAAGCGGGCGACGAATTATTGGCAAAAACGAAAATAGTATAGTGTGATGTAATTTTAGGGCGTACGATGCGGCATCATGATGCGATGCCCGCTACATTTTTTTCAGCACCTCGCGGGTCATCTCCAGTGTCTTGTCAATATCTTCTTCGGTGTGGGCGCAGCTCACGGAGCTTTGTTTGCACGCGATGGGAATATGATAGATGCCCTTGTCGATCAGTGCCCTTCTGAGTTTCAGATCAAAATCAAAGTCATGGTGAAGGAGAATGTCATGCAGGTCGCGGGGGACCTGCTCGCAGAAGTACATGCAATAGGCCGAAGCATTGTGCGAGAGAACCATCGGTTTTCCTTTCTCTCTAAACATGTCCTCCAGGTTTGAATACAGCTTTTCACAGCGAAGGTCCAATTGTTTATAGACATTTGGGTCTTTCAGTATCTGAAGCGTAGCAATCGCGGCGGCTGCGCTTACCGGATGAGCATTGTATGTCCCGGCAATGAGCACCCGTTTTTCCGGGTCCGCTGAATCGAAGAGTTGCATGATGTCTTTTCTTCCACCAATAACGCCCAGCGGATAACCATTGGCAACCGCCTTGCCGAATACCGATAAATGGGGTTTGACATGGGCGATGCTTTGATAGCCGCCAAGGGCGGAACGAAACCCGGTCTTGACTTCATCAAAGACACACAAGGCGCCGTAGTGATCACAAAGATCAACAACTCCCTGCAGGTAATCTTTGTCCGGCGAGACCACACCAATGTTCTGCAGCACAGGTTCCGTCAGCACACAGGCAACGGGATGCCGTTTCATGATGTATTCAATCGATGCCAGGTCATTGAAATTTACGATGTGAACGATGCGTTTCGTGGCGGCGGGTATGCCGGCGGATAAGGGTATGAATGGGTATTCGCCCGGAGAAACCCGCGGGCCCACTTGTTCGAGTGACGGCATAACGGCACGGCTCACTTCATTGTGCCACCCATTATACCCTCCTAGTGTAAGAATGATGTCTTCCCGGCCCGTCCAGGCACGGGCGAGACGGATGGCATGTGCCGTGGCCTCACTGCCTGTATTCGTTATCTGGATGAGTTCCATCGCTGGAACGGTTTCGCATAGTAACTTCGCCAGGGTAACCTCGAGCAGGGTGGTGCCGCTGCCGAACAAGGAGTGGTTGCTGCTCATAGCATCCGTAATGGCTTTATTGACGCGGTCATCGTTGTGACCCAGCAGGTGAGGTGCAAAAGCTGCATGGAAATCTATATATTCAACCCCATTGGCGTCGTAGATCTTACTTCCCTTTCCTTTAGTAAAAACGATGTTGGGTTGTACTTTCCTGTTGAGCGAGACCATGCCCCCTGCGATATACCGTTGCGCCTCGCTGCTAACTTGTTCGGATGTTAACTTTACGTTTTCTTTGATGTCCATACAGATAGAGAATTTGAAACGCCGGCAATTTATATGTTTGTTTACTAAAAATAAGAATATTTGTTTACATTATTAAAAATATGAAGACTGAATCTCTCGCGCACAAGGCCTACACCGAATTGAGAAAGAAAATTCTAAGCGCCCAGATCCCTCCAGGCACCCGCTTAAAAGAGGATTACTGGGCAACAAAATTAGGCGTGAGCAGAATGGCCGTTCGGGAAACCCTGACGCGTTTGCTGGGAGAGCAGTTGGTTACGCTCGGCGCGAAAGGAGGCTATTTTGTGAATTCCTTCGATCAGCAAGATATGGCGCAAATCCGTGAGCTGAGGGAAATCCTCGAGATCGGAGCGCTCCGCCTGGCACATGAGAAGATCACGAAGGATCAAGTAGCCCGTCTGGAGAAAATCTGCAAGGATTTTACGGCCATGGTGGAGCAGGGCTATTTTGCCGGCGCCTGCGAAGCGGATCTGAAATTCCATGAAACCCTGATGGAGTTTTCGGGGAATGAAAAGCTCTTTCAGTTGTACATCAACAGCCACATCCCGCTTTTTCATAAACAGTTGACCCAGAACAGCAATTCTGAAGATGACTATGAACTCACGGACAAGGAACACCGCGCGATTGTTAAAGCCCTGAAGGATAAAGACCTTGCCCTTGCCGAAAAAGTCATGCGGATGCATTTTTCCAGGGGAGCAAAGATGATCGACCTGGAATAAATCCACCGCACCGATCCTGCCGATTTCCCCATCTACACCACCCTCCATTGCCCCTTCGTCCACCGGGGCCTTTTCTGACCGGAGATTTTTCCGGTAACCTTTGAAACCTGTTCATTCCTCGTTTTGTCACGGTCTTTCCGGTGAAAGCTAATTTGTGTACTATTTTGTTTGTTAACATAATTTTATTAATTATGTATACAAATTTAACTGTTAACAGTCTACATGATTACGCTATTGCGCTGGAAAAACCTTGAAAATCGCCGTTCCGGGAGAAGTTCTGTGGCGCCGAAATCAAGGAGAACGCAGGAAAAGATGCAAAGCGGAAGCGCGTCGTTTAAGAATCCATCAAGGGGATTGCCGACGCAGGATACGGAATACACATACCCCCAACTAAAAATAACCTATGAAGAGATGATGGCATGATAAAACAAAATCCGGTGACAAGGGACGCCACCGGATTCTCAAAATTCTCTCCTTCGGTCAGGAAGGCGGAGAGTCTTTCCTTATTTATTTAAGTATACCAACCAATAAGAAAAACCTATCAAAAGTATGCAAAAACTACTACATGTTCGTGCCCGGGCTTGTACTATCATGAAGGTTTCCCTGCTCCAGATACTCCTCGCTGCCGTCTTCACGGGGCTTGCTTATGCTGAAGGAGCTTCAGCAAGAGATGTTCTGAACAGGAAGATCACCACCGGAATGAACAACACGCTGCTGCCTTCCGGCACCTCGCGCCTGGAGAAATTTAGAGATGAAAAATTTACAACAGCCCTGGATGCGTCGCCGGTCCTTGTCACCGTCACGGGAACGATCACGGATGAACAGGGGAATGTCCTTCCCGGCGTAAACATTCTTGAAAAAAATACACAGAATGGAATCACGACAGACGCCGCAGGCAAGTATTCCATTTCCGTTGCCGATGAAAATAGCATCCTGGTGTTCAGCTTTATCGGCTACAGCACAAAGGAGATGAGAGTAGGATCCAGCACAGTCCTGGATATGAAGATGGAGCCTGACGTCGCCAGTCTGGGAGAAATCGTAGTGATCGGTTACGGCGAACGTAAAAAAGAGGACCTGACGGGATCGATCAGTAACATGACATCGAAAGATATTGAGAAAAGCGTATCGCTAACACCCGAGTTGGCCATGCAGGGACGGATGACGGGTGTTTTCGTATCCACACCCGGAGGAAATCCGAATGCCCGGCCCACCGTGCGGGTTAGAGGGGTTTCTTCATTCAACAATGCAGAACCTTTGTATGTAGTAGACGGTGTGCCCATTCTTGAGTTCGGCGCCGGCAGTGGTGGCGATGGCAGTCAGACCGCAGATCTTCGTGGCAATCAGAACGTGCTCAACATGATCAATCCGGGAGATATTGAGTCCATATCCGTTTTGAAAGATGCTTCCGCGTCGGCCATCTACGGTTCACGCGCAGCCAACGGTGTTGTGCTCATCACCACCAAGAGAGGCAAGGTGGGAAAACCGGTTGTGGAGTTTAACGCGCGCCGGGGTGTTCAGAACATCCCCAAGAAATTTGACATGCTGAACACGGCGGACTTTACTTCCCTGTACAAGGAAAGTTTTGATAACGACTACCGCTACCGGACGCAGCAGGCGCCCTCTCCCAATCCGGCAGCGCCATACGCATGGGACGATCCGTCCCGGAATTATCTAAATGTGTTTAACCCGAACAGCACGGATCCCTATTATAAATATCTTGGCAACAGCCCGACGAACAACTGGCAAAACGACTTGCTCAATAAGGATGCGGTGATCGAAGATTACAGTGTCAGGATCTCAGGGGGAAGTGAAGCGACCACGTATTATGTAGGAGCAGGCTACTCGAGAACAGAAAGCCCGCTCATTCAGAATTACAATAAACGTTATTCCATCTCGACCAACGTACAGACCAAGATATCCAAGACGTTTGAAGTTGGTGTGCTCATGCGGACCACCTACCTTGACGCGCTTGACAACACTTCCGGAAGTCTGAACCAGGTAGCCCAGGTCAGTCCGTGGCAGCCGATCCATGATCCTTCGGATCCGACCGGTTACATGCGGTCTTCAGACATAGCGTTTGAAACCAATCCTGATTTTGACTTGGCGTTGGCCGATCCGGGACCGGCACAGAACATGGTTCCGGGGAGCAGTCAGCTCAAGCCGTTCGGTGTGGAAACCAGTTCTAACTTCTTTGCGCAAATGGCCTTGGGTAAAACAGACTATTCCATGCTGAAAAATTTTGGTACAGCATTCCTGCAAATTCAACCTTTAACAGGACTCAAGATCAGAGGAGGGTTAAGCATCGACTATACGCTTAATAAAAGGCATGACTGGAATCAAACGGTTGAGTCGGTCAGGTTTAATGAGAGCGGTGGCAATCCGTATGCTAACCAGGACGGAACCGCTGTGGGTACGTTGAGAGAACGAAATTCAACGAACGTCAGCATTATTCCCGATTTGACAGTCAATTATAATCGCTCTTTTGGTGATCATCATGTGGACGTATTGCTCAACGCATCTCAGCAGGATTTCAAATACGGCTTCAACCAGTTGGAGAGCCCGCAGTCACGCGTCGAGCCACAGTTCCGATCGATCGGCGGTGCCAACCGGTGGAACAGCTCGCTGGCCGTCAATCAATCGAAAGCCATTCAGGGATATGTCGGAAGATTAAGCTATAGCTTTAAGGATAAATATTACGTGGACGCCTCGGTGAGACGTGACGGCTCTTCGGAATTTGCACCCAGCCAACGCTGGGGAACATTTCCTGCCGTATCGGTAGGATGGCGTCTGAGTTCCGAAGATTTCCTTGCTCCGATCACCTCAGCCTTTAACGACCTGAAATTGCGGACTGGGTATGGGGTGTTAGGAAACTCCTTCAGTCAGGGGTTTGGTTATAATTCATTTGCTTACTTGTCCACTGTAAGCAGTACACCCGATTATTCGCTTGGATCAGGTAATGGAAACGCAGTAGGCGCCCAGGTCTCCGGTGCATCATTGCCGAACTTTCCGAACGTCGGTCTTACCTGGGAAAAAGCCAAAACATTCAATATTGGATTGGACGGTGCCTTGCTGAACGGCGGGCTAACGTTTACGGTCGAGTATTATGACAAGCATACCGAAGGCATTATTCAAGGCGTACCGCTGCCAGCCAATTCCGGTATTTCACAGGACGTTTCCTATAACGTGGCCTCGGTGAGAAATTCCGGCGTCGAGATCGAGTTAGGATACAATCGGAAATTCGGCGATCTAACCCTTGGTGTCTCCGGTAATTTAACGACCGTCAAGAACAGAGTGACGAAACTTCACCTGGGAATACCAAGATATGATCTCGGCATCGTCGAAGGACAATCCATAGGATTCATTTACGGATACCGGGTAGGCGGAATCTTTCAGACGCAACAAGAAGTCGACGCCTGGCGCGCCAAATATGAAGATCAGTCAGGGGCCAACCCTCAGCCTGGTGATATGTGGTTCAAAGACCTGTATGGCAATCCCACAGATGCAGAACCCTACAAGAGCTCGACTCCCGACGGTCAGGTGAACTCTTACGACCGCGATGTCATCGGAAAAACAGTTCCGGGGTTTTACTATGGATTTAATCTCTCCGCACAATACAAGGGATTCGACCTCGGACTTTTCTTCCAGGGCGTTGGCGATGTTCAGAAATATAACAGCGCGAGAGCTGCCGGCGAAAGCATGGGAGGACAAGGCCTGAATCTATGGAGCACGACAAAAAACCGGTGGACACCGGAGAATCCATCCACCACCATGCCGCGCGCCATCTTCAATGATCCAAACGGTAACAACCGGTATTCAACGCGTTTTGTAGAAAGCGCAGCGTTCATGAGACTAAAGACCGTCCAACTAGGCTATAACATTCCACGCAATGTACTGGAGTCGCTGAAAGGACTCAATAGTTTCAGGGTTTACCTGATGGGGACTAATCTTTTCACCGCCACCAGCTGGAGCGGAATTGATCCGGAGAATGATTTTGTTCCGCCCACGCGGGTGATATCACTGGGGGTAAATGCATCATTCTAATTCCCGAACCTTATGAAGACTAACACAATAAAAAAAATAGTAATGGCCGGATCGCTGGCATTGATGGCGATAACCAACGCATGCGACAGTTCTTTCCTGGATGGACCCAAGCCAACGGGACCGACAGAGGAAAATTATTTCCTGGAAGAGATCGAGTTCGAAAGAGCCGTATACGGCGTCTATGCAAAGATGAACGACTGGTATTCCTGGAACGGAGGCACCGCAGATGGAGGCGGTAACAATCCGAATTTCACCCTTTGGTATTTGCCTGCGGATGACGGCACCTCTTCCGGTGGAGGAGACCAGGTGGCGCTGGAAACTTTCGCGCCGTTGCAGGCTTCCAACGGTGTAACGACGCGTTTTTATAATGCTGCTTACCAGATCATCGGAAGAGCGAATGTGGTGCTCGAGAAGATCGAAGAGGTACAGGATGGCGTATATATCACGCCCGGGTTGAAGGACAATCACAAGGGAGAAGCACTGTTCCTGCGCGCCTATGTTTTCTTCAACCTGTGGAATTACTACGGCATAGCGCCGTTGGTGACCAAGCGGCTTACGGATACGGAAGAGGCCTATGTATTGCCTTCAGAAGGCACGCAACTGCTCGATCAGGCCATTGCCGATCTGCAGGAAGCACAGACGCTCCTGCCGGATGCGTGGAGTGAAGCGGACAGAGGCCGCGTAACCAAAAATTCCGCTCGCGGAATGCTGGGTAAAATACTGGTATTCCGGGGAACCGTAACCAAGAACACAGCGGACTTTGCGACAGCGATCGCGGCATTCAACCAGATCACGGGAGTAAGCCTGGTGGCAAATTTTGATGACAACCATGCCGCAGATACGGAGAATAACAGTGAGTCACTTTTTGAATATCAGGCGAGCCAGGCCGGCGGCGGTGACAACATCTGGTTACCGGATGATTTCGATACGAACATCGGGTCGATGTCCACGGCCAGTTACCTGGGATTTGAAGACATCAACAATTGGGGCTATGGCGGATCAAGAGTCGCAGCAACACAAAAGCTGGTTGACCTTTTTGATCCGAATGATCCGCGGCTGCCTTTGACCGTTGATGCCGCCACACGCACGGTTACCAAATATGTGTTGCGTGATCAGAAAAACCAGGTCGGTGCTTCCTCTGTGAATAATCCGAGGTTGCTGCGCTACGCAGACGTTCTCTTGCTGAAGGCGGAGGCTATCCTGCGATCGGGAGGCTCTGTTACCGAGGCGATCGGATTGATTAACGAGGTAAGAACCCGTGCAAGAAATATGGGCGCAGGCTTAGCTCCGGCCGACCGAAGCACAGGCGAAACGAATAAGGATGTAGTGATGCAATGGCTAAGGGATGAACGGTTCATGGAACTGGCATTCGAAGAGGCTCACCGCTGGTGGGACCTGAGAAGATGGGCACTGGTCGATGAGATCACGCTTGACAATGCATTCTTCGATTCTGAAAATCCGAATTTCAATTTTGAGTACCCGAAGCATTTGTATTTCCCTATTCCGTTAAGTGAAACGGACCGCAATCCGAATATGGCACAAAACGATGGATATTAATTGATTTGAACAATGACCGGGAAAAGCTTTCAGGTATATCCATACGAAGGCGATTCCCGGTCATTTGTATCCCAACATGATAGATGCAGAGTTTATGACAGCAAGTGTAAAAGAGTATCCATTGTTTGATGATTTTGAAATTGATGACCGTTTGGTCACCCCGAAATACATTCAGGTCAGCAATGCTATTCTCAGGGCGGTGGAGGAAGACCGGATAAAGACCCATGATCAGCTCCCTTCGATTAATGAGCTGAGCTTTTGTCTTAACGTTTCAAGAGATACGGCTGAAAAGAGCTACAAGCATTTAAAACAAATCGGGCTACTGACTTCGGTGCCGGGCAAGGGATTTTACGTCAGAGGGGCGGAAGAAAGTAAATGCAAAGTATTTCTTTTATTCAACGAATTAAGTGAATCAAAAAAAATCATATATGATGCGCTCCTGAAGGACTTGGGCGATGGTATGGTTGATTTTTATGTGTATTACGACGACTTCGACCTATTCCGGAAAATTTTAGCGAAACGAAGATTCGACTATACGCACTATGTCATCTCGCCGCACGCCGGGGAGAATCCTGATGACATGCTGAAAGCTTTAAGCTCCATTCCTTCCGAAAAACTGATTATTTTGGACCCCTTCCTTCATGAGGTTAACGCCTCCGCGGGCGTGTACCAGAATTTTGAAAAGGATATATACAACCTATTGCAGAAAGCCAAAGACAGAATATTCAAATACAAGTGCATCAAGGTCATTTGTCCCGACCATGCTTGCTACGCGACCGGCATAATAAAAGGAATTAAAAAATTTGCCGAAGCATGTAACTTTCAGTTTTGCGCAGTGCCGTCGGCCCGATGTGCTGAAATACAAACCGGCGATCTGTTCGTCAGTATTTATGAAAATGACTTCATTCATCTGGCAGAGCGGATCATGGTATCAGGATTGATCCCCGGACACCAGGTGGGAATTATTTCTTATAACGACCTGCCTTGCAAAAAACTGATCCTGGGTGGCATCACAACCGTTTCGGCGGACTTTCAATTTATGGGTCGTCAGCTGGCGAGACTGATCAACCAAAACGCGCACGAAAATATTGTGGTGCCGGTGGAGATACAGTGGAGAGCCTCGTTATGAACTCAAAGGCATTAGCAGTCAATCCCATTTGTCTTTGAGACCAAAAAAATCATTTTAATTCATAAGCAGACGGAACTACGAACTAAAACCATTTGATATGCTTAGTTCGTTGGTTTTGGGCTGATCACTTTAAATTGTTGCAGCTTACCGTTGTGATTAGCAACCATGTATTGTGGATCACCCGCTGTTCTTAACTTTACAATCCTCCGGGCATCACCCGCTGCAATGAATCCGCCGGATACCGGATCGAACTCCGTCCACTGAAATTTTTCCTCGCCCAATAAAATACAGCCCACGGAAGCATCGTATCTCCCGAACTGTGTCTCCTGGCTGTGCATGTTTCCAATCAATACAAGATCCGGTTTCCCGTCATGGTTAAGATCATCAATCGCCAGGTCCTGGACCGCCGATAACTGTGCAATCGCGGGAAGGGGAAGGGGTCGGAACGATTTGCCTTGTTGATTGATAAAAAGGTGAGAAGTCAATACAAACGCTGAGCGTGTATAGGCATCCTTCAGGTCATGATCATTATATATTTCGCTGAAAGGTGTCGTAGCATATTGCGTGAAAGTTTCAAATTTCTTCTTCAGCGATGGGATCTGATCCAGCAACACCAGTCGGTTGTGAACGAGGAAGCGATTCTTTTCAACAGCATTGTAATAGGTGATCAGTGGATCGATCGAACCGTTATGATCAAAATCCTTGGCAACAATCATGACCGGTTCTTCCGGCGTCGGCGTGAAGTATGCGTTGGTGCCCATATTTCCGGCGATGAGATCGGAGAATCCGTCGCCGTCAATATCCGTTGCCCGGATACAGTTCCACCATCCGTCCGTTTTGTTCAGGCCCAGCGCATCTGTTATTTCTGAGAAATGCGTTCCCCTATTTCCAAACACCCGGATCGGCATCCACTCCCCGGCGATAACTAGGTCTGGAAGAAGATCATTGTTGATGTCTGTCCAGACGGCAGCGCTGATGACCCCCGGATTCAGCAGCAATGGGCTTACAGTTGAAGTGATGTCTGTAAATATTCCTTTATCATTTCTGAGAATATAACTCCGGGGTGGAAGCGGATATTCTTTTGCTTTTATTCTGCCCCCTACAAAAAGGTCAAGATCACCGTCGCGGTCAAAATCGCTGGTTTCCACACAAGCGGCGGAAGTCGTGATCAACGGAAGTGAATTTGACAATACAAGATGACCGGATCCGTCATTGAGATATAGCCGGTGTGGTTTGGCTTCCACCTCACTTGAAGGAGAGGCGCTGGCCAAGTACAGGTCTTCGTCTCTGTCGCGGTCCGCATCAAAAAACAAGGCGTCACCTTCTTCACCAGCATCGGTGACTTCGAAATCTGACTGCCTGAACGTTCCATCGGGTTGCTGAATAAAGATCTTGCAGGACGAGCCGGGTTCTCCTCCAACAAGAATGTCGTCCAGTTTGTCGCCGTTTACGTCGCCGGCGGCCAGGCATGGACCATAATAGGAAAGCTCGTGGAGCAATGTCCTTTTAATTTTGATGTCGGGTGCGCTTTTTTCCTCGTGGGTAAAATAGTCGACAGGGGTTTCTTCGAATTGGAAATTCTGATCGGTTGTTTTTTTGAACCCCTTGAAAGGTGTCGCATTTTTCCTGGAATAGAAAAGGGTCGAATCGGATTTAATGTTGCGAAAGGTCAGTGCCGTGCTGTCGTTCCATACGATAAAGATGGAATCGACGGTTGCATGCTGACCCAGCCCGACGTGTATCCCATGTTCAACAGTGGATTGGTATCCCCGGAAAGGCGTGTGTTCAAAGAACTGAGACTGTCCGTTGGTAAACACCCATATCTTTTCATTGTACGTTTCCGGTTCTGTGTTCTTTAATTTTAGAAAATGATTTCTGGTGTCCCCATCGCCGGATAAATTTTGATAGACAATAACTTCCTGGTCGATATTGTTGGTAACGATATCCAGGTCGCCGTCATTGTCCAGATCGGCATATACGGTGCCGTTTGAAAAAGTGGGGAAGTCTATACCCCATTGTTTCGTGACATCCTCAAAGACAAGGGAGCCATTGTTCCTGAAGAGGTAGTTCGAAAGTTTTACGGGAGGAAGCCTGTTCAACTCTTCATTTAGTTTTTCTTTTCTCTTTTCCGGCGTTCCAAAAGGGCTTTCGTTCCGCAGCCCGAAAAAGATAAAATCAAGGTCTGTAACGTCCTTTCTGTAGCCGTTGGCGATGAACAGGTCTTTCCATCCATCGTTGTCGAAATCCGCGAACAACGGCGCCCAGCTCCAGTCTGTTTTTTCTACGCCGGCGAGAAAACCCATTTCACTGAAAAGCACATTCCCTTTTTTTGTTTTGCCGCGGTTGAGCTGCAGTGTGTTGCGAATGTACTGTGGCTGATACCCCTGCTGCAAAGCCATGTGAAAGAGATCGTAGTTCTGACTGGGCGTCATGAGCTTCTGTCGCCGATGGTCAGGCGGGAGCATATCCACGACGATGATATCTTGCAAGGCATCATTGTTGAAATCAGCCACGTCCATGCCCATCCCGTTGTGTGCCTGGTGTTGGAGGTATTCACCGATCTGATTGCGGAAGGTTCCGTCGCGCTGGTTGATCCAGAGCAGATCGTTCGACATGAAATCGTTCGACACGTAAATATCTGGCCACGAATCCTGGTTGAGATCACAAACGTTGACACCGAGGCCGTATCCTTCGATCAGGATACCGGCTTCGCGGGAAACGTCCGTGAAAGTTTTATTGCCATTGTTCCGGTAGAGCTTGTCTGTGCTTTCGGCTTCTCCATTGATCCGCTTCGGTCGCAGGTTGTTCCGGTTGAATGTTTCCAGCCAGTTGTTGACCAGGTACAGATCCAGGTCACCGTCCTTATCGTAATCCAGGAAAGCGGCCATGGTGCTGTAGCTGTCATCGTCCAGGCCATACGCAGCCGCGGATTCTGTGAATACCGGCACGCCGTTTTTTACGCCGTTATTGATGAAGAGTAAATTTTTCCTTTCCGTGGCCGGTGTTTTGCCGGCGACACATAAATAGAGGTCTGCCCTGCCGTCCTGGTTGATGTCAGTAACCGAAACACCTGTTATCCACTGCGACGTGGTAGTTCCGGAGGCTTCGGTCACGTCGGCAAACTGCAGGTCTCCTTTGTTCAGGTAGAGCTTGCTAGAGACCTGGTTTCCGCCAAAGAAAAGGTCTTGTCTTCCATCGTTGTCAAAATCGCCCACGCCAATCCCGCCTCCATTGTAAATGTATTCGAAGGTCAGGGCGTTCAAGCTGTCGCTGGTGAGAATGGTATTTTGAAAACCGATGCCCAGTTCAGGTCCTTTGCGAATAGCAAATCGCTTGTCTTCGTCAGAACGGCACGCCCCCAGACAGAAAGCAACGAACAGAAAGGCAAAGTATCTATAATTCATTACAGCAATTTATAGCAAGCACCCCAAACCATCGACATGGTCCATCCTGCCTGAGGCCGATCGCATCGGGACTGAAGACGTTGTTGCAGGACGGAAGCAGGATGGATTTGAGATGAAATTCTTATAAAATTAAGAGACAATATCAACGATCAGGAAAGGCAACTGCATTGACTTGATTGAAAACGGAACTGAAAATTGGATTTATGAAAAAAACACGACGAATGGAGAAGCTGTCTGGATTGTACTGGCTCTGCATTCTGCTCCTGGCTTCGTGCAGCTCAAAACAGGAAAAGACCGCTGATACAAAAAACGTAATTCTCATCGAGAATGAGAAAGATGGTACAACGGACTGGCTGATCGATGTTCCCCGTAAGACCTGTGATTATCCGGACCACCAATACTGTCGGCGGGAAAACATCGAGGGATATTGTTCCCGTTCGAGCCTGAAGGCCGGAGAACAATTGAGCATCTTTGTCAGCACCAATCCCGAGTCAAAATACAACCTTGATATTTATCGCATGGGGTATTATGGCGGAAAGGGTGGAAGACTGATGAAGTCATTTCCCGGGCTGCAAGGGAAGACACAAGTCACACCCGTAGCCGATCCCAAAACAAATTTCTTTGAGTGCAAATGGGATACCGCCGTGTCATTTGCTGTTCCTCCGGAATGGCTCAGCGGTGTTTACCTCGGCAAGCTCACGGCCCTGAACGATTCGAGCATGGCTTACGTGGTTTTCATTGTAAAAGACGATCGCCCCACGGACTTTGTTTTTCAGTGTTCCGACATCACCTGGCAAGCCTACAACCGCTGGCCCCAATGGCACAGCATGTATGACGAAGGGCATAAACCATGGGTAAACACCAATGGAGCCCGCATCAGTTTTGACCGGCCCTATGGTCTGTATGTAAACAATCTTCCTTCGGATTTCAATCCGCTCAGCAATGGGGGAGGAGAATTTCTGTTATGGGAATTTCCCCTGGCGTTCTGGATGGAGAAAAACGGGTACGATGTTTCTTATATATCGAATACCGACACGCATTCGGAGTTGCCTTTGCTTCTGCGAGGCAAAGCTTTTTTGTCTGTGGGCCACGATGAATACTGGACGCCACAGATGTTTGGTCACGTGACCACGGCACGCGACCAGGGTGTTAATCTTCTTTTCCTCAGTGGCAACGCAGTGGATGGTACCGTTTACCTTGATGCGTCCACAGATGGCCGTCCCAACCGCGTCACCGGCCGCTTGCCACAACGGGAATTTGACAACGAGCAGGACCTTATGGGAACTTCTTCCTATGGCGTGGGCTATTGTGCTTTTGTATGTAAAGCACCCGATCATTGGGTCTACGCCAACACAGGAATGAAACTCAACGATTCCATTCCAGACCTGGTAGGCTGGGAATGCCACGGACTGCCAACGGGAGGCCAGAAAGACGTTGTGATCTTGGCTCAGAACAAGACTTACGTCAATCAGTTCAGCGCGTCTGACCCACCTGTACATGCGGCTGTCCTGTATACAGCGCCAAAGGGAAATTTTGTTTTCAATGCAGGCACCTGCTGGTGGAGCATGCTGTTGTCAACACCACCCGGATTCAAAAATCCGGTTTGCAATCTGGGAAGCAACGGATCACGCATCATGAATTTCTCCAAGCCGGATGAACGGGTGCAGCAAATGACAAAAAACCTCTTTGCAAGAGTGTTGGAGAATGATGGTAAGCGATAAGTGTTGAATTGCGTTTGACGCAGCAAATGACGGAGCAGGACAGTACTTCTTTTCATTCTTGGTATCATTGCGTGATAACGCAGTGATCCTGTGTCAAAACTAAGTAAGAATGAAAAAGATGAAGTCGATTCTCGCACTGAAGTTCGTTGTCCTGCTGCTTTCCTGTGGACTGTCAAATCACGCACAAGCATTGTCGTCGCCACGAAAAGGTTCCCAGGAAATATTTGTTTCGCCGTCGGGAAAAGATTCCAATCCCGGGACCATTCAAAAGCCCTTGCGTTCGATACAAAAGGCGGTCAGCAAACTTGAGCCTGGAAAAATAGTGACACTGCTTGCCGGAGTTTATGAACTTGAAAATATCGTTACCATAACTTCCAAAGGAACGAGTGAAGCCTGGATAACGGTTCGTGGAGCGCATGGCGCAAAGGTGATCCTCGAAGGGATCAAGCTTAACATTGTGAACTCAAAGGAGTATCCGACAAACAATGGCCTGCTTCAGATTCAAAATGCGGAATATATTCGCATTCAAAACATCCACGTGCGCAACTCGCATCACGCTGGAATCAATATCCAGGATAGCAAGCACATCGATGTCATAAATTGCATTTCGGAGAACAGCCTTTCCCCTGGAATTTCTGCCTGGCAGCGATGCGAGTACATCAGAGTGTTGGGGAATACTGTGATCAATGCCAATGATATGAAAATGAGCTGGACGCCATACAAGAAGCATGAAGCTCCACACGAAGCCATCAGCATGGCAGGCCCGCACCATTTCGAGGTAGCCTGGAACCATGTTTACAATTGCGATAAGGAGGGGATCGACGTCAAGGAAACGGCCTCGTTCGGTGTCGTGCATCACAACTACGTTCATGATCTTAAAAGACAGGGACTTTATATCGATGGATGGTTTGGCCAGCTGGAGGATATCGAGATGCATGATAACGTAGTCACTGGATGCGAGGCAGGAATCGCGATCTCGTCGGAGGAAGGACCTAATACAAAGAATTTGAGTATTCACCACAACCTGGTGTATAACAATCGCGCGACGGGAATTTTCTTCTCGCGATGGGGCGCTGACAATCCCCGCGAAAATATCAAGGTGTACAACAATACATTCTATAGAAACGGCCACGGCCGCGATTTTTCAGGAGGTCCCCAGTACTGGCTTTCCGGCGGTTGCTATTTGTATTCAGCGAACCTGCGGGATGTCCGGATCTTCAATAACATCTTTGCCCATAATGCTCCTTTTGAGATCGGACACACCGCACGGCTGGAGGGAAACTGGGCAGCGCTAAAGAATATAGAGATCAGTAACAATCTGATCCAGGATGTCAATACCGTCGACTACCCCATCTATCTTCGCACCTTCGCCAAGGACAGCGTCTACTCCATGACAGGGACGCATGCTCTTCAAATGGACCCGCTTTTTGTTGACCCGGAGAACGGTGATTTTAGATTGAAGGAAAATTCGCCAGCGGCTAACGCCGGATATTCAGATCTGAAAGACGCCACTCAGAACGCCAGGGGATATTTTCTGGGCACCTTTCCATTGGGAACTTCAAAAGAAAGCTTTTGGTGGCTCACAAACTTCCCCCCGGAGATTGATATTGAAAACTATGCAAAGTGAAAACGTTGCTAGTTGATAAAGGTGACGGGCTTACCACCTTCTTCATCTACTCTGGTAAAGTATCGAGGTGGATTGACCGAATGGTTGCTTGAATAAGGCATACGTTTGCGCTTTATGCTCCAGCGTGGTTATGGAATAACAATCAACAGATTTAAGTAAGAATTTGCGGTCACTGATTTGTCAACAACTGACTTAATTTAAACACCACAAGAACTTAGGGACTACTACTGTTAAAGTTGTCAATAAATATCTTTTCATTCGGTTCAAATTTTGGTTAAAATACACATATTGCGCTCTCATACACAAACGGTGTGCGCAAAATTTGCTGTGAAGGTTAGGCCAATAGGGTAGCTTAGGATAAATGAATAATAATTCTAGAATGGATGCCAACAACGAACCAATTTATTTGAAGAAATCAGCTACATTCTTTAAAATTTACGGAGGTCTTGTTTTGTTTTCGCTTATAATGTCTACAATATTCCGCCCGCTATTAAAAAATTATCCAGACGTGCTTGACCTGCTTGTTGGACTGCCAATTTTTCCCGTTTTTGTGATGGCTCCTATGGGGGTTTTTTATAGTTGGAAGAGTTTAAAAATGGAAGAAGGTTTAGCGAAGACCAGGTTTAGATATTTTATGGGACACCTTTTTTTTAGCATTCTTATACTTCTTATCATAGCTGTATTAGTAAGCGATATTTCAAAACTGTTTTCATAAGTGTGCCAACTATGGCCATAATGACACCAATCTTAACAACCTAGACAATTTGAAGGAAGAAAGGAATTTTGACGGACTTATGCTTGGGATTGTCTTTACATTTGGGTCTCTCTTGCTGACGCTGACTTTTTTTGTTCCTATTATATCTGTTTTACCCGGTGTGATTGTCGAAACTGTTGCAAAGGGACTTGTTGACAATGACCCCTATAGTAATGTGGGTAAAGCGACAACCATTCTGTTGGCAATCTTTTTCGTTATTGCCTTATCAATTTCTCTGTTCAAGATTAGGCGGACTACCATGAGGGACGGAAAAATTTCAAAGACAAAGATTGCAATAGTTATGACCTTCATGTTCTTTATTGTTCACTCGCTAGGTTTTTATATTTATTGGGGAGTTGCACTTCACTATCGTGGTGATGGTCAATTAATTTTTGCCGCAGTGGATAGCTTTCCAAAAAGTAGCTGGACATTTATTCCCATAGGACTGATCATTGACGTAACAAGGAATTTCAGAAGACCAACAGCGTAATTTTAACGGAGGGCGGCAGCGGCCTTTTTGAAATATGTGGTCTTTGCACGGCTATCCCTTTTTCATTCCTCTCATAACATACACACCCTGAATACGGGGAATAGGGCATAAAAATTTAACAGTGACTTTACAACGGTATCGATATTCTACGCTAGATTTGTTTACTGTCGTTTATATGTCTTAAAATTAAACCTGTTAAATCACTATGATCTCCCTGATCCGTCCCATTTTTATCGCTTTACTAATTGCCTTTTCCTCCGCGTCTGTTTTTGCAAGACTTAAAATTCCTTTTGGAGAAAGAGAAGTATTAAACAAAGTGTATGACTTGCCCAATACGGATGAATTTAAAGTAGAACATGGCAATTTTATGGACCTGGCGACATTTCATAAAGAATTCAACATTGCTTATTTTCTTCCATTATACGTCACAGAAGAGCCTAAATTGGTGGGTTATGATGAACAATCAGACACTTTTTATGATATACCCCAGGAAGAAATAGAGGCAATTTTGGCATCACAAAAGCTAAATCAGGAAGACCTTAATAAGTTGCCTTTTTACACAAGGTATGGAGGTAAAATAGTAGCGATATTGATTATCGGGTTAATGATCTGGGGGGTTATTCCTTCAAAAAAAGAAGAAGTAGGACCTACGAACGTTTAACGTAACCGGTATGGACCCCATTTTTTTAACTCCGGTAGTCGTAGTTATTGTAAGTATAGTGGTTATGGTCATCATGAACAAACGTCACCGTTCTGCAAAAGCTGAAATAAATATTGATCAGGAACGCGAGCATTATTCTTCCTACAAAAATGAGTTGTTGAATCGGGAGTTTTCTTTTCTTAAAACTTGGATGGGCGGTAAACCTATTGATGCCTTCAGTTCTGCGTCCGTACCTCAAAGCACAGCAAATAAAGTTCAAAACCTTATCGGTGATGGACTAAAAAATGTAGCGTTGTCAACGGTTGGGGTAGAACTTAGACGGATAGAAACCGATGCTTTTTGGGTTTTGAGTGGTAAAGATTTGCATTTCTTTACAACCGATACAGAAGGTGAATTAGAAGAGCACCTGATTTTCGATAATTTTCGCATAGAAAATGCGCGACTCCAAGATGGCGGAGTATTAAAAACGCAACTTGGATTTTATGCAAAACAAGCAGAAGAATATCTGCCAAAAGTTCATCTCATCACGTTTGATATTGACGGACAACCCTTGTCGCTTGAAATTCACGATAGATTAAGATATGTTGTAGATCCTGCGGATGTGTTAAATCTAAAAAAACAACTTCAAATCAGGGCAAAGCATCAGGTAGTGGGGGAGCGGCTATTGACCGAATTAAAATCCCGATTTTCTAACCTATAGCGAAGTTGCCTTTTTATCCGAAATCCAGGTAAATGTTCTGGTGCCGGACCTGTCTTGCGTTAATTTTTAATTCTAAACTGAAAATCGGTCGGCCTGGGATGGAGAATAAATGACGCAACGGCTTGCGATATTTCATTTTTATTGCCGATCTTAGATTTTGGGTGCGATTACATTTTATTAGAAAAGGGCTAGCCCGCTCGCGTTGATCACACCGCTGAAAAATCTTAACGTTATCGCTGATGAAGTTCTGTTTTGCTGTTGCCCTGGCGTTGTGCATCATTATGCTGGCCTGCACCTATGATCCCAAGTCGGAATATATAAACCCGATCGAGCCACCCACACTGGAGGACTTCGATATTTCCCTTAACGATATAGCGAATGGCGATACCATAGAGTTGTTCGGCAGCGGTACATTCAGCTATCGGGCCACGACGGGTAAGGGTGTTATTGACCGTGTACGGATCACGTTGGGAGATCAATACGTGGCCGAAAGTAACGCGTCTACGGGAAGCTTCTACCTCTCGAATTCAAACCTTCGAACGGGCGTGTGGGAGCTCAAGATCGACGTCATTACGTCCTCGGGAAGCGGTAGCCTGGCCGAAAAAGTGCAGGCCGAACAAGTGGAGGTTTGGCGGAAATGGATTGTCAAGATCGACGTGGCGCCGCCGCCCCAGCCCGACTTACGGCTTTCGGAGGAAAATGGCTACCAGGTATTGCGATGGGATGCTTATACGAAGAAAAATTTTGTGCGTTATCAACTGCGCGTCACGAGCTCCGGCGACCCGGAACGGATTATTTATTTTGACGATCCCACGGTAACCTCCTGGGTCGATAGCAGCTATATGGGGGTAAGCAATATCCGGTATGAGCTTTATGTATTCAACGCAGTATCGTCGGCGGGAGACGAGGCAAGCGCCACCGGTACATTCGGCTTCAACGTAAATTTCAATCCAGCCGATAGCATGGCAACCCTCACCTTGCGGCCGCCAAAGTTTTACAGCGCCTTCGGCCGATACGAAATGGAAGAGAACCAGGTGAAACGTC
The DNA here is from genome assembly GCA_036525235.1 of Chryseolinea sp. Lineage (GTDB taxonomy): Bacteria > Bacteroidota > Bacteroidia > Cytophagales > Cyclobacteriaceae > Chryseolinea. The sequence continues at coordinate 14,345 of DATDAV010000033.1, read as the reverse complement.
TCGAGATCACCGACCCCAAGCAGGCTACCGTTGCCATTAAGCTTAACACGGTAGGCTATAAAACGTCTTCCGACATAGGACTGAAAATATACTCCAAAGATCCAAAGCTGGCCTATCGATCTTACAGTGTAAAGGTGACGGACATGGTGTCACCGAAGCGTCTGGGAAATCCGTTTAGGGCCTACCATTACAACGCCGACAGGAATGTAATGATCGGCATACGTCAGAACGGTTCTTCTTTTTCGCGATTTGTTTTTCTTGATCCGGTGACCCTCGTGGCCAGCGATAGTATCGAATGGTCCGACAACTATTCTTATGCTGCTCCTTACAGGGGCGACTACGTATACTTTTCCAGGCCCAGTGATTTGGTACAAGTAAACTTCGTCACGCACGCCGAGAAAAGTATTCCGGGCATCGGAAGCCCGGCGGACTACGGTCCATTTTCGATTACCGCCTCGAACAATCAAATTGTAAGGTTTAGCTGGAGTCACATGACACCGGCCGGCCAGCAGTACTACGAAAGCAAAATATACGATGTCGCCAACGACAACACCTTGTACTTGAAATCATATTCCTCCATCGACGATGTTCTTTCCCCGGATGGTGCTTATGTTCAAAGTGGAAAGCTTCTTTATAGCCTGGCGCTAAACGACTATGTAGGGTCACTTCCGGATGGATATACCTTTATGGCGTTCCGCGAAGATCGACCCGGCGAAGTGCTGTCGTATTTAGGGGCGCTAGCCTTTGTTCATGATGCCAGTAACCTGGCGGTTAAACGAACCTTGACCGCACCAGCCGGCTCCCGTTTTGAATATTACGATACAGCTAAAAAGAAAATTCTTTTTAAAAATTCCACCACCAAACTGATCTATGCTGCTGATCTGGACACAGGCGAAGTGATTACTTACCGCGTAAACCTCGCAGATTTTGTCGTGCTGAATGGCATCTTGTTCACCCCCGAAGGCTATATTCTTAGATTATACTGATGATGCGTACTGGCTTTGTATTACTCGTTGTTTTGGGCTGGCCATTAATGGGTCATGGTCAATTCTCGTTGACGTTCCACACCGGTTACGGATCGTACAATCAGACGGAACTTAAAGATTTTCAAAAAGAATCTTTGGACGACTATCCGGTCACGCCCAAAGTAACCGAATCATTTCCGTCGTATTGGTATTATAACGGTGCCGTCCGGTATACGCTGGAACGCAAGTATGGTTTTGGTGTTTCCGTTGAATATGGATCGAGCGCCGCACGAACGAGTTACAAAGATTACTCCGGCGAAATAAGAACCGATATGCTCGTAAACTACGTCGCCGTAGGATTGCCGTTCGACCTCTGCTTAAATCCTGGTAACACCGCGTGGCAGTTCAATCTTCAACTAACACCGGCCGCCGTGTTCAGTACGATGACCATGTCCTTTCATAGTCAGTTGGGCACACAGAAAGACGACGAGGCTTATGATTTCAAATCCGAAAACATGTCGCTACAACCGGCCTTCAACGTCACCCGTAGAATAGGCGCGTTTGGCGTGAACGTCCTGGCCGGGTACAACGTGACGGTTATAAAAGGGGATCTATTACTGAAGCACAGAGATGCCTTTCTTCAGAACGAGGCAGGCGACAAAGTAAGGATGGATTGGTCGGGCATGCGGCTCGCGGTTGGTTTATCCTACACTTTTGGCCGCCGCGACTAAGCTGAAGGCAAGCTTGCAGCAGTACTTATGTTGGAGTTCATATTTTGTCAGGGTTAAATAACTTCCACTTTCCCTCGGATACCACTACTATAGTGTTGTCAACAACTTTAATCGCCGTTTGGTCATCAATCATATAAGAAGGTACCCGTAGCGTTTTTGCCAACTTTTCCTGATTTGCTAAAGAATTATCGGGGAATTGTTCATGGTCAAGATGAGGGTGTATGGCAAAATCGACCATTCCAAGACACTTATCACTGCTCGGGGGTAAAGTATGATTGCCATAGGTAGTTCCAAAGCGTGTCATAATCATACTTCCGGCACTCAAACCCACATACACCATTTTGTGTAGCAGCGATGGTAACATTTCGGCCAGTCCGGACCGTTGCATCCAATAACAAAGATATTGACAGTCACCACCACCCACCAGCAGGGCATCTGTCTCTTGAAGCATGGGCGCCCAAAGTTCTTTTTTTATGGTGGGTAGCGCTGTAAGCTCCAACAATCCCAAAGATTTCCAACCCGCTTCGCAGAAGGGATCACCTAACGTTCCGCAAATCACGTTTCTTATGATTTCAGCACTACTCCGTATGCCATAAATGGCGGTAGGAACGAAGAGCGCTTTTGATTCTTCAATGGGTTTTCCCAACAGGTCGACCAATGCGTTGCGGATGCTTTTGTTACTTATACCAGCCGAAGTGAGAAGAAGTTTCATATTTATCCGTTCGTCATAATGATACAAATCTGTTCACGAAAATATTGTCATCGCAGGTGGGATGCGACAATTCTAAGGCTAAATGCGACAAGCTATTAAAAATCCATAGTAGATTAGGGGAGCTTATTCGCCTTGTCACCTGGTAACCGGCGAAGTAAGATTTTCTTCAATTCACAGGGCGTAACACCTCAGGTAACCAAATGCCCAACCAAAATCAGCGTTTTGCGCCAGACAGCCCAACGGGACGGCTGTTGCCCAATTGTTTACTATAAAATTCGCCATGGCCACGCATACGTAAGATAATAGGCCGTTTGTACCGATAAGATCTATTTTCGATAATATCTTTGCGCGTATGAACTCGGCCGAAAATCGGGCAATCATGAAGTGTAATTCATGGTGCTGGGTTGGAGAGCTCGACAGTTAACTAAAATATCATCTAAAAAAAACAACAATCTAACATGAAGAAATTTTTCTCTTTTCTTACCGTTGCCTTAGCATTTGCTGTACTGACCACCTCGTGTAACAAGGACGACGATGGCAAAAGCCGTACGGAATACCTCACCGCACATGGTTGGGTAATCGACAAAGTGGAACTCAAAATAAGCGGTGTTACCACCCCGGTGCCTCTTGATTTTCTTGACTACTCCGACTGTGGCCTGGGCGTCGTCCGTACATTCACAACGGATTTCAAATATCGTGAAAGCGGCGGCACAACGCAGTGCGACGAATATTTAAAAGATGAACTGAGCACGGGAACCTGGGCATGGAAAAATGGTGAAAGCACGATTTCCATAACGATTGATGGACAGGCTGAAGACGCTCCCGTTCTTGATTTGAACGACACGACACTCAAGATCGATGCCGGCATGACCTCCTATGACACCAACGCCGATGGCAAAGACGATATGGATGTTCCCATGACCTTATATTTCAAAGCAAAATAATTCCCGTCATCGGTCGCGGTTTCCGAATCGGATCGGACAATAAAATAGCCTGCCTTTTATAAGGGCAGGCTATTATTTTTCTAAGCCATGGCGCAGAATTTTTATTCAAACGCACCTACTTTTGCTACAACCCGCGCCCTAGATTCTCATATTATTAAGGCATGCTTTTGCTGGAGGACAAACTTCTGATTTCCGATACCTTTACCGCGCTAACAGGCTTTGACTCATGACCGAACCGCTTTCTGACATAGGTTAGAATCGACGCGATGGCATGATCATCCAAATGACCGTGCGCTGGCATGAGTCCATTATAGGTCTTTCCCTTGACCACGATGTCGCCCTGAATCCCATTCAGTACAACACCGATCAGTTTTTCCTCGGATGCTGTGACCCACTCGGAATCGACCAATGGAGGGAAACGGTTGTTGTCCCCTTTTCCATCGCCCTGATGGCATGCCACACAATAGGTATTATACAGTATCCTGCCGCTATAAGTATCTCCCTCTTGTACCAAATCCTTGACCGGGTCGGGGTCCCGGATATAGCTTTGGGTCTTCTTTCGATTTTCCATAGCGGCCAATTCGGATGGCCCAAATTTGTCTTTGTCCCCTTTATACATGACCCTCCAGATCTTTCCCTGATTGGATTCGCTGATATAGATGGACCCATCCGGGCCTGTCGAAAGCCCCATCGGCCGATAGACAGCATCGCTGGTATTCTTAACGATATCGACCCCTGCAAAGCCATCGGCAAAAACCTCCCATTCCCCCGTGGCATTACCGTCCTTATCAAAAGGGGCAAAACAGATTATGAAACCGGACATGGGGTAGGGGGCGCGGTCCGTTGATCCATGAAAGGCAACAAAGACACCGTTGCTATAGCGCTTTGGAAATTGGTCACCATGGTAGAACATAACATCCATGGGGGCCCAATGTCCTGGAAACCCGATAGCGGGCTCGTTGTAGCCACTAGCCTTGCCTACGATTTTTCCATCACCGCCGTAGCCAGGCTGCAAGACATTTTTCTTCTGAATTTGATCATAATAGGCATAGGGCCACCCATAATCGGACCCTTCGGTCACTTTCATAAGGGTCTCGGAGGGCAACATGGCGGCCTGCCAATCCGTGAAGAGGTCAGGGAAAATGGTATGAAAATTATCGATCCCGTTCCCTACGGCATACAGACTTTCGTCCCTGGGGTTCCATTCCATCCCCACGATACTTCGGATGCCGGTTGCGAATTTGGTCCCATCTTCTTGGGTCAGACCGACCTTATCGGCATCGAACCGCCAGATCCCTGCGTGGTTTTCCAACTCTGGACAGGGGTCCAACCCTTTGCCGTGTGGTATTCCGACAGGCCCATACTTTTCCATGTCCTGGCATGCGTCGGAGGGAGCCCCAAAAGGCACGTACATGTTTCCCTTGTCATCAAACGCAACGGGCTTTGTCGTATGCCAGTTCCTGCCTACGTTGGGATCCAGATCCGTCAGTACCACTTCGGGTTCACCCGTGGGAACCAATTCACCGGGGGTCATCTTGGTCCGGAAGATATGTTTTCTTGAACTGACATACAGGTAACCCTGGTGTATCGTAATCCCCGTGGCACCCCTGCCTTGCTCCAGATAATCCCCGAAACGGATAATGCTATCCGCCTTGCCGTCATGGTCAAGGTCCCGCATGCCGACGGTCCCTTTGCCATCGTCGGAATGCTGAAGCTGGGCATAGATATCACCATTGTCGCTCACGGCAATATGCCGGGTCTCACCAATACTGTCAACGACCACAAGCGCTTCGAAACCTCCGGGAAGAAATAGGCCACCGTTGTCCTTATCCGCCATCGGCAAAGATGTCCGCGACGGATCGGAACACTGCACGAACACCATTACTAAAAACAAGCTCAATGGCACTTTGAAAATACTCGACAACGGTTTGCTGAAATCTAAGTTCATATTCAATATTTGATATTTGTTATTCTACTTCTGTGGGTCAATGAATATTGGCTTTTCGATGGCCGTATTGAAATTATACATTTGTATACTTTAAAGCGGCCTGATTTCCATGGATGGGCGCAGAAACTTAATTGAAATGTGCTTACATAAAGGAGGGAATTGGATTTTCCTGAGGTGATAAATTCGGTGATTCGTTAAATGACCTTCATTGAACAGCCAGATAATTAGCTGATTGCAAAAAGATTAGGCTGTCCCGCCCTACCCGCCTCATTTTCCTCTTGGTTGAGGAGGGATGGTCCGTACACTATCCTTCGAATTTGAATTGGGTTTTACAATAATAGCTTTTTGTTTAAAGAACGGAACATCAATAACCATGAGCGCCACAAGGATAGTCACTACAAGTGCGATTAAACCTGAATGCCACGCCTTCATTTTGTCTTTTAAATAACTAAATAGCGAACACAAACCAATAATAAGATAAGCCCCATTCTTAAAAACCTGCTGCATATCTGAAAAGTAAATTAATTGTGCCAAGAAAAAAGTTGCAAAGGCGAATGCGAGAAGTTTATAGACTTTACTAGCTAAAGACAAAGTAAAAGCACTCCCTGCTAAATTTTTTGTCTTTGCAGCCAAATTGAGGAGTTCAAGCTCTTTTCTTTGGTTCTCGACAATCTTGTGAAGTTTATCGCTGTCGTCTAAAGCAGCCTTTAATTTCTTTTTGGCATCATCGCCATTCTCAATAGCATTCGTGCCCTCCAAAGACAGAATAACAACTTCCGCATTCGCAATGAAATCCTCTACTGGAGTTTCGCTATTGCCTAGTTGATACCTTCTTCTGTGTCCATCCAGTACCGCAATAAACGTATTCAATTGTGTGCTCCCATAGAAATGAGTGACTAACAGATCTTCAAGTTTGTCAAAATATTTGTTTAGATCATCAATTCTCAATTGCCAGCCAACAGTTTTGCCCGCAGCCTTAACATCCTTGATTAGTGTATTAAAATCACCTATTGCCAGAAAATAGTTAATCACATGAGAATTATACCTGTCTTTTTCTTGAAGCCAGCCTCCATTATGACAAACCAAATTACCTGCGTAACTTAACTTTCTTCGATCCACCCCATCATAAGTTATCAGGCCCTTATTAAAAAGAGAAATATCGAGCTTTTGAATTTCAGGATTAAGAGTATCTCTCCGATATAGGTCAACAACAGATAGCGACCGTCCTTCTAACGAAAATAGCCTATTAAGTACACTATCAATTTTCGAATCAATTTTTGTGTCTTTCATTTTATCATTGTCTACTCTTTGCTGTTATCCGAATTTGTAACGACTACCTTCTCTTCATAGTATCCTGATGTTCCTTTCGTAGGGAGTCCACAATTGGCATCGTTTCATTACTACGCTTGACCAAAGGCTCGCTAAAAAGGATTAGAGCAATGAATATCGCTCCTAATATTCCAATTAAATTCGCAAGCCAAGTTGACATCTTCTCCTTTAAATAAAGGAAAACGGCCAAAATAATAACAATTAAATACGCCGCATTCCTGTAGTAGTCATTGAGGTGAAAGTATTGTATAATGAGACAGAAAGTTATTGCCCCAAAAGTAAAAGCCAAAATCTTATAGATCGCAAACCACCGTTGTGAGTGGTCGAAGTAAACATTGTTTTTTACGCTATCCGTTTCGGTAGACGTTCTCTCTTTCACAAGTATTTCATTCTCTTTTCTCAGACTCATTATAACTTGCAACAAAGCTTTATTTTCATCCGCTGTAATTCTCTCTTTCTCTTCCATTAATCCGCCGCTCTCATGGGCACGTATCGTCTCGATAATGCCACTAGTCATATCTGCGAATCCTAAAAGGTCCGCTGTTGAGTGGCCATCAGGAGATACATAATATTTCTGTCTGAGACTAAATAGATATTCCGCGTACCAGTTGTATCGCATAGTCCCGTACAAATGTTCACTTAATAATCCTTCCACTCGATCATAGTATTTCTCCAAATCATTCGTTACTAATCTGCCTTCAAATACCTTGCTCGCGTTTTTTAAATCGTTGTGAAAACACCGAAAGTCATCAATAGCAAGGGAATAATTAATTCTCTTTGAAGTATAGAAGTCCTTCTCTTTAAGCCACCCTCCTTTCTCATACATCCTAATGCCAGCATAGCTTAGTTTTATGCGATTTGGTGCCGTGTGATCAATAAGACGTTGTGTGTATAGGGCCTTGTCCAGTTCGCTATTACCTTTTTTTTCACCCCTATACAATTCGGTGGCAAGAATTGATTTCTCGGGCGTTTTGTATAAACGTGCAAGCGTTTTCTCAATCCTTTCATCCAGCGTTTCCCTGTTTGTCATCGATGGAGATAGTTATATAATTAGAACTAACATTATCGTGAAGATAATGAAATTTTTGCTTTACGTCTTTTGCCGAAATTTAGCTATCTTCCATCTATACAATTGTCTTAACCCTATTGTGAGATGGCTTTCATAAAATCGGAAGAAGAATTTGCCTATGAACCGGATTTTGTCATAGGAATTTACGATGGAGTTCTTGATGGATTTGATAAAATAGATTTTTCTTGGCTTAACCTTCAAAGCTTTAAGCTTGATAGTCGCGAATTCGAAAAGTATATCAAGTCAATTTCGGCCAATAACCACGGGGATAGCAATTACAATTTTTATTTGAACATATTGCAGGAGCAGGCTGGGGGATATAAACCTTGGGCGTGGGTGTTAGCGCCAATTGATTTAGATAAGCATGTAGAGAAGTCGATGTTTCATAGGATTGAGACCGCGCTTTTAATAATGTTTCCTAGTGATTTGCGGTTTATCTATGCGTGTCTGCATCAGAGAATTTCGAAGACGGCAAAGAGAAGACGGTATTTGTTTACAAGTTATGAGGGTTATTCCGGTTATTCGCATTGGAGAATAGATGGTAGGGATAGTGAATACTATAGATTCTATTTTCATGTTGCCGCATCCCGCATTACTCACGTCAATCGTTTCTTAAAAATGATTTTAGAGAGACTTCCAAAGCTGGATTATTTGGGAATTGCAGTTACGAACTATGTAGCTAGTTTTTATCAGCGAGACAGTCAGATGGCATTCCTGCATTACTGTATAGCTCTTGAATCATTTCTTGATACGAGGAGCGAAATTACTTTTCAGCTTGCTCGACTTTGTGCAGTGATAAATTCGTTTAATAAAGACATAGGCAACTATATATTTTGGATTACTAAAAAAATATATGGAACTAGGTCAAGCATTGTCCATGGCGTGCGCGGCAGGAAAGAGGAATTTCGGGATTATTTTTTCCTTCTTCAGGCAATTACATCAAGAACAATAATAGAGCTTATTACCTTGAATATTCCAACATTGGAGGAGGTGATAAAGCGAGTTAATGAAAATGGCTATGGTGACGTATCAAAGTTTGTAGCAGATTATCAACAGGAGGAACCAAATCCCCGGATTACGTACCGGATTGAGGAAGGCTATATGGCAAAAGGAGAATCCGATCTTGAAAGGCATAAGCAAAGGCATGAACAAAAGGTGCGGCAGGGAGCAAAGGTCGCTGGGACGAAGGTTGCACAAAAAGAAGAGTTTGTAAAAGCCAAATTAGAGCCAGTACCAGTACGGGAGTTGGTAAAGCCTAAAGCTGTTGACGAACTTGAAAAGGCCACGGAACCTGAAAAGAAGGGGTGATTCGAAATACGCCGGCAAATGATCTTCTTGATGCTATCTCAACCATCCAGCGTTCGCAGCCTATGTCGCGGTGTCGAGTATTACTTACCGGTTTATAAATGGACGGACGGAATCATCCACATTAGGATTGATCGGGGCGGCATCTGAGAAGGTTATTAACTGAATTCTGAATTGGCATCGATAAATCGTGCTAACCCTAGAGGATATTTTTTTATTTCAGAATGGTGTTGATAGTTTCGGAGAATTTTTCAAATTTACTTTCAACCCTCTTAGATATGGCAGCGACCTCTGGCTTGAATTGGTTTATTTGGATATCGTGTTGGATGAAACGTTGAGTTTCTCTAAGGCGTCTTTTTTACATGATATAGCTCCCGGTCCAACTTATCCATATACTCCAGCCAATTTAATACTTTTGGCGCATTAGGTTTCAATTCCAGACACCGCTTAATATTTGCTCTTGCTAAAGAGTCCTTATTGGAATGAAGTGTGTAATACAGCATGCCAAGTGCAAACCGACACTTGAATTCATCGTAACCCAATTTTAAAGCGCTTTCAAAATCGTCAATTGCCAGATTAGCGCTGTCTAACGCATTGTAGCTAATGCCTCTTCTGTAACGATACAATCTATTTACAGAATCAAATTTGATTAATCTTGAGTAAGCGTTAACAGCTTCGGCATAATTTCTTTCTTTATAGTATAACTCTGCCTGCAAAGTTAATGAAGCTGTGTCTTCCCTGGGTTGCGGTGTCGAAATCTCAGTCCCATCATTGACATCACTTTTTTTTTCACATTGGACAAAACTTAAGGTAATAAGGAAACAAAAAGCAATCCATCCGCTAGTTAGCCTATTCATCATTAGATTGTCCTTTATTATCCCAACAACAGTAAATTGATCGTGTTCTGATTCTATTTATTCAAAGTCGGATTAAGAAGATCCCGAACATCAACCTTCAAATATTTCGCAATTTCAACCAACGTATTCAACGATGGCTGGGCATCGTTGGTGCACCAGCGCGAAACGGCCGTGGGCGTGACGCCCAGATGTTTCGCCAAATCTTTATTCCCCTTGTCGTTCTCAATGAGAACCAGTTTGATGCGATTGATCTTGTGTTTAGCCAATTTTTGCGGGTTTGAACGCAATATCGGCAAACTGCTAACATCTTATAAATCAACATATTGGTAATAAAAATGCATTAAAAATATATTAATATTATATAATAATTTATATTGATGTATAAATAAGTTGTTTATGTCTAGTTCAGGTTAATTAAAAAAGAATGAAGCAAAAAGAAAGGCTCCTAAAAGTATACTACCGAAACTTCCCCCGAAGCTCCTACAGCTACGCGAAGCTCTCCGAAATACGCCTTGCCGGCAAATGGCTCGAAGCCTGTGGCTTTGAAGTGGGCCGGTTCATTCACGTCCGGCCCTTGAACAACACCATCGTGATCACCTTGCTGGACGAGCTTCCGCCGGATGAAAAGCCGAAGACCTAAGCTGCACCATGCTCACAGGTGAATCAGTGTTCTGCCATAAAGCGAGCTTGGTATGCCGTTTGACTCTATATCGGCATACCATCATAACCAAATAGATATGTTTGTGCCAATCACATCGGAAGTTACCATCAACACAGGAATGGTGCTTAAGGAAATCGCGACGGATCGGCTTTTCGAAATAGGCCGAAGATTGAGTGATACGGAAGAAGTTTTGGGGGATGATCCTTGGGAACTGACCGAAGTAGACCCCGGGCATCCTGCGCGAACCATTTCATTGCATTATCAGGAACTGGCCATGAAATATTTCGCGGAAGTTACAGACTAAGGGGTTTTGAAACTTTCTCAAACGCTGGGCTCCCCTCCAGAACAATGGGGAGCAAACTCGCCTTTTTTATGGTCGAGCTGGGGATATTTTTCCCCAATAGAGGTCAGCAGCATGCTTCTGGATGAATGGCCGATGTCTTTGCTCCCTGCTACGGGCAGTCCCTTCGTCATCAAGATCAAAAATCTATGCGAATTTGCGAGGCATCGCGAAAGCCGTTGACGACTTTCGCGATAGCTCACATTTATCGGGCACCCCAATCCGGGGGCAGGTGGAACGTGCTATCGTTGCACGATCACCGTTTTGCCCGTATCTATCCTCCTGCTATTCTGGAGAACGTGGTAGATATACAATTCACCGGGTACGAAGATTTGCGTATGCATTTCCGGGCTCCACTTGCCCATGTATAGGCGACGACCGGAGCCGTCAAAGATCACGACCGCGTAGTCGTAGCCACCGGGGTAATGGTTGTCCAGGAACACAAAATCATCTTCCGAAGGTGTTGTCACCGTTGTTGTCGAGTCCACCGCCACAGAATCCGTTGCCGGCGCTGTGGGTGCGAGGTCTGCGTTGTCCGCGCGGGCGATCGAGATGCCCTTGGAAGTAAGCGCTTGTTTTTGTGTCACGTCAGTGACCACGACCCAACCGACATAGCCGAAGTTCATCGCGCTGCCGGCCATCTTGCGTGCGCTGATGCCGATCTCGCCATTGGCGTTTGGAGTAAGGCTGGCATATTCAACTTGCAACGTGGCATTATTGGTCACGGTCAAAGTCTTCACCACACCGCCTACACGGTATTCGAACGCGCCATATTGATCGGGCGTGCCATTACCGGAGGCGCGCGATGCCCCCATCTGGATGGTGTACTGGTGAGTGGGATTGAGCCGGGTCAGTTTCAGGTTGTCGCCTTGCAGCACGCCGTTAACGGTGGTGCCATACGCCGCGTTGTAGTTGAACCAGTTGTTCTGTACCACGGCAGCCGGTTGAACCGTGCCGTTGCTAACACCACCGGCATAGGAGCTGGTCGCCGAGCCGTAGACGGCAGGGTTCCACTGGCCGGTAGCCACGCTGCTCACCGTGATGGTGGTCGCCGGATCGGTTGCCGTGATCACGCTGGCGTGAGGTGCACCTGCCACGCTGATCCAGCCGCTGATGCTGGCCGCCGCAGGCCGGAAGCTGAAACGCGTGATGGCGCCTTTGGAAACGCTCACGGTTGCATCGGCGCTGCCTGCAGCACCCTTGTTATCTTTCGCGGTCAAACGGAAAACATAAGAACCTTCCGCCATGCCACTGACGGCTGCTGTGGGGGATGTTGGATTGGAAATGGTGCATGTCCCTCCCGAAACTTTTGACCAGGTGTAGGAAGCGATGGTTCCGTCCTTATCAGTAGCGCTTCCCACGAGGTATAGCGCATTGGTAGGCAACACCAGGTTCTTGGCACCTCCTGCATCAACGGTGGGTACTGCATTGGTGCCGGTGGTGATCACGGCAATTATCGTCTTATCGGCATAGGCCGTGGCACCGGCGTTGTCTTTCACGGTGAGACGGAACACATAGGTGCCGGTCACCAGGCCGCTAAGACTCAGTTTAGCCGCGCTGGCATTGGTCAGCGTAGCCGCGCCGCCGGATACTTTTGTCCACGTGTAGGTGGAGATGGAGCCGTCCGGGTCTGAAGCCGTGCCGGTGATGGAGGCTGTAGCCGTGGTGATGTTCAGCGTTGTGCCTACACTTACCGTCGGCACTTTGTTCGTGGTCGCCGTCACCGTCACGGTAACATCGTCGCTGGCGGTGGCGCCGGCGTTGTCTTTCACGGTCAGGCGGAATACGTAGGTGCCGGCTACGAGGCCGGTCACACTAAGTGTGGCCGTAGTGGCGTTGGTCAACGTAGCCGCGCCACCGGACACTTTTGTCCAGGCGTAGCTGCTAATGGAACCCCCCGGATCGGAGGCTGTTCCGGTGATGGTCGCGGAAGACGCAGGCAGGGTCACCACTTTATCCGGGCCGGCATTGACTACCGGGGCCGAATTGGTGGCTCCTCCAAATTCAAAAGCGCCCTGGTCGAAAGCCCCGACGCGCACCTTGCCGTCCTTGTCAACGGAAATGCCATAGGAAAGCAAGTCCATACCCGCATTGATGGCCGGTGAACCCGTCAGCAGGTGAAAGTCCAAGCCTGCTGCGTTTGCAAACTTCACGCTGGCGATGTTGTTTGTCTTCAGGTTATTGGATTCCACCGTGCGCGCCTGTGCGTTGGGAGCGTTGTATTTGATGTAGGGGAAGCCGCTGGCCTGATTCGTCACAAAGATGTTGTTCGCGATGCGCGACGTCGGGCCTTCGCTATACATGAGGATATCGAATTGCGAGCAGTTCACAATGGTGTTATTCATCACCATGAACCCGGTCGGAGCAAAATTGGCGGCATAGTCGATTAAAGAGAAACCTCCCATCAAGGCGTTGCGGACAACGTTGTTGAAATAGACCGTGCCCCCTCCTGAATCCCAGACGCCATAACCATTACCGGTATCGATGACGTTGCTGTATACTTTTGCCTGTGTGGTACCGCCGCCGGCCTGGAAACCATTATCCTGTCCATAACCACTGTGCATGCCGAAGTTGGTCACGGAGTTATGGTGCACTTCGCAGCCCGAAATGGCCGACCCCACCTGGATGCCTTCGTTACCGGTGTTTTGTATGGTATTGTTATAGACCTTCACGTTCACCACATCGTGTTCCTTCACGGTGAGGTTGGTGCCGTTACAAGTCATGCCTACGCCCGAGTCGTAGTGTGAATTCCCTATGTAAAATCCTTCGCATCCCGTATTGCTGATTAAGTTGTCGTGAAATGATGTGTTCTTCATGGTGAAATAGCCTCTCCAGGTGGAAGAGCTACAGGTGGGGTCGGTCTTGGCCACAATGCCCACACAACCCGTGTTATGGACATAAAGGTGATCGACTTCGAAATCGGAGCTCAACTGCTGAAAGTTGATCCCCATCTCTGCGCCGGTGATCTCAATGCCGTATTTAACGGATGGATTGTTGCTCCCTGTGAACTTCACGTAAGTCACATTGTCGACCTCCACTGCATTTCCGAACGACGCGGGTGCGTTAATGATGACTGAACTGTTGCTTTCATTCGAAATGATAACCGGCAGTGCTGCCGTGCCATGGATATTGATAAGCTTAATACCCGTCCGGGTTCCCCCCTTGAAACAGATCCTGTCCCCAGGTTTCACCCCTTTGGCTGCCCCATCAAATTGCCACTCGGTCGCCGCGGTAGAGATGGTGAATTTACAGCCACTCTGGGCCATGACTGCCATCGGAAAAAGCAGCACGGCACTCAACAAACCTAAAGTCCTTCTTCTCATCGTACTTTTTTATATTTATTGGCAAATAAACCAGATATAAAGACAATGGTTAAATGGCACACTTGTAACTTTCTCTACACTTTTGTGTAAAATTTTGGACAGCGTTAAACTTTACCTTAGTATATATAAAGTGTTACAGGAAGGAACTCATCCGGCGGGCT
>DATDAV010000032.1:0-6253 GCA_036525235.1 Chryseolinea sp. | reverse complement strand
CCCTATACCAGTGCCTGCAGGGCCAGAGAACGATATACCGCCAACGTTTCCTGACATTATTGGGAATCTTGCGGTGCCACTTGCCGAATTCGTAACCGTGGCTAGAACAGTGGAGACCAAAACAATAGGAATCGAGGCCGTGGGATTCGTTGTAGTGCTGCTGAAGTCGCTAGGGGTTGGTACACGAGGCAACGATGCCGTCGATGTAGAGGATGTAGATAAAGAGGTAGCGAATGAGGCAGTTCGAAGAGCGGCATTGGATAAGAATTGGTCCATCTTCAATCCCGGATTGATTGCAAATACCATGCTAGCGTCACAGTGCGATACTGGCTCAGTCTGGTGACAGTAGAAAAACTGTGGCTCAGGTGAGTTGATGCTAAATGAGACAATCATGTTCGAGGTATTGGCAGCATTAAACTGACGAAACCCGGAGTCGAATTGGTTGCTTGAAAGGCACGGCTGTTCAAGACTTGATTGTGTCAACGTGTGGTAGAATGCTCGAAACGTGAACCTGACGATCTCTCCAACAGTTGCGTTGATGGTATTTGGCTGAAATCTCAGTCGACCAAACGGGCCACTTCGACGTCATGAATTTGCGGCAAATTCATAATTGTTGCGGGGTTCGTTACCTTCGTGGTTGGTGGGAGGGTACTTCAGCGCTTGCGGCGGGTGCGATGATCACCCCAATTGATATTAAGTCTTCGTTCACAGACGCAGACCTGTTCGGATGGAACTCAGTACTCGATAAAATTTATTTTCAAGTTGTACTTACTTCACTGCGCCTGCTAGCGAAAGCAGAAAGAGGGAAAACAGGGAGGAGACGCTTTCTCGCCACATCCTGTCAAGGTTATAAAGCGTTGTGCTGAAAAGTATTTGAAAATTATTGAAAATGAGAAGTTTTCCCAAATTGTGAACCAGCTTATATGATCAAGCTCTTTTCTCTTCTCCACGGATGTGCCAAAAAGTATTCACGACCTAATAACAAGACATACATTTGCTTCGCCTTTGTCCAGGACCGCTGGCACGCACCCGAGACCTGCCTGCGGTCATGGAAGCGCCAAGTCGGCCCAGGGCGTCTAAGCACTCGGCGATTCATTTTCTGCGCACTCTATCGGCAATTTTCCTCCCTGTAGCTCATCTTCCTGACCATTTTTCTTTTTTACTGAAGCGCAACATTGGCCTCCTCAAATCCCCTGTTTCCCATCCTTTGCACATCGTCTCCCGCCCCGCTTTTCTAGCATCGTCACATCCTCCCCCTTGCTACGTCGTTTTCGCTTTCGACCACCTCTTCCCCATGTTTTGACTGCCACTTTCTCCCTCTTCAACCGTTACTTTCACCGTCCTCTTTAAACAACCTTCCTTCTAATTAATCGTCGAATGGCATGGCGGGTCGGCTACCTTCTGTTTACATTTTGCTGCTGTCTGTTGTTTGAAAAGTCTTAATCCTCCTAACTTTCTGCTAAGTGTGAACATTACTGCCGCATCGTGCTTTCAGATATATCACTTGATTTGTGCTTAGTTATGTCGCAGAATTCAGCATTGCCGGTGTCGCCGCCTCAACCGCCAACACAATCGCAAGCCCTTCCACCTCCAGCGCATCTGCAAGCTCCGCCAGCACAGTCGCAAGCCCTTCCACCGACAGTCAACTTGCCCCTACGGGTCACGTTTCCTTGCACTTACGCGGGGTGCAAGCCTAAAACCCCTACCCACTCGCCCCTACGGATTCCACCTCCCTGGGTGCAAGCCTAAAACCCCAACCCCACTTGCCCCTACGGATTCCATCTCCCTCAAAATCCGGAAGCATCAGCCCTTGTCTCTACTGCTCTTCAAAATCCGTTTTCCATAAGCAATACTGGAGCCTTTCAATTTAGTTCACCAAATGTACTGCAGCCACAGGGCTTCCCTGTGGAATATCTTTCAGCTCGGTTCAAGATCTGCAGTGTCACGTACATGTACGTTGCATGGATCAAATCAAAATCGACCCAGCGAAGTGGCCTCCTCCCCCACAGTCGTATTATGCCGCGCCTTCCAGCGCAGACCTCGAACCTTTCCACCTCCGCATTTCAGCTCTCTGCGCCCAGGGCATCTTTTTAATTGGTTTAATCTTTTATATTTCTATATTATATTATAGCAACAATAATTATATTGTAGAATTGTCTTTAGATCTGATCTTAATATTATTTGCTTTAATTTCTGTACCTGTCGCAGGTAAGTAAAAATGGTAGCACGGTTGATGAGTCGGATTACGAGACGAGACGAAGCTGGAAAACAGCCACGGGAGAGACGAAAACCGGGGCCGGCGAGGTTGAAATGAGTCCCAAGCTGGCCCGGCAAGTCGTGAACTAACTCATTTAGGGAATGTTGCGGATAGGCCGCGTATCGGCTGCCTAGAGGAGCCTATGGGCGCCTACATCTGCCTAATATGTCAATCATGTATTTAGTCACTCATTGGCCATAAGTAGCACTCAGCAAGCAGTGCTTCCACAATCAATGTATGTAACCTGTGTGCTTCGCGCAACAGGGAACATGTGGCCCTCCAGGGCATCCTAAAGTGATCTACAACGTCAGCCAGACCCAACGACCCTGACTCGTGATGAGCGTCAAAGCCAGCTGAAGGACACTATGGCATCATGAAGTAGGCTCTCTCGCAAAAAATATGCATATAATCTAACAGGAAAGAACACTCCAGGATCACGAAAATCACGAAATGAAGTTTCGACCATTTCACAACTAGGGATGCCCGGGAGGGTTCTATACATTCCAAATGGGTAACATTGCTTTACCGTCGTCCACGATGGGATATTCTAGAAATCTATTAGGAAGGGGGGACCACCATGGCCTACCCTTGTTGTTGCCTTCACCTGCATCGCTGGACCTGCCAGGACCATCAATCAAAACAGGATGGCTTGGATTTTGATCCGACCGTTGCCGATGTCGGTCTGCATCGCAGAGGATATGGAGCCGCGAAGCGGTTGAAGAGTGATTTGCGCAGGTAGAGGGTTCGTCTCTGGGGGATTCTTCCGCGGGAAGTGCCGCAGACCCAGAGGTGGCGCAGCGGGGAGCATAGGCCTTTAGCTCACCGGCAGTGGATGATGTTGTGGACAGATGCAGCATGGGCCTTGAAATGTTCGCCATGGTCAAGCGGAACGCCCTTGATTGAGCAATGGGGATGAGGACAGGTGAAGGGCCTCGAACTTAGGCTATCGAGGTGCTGGTCCTGAACGTGTCGCGTGAGGGTGAAAGAAGAGGCGAATGAGCGGACACGACAATGCGTGGGAAGACCGGCGTTCCCAAGGCAGAACAAACACTGCGTGCCAACACACAGAACAGGATAGAGCTCGGGGGTGTTGTCTGGAATGCAAGGCGCCTTCTCCTCAGGGAGCTCCAACTTTGAGCTCTCCTGGTTGAGCAGGCGTCTAACAGGCGGTGCTTCGCGACGCGCACACAAAGACGCAATCTGTCTGATCGTTTCACAACGTCTTTTGAGCAGTTGATCATAACACTGCGCAACCACATCTGCTTGCGGGAACAACAGCCCTGCTAGAGCACTGCGTTCGGTAAATGCGAATGTTGGGGGCGATGGGCCGGCGGGATCCATCCGACCGCTGTGCTGATTCTCTATACAACCCACCCCAAGCATGGAAAAGTAGTCTCTCCGCTGACGGGCCGACATCTCACGTTCCTTGTGACTTTGAAGACGATGAAAGACTTTCACCAAAGCGTCGTGTTCGATAACTGCGGCCCCGACTGCTGCATTGGTCTGGCCCAGCCTCCGAGCAGCTTCAATTGTCTGATGATTTTGGCGCAGCTTGAGCCTGCTCCGGTCACGTTTCAGCTTCGCTGCAGCGACCTCGGGGTCTCGGAGGATCTCTTGGCGCTGCGCAGGCGTCAGTCTGGTAGGAGCATTCGGGTCTTTCGTGAGCGACACGTGGCCAGCAAGACGCAGGACTGCTTTGTTCGAAGGCTCCTCTAAAAAGGCAGACACGGTGTCGGCATCGACGACCTGGTTCTGATAGTACCTATGGTAGATGTTACTGTCCGAATGACCCATGACCTGGTTGCGTATCGGTTCGGATGCCACTTCTGCTCAAAGATCAGCATGACAAGCGCCGGCTGAAGATTGACAGAGCTCACCGTTGATGGCATTGCCCGCACCGCGACGGAGCATTCTATACTGAAAATCTTCTTGCATTCCAAAGGACTTCCCAAGCCGGATGTTCCACTTCGCCATCTGCGAGAATTGTGCCGCTAGGGTTGGAGAAGTACGTGCCCCTTCCGAGGAGGTGCGAAATGTGCGACGGAGGAGGGGAACCGGCTCCCACTCAGGTCTCCACTCGATGGGAACACTTAGCAATCGTTCAGGGATCTTAATGTTCCAGATATCTATTGGTTCACGGATCCTCGTGCTTGCAAATGCTTGGTCCGCGAACGCCAATCCCAAGATGAAGGAGATTAGGCAGAAACTGGGAGTCTTCCGACGCTCATAGAACTTCAACACTGGCCTACATCTCGGGTCAGGCGGAATCCAACCCGTTGAGATATTTTCCATCGGGTGACTCACGGATTCCCCATGTTCCGCCTCCCTTTGAGCAGCCGTATCATCACGAGCATCAAAAGCATAACGTGGCCTGGATTATCAGGGTCTCGTACCGCATAGATGCGAATGTCTCCGTACTTGATGCAGTCGTTTTGCCCATAGTATCCGCTTGACTCAACAATTGACCCAGCACGGGCTGTCGTTGATGCGCAGAAAAGTATCATCATTGCATGCTGTACGCGTTGCCGTTCATCAGGGTACCAGTCGGCGCACAAGCACCAGTGGTGATGGAGAATGGCAAGGACGTCATCACAATTCATGGATTCCTTAAAGGAGACGGTCTCTTCGAGTTCATATGCCTCGATCAGGTTGTTCAAAATAAACTGTTGTGGTCAGAAACTGCTGTGATTATGGGAACGAAGATCTGAACACTAACCACCCTGGAGTCGGCTTTGATACCCTCATCCACCTTAGACCCTGTAAAGTCATAGATTGCCATCCTCAAATATTTTGCTAACTGGAAGACCGTGGACGCCTTCTTGACGGTGCCTTTTTCACAATGCCACTCCAGAAATGTCCTGAGAAGGTTATAGTTCATATGGTTTTTGCAGATCTGGATGGGGTCGGAAGTATTATAGGCGCCTTCTTCGTAGATTTCCTGGCAAAACCTATTAGAGACATAAGGTTAACTCCAGGCTATCATGACGGATGTTGAGTACGACTGGTCTACCTGGAGAATTGTTTCCATGCCTGGTTCACGCTATCAGTGGTCGAGTCGGCTCTGCGAGGAGCTTGTGGGAGATGTGCTTGAGTGAGATTTTGGGTGAGCCAGCCCTTCTCTTTGGGTCTCCTCTTCTTGGTCGGCGTCTTGTTGCATTTAAGGACTCGCATGATGGTCCTTGATCTGCATAGATAGTGATTGGCTCTGGTAAGACCATCTCAGACGAGATTGATGGTTGGTGAACCCAGTTGTTGAGAGCCATGGTGATGTGAGAGAAATCAGCCGCTTTATAGGAATTCAGTGGAATGAGCAAGGCCGAATGAGCAAGGCCGAATGAGCAAGACCGAATGAGCAAGGCCAATTGAGAAGGGTAGTTACAGACTGAGGACGGATGCAAGGACGCAGAAAAGTGATGCGGCGTTTAGCGATTGCCCGCTAGCCCATGTAGGGGTTAGCACGCCGTCCCGCATCAGATGTCATCTTGTGCCAAAGCGGCAACATGGTGGGTGAAAATGATGGCAAAAGCGGCGTCAGGAAACGGGAGTTTTTACGCCGATTCTACTTTCACGCAGTGTTACTCCGTACAGACTCGCAGACCTAGCGCGATCAAAAGACATAATCACAACTCGAAAACACGCAGTTCTGAAATAAGTGGAAATGCTATGGACTACAAGATATAATCCAAGAGAGGGGGATAAAAGTTTGCCATAAATCTGAGTCCCTTCCCTTTTTATATTCAGTTCCGCTACATCGTCAAGCTTCATGCATCTACCCCGATATTTCATGAACGCATGTTGCTGGCCGCACCCAACGCTTACCCCGGTCCGCCCTCGGATCGCGCGAGCCTGAGGCGGCGTCGCGCGAGGCCCCGAACGGGGTGAGCTCGCCGCGCATTTTTGAACTCTTGGCAACGCAGTGATCACACGCCTGCCGCCAGGCGACAACAAGAAATCTTCCCTGTTGCTCCTTTCGACCACCCCACCTCTCCCCGACCT
>DATDAV010000031.1:0-1139 GCA_036525235.1 Chryseolinea sp. | reverse complement strand
CACTCCGTAGCTACACCCGGACCGTTCATCTCAGCCTCCAACGGCAGTGATGGCGGTCCTTGCGATGGGTTCGTGTTCCGCCTTTACCTGACAAGCCATCACTCCTAAAAACGTTTCGATATCATAGTATGCTACGTGCGCAGATGGAGACAACTTCGGTAGAAACAAATCAAATCCATGATCGACCTGCGGCACTATGTGCATTACCGCGCAAACTTTTGCTTCCTTCAACTTTCCAAAAAAAATCCGGGTAGCTTTTGCAGACGTAATCAGATCATGTTCGCCCTGAGTAATGAAAGTCGGCGGGCAGTCAGGATGTACATGCGTAATGGGAGAAAAAAGTGCATAGACTTCAGGCTTTTCATCGGGATGTCCTCCCAACATTGGTGGTAATGTACCGGGTTGGAGTTCCTGGTCGGTATTCTCCATCTTATCAAGGCCCAGTCTGAAATAATTTTTTCCCATTTTCTTTTTTATCCAGGCGGGTGGCCCCGAAGATCGTGTCGCCTTCGATTTAGATTTTGAGAAATGTGTTGTGATGTGTTGTCCTGTGTGGTAGTAAAGCGCTTCCAGGTCGGTAGGTCCGTATATTGAGATCACGCCCCGCAGTGTAAGATCGATTCCCTGAAGATCCGATGGAATGAATTGCTCATTATTGGCAGTGAACGCAGCCAACATGGAAAGATGGCCGCCGGCGGATGCGCCACCAAGCACAATGCAGGAAGGATTTACCTTGTACCGGGAACTGTTGGCCTTCATCCAGGCTATCGCGTGGTTCACATCATGCACCATGCCCATTATATCTGTTTCCGGGAAAAGCCGGTAGGCTACATCCATGATCACGTGCCCTTGTGCAGCCAGGTGACGGAAAAACGTTCTAGTACCTGCATCTTTATCGAGAACATACCATGCGCTTCCATGAAGATAAATGAAGGCCAGCCCCGAACGCGGGATATTTTTGGGTGGCTGCCAAATGTCGCACAGCAGGGGACGGTTGGTTTCGGGAATGGTATAGAAAACAATATCTTGTTCGAGCAGGGGTTCAGGAGCCGAAGGTAAGCGTAACACGGTGCGCCTAGGTAAAAAGTGAGCGCGTTGGATTTTTGAAATCCTGCTTTCCCACGACCGACCGAATGCCT
>DATDAV010000030.1:0-1005 GCA_036525235.1 Chryseolinea sp. | reverse complement strand
ATCATGACCAGAAGCACACCTAATAGGTTCTTGATATATTGCTTTTTCATTGGATTTGTTGATGTTTGATTGATTTTATGATCTGATAAATTGCTTTTTTCAGTCCCCGTGTTGATGCAGAGAAGGATTGCGACGCTGGAGAGGGTTCAATGCGGGTGGAGCACGCTGTAAGTCCCATCAGACGCTTGTCTGCGGATACCGACGCGTCCTTCCCGGACTCCTGAGCAGCGGATGTCGCGGCGGTGGATGTCAGCACCAGCGCCGAATAAGTGCCGTTCTTCGTATTCCGAATCGCTTCGCTGGTGCAGGTTTCGTAAATCGGTTTTGTCGGGTAAGGGGCCTCCCGCTGATCCGCACATCGCAGGTGAGGATGACGACGTCCGCCGATTCGATATTCGAATTGTTGAGCGCGTCGCGGATTCCGACGAACCCCTGATTTCGCTTCTAATCTTGCGCCCCATAGTACCACTGAATAAAACGGCTGACGGGAATACGAGATGCCTTTTCATAGTGATCTTTCTTGTTCTCGGCAAGGTTGAGGGGTCGCTTGGTAAGATGTTCTTCGCCGTGGGGCACAACGGAGGGATTTGTTGAGCTCAGATTATATCCAGCTTGAATCTTCGGTGAATAGCGCTAATTTGCGCACAAACATCGCACAAATATCGCAATATGCGCACGCGTCGTAAGCGCACAGTTCTGCTAGCAATAACTTCCGCGACCCACCACGGTTTCTACCGGGGCGCATCGCGGTACGCGATACAGCATCACTGGCATGTGGTGGCCGATACAATCTACGCGTCCATGGTCCCGATAGGGTGGAAAGGCGATGGCATCCTCTCTTTTGTGGGATATTGGGAAGAGCTCGCCAATTACGTAAAGTCGGCCGACGTGCCCGCGGTTGAAATTTCGTCCGTTCGCCAGGATTTAGGCTTGCCTTATGTGGGAGAAGATAATGAGGCGATAGGCCGTCTGGCTTCTGAGCATCTTCTTGAGCGTAATTTCAAG
>DATDAV010000029.1:0-10951 GCA_036525235.1 Chryseolinea sp. | reverse complement strand
ACGATGCCAAGGTGACCGGCGTGGTTGAAGACTTCCCCTACAACACCGATTTCCCATTCTCGATCCTGCTTTCCTACAGTACGCTGACGACGCTTAACCCGAACGCCCTAGGCGAATGGACCGGCGTGAACGACGGCCATAACGTCTACATTCGCCTCCCCGAAGGCATGACACAAGCCGAGATGGAAAAACAGATCGCGCGGGTTCATGCCGGGCACACCTCGAAAGAGCTGTCGAGTTCACGGCACTATTTGCTGCAACCCCTGAGCAACGTGCATTTCGACGCGCGATTTGGCACATTCAGTCACCGGACGATCAGTCGCGAGACCATCCTAGCCTTGGAATTGGTAGCCTTGTTCCTCTTGCTGACGGGCAGCATCAACTACATCAACCTGGCCACGGCACAATCGGTGCTCCGGTCGAAAGAGATCGGGCTGCGCAAAGTGATGGGCAGCAATCGCAAGAACCTCGTCATCCAGTTTCTGATTGAAACGTTCGTGGTCGTGTTTGTCGCCGGAGTGATCGCACTCGGGTTGTCGGACGCCTTGATCATCGCGCTGCAGCCCATCCTAAACCTGAGGCTTACACACTATAATTTTACGGACCCAACGGTCATTCTCCTCCTCCTGGCCATCATCGCCGTGCTCACCCTGGTTTCCGGATTTTACCCCGCATGGACCATCTCCCGTTTCCATCCGATCGATGCGTTGCGAAACACGTTTGCCACGGAGCGGCTGGGGGGCATCAGCCTGCGCAAGGTGTTGGTGGTGTTTCAATTCACCATCACACAGGTGCTGGTGGTGGGCACCTTCATCGTGGTGAGTCAGATGCGATTCTTTCAAAATGTGGATATGGGATTCAACCGCGATGCCATCATCAGCGTGCGCGTGCCCGACCAAAGCATGGCGGGCATAAAAGTGCTGGCCGACAAACTCCGGGCCCTGTCGTCGGTGGCGAGGGTGAGTTTTAGTTACACGCTGCCCTCGGGAGTAAACCGCCGCCACAGCTATCAGGACATCGGAAAACCGGAAGCAAAAGAGATGAAAGACTACGTGGTCTTCGAATATGGCTCCATCGACAGCGCTTACCTCGGCCTGTTTCAACTCAAATTATTGGCGGGTCGAAACCTGAACGCCGCCGACTCGTCGCGGAACATCCTTATCAATCAGCAACTGGTCAACTCCCTCAATCTGGGTACACCGGAAGAAGCCCTGGGCCAGCAACTGAAATGGAATGGCCAGATCATGACCGTAGTCGGTGTGGTGAACAATTATTTTATGAACTCGCTGAAGGAAGGATACGACAACATCGCCATGCGCGCCGAACCAGGTTCGTACTCCACGGTGAGCATCAAACTTCAAACCAGGGAAGGAAAAAGCCTGACTGCAGCCGTGGAGGACATCGAAAAAATATGGAAAGAGAATTTTCCGGACCACTTGTTCTCCTATCAATTCTTCGACGAAAACATCAAGGCCTTCTATGCACAGGAAAACAAATATGCGCAGCTCTTCCAATGGTTTGCCCTGCTATTCCTGCTCATCGGCTGTTTGGGCTTGTATGGGCTGATCAGTTTCGTCGTGAATCGCAAGGGCAAAGAGGTGGCCATCCGCAAGGTGCTGGGCGCGAACGTGAGCCAGATCCTGGTGATGTTCTCGCGTGAGTATGTGCAGTTGGTAGCGATCTCCTTTGTGCTGGCGGTACCCGTGGCCTATTATGTAGTGGACAGCTGGCTGAGCAACTTTGCCCAACACATCCCGCTGTCGTGGTGGAGGTTTGTTTTACCTGGAGTGTTGGTGTTGGTGATCGCGCTGGTGATTGTGAGTACTAAATCGGCGCGCACGGCAAACGCCAATCCGGTGGACAAGCTGAAGTATGAGTGATGCTTCCTATGTCATTCCATAGTCCAGGCTTGCTATCCCAATTGACGAAGTTTTGCCTCTCAGTTGGATCATCCCCAAAGCTTCTGTTTTAAGGTGATGGTTGACGTCAATTTTCTTCAGCAGATATTCTGAAATAAGAAATTTCTTATTGTATTCATTGCAGACGCTTTGGATCCTTGCCGCCGTGTTCAGGGTGTCGCCATGATAGGCAATATCCCTTTTGATGTCGCCAATTTCTACGACGGTCACCTTTCCCATGTGAAGGCCCGCTTTGAAATGCGGAAGAAAACCGTAGTTCTTTGTATAGTATTCAGCCTTATCCAAAAAATGTTTTTCCGTAGCAAAGAAAAATCGTATACAGGAAAAGTCCTTTAGACCATCGGGCACTCGCCAGGTCACCACAATTTCATCGCCTACATATTGGTAAACTTCCGCGCGAAAGGGCAATAGCTCCCGGTTAATATCCATAAAACTATCCCGGATGAATTCACTGTATTTTATATGGCCTAATTTCTCTGCAATGGATGTAGAGGATTTTAAATCCATGAACATGAAAATCCTCTCCTCTTCCTGCGGCACGCTGTATTTTCCCAGCAGCAATGGAACCAATACACCGGGGCCGTATTTCTTATTCACCTGGTTGATAAAATTGATCAGGAGTGTCATAAAGAAATAATAGATCAGCAGTATATAAAACACATATCCCCATGCTTTTGGGCTTAGACGGGAAACCATTTGCGGTGAGAGATATAAATCGAACAAGACAAATCGAAGGAGCACGAAAAGAAGGATCAAAACACTGACCGATATGACGGTCTTGAACAAGAGGATCCGTCCTAGGGATTGCTTCCTCACCATTTTCCGATCATAATAGTAGTCGGCCGATCCGAGGCATACCCCATATAAAATCCCCAAAGCGATGCAAATCACCAGAACAGGGGTCAGGCGGCTTATCCGGGCCAAATGAAATGAATCGGCAATCGACAGGGTTTGCAGATGCATGATAATCCCCAGGAGAACATTGGCGATTACCCAGAAATTTATTTGAATGCTCAGGTAAGTCAGGAAGGGAAACCTGGCCGAAAATCGTTGAGCCGTGGCGGTGTAATCGATTTTTTTTGACATCCCTTGCAATTTTTATTGACGAACGTTCTCCATTTTTTTTTGCAACTCTTCTTTTTCAATCCGCTGGCGTCGGGGGAAGCGAAAAAAAAGAACGTGGCCCCTTCCCCATCTTTTCCTTCGGCCCAAATGCGGCCGCCATGCCTGTCGACTATTCTGGATTGCTAGAACGCGTGTCACTCAACAAACAGCCGCTCCGTTACCTGCTGACTTAGGATGATCTCATTACCGGATTTCAAAATCGCCAGCGACCCATCAAAGGGTTCGCGCTTTTGGATGGTGATGGTGTCGCCGATGTGGATGCGTTTTATGTTGAGGAGATCCAGGAAAGGTTTTTCGTCGACCGATACGGCGATGATCTTTACGGTTTTTCCTTCCGCTACCTCACTCAGGGCAACGCGCTTTTTTGCCGGGAGTTTTCCGTCCGTGTCCGGGATGGGCTCGCCATGGGGATCGGCTTTTGGAAAGTTTAGTAGCTCGTCCATCCGGTCAAAAAAGCGTGGCGAGTCTACGTGCTCCAGTTGTTCGGCGATGTCGTGCACTTCTTCCCATCCCAGGCCCATCACTTTCACCAGGAACAACTCGGCCAGGCGGTGTTTTCGAATGATCGACAGCGCTTCTTTTTTTCCCTTTTCGGTCAGCTTCACACCTTTATAGGGCGCATACACGATCATTTTTTTGACGGCCAGCTTTTTTACCATGCTGTTGACCGTGGGAAGTTTAACCTCCAGCTTCCGGGCGAGGTCAGTAAACGAAACTTCGCCGGTTTCCCCGGACAAGGCGTAGATGGATTTGATGTAGTTTTCTTCCGTTAGTGACCCCATAGCCTCGATTTATGTCAAAAATCGCAATTTCCGGATAAGAATATTAAATTTATTTTATTAGATTAGTCTAACATTTTAATTCTAACATTCGTACTTTTGTTCGATGAATACCCGAATATTTTCCCAGCTCACGTTTTTTGCATTTTTGATACTGGGCGCGGCCTGCTCCGAATTTGAGCCCGCCGCGCGTGAAAACGATTCCCTCTTAGACGGCCCCGTGGACGGCCTGTCGGAAGCTGAAAATCAACATTTTCTGAAAGGAGATGCCGCTTTCAATACGGACATATTCACCGCCGACAATGGGTTGGGTCCTTTGTTTGTTGCCACCTCTTGTGGCAGTTGCCATGCAGGCGATGGCAAGGGGCATCCCTTCACGACCCTCACCCGTTTTGGCCAAAGCGACGAAAGAGGCAACCTCTTTTTAAACATGGGCGGTCCCCAGTTGCAGCACCGCGCTATCCCGGGCTATACTCCTGAAAGCATTCCCCCGGGCGCTCCCTACTCAAAATTCACACCGCCCGCCAACACGGGCCTGGGCTTCCTGGATGCTGTGGCCGACGAAGAGATTTTAAGCTGGGCCGACCCCGACGATCAGGATGGTGATGGTATCAGCGGCGTGGCAAACTGGATCAGGTTGAAGGAATATGTAGAGCCTCGTGAAGGCAGTGTTGAAAAGGATGAAAAGTATATCGGCCGGTTTGGCAAAAAGGGCGCCACTTATGATCTTCTTCAACAGACCGTGACGGCCTACAATCAAGACATCGGCATAACCACAACCTACGAACCCTACGACACTTATTCTGGACTGGAGATCGACCCCGAAATTCCCAGTCAAAGGGTCAATGATGTAGTGTTCTATCTGAAAACATTAAAAGCTCCCATCGCCCGCGGAGAAAAGGACGAGCTCGTTTCGGGCGCGCAGATCTTCAACACAACGGGCTGCGCCAAATGCCACCGGCCTGAAATGAAAACGGGAAATTCCTCGATCAACGCATTGGCCCATAAAGTCTTTACTCCCTACAGCGACTTGTTGCTGCACGACATGGGTCCCGGACTGGACGATGGCTACACGGAAGGATCGGCAAAAACCTACGAATGGCGGACACCGCCGTTGTGGGGCATTGGGCTTTCAAAAAATTCTCAAGGTGGAAAATATTTCTTGTTGCATGATGGAAGAGCAGGAAGCATTGAAGAGGCGATCCTATTGCATGGTGGAGAGGCTGCGCAAGCGAAAGACCGGTATGTGAGTCTTTCTGCCGACGACAAAACCAAATTGATTCAATTCCTGAAAAACCTGTAAGGCAAATTTATGAACAGAAGAAAATTCATCCGGCAAACCTGTCTGGGTTGTCTCGGTGGCAGCATCGTTCCCTTGGTTTTAACAAACTGTCAGAGCACGCATTATGCCACGGGCTCCATCGAAGCCAATGGGATCGTCGTACCGGTTTCTGAATTCACCTATCTCAAAAAAGAGCAGCCCGTCATGCGTCCTTATATACTCGTGCAAAATGACACGCTGGAGTTTCCTATCTACTTGTATCGTTTTTCGGAAAATGAATACACCGCCTTGTGGATGAAGTGCACGCACCAGGGATCGGAGCTGCAAGCCTCGGGCGATCATTTGCATTGCCCCAGTCACGGAAGTGAATTCAACAACAAGGGAACCGTGAGCCAGGGTCCGGCAGAAAAAAATTTAAAATCATTCCCGGTCACGGTGGGTGATGGCAAGATCAAAATAGACCTACGACAATCATGAAAAGACCTCTACTCTTCGGTATACTCCTTTTGCTGCTGTTAAACTTTCGTGCGAGTGGTCAGATCGACTCCACCCTGTTGCGACGCACACCCAAGGACACCACAAAGTTGCTGCTCAACATGGACGCGGTCTATAACCGGCCGTTTCTCTCGGTAGGCAAATTGCCGGTGGCCTTGGGCGGCTACGTGGAAGCCAACTGGCAACACCTCGGCACCGATGGTGTTTCGGAAGGACACCAATTCCAGATGCGACGGCTTACACTCTTTATTGCCTCGAGTATTTACCGGCGAATAAAATTTTTGTCTGAAATTGAATTCGAAGACGGCACAAAAGAAATCAACATTGAATTTGCGTCTGTGGATTTTGAATTCCATCCCCTGCTCAATCTTCGCGGCGGGGTGATCATGAACCCCATCGGCGCGTTCAACCAAAACCATGATGGTCCCAAATGGGAATTTATCGATCGGCCCGTTTCGGCCACACAAATGCTGCCGGCCACATGGAGTAATGTCGGGTTTGGCCTTTACGGGAAGTTATATAAGAAGGACTGGGTCTATGCCTATGAAGTGTATCTCACCAACGGCTTTGACGACAAGATCATCAGCAACGCGCAAAACAAAACGTTCCTCCCCGCTACAAAACTCAACGCCGACCGGTTTGAAGAAAGCTTTAATGGTGAGCCGTTGATTACCGCCAAGGTGGCCCTGCGCAACAAGCGTATTGGTGAACTCGGTGTTTCGTATATGGGCGGGGTCTACAATAAGTTTCAGGAAGACGGCCTGACCATCGATAAGAAAAGAAGAGTAGACACCTGGGCGCTCGATTTCACATCCACGGTCCCCGTTACGAACACCTACATCAAAGCCGAATGGGCTTTTGTTCACGTCGACATACCCGATACCTATGGCCAGCAATATGGCAAACGTCAAATGGGTGGATTTATGGACGTGGTGCAACCCATTCGAAGAGGAAGTCTTCTCGGGTTTGAAAAATCGGTTGTCAACGCTGCATTCCGGATCGAGTATGTAGACTGGAACAAAGGCAGCTTCATGGAAACGGGTGGCAACATCCGGGAAGATTTCTTTTCCGTGGTGCCGGGACTCAGTTGGAGACCCACATCACAAACCGTAATCCGCCTAAACTACCGCTACAATTGGCAAGTCGACATCCTGGGCAACCCCCCTTCAAAAACCGCCGGCTTTCAATTTGGATTTTCCTCATACTTCTAACCGGTCGCTACCCGCGCGTCTTTGCTTCATCTCGAATCACATTCTGTGAAGCCCTCACGCGCGGGCTCGACGCGATCATCTCAGCTTTTACGCTTCTTGTAATCCTTTTTCACCACCCAGGTATTCGTGGTGTTCAAGGGAGCCTTGATCAATATTTTATAGACATCGGCTGATGCCGGCGCAGGAAGGTTGAAAACATATTTGCCCGCCTTCACCGGTGCTTTTCCCATAGATGTATACTTGTCGACTCCGCCCTTCTCAAAATTATTGGTCGTGGCAAGTTGAACTTCCGCGTCGCCGGTTGGATCTAGCACCGTCCAGCGAAGTTCGATCTTGTCGCCGGTCCGCACAGCTTTCAGATTGCTGACGGACACATCACCGACAAAAGACACACCGTCGATCTCATTTTTAATATCCTCCGGAATGGAGAGGTTCATAAACTTAAGAATAGAAGGCGCGATGTCGACCGTGGCAGGTATTTGCTGGAAGCGGGCATTTAGCGGTTTGGCGTTGGTCACAATCCAGGTGGTGCGTTCGCGATCGCTCTGGCCGCCGTGGTCTTTGCCGGTTTGTGCATTGCGGCCGTGGTCGGTGGTGATCACGATCATCCACTCCTCGCCAAGTTTCTCCTGGCGTTCTTTTATAGATTGCCAGATCCGGCCCACTTGAGCGTCAGCTTTTTTTACGGCATCATAAAATTCGGGACTGTCACCGTACATGTGGCCCATGTCGTCGGTAAATTCAAGGTATACCCACGAGAGGTCGGGGCCTTTCTCGAGGATGTACTTTCCGGCTTCGGTAGAGATCTGTTCGTCGATCTTGAACATACGTTTGGGATCATCTTTGGGGAAGCGAGCGTTGTCCAGTTCCAGTCCGTCGTAGGAATAATCCAGTTTCAGGCCGCCGGCCGCCGGCAAGCTTTCGCCAACCAGCTTGGTGCGGTTGTCGGTCCAGGATGAGAACACCGCGGTTTTAATATTCGGGTTGGACGCTTTCGCGATACGGAAAATATTCCAGTAGTGATAGTTTGGCGCTTCGATGTCGTTGTCCCAAACGTTGTGTTTGTTCGACCAGGTGCCGGTGAGCACGTGATTGTAGCCTACAGCGGAAATGGTAGGCGACTGACTGTAGCCATCTTTTTCGCCGCCGAGATAGGCATGAGTATACCCCGCTTTGGAGGAAATTTCGTCGAGCACGGGGGTTTCCACTTTTTCGATTACGTCCGCGGGTATGCCATCAAGAATAATAAAAACGGCCTTGCGTTGCGCGTGGGCTAACAGTAGAAGGTGAAAACCAACAATAGTTAACAGAAATTTAATTTTTATCATAAAGGGGATATGTGTAATTTTTGTAAATCGTAATATATTGAATAAGTGTTCAAAATTGAAAACAAGATAGGATACCCAAAAGGATCCGCGATTATTGAATGATTAATTTTTTTAAACGGCTCTTCTGTATAGCGCAATGATAGAAATTATTGGGTGGGCCGGCGTGGTGGCCTATGTTGTTGCGTATGGTTTATTGAGTTTGGGCAAAATGAAGCCCGACCGGGTGAATTATCATGCGCTGAATGCTTTCGGGGGCATTTGTCTGGTCGTTCTTTCCTATCATAAAGCTGACACGCCTAATCTGTTTGTCAATGTCGTTTGGGTAGTGATTGCCAGCCTTTCCATTCTTCGTATTCTGAAAATCAAGCGATAAGCGAACCTGTATATAGATAGAGTGGGCGTGTTCTAAAAATACATTGAACCGCAGAGACGCTAAGGCGCAAAGTTGACGCAAAGCGCTTCGCGATAAGCTTTGCGCCTTTGCGTCTTTGCGGTTCACCTTTTGATTTTCTCTACGCCACCTGCTATAATCCCAGCTGAAGGAGCGCCTGTTTCTTCAGCATGTTGAGTTTGCGGGTGTAATCTGTTTTGGAATCCACCATGCCCAGATAATAATAAGCTCCTTCCATGAGCGCAAAAATTATTTCTACCGTCTCTTTTTCGTTGCGGATGTTGATCGCGCCGTTTTTATTGGCCTTTTGCAGGGCGTCCGTCAGCAGCTTGCGGAGAGAATCGTGCAGGGCTTTGAATGCCGATCGTATTTTTTTGTCCCTGTAGATCAGCGCGTAGCAACTGTAGAACACGCTGTCGTCAAAGAGCTTGTTCCATTTTCGCGAAAAAAGGTTGTCGATGAGTTGTTTCAGTTCGCTGGCGCTGGCATAGTCCTGTCCGTTGGTTTTGTAAATGCCGCTGTATTGCTCCAAAATGAAGGCAATCAGTCCGGAAAACAACACTTCCCGTGTTTTAAAATAGTGTACGATCAGGCTGGGATTGATGTCCATATGGTCGGCCACCTTGGCAATAGAGGCATTTTCGAGCCCTATTTTTTTCGCAACGGCATAAAATGCCAGGATAATTTCTTTTTGGCGGGTGTCTTTGAGGCTTATTCTTCCCATGTGTTAAACTTTTGTCAAAGTAAATTAAATGAATTTGTTCCAATATGAAGAATACGTTAATTTTAATTGAATGGTCATTCAATCTATTTTGAAAGCCTACATTTGAATACCCATTTGGACCTAACCTACAACTCAACCCAAATTCTAATTATGGATCATTTCTACAATCGGATGCTCACCGCGACAAGAATGATTACCACGGGCCTGGTGCTCCTGGTAATGCTGTCGTCGCAGGTGAAGGCGCAAAGCACCACCGTTCAGGGCACGATCACCGATGCCGCTGACGGCTCCCCTATCGTGGGGGCCAATATTTTAATAAAGTCCACCACCAATGGAACCATCACCGATGTGGATGGAAAGTTTACGGTGGAAGCCGGGGCCAATGATGTGCTGGTGGTTTCGTTCATCGGGTACCTGACGGAAGAAATACCCGTCGGCAGCCGCTCGATGATCAATGTTCCGCTCAAAGTAAACACGACCTCCCTGGCGGAAGTGGTCGTTGTCGGCTTTGGAGAACAGAAGAAGGCGAATCTTTCCGGCGCCGTCGATGCGATCGATGGGAAAGTGCTGGAGGCTCGCCCCATTCAGAACGTTGCCCAAGGTTTGCAAGGAACCGTGCCTAACCTCAACATTGACTTTCTGAGCGGCGAACCGGGTGGCACGCCCAATATCAACATCCGCGGTGTCAATTCCATCAGCAGCAACGGGCAACCCCTGATCCTGGTGGACAACGTGCCCATGGATGCTAAAGACCTGAACTTTATTGCGCCGGCGGATATCAAAAGTATTTCCGTGTTGAAAGACGCTTCCTCGGCAGCGATCTATGGGGCACGGGCCGCCTATGGGGTGATCCTGATCACGACCAAATCGGGCACACAAGACGGTGTTCAAATCAACTACTCCAACAATTTTTCGTGGAGCAAACCGACCGTCCTTCCAAACAAAATAACCGATCCCTATATCTACATGCGGTTGCTGGAGACTTCCACGGACAACACACCCTGGGATTATGTGAACTACACGGCCGAACAATACCAATGGGCGAAAGAACGTTCCGACGATCCCAACTCCAGCCCCCCCGTGCGACTCAATCCAAGTGACAACACGCAATGGGCGTATATGGGAAACCGTGACTGGACAAAATACTATCTCGACCATCCCTCCATGTCGCAGCGTCAAAACCTGGCGCTGTCGGGAAAGGCCGGCACGACTACCTATTATCTTTCGGGATCGTACGATTCTCAAAACGGGGTACTCAAACTGGCGCAAGACAAATTTGACCGTTACTCTTTCCGGGGAAAGATAAACTTCAAACCCTACAAGTGGCTGTCGATCGGCAACAATACGTCGGCGGCCTTCACCGACCGGGTGAAGCCTTACTACATGTCGATCGAAAATCTCTATAATATTTTCCCGACAAGCTGGGACAAGAACCCCGATGGCACGTGGGCAAACAACGACGCAGGCCGTGTTGGCGCACAGCTTTCCAACGGCGGACAAAACAACACCAAAATAAATATGCTCCAAAGCACGTTCAGCGGCGAGCTCTCATTCTTTGACCGGATGTTGCGTATCAACTCCGATTTCACTATCCGCCGCGATAACACGGACTCCACCAGCTATCAACGGAAGTACGACATCGGTTACGGTCCTGAAGACATTCGCACGGAAGGCACCAACACGGCCTATCGGTCTGC
>DATDAV010000028.1:0-1201 GCA_036525235.1 Chryseolinea sp. | reverse complement strand
TGGAGCGAATTCATGCCGACCTTCTTGAGTCGATGCCTGAGCAGATCGTCGATGCATTAGCGCTGTCTTGGCACCATGATCACCTTTCCTATCAATCTCATGGCAAGAAAAAGCATTACCATCAACGAGAGCGTGACGATTGGTTGAATTTTTCCGAAGGTCTTCTTGATGAACAATTTGATGAGCTTAAAGCTATGGTATTTGAAAATCTTTATTCGATTGTGAAAGCCTCATCGTTGGTTGAAATGATAAACTCACTGATCCGACCTTATCTTAATAGCTCTAAAGGTCAAATTACTCAAGAGACCCTAAATTTGATCATGTTCTATCATAACCATCGTCGCTATAAGAGCGGCAGACGCCAAGGCAAAGCACCGATTGAATTATTGACCGGAGAAGCGTTGCAGGGCGACTGGGTTGATCTGTTAATCCAACACAAACGTGACGCTGACGCAGCAATTCCCGGAGGCCCGTAAAAGCCAGCGTTCATCGGGGATTCCCACTTGTGCTTTCGTAAACCGCCATGCCAAAATGGGGCTCTCGTGACCTCAATGACTCCATTTTTGACTGGAGGGCGATCATGGGCCTCGTGATTCCCAAACTGCGAAAACATCTGTGCGCCGATGCTCTGTTGCGCTCGATTCAAGACGTCTTTGGCCAGATTCCGGATCACCGAAAAGGCGATGCCAAAATTCCGTTGCATGATGCCCTGATGTCCGCCTTCGCCATGTTTTCCCTCAAAGCCCCTTCCTTGCTCGCCTTTGATAAGGAGCGCACCGAAGCCAATCTGCAACGCGTTTACGGCATGGGCCGGGTTCCGTGTGATACGTCGATGCGCGAGACCCTTGATCCGGTTCAGCCTGAACACCTGCGACCCGCCTTTAAAGTCGGGTTGCGTGCGCTTCAACGCGGCAAAGTCTTGGAAGAGATGGTGTTTGTCGATGGCCATTATCTCCTGGCCCTCGATGGCACAGGCTATTTTTCCTCCAAAGCGATTCACTGCGAGTCGTGTTTGGAGAAACACCACAAAAATGGCGCCGTCACGTATTCCCACCAGATGCTGGGGGCGGCGTTCATTCATCCTGACAAACGCGATTTCATGTCGGAGGACCTGGTTGACTGACAAAACTATATATTATAAATCAATAGGTTGCAATCAGGGTTGTTGATTTGGAAATTGGGCGTGTTCGCCCATGCCCCT
>DATDAV010000027.1:0-1404 GCA_036525235.1 Chryseolinea sp. | reverse complement strand
GAATGTCGAGAACGTGGCCGATTCGGCGCTGAAGGCGCTTTCCGAGGTTCTAAATGCCGCGATCGCCGGCAATCCGGCCAAGGGCTCATTGACCGTGGAGAATGGAAGGCCGAGCGGAAACTATCCGCCTGGCACCATGGTGACCGTAGTCGCGGACGTGCCGCCCGGAGGCACGTTCTCAGGCTGGACGGGTGATGTGGCAATCCTCTCAAATCCCCTTCTGCCCACAACCACCGCAATTATTCCCTTCACCCCGGTGACGATTCGCGCGAGTTATACGGCGGCCGCGGCGGCACCTGCCAGGAAGTCCATTTCGACACGCAATTCGCGCTGGGGGGGATAGTGCTTCAAACCGTCGTCAATGAAGGAATAAGGCAGATAGCTCTCGAACCGACTGCGTGCAGTCTGACAGCGCGAATCTGCAAAGCAAACGTCCTTGTCATGCAAGTCATCACATCTCGGAATGCGCACGCACTGTGGCAGCCATAAATTGCAAGAGGTTTCAAACCACACACACATCAGACCAAAGTCGAAAATATGAACACCACCCGAAGATCAGAAGGACACGTTAGTGACTGGGCGCGAGAATCTGCCACCTCACAAAGCTGTGCCACGTTCCGCAGTTTATGGAAGCCGCTTGGAGTTTTCATCTTCGGCCTCCTCTTTTACTCGCAGGAATTGGTGCAGGCACAATACACGTTCACCACAATTGATGTCCCCGGTGCAACAGCGCAATCAGCCAACGGAAACAGCACGCACGAGGTCGCAGGAGACTTTACTGACAACGACGGGACCCATGGTTTCGTTTTGAGTAAGGGCGTCTTTACCACGGTTAACGTCCCCGGTGCCAAGCTTACTCAGATTAACGGAATTAATGCGCCCGGCCGATTCGCAGGAACGTACTCAGAAACGGGCGACCTCGCGACGAACGCGCGAGGATACTTTTCAAGTAAGGGTGACTTTGTCACGATTCACCCTCCTCAATCGAGCCGGACGCAAGTGGGGTTCCTTAACGCACAAGGGCAAGTTGTGGGAGCTTTCAGGGACAACACTGCATCCCAGAAGCGTCGTGGCTTTATC
Source organism: Chryseolinea sp. (assembly GCA_036525235.1). Taxonomy (GTDB): domain Bacteria; phylum Bacteroidota; class Bacteroidia; order Cytophagales; family Cyclobacteriaceae; genus Chryseolinea. The sequence continues at coordinate 324 of DATDAV010000027.1, read as the reverse complement.
TGGAAAGATGGTCATTTTACCATATTTAATGTGCCGGGAGATGATGCCGCCCCGGGTGGGACGATTGCCTTTGGGATTAACGACAAGGGCGAGACTGTGGGGAACTACCTGGAAGGCGGATCCAATAAAGGATTCTTTCGAAGCAAAAAAGGCGAGTTTACGAAATTTGTGGTCCCGGGCGCGCTTCTAACCATCGGCGAAGGAATCAACAACAACGGCACGATCGTAGGTGTTTACGTGGATAAACCGGATAATGACGACAATGACATTCACGGCTTTGTCTTGCGGAATGGCATTTTCGAAACCGTTGACGTGCCGGGCGCC
>DATDAV010000026.1:0-1072 GCA_036525235.1 Chryseolinea sp. | reverse complement strand
TTCTCGCCCGGCCGATGCGCACGATACTATCGGACGTTTGAAGTGGTGAGAAGCGAGGAGTTGCGCCGCGTGGGTGCGAGCGCGGATGAGTTCCAGGCAATGCTTTGACGAGCCAATGACTGCCGAGACAGGAAATAAACGCCATAGCGATCCGTTCCACGCACCCAGCAAGAAATCTGACGGTTGCGTGAAGCGACCAACACGCACTCGAAACATTTTCCGAACGCCAGCCGTGGCCGGAGCGATGCTGCCTATGCGGTTTCGTTTGGTTCCGTTTCATCCCCTGTCAATTCCTCTCGTAAATCTTGGGTTCTTTGTTATACATATATTTTCTTTTATGTCTCAAGACGACTCGCCCCCCATTGACCTCCTCAAAAAAGCATTCTCAACGCCCATCGATTCTCAGTTGCCGTTGCATGCTCGCGTGTACCGGGGATTGAATTATGCGATCGAGAATTTCTTCGAAGATGGTCAGCGCTTTTTTACAGAAAAGGAGCTGATAGAAAACTTAAAGGTCTCCCAGGTAACAATTAGAAGGGCTGTATACGACCTCGTTAAAGCAGGCTTGCTCGAACGCCGAGTCGCCAAGGGAAGTTTTGTTCTGAAAAAACCAAAAGAAGAAACAGGACAACCCGCCGAAATAGCGATCCATCTTCCGGACTGGGATTCTTCCTTTCTAAGCCAAATGTTGCGTGAAGTCATAGCCGCGTGTGGCGCCCTGCAACTTCAGGCCAAAGTTTTTCATCTGCGACAGTCGGGAGCGATCAGCAACAATGAAGGGGATGCTTGGAAACAATCCAACATTTCGGCCGCGATCCTGCTTTCCATCCCGCATGATCAAGCGGCTGAATTGTCTCGACAGTACGAGGCTGCCAAAATTCCTGTGGTTGCCGTCGATGCGAAGGTTCCCGACAACTACGCGCACTTCGTTGGAACAGATAACCATGCCATCACCCGTCTTGGTCTCGACTATCTCGCGTCGCTAAATCATAAGCGGATTTGCCTGCTGCTCAATGAACCGGAAGCCACCGAGAACGTGGTGCTGCGGGCTGCTTTTTTTGAGCGCGAATGC
>DATDAV010000025.1:0-30509 GCA_036525235.1 Chryseolinea sp. | reverse complement strand
AATTATCGCCACCCAATAACACGATCTTGTCGCCGGCCTGGAGGTGTTCTTTCTTGCTGTCCTTTTCTTTGCCGTAGCCCACGCCGCCGGCCAGCATGATCACTTTGTCGAAGCCGAATTTTTTGTCGCCTTCAAAATGCTCGAACGTGAGTACGCTTCCGCCAATGAGCGGCTGACCGAATTTGTTACCAAAATCAGATGCGCCATCCGACGCTTTGATCAGGATCTCTTCCGGGGTTTGATAGAGCCATTTGCGGGCTTCGAATTTTTTCTCCCAGGGGCGATCACCTTCCAACCGGGGATAGGACGTAATGTAAACGGCGGTGCCGGCCAGGGGCAGCGAGCCTTTTCCGCCGGCGAGCCGGTCGCGAATTTCGCCACCAGAACCGGTAGCGGCCCCGTTGAAGGGTTCTACCGTGGTGGGAAAATTATGGGTTTCCGCTTTCACGGAGATCACGGAATCAATGTCCTGAATCTTGAAATAATCGGCAATGTCCTGGCGCGCCGGGGCGAATTGTTCGATGCGCGGACCTTTGATGAAGGCTACGTTGTCTTTGTAGGCCGAGACAATGAAATTGGGATGTTCTTTCGAGGTCTTTTTGATGAGTTGGAACAGGGTGGACGTTTTCTCTTCGCCGTCGATGATGAACGTGCCGTTGAAGATCTTGTGGCGGCAGTGTTCGGAGTTCACCTGCGAGAAGCCAAACACTTCGCTGTCGGTGAGCTTGCGGCCGAGTTCGCGGCTCACGTTTTCCAGGTATTCGATCTCTTCTTTGTTCAGGGCCAGGCCTTCCTTGGCGCTATAGGCCCTGATGTCGTCGATCTCCAGGATGGGTTCGGGGGTGTGGTGGATGGTGAAGAGGTCCTGGTCCAGGGTGGTGTAGAGCACCTGGAGCATGCGGTCGTGCTTGGCATCGGCGCCTTTCACGACGAAGAATTCTTCAATCCGTTGGATGCCGGCGATGCCCATGGTTTGGGTGATCTCCACGGCGTTGGTGCTCCAGGGGGTGATCATTTCCTTGCGGGGTCCCACGAAGTAGCCGGCCACCTGCGTTTCGGTCAGGGGTTGGGCCTCGCCAAAGAGCCAGGTAAGTTTCTCAATATCAGAATTTTGCAAAGGCTGTGCCACACCAACCGCGTACAGAGTGTTGGCCTTCGAACGGAAGAATAAAATCATGGAGATTGATCAGGATTTTGAGCCGCAAAAATACGAATCATTTTGCTGGATTGGGAGGGAATATTTCAAATTCTTCCCCGGCTGGGCGAGTTGAAAAAGTATGGGTATGTTTGCGCACCGATCATGAACATATTCACGACACCCCGCCGCATCATCGTCACCTGCAACAAACGATTGTCTCCCTACCTGGAACGCGAAGTGGTAGACCTGGGCTTTGTGCCCGTGCGCACGTTTTCCACCGGCATTGAACTGGAGGGCACCGTAAAGGATTGCATCCGCCTCAACCTAAGCCTGCGTTGTGCCAGCCAGATCCACTATGCCCTGAAAGAATTCAAGGTGAACCACCCCGACGTGTTGTACCGTGTGCTGAACGGGCTTCCCTGGGAGACCATTCTGGCGAAGGATGGCTATTTCTCCGTGACCAGCAACGTGGATAACCCCAGCATCAACAACAACATGTTTGTGAACGTGAAGGTGAAGGACGCCATCGTCGACCGGATGCGGAGTGAGACGGGACAACGTCCGGATTCGGGGAATGAACTCACGGGGGCGGTGATCCATTTGTATTGGAAAGACGATCGCGCCGAAATTTTTATCGATACTTCGGGCGAAACGCTGGCCAAACACGGCTACCGGAAAATTCCGGGCAAGGCCCCCATGTTGGAAGCGCTCGCTGCCGCCACGGTGATGGCCACAAAGTGGGACCGCGTGTCGCCGTTCATCAATCCGATGTGCGGCTCGGGCACGGTGGCCATAGAGGCCGCCCTTTTGGCCACGAAACGCGTGCCCGGTTTATACCGCACCAACTACGCGTTCATGCACGTGCTGGGCTACAGCAGTGACCTCTATGAAAAGGAACTAACGGCCATCCAAAACCAGGTTATTGAAGTACCGGGACTCACCATTGTAGCGTCCGACATCAGTCTGGACGCGGTAACGATCTCCAAGGTAAACGCGGAAAATGCCGGGGTGGACGCGTTAATACAATTCCAGCAATGTGACTTCGAAGAGACCACCCTGCCCGAAAAACCTGGCGCGATCTATTTCAACCCGGAGTATGGCGAGCGCCTGGGCGAGATCTCTGAACTGGAAGGTACCTATGCCCGCCTGGGCGATTTCATGAAAAAGAAATGTCAGGGCTATCTCGGTTATATTTTCACCGGCAACCTCGATCTCGCCAAAAAGATTGGGTTAAAAGCCTCACGCCGCGTCGAATTTTTTACGGCCAAGATCGACTGCCGCCTGCTGGAATATGAATTATACGGAGGCACGCGCCGACAAAATTTACCCAAAACCGAAGCGGATCCTCAGGCTGTGGAATGATCTTCGGGTTGAGCGTGATTTTTTCTGACTAGAGTTATTTCCGATTTCGTTAACATCATCTTCTGACTTGATGATCGCGATCTTTCTGATCTGGCGTGATCTTCAACCCCGCAGTTGAGTAGGATAGATGCCCACTTGCCGAAAGAACATCCGGCTGAATGCGCTGGCATTCTCATATCCCAACGTCCTGGCCACCTCTTGAACCTCTAGCGCGGTGTGTTGCATCATTTTTTTTGCCCTGCGGATACGCTCGGCGTTGATGAATTGATAGGGTGTCGCCTGGAAAGCTACCTTAAACAAACGCAAAAAATGGAATTTCGAAAGACAAGCGATGCGCGCGAGTTGGTCCAGGGATATGTCCTTATCAAGATGGGTGTGAATGTAGTCGGTAACCTGAAGGAGCCTGCGCAAGATTTCCGCGCGGGTGGACGACTTGAGCACGGGCAACGCGGCGCGTAGGGAAAGGAGATTTTTTTCCTCCATCAATAAAAGACAAACCACCTCTGCCAATTTTTCTTCCAGCCATAAGGACGGTAGTTCACGGGCCTGACTGATCTCTGCGACGATGCGATTCAACGCGGGGCTGCGGTGATGGAGACGGTTGTGAAATTCCAGACGCTCGTGCGGGCATTCAAAGGGATGGTCGAGGAGGTGTGCTTCGGATGGGGTGAGGGCGTGGAAGACCTGGTCGGCGAAATAATCGCCAAAATGGATGTTGAATGTTTTCGCGGTGTGACGGCGGTCGATCTCCAGTGTATAGTATTGATCCGGGTTGGTAACGAAAAAGAAATCCTCCGGAACAACCACCCGTCGCTTGCCCGTAGTCACCACGCTTTCGCCGGAGAGGTTCATAAAAAGGGACAGCGGCCCCCGGATATTATCGCGGCAGGTTTCGCCGGCCGAAACCTGGAGGACGACATTGGGCCATCCTTCGTGTGGCAACTCGCGACCACCCCAACCCTGCCGGTCGGCAAAGTTTTTTTCGGCCTGGACTTTCAGCCAGGCTAGGTCTGGAAACTGGTGGAGGAGCATATCCAGGGCAAACGAGCGGGTAAAAGAAAGGTTATTCCCGTTCCCATTTTGGAACCAATGTACCTTTTGTGGGACTTCGTGTCTCTTTGGATCGGGCGTGTGGAGCTCTAAAAACCGCTAACAGACTCATTTTTGGCCTGTTTTTGGAGTTTTCCAAAACTGATGGGGTTTGGAATGATTTTTCATTACATGTCAGGAAACAACCGGAAATCAACAAACACCATGACCAGCTTTTTTGAACATCAGCGCTCCAGCTTTAAACGCAACTACCTGAGAAACCTTATCGTGCTTGCTTCGGCCGATGGCTCGCTGGAAGCGGAAGAGAAGGCACTGATCACCCGCATCGGGCTGCGTCGTGGGTTGAAAGCATGGCAGATCGATGAGCTTTTGCAGGATAATACCAAACACGACGTGTTCCTGCCCGAATCGGTGGCCAACCGCATGAACATGTTGTTCGACTTGATGGAGTTGGTGTATGCCAACCGTCAGGTGAACGAGAACGAGATCATTTACATCAAAGGTATATTGGTGGCCTTCCAATTGCCGCTCACGGTAATGGACGACCTGACCAAGCTGTTCGAGAACGGCACGCCTACTTCGCTGCAATGGCGCGATTTCGTTGACGAGATCTGTGCTTCGACAGCACAATCCAAGTAGCATTACATTTCACTTTTGGGTTTTCTATAAAAGTCTCCGTTTCCACAGGGGACTTTTTTTGTTCTGCCGCCTTTAGGTTTCGGACGTCTTTCGGGGTTATTCGCAAGTGATGGAGTCTTTTGCTATTTTCGAACCTTTCGTCGTAAAATCCGTGTTGCATTGTGCAACATCACTATAACCTATTTTATAAGTATATGGCACACGTGCTAGAGATTCCCCAACGCCCCACCCGAAAATTTGTGACCGAAGACTTTAAAGTGACCACGTGGGAAGCTTTGAAACCTCTTTTCGACAACCTGCTGGAACGCAAACTGAATTCCTTAGAAGATTTGAAGAAGTGGTTTTCGGACCGCAGCGAGATCGAATCGGTGCTGGCCGAAGACATGGCATGGCGCTACATCCGCATGACCTGTTACACCGACAACGAAGAATACCGCAAGAGCTATCAGGATTTCATCGAGAACATCCAGCCGCAAATGGCGCCCGTGGCCGATCAACTGAACAAACAGGCCGCGGCGTCCTCATATCTGAACGCGCTGGCAGGCAAAGAAGGATACGATATCATGATCCGCAGCCTGAAAAAAGACATCGAAATATTTCGCGAAGCCAACGTGCCGCTGTATACCGAGATCAACACCGAAACGCAGAAGTATGCGCAACTCAACGGCGCCATGACCATCGAGGTGGACGGTAAGGAGTTGACGCTGCAACAGGCGTCGGTCTATCTGATGTCGACCGATCGGGCGAAACGGGAGGAGGTCTACCACAAGATCAGTGCGCGCCGCTTGCAGGATAAGGATGTGCTGAACGAGCTGTTCTCCACGCTCATCAAACTACGCCACCAGGTGTCGGTCAATGCCGATTTCACAAATTTCAGAGACTACATGTTCAAGGCGCTGGGACGGTTCGACTACACGCCGCAGGATTGTTTCGACTTTCACGAAGCCATCCAACACGAAGTGGTTCCCATCCTCGACAAATTTTCCAAAGAGCGCAAGGAAGCCCTCGGTGTAAGCCAACTGCGGCCCTGGGACAAAGCCGTGGACCCCGAGGGACGTGAAGCCTTGAAGCCCTTCACCAACGGCAAGGAACTCACCGACAAGACCATTGAAGTGTTCCACCGTCTCGATCCGTTCCTGGGTCAATGCCTGGCCATCATGAAGGCTATGGGGCATTTGGACCTGGAGTCGAGAAAGGGAAAAGCTCCCGGGGGCTACAACTACCCGCTGGCGGAGATCGGTGTGCCCTTCATTTTTATGAACGCCACGTCCACGCTGCGCGACATGGTGACGATCATGCACGAGGGAGGCCACGCCATTCACAACTTTCTCACCCGCGACCTGGAGTTAAACGAATTCAAGTCAACACCTTCCGAAGTAGCGGAGTTGGCTTCGATGTCGATGGAGCTGATCTCGCTGGATCATTGGGATGTGTTCTTTACCGACGAGGCGGAATTGAAGCGCGCCAAGCGTGAACACCTCGAAGACATTATTGAAACGCTACCTTGGGTGGCCACCATCGACCGCTTTCAACATTGGTTGTATACGCATCCCCAGCACACGCTGGAGCAGCGCACGCAAGAGTGGAATGCGATCTTCGATCAGTTCGCCGACACCGTCACCGATTGGTCGTCGTTGCAAGCTGCGAAGGATTATCTCTGGCAGAAGCAATTGCACTTATATGAAGTGCCGTTCTATTATATCGAATACGGTATGGCGCAATTGGGGGCTATCGCCGTGTGGCGCAACTTCCGCAAGAATCCTGCGAAGGGTTTGGCGGGGTATCAGAATGCGTTAAAGCTGGGCTATATCCGCTCCATCCCGGAGATTTATAAAGCGGCGGGCATCGAGTTCAACTTCAGCCGCGCATACATAAAGGAATTGATGGATTTTGTGCGGGAGGAATTGGCGAAGATCTGATCTTCAGCCTCTGCTCTTGTCCAACAGATTACTGAGCTGGTAAGCCTCTTCTTCCGAAAGGTTGAGGATGTTGTCCAGCTCGCTTTGTTTTTTATCGAGGGTGCGGAGCAATTCCAGCCCGGCCTCGGTCAGGTTTACATCGAAGGCGCGCTTGTCGGTGGGGCACGCCTTTTTGACGATCACATTTTTGGCGACCAGGCGGTCCAGCAAACGCGAAACGTCGGAGTTCCGGTCCAGCATGCGGGCCTTGATTTCGGTGGCCGAGGTGCTGTTGGGGTGTTGTCCTTTGAGGATGCGCAGGATATTGAATTGCTGCGCGGTGATATTAAAAGACTTGAACACCTCCTGGTGCTTGCCCTGCATCCAATTCACGGTATACACCAAGTTGATGACCGCCTTTTGGTGTGCGTTGATGAATTTTTTCTGCTTGATCTCGTCTTCGATTTTCATACCACAAAAAAGAACGACCCCTGTCGGAATTTAACAGGGGTCGCTTGATTATTTAGGCTGCTGCTTTGTTCAATTCGATTTTGCAGACGATCTCAACCTGGTCACCTACGACCATTTCGCCGTTCGCAAGTTTGTTGCTCCACTTCAGGCCGTACTCCAGACGGTTGATCTTGCCGTTCAGTTTGAAACCGGCTTTAACACCATTGCCGGTGTCAACGGTGCCACCATACGTAACATCGAAGGTCACAGGCTTTGTCACGTCGCGAAGCGTGAGGTTACCCTTCAACAGATATTTGCCATTTTCTTTCACGAGGGTGCCTTTGAATTTAACTTCAGGGAATTTTTCGGCATTGAAGAAGTCATCCGACTTCAAGTGGCCATCTCTTTTCTCGTTGTTGGTGCTGATAGAAGCCACCTTGGCGGTGAATTCTACATCGGCGCCATTGAAGTCATCCGATTTGCTTTTCACTGCACCCGTAAAATCCGTGAAGCTCCCGTTCACTTCCGATACCACCATGTGGGATACGTTGAACTGGATATTCGTGTGGTTCTTGTCGACGTTCCACATCGTCTGTGCAAACACCCCGGCTGATACGAACAGGAGGGCGAAGAGTGTGTTCATTTTTTTCATAATGTAGTTTCTTGTTTTTTGGTGAAGTAAAGGTAGAAGAAGTTCGATATACTTGTTTAAACAAGTACTTTTTAATGTATAACAACTTGATAGTCAGTCATAAATATTTCAAAAATGATCAATTGTTATGATCATGATAGCAACAACCTCGCCAGGAATTAAGGCCGTTTGTTGCCTTTAGAAGGCCGCATCATCCGGTGCTTTCCAGTGTGCCAGGCTTTCGCGGATAATGGTATTATGGCCGCTGTCCAGCACTTCAAAGCGATAGTGATTCAGATGCTTTAACAACCTGTTCATATTTTCAGGACGGATCACCTTGTCATATTTTCCGACGAACAAGGTCAGCGGGATGTGATGCGCATTGACAATGGAAGCAATGTTTTTCAAATTAAAGTGCAGGTGCCGGAACACGACCCACGAATAATATACTTGTTCGCGCTTCTCCCGGGTGTTCATCTGGCGTTCGGCAAACCGGATCAATCCCTTGTCCATCACGCCCAGCGTATAGAGCACCCGCGAGAGGGCCAGGAACGTGCCGGGGTGCAGGATCATGCTTTTGAACAGCCACCGGAAAAACAGGGGATAGGTAGCAAGGCTATACCAGAAGCTGGTCTTGATGCCGTCGGGTGCCATGAGCACGATGCCCTTTGTTCGTTCGGGGAATGCCTCCAGGGTGGCCAGGGCAAATTTGCCGCCCAAGCTAAAAGCGGCTAAAGTGAATGTCTTCACGGGCAGGGTTTCGCAAAATGCCTGCATGATTTTTTCCCAATAGTTTTTTAGCAACGGCGATTCGCCAGGCCCCCATGTGCTTTGACCATGAAAGTAGAGATCGAAAGCATAGAGCGTGTAGCGGGGGGAGAGTATTTTGTCGAATGCCTCGAAGACGGTATGGTCCTGACCAAAGCCGTGGAAGAGCAGCAACGCCTCCGGCCCCGTTCCGGCGACGGCGTAGTGCAGGGTTGTATTTTCGTAGGTGAATAGCTTTTGGGTCATGGGGTTTGTAAAGGTAGGATGTGGCGTTCAAATAAAAAGCATTCTTCCAGCCGTGGGTGAAACCAAAAAGTTTATTTTGTAATTTCAAGCTGTGAATACACTTCAGGATCAGTTATTAAATGGAGCGCTTGGGTCGGAACTTTTAGCATCGATTTTTGAGATCACCTCGGAAGCCATTTGGATCAAGGACATAAAAACCGGTAAGGGAGCTTGGTTGGCGTCGACGGAGAACAGGAGAAAGTACGACATCACCGACAACCTGCCCGACGACTTCTGGATGCACGGCGTTCACCCCGACGATCGCGACCGGGCTGTGTCAGATTTCCAAAATGCATTGGCCGATAAGACGGTGACGGCCTTCCGGCATTTTTATCGCTATCGCGGCAGGGAGTCTTACTATTATATCGAAGACAATATGAAATTTCTCCGTCATCCCGACGGCGAAGCCTACCGGGTGGTGGGTTCATGGAAAGATGTCAGCGATCAGCTAAGGGAAAAAAACATCCTCGAAGAAACCCTGTCCAAGCTGGAGGCCGAGCGGGAGCGTTTCAAGCTTATCTCCGAGATATCCAACGCCGCCATGTGGGATCTCGACATGGTCACCCATACGTTGTCATGGTACAGTGGCAGCAAGGCGTTGGACGAATTCGGGTTGAATAAAGTGGACTATTCCCTGGATGACTGGGCCGCATCGATCCACGAAGAGGATCGCGACCGCGTGGTAAAATATTTCGACGACATGTTGTTGTCGAATGCCACGCGCTACATCGATGTATACCGTGTCCGGAAAAAAGACGGCACCTATGCCTCGATGCTGGACCAGGCCACCATTATCCGCGACGCTTCGGGGAAAGCGCAGCGTGCATTGGGCGGTTGGGTGGACATCACACGCGAGCGCCAGCGCGAAAAGGTATTGGAAGAAGCTTTGCAATACCAGCGCGGCCTGAACGAAGAGTTGGCCTTGCGTGAAGAAGAGCTGACCAGCACTGAAGAAGAGCTTCGCCAGATCAACGAACAGCTTTCCGAAAATGTGAAGGTCCTTTCGGAGCGCGAGTTCATCCTCACCCAGTCACAGCGCCTGGCCAAGATCGGCAGTTGGGAATATGACCTGGGGACAAAGACCATGTTCTGGTCCAACGAGATGTATAGCATCTATGGTGTGGACCATAGCTTCAACGTGAGCGACCTCTCGGAGATCCACCGGTTGTTCGACGAGCCCAGCGGCCACCTTGTGAAGGAGGCTTTCCAGAACATGACCCGCAGCCAAAACCTGCCCTTCGACATCACCGCCCACACGGTCACTCCATTGGGGTATAAAAAATGGGTACGCATCACCGCCTACCCGGTGCAGGAAGGCGACACCTTTGGAAGGATATTGGGGCTTACCTACGACATCACTTACTTTAAGGAGGCCGAAGAAAGGCTGAAGGCCAGCGAAGAAAAATTTGCCAAAGCCTTCCGCAACAATCCCGACCTGATGACCATCACCCGGGAAGACGACATGGTGATTATCGACGCCAATGAGAAAGTGTTCCAGGTGCTGGGCTACACGCGCCAGGAGGTGATCGGAAAGTCGGCGATCAACTTTGCTTTTTTTGTGGACAGTGCCGAGCGACAGGCTTACTATTCACAATACTTCTCGGAAGGCGTGGCGTCGATCGAGTGCACCTGGCGGCGGAAAGAGGGACGCACCATTCAGATCGCCTTGAGCAGCAGCCGCATTGAGATCGAAGGAAAGAATTTTATTATCTCCGTCATCCAGGACATCTCGCAGCGCAAGGCAGCCGAGGAAAAATTCCAGAAAGCCTTCGACCTGAACCCCGACCTCACCCTGATCTTCCGCGAGCGCGACATGGTGCTGGTGGAGGCCAACAGCAAGTTGGAAGAAGTCTCGCGCTACAAACGGGAGGAAGTGATCGGCCACTCCAGCAACGACTTCAACCTATGGCTGAAGATGGAAGACCGGCAGCGCTATTTCGAGCAGCTCTTCAAGGAGGGCGAAGCGTACTACGACGCCACCTTTATAAAAAAAGACGGCGAGACGTTTTACGGCACGATTGCGTCCAGCCGTTTCTCTTTGGGTGGTGAGCGACACATCATCACCATTGTGCGCGACATCACGGAGCGGAAGGAAGCGGAGGCGCGGCTCATTTCCAGCGAAGCCAACCTGAACGCCACCATCAACAACAACGAATTTTTTATCTGGTCGCTAAACCGGCAATACCAATTGACCTCCCTGAACCAGCCGTGGAAGAAGTATATGAAGCAAACCTATGGCGTAGCGCTGGAGGTGGGGCAGAGCATCCTGGACTTTTTTCAGAGGGCCTTTCAGCAGGATCAGTTGGAAGAATGGATGGGATGGTATGAGCGCGTCCTTTCGGGGGAGATACTGAAAGTGGAGAAGCGTTTCCGCGACCGCGAATTTCAATATTCGCTGAGCCCCATCGTGCGCAACGATTTCATATCGGGTATCACCGTGTTTGCCGAAGACATTACCGAGCGGAGGCTGGCCGAGCAAAAGATCCGGCAGAACGAATTGAACATGAACGCCATCATCAACAACTCCGACATGAGCATCTGGTCGGTGGACAAAGAGTTCCGGTTGATGGCGTTGAACAACAATTTTATCAACTACATGCGCGAGTGGTATGGGTTGAGCTATGAAGTGGGGCAACAGATCATCGAAGAGTCGCGTGGCAAGGTGCCCGCCGAGATGCTGGAATACTGGACCTCGCTTTTCAAGCGGGCGCTGGCCGGCGAGATCGTGTTAACGGAAGGCGAGCTGAACAATGCGCACCTGCAATACTCCGTGAACCCGATCATCGAAGGGCACAGTGTGGTGGGAGCCGCCATTTATTCGCGCAACGTTACGGACCGTGTCGTGCGCGAACGCGAGTTGATGGAGGCCAACAAGAAGATCGGCGAACTGAAACTGATGGCGCTGCGGTCGGTGATGAACCCGCACTTTATCTTCAATGCCCTCAATTCCATCCAGTTTTTTATTGCCAAGAACGACCGCCTGAATGCCATCAACTACTTGTCGACATTTTCGAAATTGATTCGCGGTATTCTCACCAATTCGGTCAAGAACAAGATCAAGCTGGCCGACGAGATCGAGTTGCTGCAGCATTATGTGAACCTGGAGCTGGTTCGCTTTGAAGACAAATTTGTCTGTGTTTTCGATGTAAGCCCCGACCTGGACCTGGACAACATCGAAATACCGTCGCTCCTTATCCAGCCTTACGTAGAAAATGCTATTTTGCATGGGCTGTACAACAAACGTGACAAGGGTAGGTTGTGCATTCGCGTGCAGGAGGACCACGAGCGGGTGCTCTTCGAGATCGAAGACGACGGTATTGGCCGCGAGGCGGCCCGGAAACTGCGGCAGCAGAACTTCCCGCAGCACAAGTCCATGGGCACTGTGCTCACGGAAGAACGCCTGAAATTAGTAAACGAAGAAGATGAAGCCTCCTACGAGGTAATAGACCTTTTTGAAGACGGCACGCCTACCGGAACCCAGGTAAAGATTTGGATCAGGATGTAAGAAAATGTCAATTTCTTAATATCTTGGGTAGAAGCGTTTTACTAGGTTTGTTCCCCATTGTTAGGAGACAGTCATGACAATTTTAAGATACGCTTACCCCCCTATACCAGCATGCTTAAGGCCATAATTGTTGACGATGAATCGAAGAGTCGGGAAAGTCTTCAGATTCTCTTGCAAGATTTTGTGGAGGGTGTTGAGGTGAGGTCCCTCTGCCAGGACGTGGCGGAAGCCATTCTGGCCATTGAGCGCGATAAACCCGATATTGTCTTTCTCGATATCCAATTGCAACGCGAAACCGGTTTTGACTTGCTCACCAAATTGAAGGACATCACCTTCGAAGTGATCTTCACGACCGCCTATTCCGAATACGCCATCAAGGCCTTCCGGTTTTCAGCGATCGACTACTTGTTGAAACCGATCGATATCGAGGAATTGAAGAAAGCGGTGGGGAAGGTGGAAAAACGCATGAACGGGAACATCACCAGCCGTCTCACGGAACTGGTGCAAAACCTGAAAGTGGGCGTGAGTTCCTCCGAAAACTATAAACTGGCATTGCCGACGTTGGAAGGGCTCATTTTTATAAAAACCAACGACATTCTTTATTGCGAAGCCTCTAGTAATTACACGCAGATCTATACCGCCGACGGCAAGAAATACCTCGTCAGTAAAACCCTCAAAGACTATGAGGACCTGCTTTCCGAACACAATTTTTTCCGCATCCACAATTCGTACCTCATCAATCTCAATTCCATCAAGAAATATGTGAAAGGCGAGGGTGGCTACGTCATTCTGAACAATGATATTTCGTTGGATGTCTCAAAACGAAAGAAAGAAGCCTTTCTAAATAAGATCGGTGTAAGAAATGCCTGAATAAATACGGGTTTGCCTACCGAACAAAACGGGAGGTAAATTAATGTGTTTTTAAGGCGTCCGCCACTTGCTCACCCGCTGTTCCCACCTGCTCATTTTGCCTTCACATTGGCTTTTGGCTACCGTAGAATTGTATATCAATTTAACACGGCAAGCGGAAGGAATTTATGAAAGGTCTTCGGTACAAACTGGTAAAACGCAAGACATTCGAGAAGGTCAAAAATGTGCTTCAGGTTAAAGAAGCGCAAATTACTGCTGCAACCGTGTTCGTAAACGAAATTGAGCGAGGCAACCTGGATGCCGCCTACGCGCAAAACGAGACCCTGGGTGACGAAGCCGATGCCCTCGGTACCTCGCTGCTGAGCATGCGCGACCAGATGAAAAAGTTTTCGGAGGAAGAACGCGAGCGCAACTGGGCCACCGAAGGGCTGGCCAAATTTGTGGACATCCTCCGCTCGAAAAACGAAGACCTGAGCGTGCTGTCGGACAACATCATCCGTCACCTCGTGAAATACCTCGGGGCCAACCAGGGCGCTCTTTATCTTGTGAACGACGACGACCCGGCCGACACGTTTGTGGAGATGGCCGCGTGCTACGCCTACGATCGCAAGAAACACCAGCACCAGCGCATCGCGTTAGGTGAGGGTTTGGTTGGTCAGGTAGTGCTGGAAAAGGCTACCCTCTACATGACCGAGATTCCCAAGAATTTTGTACGCATCACCTCGGGATTGGGCGACGCCCTTCCCCGCAACCTCATTATCGTCCCGCTTAAGATCGAAGAAAATATTTTTGGTGTCGTCGAAATGGCTTCCTTCCAATCCATTAAGCCGTACCAACGCGCCTTCATCGAAAAGCTGGGCGAAAGCATTGCCGCTACCATCTCGGCCGCGAAAGTGAGCGACCGCACCACCAAGCTGTTGCACGAAACCCAAGTGCAGGCCGAACAAATGAAATCGCAGGAGGAAGAGATGCGCCAGAACATGGAAGAGCTCTCGGCCACCCAGGAAGAAATGCACCGCGTGCTGAAGGAAGTGCAAGGCAAGGAACGGTACATGAACGAGCTGATCGACTCCACCAAAGATTCCATTGCCACTGTAGACAAACAATACCGCATACAAAACTTCAATAAGGCGTTCCGCACGGCGGCAGGAGCTTCGTTGGAAAAAGGTTTTGATATGTTGAGCTTTTTCACCGGCGAAGAAAAACAGAAGAACAAAGCCTACTACGATCGGGCGTTTGCTGGAGAGACCTTTGAAGTGACGGACCGCTATGAGACCCAGGGCCATGAAGCCTATTACGTAACCACGTACAGCCCGCTTCGCGACGAGAAGGGAGAGATCATCGCAGTAGCCATCTTTGCCAAGGACGCCACCTCGCTCATCAAAGCGCAAAAGGAGACCGAAAGACTTTTGGCGGAATCGAAAAATCAGTTCGCCTATTTCAACGACGCCCTCAACGGTTTGTCCGATAGCGTTCTTACCGTGGACAGGAACTATGTCATCGTGCTGTCCAACAACCGGATCACGGAAGTATTCGGAAAAAATGGTATGCACCTCACCCCCGGCACCAACGTGTTGAAGATTGCTTCTGCCGGCCAGGAGGAGGCTTTCAAGGCTCCTTATGACAAGGCCTTCAAAGGAGCGTACACTACGGTTCAAAAAAATTATTTCGGTCGCGAATACGAAGTCACCTACGGACCCCTGACGAATGCTGCGGGTGAGGTGATCGGTGCGAGCCTTGTAGCCCACGATATTACAGAAGCCACGCGTCTGCAAAAACAGACCGATGAACTGCTGAAGGAAGCGCAGCAACAAGCTGAAGAGCTGAAGTCGCAGGAAGAGGAGATCCGCCAGAACATGGAGGAACTTTCGGCCACGCAGGATGAAATGCAGCGTGTACTTGGCCTGGTGCAAGAGAAAGAAATGTACCTCAGCAATTTGCTGAACGCCTATAACGACGCCATCGTCACCATCGACAAGAACCACAACATCGTGTTGTTCAACGACTACCTCGCCAAGACATTCCAGGCGCAAGGATTAACAGTGGAAACTGGAATGAGTGTGTTTGCCTTGTCGCATCCCGACCAGGTAGAACACTCGAAAGAAAATTATCAGCGCGTTTTCGGGGGCGAGAAGGTTGTCGAGACGCAGGAATTTTTCGGAAAGCATTACGAGATATCCACCTTGCCTTTATATGATCACAACGGCAATGTATCGGGCGCTTGTGTGTTCACAAAAGACATTACGGCCATCCAGGACGCCTTGGCCCGCAAGACCGAGGAGGTTGAAAATGTTCGCCAAGCGGAAAAGTTGCGTGCCGACGTAGAGATCAATGCGCAGCAGAAGCGCCTGGAGGAGATGGAAGAAACCTTCCGCAAAAAGGAAGAAAAATATAAGGCCCGTATCGCTGAACTGGAGGGCCGTGCTGGCCGCCAGAGCGCATAGGCTGAACAATAATTAATAAAGACCTGAATAACAAAAACACAATTCCCATGAACAAGAAAAAAGTGACGAACTCGGCCATCCAGGTGTATGTGAACGGCACGGTTGGTTCTGTGGCCGTAGAGTGGGTAACCATCCCTACTTCGATCGAAACGTTGAGAGCAATGTCCACGGCCCGTGCACCGCAGCAGAGTCAGTTTGCACAATGGATCTTGACCTGGAATTGGGGTGTGAAGCAAAATTAAGCGTTAAGATTAGGGTTAGGTTGAATAGAGTTGTGCCCGGTCTTCCAACAGGCGGACCGGGACTTCTTTTTTGTTAAGCACTATGAACATCAGTGAACCGGACATTTCGTCAAGATTGATTTCCTCGGAGTCGCTCCGTCAGAAATTGCCTACTATATTTTTGGATTCGATGGTGGTCGACCTTCAGTTCAACATCAACGTGATCAGTCAGAACGTGCTTGATTTTCTGGAGTTCACCAATGAAGAATTGGCCGGCAAGTCCATCAACTACCTGTCGCGGGAGGAGGACATTGTCCAGTTGTTGCAGAAGGCATTGTCGGCAGGGTATTTTGAAGAGCGGGTGATCGGGTTTTATACAAAAAGCAATCGCCTGGTGAGCATCGGCATTTCCGGTTTTTACCTGGGGCTGATCAGTGACATCAACGGCCGTATTATTTTGAAGATCCGGAACCTGGACGAGGTTCAACTGATCAACCAACAGCTGCAGCAAAAGAAAGCTGAGCTGGATAAATTCATCTACCGCGCCGCCCACGACCTGCGCGGCCCGCTGGCCACCATGCAAGGGTTGTTAAACTTGCTGCGGATCCGCGAGGACAACTCCGAGCTCGACAAGATCCTGCATTTACTGGACGCCCATGCCCAGAAACTGGACGAGCGGTTGTATCACATGGTATACCTGGCGCAATCGGATGATGAGGATAACGCTCCCGAAAACAGCATCAACTTCAATACTTTCGAAACCTTGCTCCGGAAGGTGATCGAACAGAACGCCTTTGTGGATTTTATGGAATTCCATTATTCGGCACCGCGCGAAAGCCTGAAAGGGGTGAACGAGGTGTTGTTAAAGTCGCTGCTCACCAATTTGTTGCTCTATTTATTGTCGCTCCCCAAAAGCAAGCTGAATAACCAGATTTTTTTCCGCCTCTTGGTGGAGGAGGGGGAATTGAGCATCACCATTGGCGCACACGGCTTTTTTGTGGAAGACGCCATGCGGAAAGCCATGCGGCAGGAGGAGTTCATCTACACGGACATGATCCATTACCCCCGGTTGCTCAACTTCTTTGCCGCCCAGAAGATTGCCTGGAAGCTGAACGCCCGTGTGAACGTGCATTTCCTCTCCACCGAGAAGCAACGGATCAGCATTTCCATTCCTGTGAAGGATGCTCAGCAGATGGGTTTGTTCTGATGCATGCCGCCGGATACTAAATTCTTTTCCCGCTTACTCATCCAAACCCACCACCTGCGCACTAGGGGTTTCGAAGCAGACCGATCCGATGCACCTTTGTACAACAACAGTAATTTTTCCTGCGCATAGGTTAGGGTTTAGGTTGCAGGATTTCAAAAGGCCTTTGTGATAGACGATCACGAGGCCTTTTTCTTTTTATTACCGTTTTATTATCCTTCCGTGAAGACGACGTGAATAAAGTTAGCGACACAAAAAACATTTGAAAGACAATAACGTTCGTTCGTTCCCACTTACTAACACAAAGTTCCCGGTTAATCATTTTCGTTTCCTTACGGTCCGGCGAAAAGAGAGTTTTGGTTCATAAACTTTAAACCAAAATGAAAAGAATTTTGCTATTGCCCTTCCTAGGCGTTACCATCCTCAGCTTCGGGCAAACGGAAAAACCTGACCTTGTAACGGACCGTCCTGACCAAACGGAAGCCCCCGTGCTCGTGCCTAAAGGCGGCCTTCAGGTAGAAACCGGATTTCAGTATGAAAAAGATCGCCAGGACGGTCTGGAGCAAACCAACTTCACCTACAACACCACGTTGATCAAATACGGTGTGAACGATCATTTCGAATTGCGTTTTATTACCGAGTACTTGGGCGAGCGCTCGAAGATTGCCGAAAATCAGATTTCTCGTACGCAAGGCATCAGCCCGCTGGCCTTGGGTGTTAAGATCAAGTTAGCCGAAGAAAAGGGTTTCTGGCCCCAGGCTGCATTCATTGGCCACATCAACTTAAGAACCGGTTCGAAGGATTTTAACCCCAACTATACAGCAGCCGACTTCCGCTTTACGTTCGCCCATACGTTGAGCGAAAAGTTCTCGCTCAGCTATAACCTCGGCGCCGAATGGAACGGCGAAACACCCGATGCTGCGTTCTTGTATACGCTCTCCCTGGGCTACGCCGCGACAAACCGGTTGGGTATGTTCGTAGAGAGCTACAGCTTCTTCCCGGAAAAAGACAAAGCCGACAATCGGTTTGACTGCGGGGTGACCTACAAGTTCACGCCGGTGTTACAATGGGATATTTCGGGTGGGGTTGGGCTGAGCCGTAGCGCGCCGGATTACTTCCTCAGTACCGGTCTCTCGTTCAGACTTTTCAGATAAACCACCTGCTCAGTTCTGCTGCCCGTCTGCTCATTGTAGCAAGGGGTAGGGAACTTTTCAGGATATCTTCGAATCACAAATCGATAAACAGTTTCCCCCCAATGAAAAAAACGATTTTAGTTGTTGACGATTTTGCCAGTATCCGCGATTTTGTTTGCGAGACCCTGCAACGAAAAGGATACGACACCGTGGGCGCTTCCAATGGAAACCACGCCTACCAACTGCTGGCCGGAAAGCCTGAAGTGAGCCTGGTGCTCACCGACTATAACATGCCCGATTGCACGGGTTTTGAACTCCTCAAAAAAATAAAATCAAATCCTTCGATCGCCAGCGTGCCGGTGGTGTTCCTCACGACCGAAAGCAATCCCGATAAGATGCGCGCTGCCAAAGAAGCCGGACTGTCAGCATGGATCAAAAAGCCATACCGCGCCGAAACATTCTTTGCGCAGATCGAAAACGCCATGAACAATGGATAGCAATCAGAAGCGTTTTGTAGAAGACGCGCTCGACCTGCTGAACGAGTTGGACGAAGGCCTCATGCAATTGGAGGCCAACCCAAACGCCAGCGCGCCCCTCGAGCAAGTCTTCCGCACCATGCACACCATCAAAGGCGGTGCCAACATGTTTGGCTTCGAGAAGATCGGTGCGCTGGCCCACGAACTGGAAACGCTCTATGACCTGGTGCGCCAGGGCCATTTGCAAATCTCGGATGGCCTCATCAGCATCACACTGCACGCGTTCGATAAAGTGCGCGACCTCCTCAAAGAAAGGGACGCAGCAAAGATCGCTCAAGCCGACGACTTGAAAGACCATTTGCGCATAGCCGTTGAGTTCCTGCGATCGGTAGAAGCCCAATCGGCGGGCGCTATGGGAAATGCTGGCGCGCAACGCGATGAGCTGGCCACGTTCTATCTTCGGATAACACCCACGATTAGCATGACGGAAGATGGCAACCACCCGCTGGTGTTCATCATTCAGGACATTGCTGCCCTGGGCACGGCCAAGGTGAGGCTCATGAAGAAAGCGTCCGGCGAAGTGGAGTGTTGGGAGGTTTTTGTTTCCACCACGACCTCGCAAGACGAACTGTCGAGCTACTTTCTCTTTGTTGAAAACGAATGCCATGTTCTTTATACCAAACTTGCTGTTAGCGATCTATTCGAACAACCCGAATTTGTTCTTCATCTTGAAACGCTGGGCCATGATCCGGTGGACCTCGCGAAGCTGGAACCTTTTATTGCCCATTCTCTGGAACGTGTTAAAACACAACACGACGACGAGGACGAAGAGGGAGGATCCGTTGCCCGGAAGCGTGTTCTCAACGACACCTACATCAAAGTAAGCAAGCGCAAGATCGACGACTTGTTGAACTGGATCAGTGAACTGATCATCCTCCAGGCGCAGCTGACGACGGCTACGAAGGGAATTAACGCCACGGGAATCCGGGAGGTCACCGAACAATTGGAGATGATCACCAACCGCCTGCGCGATACATCGCTGGAGATCGGCCTGGTGCCCATTGAAACGCTGGTGACCAAGTTCAAGCGGCTGGTGCGCGACCTATCCAAATCCCTGGACAAAAAAGTGAACTTCATTTCAGAAGGCGCCGACACGGAAATGGACAAGGATGTGATCGAGGTCATGGGCGAACCGATTATGCACATCGTGCGGAACGCCATCGATCATGGCATCGAAACGCCTGCCGACCGAAAGGCCGCGGGAAAATCAGAGCACGGTACCGTGAAGTTGAAAGCTTTCAACTCCAGTTCCTATGTGCACATCGTGATCAGCGACGACGGCAAAGGCATCGACAAGAACCGCGTGTTGGCCAAGGCCACCGAAAAAGGTCTTGTGGCGGCCGACGCATCCTTGACGGATGAGGAGATCCTGGATTTCATTTTTCATCCCGGCTTATCTACAGCATCCCAGATCTCTGAAGTTTCTGGAAGAGGCGTGGGCATGGATGTGGTGAAACAGAAGATCAACGAACTGCGCGGCTATGTTACGGTGAAGAGCACGCCAGGCTCGGGAACCTCTATTCATATCAAGCTACCGCTGTCGCGCTCCATCATAGAAGGTTTGCTCGTGAATGTGGCGGACACCCGCTATGTGGTGCCGTTGAATGTGGTGGATCGCATCGATCGCATTCCCTACGAAGCACTGAATCGCGACAATGCCGTGAACAAGACCGTCGTGGTAAACGAGCAGACGCTTTCCATTTTTTCGCTGCGCCGGGAATTTCACAGTACCGCAGCATTGCCGAAGACTACGGACATTATTTCTGTCACCGTGAACGGCGTCAAGAAAGGCATTGCCGTCGACCGTATTGAAGGGAAAATGCAAACCGTGTTGAAGCCTTTGGGCGATGCGTATCAGCAACAGGATTTTATTGCCGGCAGCACCATATTGGGCGACGGCAGCCTGGCGCTCGTACTGGATCCCTCGCGTTTATTTCTATTGTCTCACAATTAATTCCTCCCATACATGAAAAACGATTCAAATGCATATCTGACGTTCGCCCTGGGCCATGAGAAATTCGCCATCAAGGTGGAATACGTGCAGGAGGTGGTTGAGTTTGGACAGTTCACACGGGTTCCAAACGCACCGGCCTATATGCTGGGCATCATCAACCTTCGCGGCAGGGTGCTCCCGTTGCTGGACACGAAACTGAAGTTGGGGCTGCAAGCGACCGAGCGCACGGTGAAGAGCCGCATCATGGTGCTCGACATCCAGACCGGCGACGACAAGAGCCTGCAGATCGGCGCCATGGTAGACATCGCCCGCGAGGTGGTGGAGATCAGCGACGGCGACATTCAGGAGGCTCCCGACTTTGAGAACCTGAAGACCGAAGCCCCCATCACGGGCATCGTGAATCAACAAGGCGACATCACCATGATCATGGACATCGCAAAAGTATTTTCCGTGAACGACATCGTAGAACTGAACAGATCCTTAAACTAGCATTACCCCTTTATACATTATGTTTACCATGACTATCCGCACCAAGTTGATCCTCGCCTTTTCAGTACTCATCGTGCTGATGTGTGTGATCTTTGCCATTGCCTTCCTGCGATTCCGCGAAATGAACGCGCGAATAAACGAGATCACCGACGTGACATCACACAAAGTGCTGCTCATCGGCCAGATCAAACACGACATCACCGCCATTTCCCGTGATCAGAAAAACATGATCGCCACCATCGACGACGAGAAAATGGTGGAAATCGGTCGCGTGATCGACAAGAACATCAAGTCCATCAACGACAACATGGCCAAGCTGGAAGCCCTGAGCGATGGCGAAACCCTCACGCTGGTAAAGTCGCTGAAGGATATTCTTGACGATTATTTCAACGTTCAGGAAAACATCCAACGCATCGCCACGCAAAATACGGAGATCAAGGCGGAAGAAATTTCTGATAACGAATCCAAGGCAGCCTTTGAAAAGGCATTGACCACCTTGAATGAGGTCATCAACGAAACGGCAAACAAAGAAATTGTATCTTCTCTTGTGGTGCTGAAGCAGGCCGTATCCCAGATCAACTCCATCGAAAAAGACCTCATCATTGCCAAGACCGACGACGACCTCAACAAGCACCTGGCGCAAGTCGCCGCAGCAGAGCGAATTGTGGAAGAAAACACAGCCACCCTGGAGCGCAAGCTGGCAGGCGAAGCCAAACTGCTTTTCGATCGCTATGAAATGCAATACAGCAACTATTATACATTCCATTTGCAAGTGAGAAACCTGGCCCGCACCAACTCGGGCGGCAAGGCTGAAGAAATCTCCATCGTGCAAGGTGAGAAGATCGACGACCAGGCCGATGAAGTGATTGCCCGCATCTATGAGATCATCAATGCCCAATTGGAAAAAGACCAGGTGGACACGGATGAAATGTACGACAGCGTAGTGCGCACGATGATCATTGTGATTTTGTTGGCCATCCTCATCGGAAGCCTCGTAGCCATATGGTTGCTGAAGGATGTCATGTCATCCCTGAGCATGGCCACCGGCGCCATCAAGAAGATCGCCGCCGGAGACTTTTCGGCCGACGTGAACGTGAACAAGAAAGATGAGATTGGCGTCATGCTGAAGGAACTTCAGTTCATGATCGATAAACTGAGAAGCAGCGTGGACGTAGCCAAGCGTGTTTCTAAAGGTGACCTCACCATGGATTTCAGCACCATGCAGAACCGTGGCGGTGATCTTGACCAGGCGCTCGAAGAAATGGTGAGCAACCTTCGCGAGATCGCCACAACCATCTATAACGGAGCAGAGAATGTTTCTACTGCATCACAGCAAGTAGCGGCCGCATCACAACAGATGTCGCAAGGTGCGCAGGAACAAGCCAGCGCGTCGGAGGAAGTATCCTCATCAATGGAACAAATGGTAGCGAACATCCAACAGAACACCGACAACTCCCGCGAAACCGAAAAGATTGCCAACAAGGCAGCGAAGGATATTCATGTGAGCAGTGAATCCGTATCAACAACCGTCGATGCCATCAAGACCATTGCCGAGCGCATTGCCATCATCGAGGAGATTGCCTCGAAGACCGACTTGCTGGCATTGAATGCAGCCGTGGAAGCGGCCCGCGCCGGGGAACATGGAAAAGGCTTTGCCGTGGTTGCTGCCGAAGTGCGCAAGCTGGCAGAAAGAAGCCAGAAAGCTGCCGCAGAGATCACCGAGATCTCGGGCAAGACCGTGAAGTCCGCAGAAGAATCCAAATTGTTGTTGGTGAATACACTTCCCGACATCAACAAGACAGCCGAATTGGTACAAGAGATCGCGGCAGCCAGTGTGGAGCAGAACACGGGTGCCGACCAGGTGAACGGAGCGATCCAACAATTGTCGCAAGTAACACAAGGCAACGCTTCTGCCGCGGAAGAAATGTCGTCCAACGCCGAAGAGCTGAACAGCCAGGCCGAAGAATTGAAGGCCGCGGTAAGCTACTTCAAACTCGATAACCGCCTGCACCTGAACAAGGCTGCGCGCCGGGGCGGCATCAAAGTCTCCACCAAGCCCAGAGCGATAGCAGAGTTGGTACACGAAAATGGCAACGGCCACACCAACGGCAACGGCTTTGATCTGAAGCTGGACAGCGACCATTCCGATAGCGACTTTACAGAATTCTAAACGCCCATCCGGATCCTGTTTCCCCTGGATATTTTGTCCAGGGGAAACAAAGGGGTCCCTCTAACCCCAGCCAGTTTTTATGGAAGTTCCCGCCGATGGATTTTTCCGTATGGATGAAGAAAGTTTTTCGCGTCTGAGCCAATACGTCACGCAAGAGTATGGCATCAAGCTGCCGGTGACGAAGAAATCCATGTTGGAAAGCCGCCTCAATAAAAAGGTGAAGAACCTGGGCATGCAGTCCTATAAGGAGTTTCTGGATTTTATTTTCAGCGACGAGGGCAGACAAGGCGAACTCTTTCACGTGATCGATCTGATCACCACAAACAAGACCGATTTTTTTCGCGAAGCGGCGCACTTTCATTTTCTGACACAGCAGTTTCTTCCCCGCTACCAGGAAGAAAACAACCGGAACAACCTGAAAATATGGTCTGCCGGATGTTCGACAGGGGAGGAGCCCTACACGCTGCTGATGACGCTGGAAGAATACAAGAAATCTCATCCCGAACTAACCTATAGCTTGCTGGCCAGCGACATCTCTATCCGGGTCATTCAAACGGCGTTTCAAGGTGTATACGATATCGAAAAAGTGGAGCCGGTTCCCCTGGAGATGAAGCGTGCCTACCTCATGCGGGGTAAGGCCAATCCTAAGCTGGTGCGGGTAAAGCCTCAATACCGGAAGAAGATCCAATACAAACGCATCAACCTCATGCACGACAACTACGGTTTGCTCAAGAGCGACCTCGACATCATTTTCTGTCGCAACGTGCTCATCTATTTTGACAAGAGTACACAGGAGAACGTGATCAGGAAATTTTGCAGTCTGCTGCGACCGGGTGGGTTGTTGTTCCTGGGACACAGCGAATCCATCATGGGAATGAATTTGCCGTTGCGCCAGGTGAAGCCCACGGTATATCAATTGCGAAGTTGATCATGATCCGGAAATTTTTTCTTCAAAACGGTCAATTCACCATCGCGACCACACCTGTGCTGATTGCTACAGTGCTGGGTTCATGTGTGGCGGTTTGTTTGTGGGATAAGAAAAAAAAGATCGGCGGCATGAATCACTATTTATTGCCGGGTTCGGAAGAAGATAGCGCGGGCAATGCCGACCGGGGATTTACGGCCGTGAAGATGTTGATCCGCTCGTTGCTGAACCGTGGCGTAGATAAAATGGACCTGGAGGCGAAAGTGTTTGGCGGATGCAATTCGCTTTATCAACAACACGACCTGTACGAGATCGGCAAACGAAACGTCGACATCGCCAGGAAGATATTGAAAGAGTATGAAATCGCCATTGTCGCTTCCGACACGGGAGGGCAATTCGGACGGAAGATCATTTTTAATACCGGCACCGGAAAAGTGCGGGTGCGACTATTGAAGCGAACAGCAGCAGAGATTAATGAAGAAATCAATAAAGGTTTTAATTATTGACGACTCCGCCCTGGTGCGGCAGACCCTCACGGAGATCATCAATTCCGACGACCAGTTGGAAGTGGTGGGCACGGCGGCCGACCCGTATTTCGCCGCGCAAAAGATCAAGACCTTCATCCCCGACGTGATCACCCTCGACGTGGAAATGCCGCGCATGGACGGTCTCACCTTTCTCAAAACGCTGATGGCCCAATATCCCATCCCCGTGGTGATCATCTCCAGCCTAACCCAGCGCGGCAGCCAATTGGCCTTGCGGGCATTCGATCTGGGGGCGATCGAAATTGTGGCCAAGTCGGAGATACGCAACACCAAAGAGCACCTGGAAGAATCTTGTATCCGCATTACAGACGCCATCAAAGCAGCCTACATGGCCCCCGTCAAACGAAAGGGGCTGGGCACATCGCCGCAGGAAAATATACCGGCAGTGAAACCAGACCCGGCCAATCCCGATTCGCCCATTTATAAGACTACCGATAAAGTCATTGCCGTCGGCGCTTCTACGGGAGGCACGGAAGCGCTGCGTTACCTGTTGCGTAACATACCGGCCAATTGCCCGGGCATCCTCATCACGCAACACATGCCTCCCGGTTTTACAAAGTCCTTTGCCGACCAGTTGAACACCGTTTGTGAAGTGACGGTGAAAGAGGCCTCCGACGGCGAGCGCGTCATGCGGGGTCATGCCTATATCGCCCCGGGCGGACGGCACATGGAGCTCTACCGCAGCGGCGCAAAATATTATATCCGCATCCGCGACGGCGAATTGGTGAACCGCCACAAGCCCTCCGTGGATGTGCTGTTCCATTCGGTGGCACGCCACGCCGGACAAAACGCATTGGCCATTATTATGACGGGCATGGGTCGCGATGGCGCCGAGGGATTGCTGACCCTGAAGCAAAACGGGGCCAAAACCGTGGCGCAGGACGAAAAGTCCAGCGTGGTCTTCGGCATGCCCAAGGAAGCGATCAAATTAGGCGCCGCCGACCAGGTGCTGTCCCTGACCGACATGCCCCAGAAGGTGCGGTCATTTTTCTGATATAGGCTGGACATTCCCACGCGGGTTTTGGCCGCACAGTATGCAAAACTTTATTTATCTTGTATACGTAAGCCTAACCTTGTGTCAACCCTTAAAATTCTGGCCGTTGAAGACGACCCCATTTATGCGGAGTCGCTGGAGCTCGTAGTCCAGGAGCTTGGCTATGAACTAACCGGCATTGCCGACAACGCCGCCGATGCCTTGCGGCTGCTGGAAGAAAATCCGCCCGACCTGATCCTCATGGATATCGAAATCAAAGACACCCTGAACGGCATCGAACTCGCGGCCCGCATCAACCGAAACCAGCGCATTCCCATTATCTACGTCACGGCCTTCAAGGACAAGGACATTTTCCAGCAAGCCAAACTCACCGGCCCGGTGGCCTACATCATAAAACCCTACGATCCCGTGAGCCTGGAATCGGCCATCGAACTGGCCCTTCTCAGCGCGTCCAACCAGCCTAAACCAGCACAGGAAATGCTGACCGCCGATGCGTTTTTTATCCGTGACAACACACGTCTCGTCAAAGTAAAGCTCGACGAGATTCTGATGGTGGAAGTGGACGAGAAATATTGCTTCATTGTGACGGGCCGCAAGCGCCACATCATCAACATGCGGTTAAAGGACCTGCAGGAGAAACTGCCACACGACGAATTTGTGCAAGTACATCGCTCGTTCCTGGTTCGCAAAAGCGCCATCGACGAGGTCAACACCGGCGACCAGACCCTGCGCGTGGCGGAAAAAACCATTCCCATCGGAAAGACGTATAAGGATCATCTTTTGGCTACGCTAAATTATTTGTGATAACGTATGGTGCCCCCTTCACACGTTGCGTTTTTAAAATTGCCCCTGTCGTTTTGGTTGGCCACTTCGAGCCTGGACAATATCCCGGAGCCGATTAAATGTACCGGTATCAAATTCGATCCGGATACGGAGGTCTTTACGTGTTTTATTCCCTTGCGATTTATGAATGTCGGTTTTCAGCACCTGCGTGAAAACCCTGTAATTGCTTTGGTCGTGACCGAGCTCCATTCGTTTGAGAGCTATCAATACAAGGGCAATTTTCTTTCTTACCGTCCGTGCACTGAATCGGAGGTAGACTTTCAGCTGAGATATATGGAAGAATTTTCGGACATCCTGGGTTCGTTTGGGCATTCGAAGATGGGACTATACAATGCCTATTTCAAGTATCGCCCCATCATCGCGCTGGATTTCCAGGTGACACAGGTATTTGATCAATCGCCCCGGTCGGGAACCGGTGAAAAAGTTTTCGCATGACGGCCGAACAAAACGTACACCTCGAAGACATCATGCCCGCCCTGCAAGGGGTGATCCCCACCATTGTGGCCACCGCTTCGTTGGATCACACCCCCAATGTGACCTATATCTCGCAAGTGTATTTCGTTGACGAGAACCACGTGGCCTTGTCCTACCAGTTCTTTAACAAGACCATCCGCAACGTCCGCGAAAACCCCGTGCTCACGGCCATCATCACCTGCCCGGTGCATTACGATTTGTATAAGCTCCTGTTGCGTTATGAAGAATCGCAAATCGAAGGCGAGATCTTCGACGCCATGGAGATCCAACTGGAGGCTTTGGCTTCGGCGCAGCACAAGGAAGGCATTTTCAAGCTGAAGGCAGCCGATATTTATGAAGTGATATCCATCGAAAAAATGTAATCCGGCGATATGGAAATTACAGAACTCGACAAGCTTTCGGCCAAACTGGAAACCTCACAGCGGAAGATGAACATCATCGGCAAGGTTTCGTCCGAGTTGAACAAACTGGTGAGCCTTCCGGAAAAGCTTAACACCATCCTCGATATTCTTGACGATCAGTTCAACCTGTCCAACAGCATGATCCTGGTGCCCAACCCAGACCAACAGTTCCTGACCGTCGTGGCTTGCCATGGCTATACAGCCGATCAAACCGGGAAGACGGTACCCTTTGGCCAGGGCATTGTGGGCCTGGCTGCGGCACGACGTAAACACATCAACCTTACGGGTATCCGCCGCAAGCAACACTATATGGCCACGGTAAGCCACGAAGGCGAACTCAACTTCGTGAGATCGCTGGGCCTTGCCAACGCAGAGAGCCAGGTAGCAATTCCCCTCATCGCCAACGCTGAGTTGGTGGCCCTGCTCATGGCAGAGAGCCGCGAATTTTGTGTGTTCAGCAAGGAAGATGAAAAC
Source organism: Chryseolinea sp. (assembly GCA_036525235.1). Taxonomy (GTDB): domain Bacteria; phylum Bacteroidota; class Bacteroidia; order Cytophagales; family Cyclobacteriaceae; genus Chryseolinea. The sequence continues at coordinate 3,106 of DATDAV010000025.1, read as the reverse complement.
TTCCTCATCACCCTGGCGCAACCCCTCGCCGTGTCGATCCAGAATTCCATGTTGTACGATAGCATGGAAGAGAAGATCCGCGAGCGCACCGCCGAGTTGCAGCACCTGAATGAAACCAAAAATAAATTCTTCTCCATCATCAGCCACGACTTGCGTGGACCGGTCACCTCGTTCCAAAGCCTCACACGACTCTTCAGCCACTATCATAAACTCGGACAAACCGATAAGATTGACAGCCTTTGCAGCAAAGTGGACCAGTCCGCCGACAATTTGAATCACTTGCTGGAGAACCTTCTTGATTGGTCACTGAGCCAGACCAATGGCATCCAATGCGTCTTCGAAAAAATTCCGCTGCATGCCTTTTTTCAACAGATCGCTTCGCTGTATAAAGAGAGCCTGGCAGCAAAAGAAATCACGCTTTCACTCTCCGTAAATGAATCCATTGCGCTGCAAGCCGACCAGCACACACTCGCCACCGCCTTCCGCAATCTCATCAGCAATGCCATCAAGTTCACACCCCGCGGCGGCGCCATCTCTATCGATGCCGTTCAAAGGGATAATGAAGTGATCGTGCGCCTTAGCGACACAGGCGTAGGCATCGACAAAGAAAAACTTTGCGCCTTGTTCACTCTCCATGGCCAGCGCTCTACCTGCGGCACCGAAAAAGAAAAAGGCACCGGCCTCGGCCTCATCCTCGTCAAAGAATTCACCGAACTCAACCACGGCACCGTCACCCTCGATAGTGGAGTAGGAGAAGGCACCGCCTTCACGCTCACATTCCCCGCCTAGCAAAAGGGCGAAGCCCTTTGCGCTAACTTTGCGCCCTTAGCGCCTTTCTTTGCTCGCCGAAGCTTTAGCGAAGGTGAGGCGGTTCTACGCATTCAGAAATACCCACCCCACATTCATTCCCCCCACCACTCCCTTCATTCCAAATACCCCGACGTTCATTCCATTCCCTCGCCTACGATGCATCATTCAAACACCAACCCCGTTCAGAGGATCATAAAATGTTTTAATAAACCCATTATGAAAAAATCCCTGATCGCCGCTTCCCTTCTCACCGCCAGTGTTTTTATGGGATGTCAGCCCGAAAGAAAACAAACGGCTGCCGCAAGTGACGAGTATGAAATCGCCGACACGCCCAAACCCGTGCCGGTACCAACGAAAGACGAACTGATCCAACGCGGCAAGTACCTCGTCACCGTAGGCGGCTGCAACGACTGCCACTCCCCGAAAGTGATGACCGACCACGGACCCGCGCCCGACCCAACCCTTTTGCTCTCGGGCCACCAACGAAAAGAAAAGCTTCCCCCCATGGGCAAGAATGCCGGGAAAAACGGATGGGTGTTGTTCAGCATGAACACCACGGCATTTGTTGGACCCTGGGGACTCTCATACGCGGCCAACCTGACCCCCGACGACACCGGCATTGGCGCCTGGTCGTTCGAGAACTTTCTCACCGCCATCCGCAAAGGAAAAAGCAAAGGCCAGGAAGGAAACCGCGATCTGCTGCCGCCCATGCCCTGGCCCATGTACGCCAACATGACCGATGAAGATTTGCTTGCCGTGTTCACGTATCTGAAGTCGATACCTCCTGTAGAAAACCTGGTGCCCACACCCGTGCCGCCTACAGAATTATAAAATTTCCCAACGCTTATACCTGCTATGAGCGACGGGGACAAATCTCTCTTACAACTAAAAAATAACCCTCAAAAAAAGATGAAAACAACTATCATCACCTTCGCTGCCTTATCGCTCTCCCTCACAGCTTTCGTATCAAACCCTATGGTAACTGAAAAAACAATCATCACTGCCACCTCGGAACAAATGGCCGAGCGTGTTGTCTCCGCGCTCCGCGAATCGTCTGCCGAACGCTACACCAGTTTGTTCCCCACCTTATCCGACTTTCACGCCGTCATGGAAGAAAGCGCCGAGATCTACGGGAGCTCGCTGCAAGATGCGCAATTCGAATTCGAACGCGCTTACAAGTCCAACCTCGTGCCCGCTGTAAAGACTTCCTTTGAGTCGCTGCTTGAACGCGGAAAAGAAAAAGGTATCGACTGGAAATCTATCCGCTACGTCGGTGTAGAATTGATAGAGAACACCTCCGAACGATTCGGTGCCGTACCGGTAACGATCGTGTTCGCTTCGGGAGGAAAGGAATACCGGATCAAAATGGACAGAGCCATGGTGTTTAATGGGCAATGGAAAGTGAGCCAGTTTGTGAAACTAGTGTAGTAGCATTCAGAAGCCAGAATCAAGTCGTTAAGAATCAGAATCCAGGAGCGAGGAGCCATGCAAAGCTAATGTGCATGGCTTCGAGCCCTTGGATTCTGTCTTTTTAAATTCTGATGCTAACTTCCTCATTCAAATTCTGATTTAAGTGACAAGAACAATGCGCGCTGGAAAATGAATGAGCCATTGCGGAAAGTAATATGGCCGCCGAGAAGAGCAATAAAGCACTGTCGTATTAGCCCATAAAAAAAGAGGCCACCCAAAGGCAGCCTCTCTCGAATATACTTTTTTCGAAGTCTATGACAACTTCCATCCACTCCGGTACACACGCTTCACAAACTGATTCGCTTCGTCGAAGTTGGTGACCTTCATGTTCGCGCCATCCCAGAGCAGCTTGATGTTGCGGCCAGGGTAGTCGAATTGATCGGGTTTGTCTTTCTTCGGATAGCGCACGTCGTGGCTGCGGATGGCGAGGTTGCCCATCAACACCGTTTCGGTCAGTGGACCGGCGATCTCGAAGGGAGAGCTCACTTCCATCTTGCCGTAGCCGGCGAGACAGGCTTCAACCCATTGTGCATAGTGACCTTCTGCGCCGTTAGGCACACGCTTAATGGTCTGTGCTACCTTCACTTCAGCGTTCTTTGAGGTGGGCAACAAGCTGGGATACATGCCATAGGTGCCGCACATCATCTTGCCTTTTGTGCCGATGAAGATCACACCGTTGCCGCCGTCGCCCATCGTTTCGTTGGGGCCCAATTCTTCGGGTCTGGGGGGCTGAATGCCGCCGTCCATCCAGTGCATTTTGATGTCCGATTTGCCGTTCTGACCGGGGAAGGTCAGGATCACATAGGAAGAAGGAGGGCAGCTGTCG
>DATDAV010000024.1:0-20813 GCA_036525235.1 Chryseolinea sp. | reverse complement strand
ACGGCTTTGATCTTTGTGAACGTGCCCGTCCAGAAGGCTTCGTTGTCGTGAGGTGGATTGTTGGCGGTTTGCTCGTTCACATCGCCGCGGCATTCGCCCGCTGCCAGGCGCACCGGCACGATCTCTATGTCGCCACCGAGCAGACACCAGGTGACGCCCCAGGCGGAGTGGGCATATTTTAAGAAATTGCGGATCACTTCCTGCAGATCGACGGCGCCGGTCTTGAAGTTGCCATAGACGCCGTTCATAATGTCGGTGATGGTGACCACGCGGGCCTTCAGACCTTTTTCGCGTTTCCAGGTCACCAATTTGCCAAACGCCGTCACCATGTCGCCCACCGCTGTGGACGGCTCCATGGTCTCGCTGTTCCACCGCTTGTTGTCGGTGATGACCAGGTAGTCGTATTGACCGAACACAAACCAGGGAATGTGTGTGACGTCGATGACCTCACGGGGATTGATCACGGTTTCTTTCAGTTGATCGGCCAGGCTCTGTTGAATGGCTTTGTTGGGCGACAGCGAGCGCATGGTGGTTTTGCGGTCGATCTTTTCGGTGCGCTGGATCTTATAAGTGATCCGCAGGTCGATCACCTCGTTCAATACAGGAATAAAATCGGAATTGATCGTGATGGGGTTGATGCGAATGGCGGCAATCAGGTTGTTGCCCGCCAGCGTGGTATGCAGCAGTTCGGCAACGGGAACAGGCTTGCTTAAAAATTCATTGTACACTTTCGGGTCAGGCATGGGGCCATTGGAGAAAGGTATGGCCCGCGGCTCCAGTTCCAGTTGATCGACGGCGCGGTTGATGGATTCCATCCGTTGTTTTTCTACGCGAAAGTTCTCGCGTGCCGAGGCCACCTGCAAGTCTTGCACGGGCATGATGAACACCGGCTTTTTGAAAAGTTTCTTCGTCGACTCCACGGTGGCCTCCAGCCTCAGACTGCTGGCGCTGGCCGGCAAGGCCACGTTCACAATCTTCGAAGGCAAGTCCGGCGTGCCCGGTTCATTCATACTCTTAAACTCGTTGTTGAATTCAAACCGCACGCCAAAAGGCGTTTCCTTGATCCTGAACTCATCAGGACTCATCTCAATTCTGAAAGCGAAAGCGTTCTCAGCACTCTGGTGCTCTTTCTGATTGCTCAAGTGTACTTTCATGTTTTTTGAATTTAAGTGATTACTCGGAACACAAACATTTAAACGCAAAGAGCCCATCTCGCTGCGGGGATGCAGTCAGATGGGCTCTGGGCTTCGAAATTGGAGAATTAGAACGGAACAGCAAACACAATTCTCACTTTAGTAGGGCATGCTTTTTGAGAATTGACATTGCTGCCGTGATGTGACGCGCGCACGAACATAATGGCAGTTATTCGACGCGCACAAAAGATGGACCATATATTTTCGGCGTAACTAAAATCCGGGAGTAGTAGATTATCTCAGATTCAATTCCGCCATGCGCTCAAAGGTTCGGACGATACGAATACTCCTTCCGGGTTTTGCGGTCGTTTGTGACTGTCGCACCCAGCATGCTCTCCAGGTATGATCCCCCTTCTACAATTTTTGTAAAGCTTATATCCGCATGCGTAAATTTACTCATATTGATTTGAGGATATTTCGCCGCGATCTCGCTGGGCAATGACATTCCCTTTACCGAAACACCCGCGGGTCCATGGAAATACCACTTGATATATTCTGAGTCTTGTGTGTAACTCCAGATCGAAGAATAGTAGGTGTAGTCTTCCGAGAAGCTAAAGGAGAGATCGCGCATGCCCTTGCTCTGGAGTGAAAAATTGAAGGCCTTTGGCATCGTAAACGAAAGATCAAGCGCTCCGCTGTTCTGGTAGGATATTGATCCATTTGACTTTTCACTGGTTACGGTCATATCGTAAGAATCGAAACCATCGATATAGCCGATGACCGGTTGATCGGTTTTATAGGTCGTCCTCAAAAGTTGATAGGTGTCCAGAACAACCAGATAGCTCCCATCCGCATTTACACCGTATACGACACCGTGGTTCGTACCTGTAAAATCCAATTTGCGTTGGTGCGGAAAATCGACAAAGTCAGCATCAAAATCACGCGTAACGACATCGCCGTCCTTCACGCCCTTTGCCCAATTGTATACCGGCACACCTTTGCGATACCCTGACATGAGAATATCGGAGGGTCCGTAAAAGGACATATCCATATCCAGCATATCAGAGCTTGCTGTCCCTGAGCCAGAACCTGTGTTCGAAAAATCCACCGCCGAGGAACCGTAGTGGTAGTTTGAAATCATAAACTTGACTGTGCCCTGCTCAAGCTCTTGTGAAGACGATGCCGATGCTGCCAAATGTAGTACGGTACCGCCAGGGACGTCGGCATAGGTGGAAAAATAGCTTGTCTTTGACGATGTCTCGCTAGAAATGAAAAATGTGACATTGATCTTGTCCCCCACCTTGTCGCTAACAAGCGTAACGGTCTGTCCCGCGATATAGGACTTTACATCCAGCACTTCGCCGCCATCGTTGGTCGCAAAAATCCAACTATCGGTCGCAACCGGGTATCCGGCGTCCACCTGTAGGGTTAGGATCGTATGCGGACCGGTGACGTCGTCATCCTTATGGCATCCGAAAAGAAGAAAAGTAACGCAAAGAACAAAAAGTAGGGAACGGTTTCTGAGTGGGTTCATAAAAGGCAAAAATGGCTTATAAACTGTTTTAAAAGGACCGCAATATATAAACCATCCCGACTCAAATTGTATAATTCTTACTCTAAAAAGTACATCTTACATTCCTCCAAAAGTCCAATGACCATTGACGCCAACACATCGGAATGTCTATTGAGCTGAGAATTTCTCAAGGTTGCGATCAAAAAAAGCCCCCGTGCGACAGGGTAAACAGACCTCATCATCGCTTCCCCGAAAGCTCATCCAGACGACGGCGTTCCTGGTCGCTAAGACTGTCCATGCCCTGGTTGGCAATCTTGTCGAGCAGGCGATCCAATTCTTGTTGTCGCTTGTTGCGCGCTGCATTGTAGCGCTCGTCTTTCGTTTCGTAGGAATTGTTGCTGAAATAAGTTTTGTAAAGGTATGCCCCGATACCGATCAGGATAAGAATGCCGAAAATGCTCATGGAAGTCTAAAAATTACAGCATAGCGAAGATAATACTTTTTTTTATTGCTTTAAATACGCTCATCGTTTCTTCGTTGAAATTAAATCCAGCGTAAAATTTAATTCTGTGTCCACCCCGTTTATAATATCTTCAATTTTCGGGGCCGCAAAATAATCCGGGAACACGCCTCTCCCCTTCATAAAATCCACATTGTTAACCTTCTTCGTTAGCGGAACTTCTACTCTTATTTTAGTATTGGGCAATTGTAGTCTGGCAAACCCATCGGAAGTATTGCCTTCCATTGTTCCACCGCTCTCTTCACCGATAAATATGGCCCTTCCATTCCCCTTCAAAAAAGCGGCGACAACCGACGCCATCGAGCCAGAGGCACCATTCATCAAAACATATATTTTCCCGTTATAATGGTCTTTGTTGGGGGGTTGGGTTTTGTAAAGATTATTGAAGTACTCCTCTTTAAGTCGATACATTCCTGAACGGGTTTGATACACGAGCGAATCAACAAAGAATAGCTCTTTCCCATTTTCTAAATAATCGACAACCGGGGGATAGCCTACGAATTTCTCTTCGGTGTAGTCGTAATGTTTATAGGGTTTGGTCAAAAGATAAGTAATCAATTTTTCACCAGTTCCATCGCCGCCTTCATTGTTTCTTAAATCCAAAATCAGATTTTTCGTATGCTTCTGATTCAGTTGTTTAAAAATACTGTCATACAAACTGTAAAAGTCTTGCTTAAAATCATTTCGATGATACTTCAAAAAGGAAGAGATCCGCAAATAAGCAATATCATTCTCCAGATACTTGAATTCCAACGGCGCTTTATATCCTATCCGTTCATTGTAAAATTTCTTGTATTCGCTGAAAGAAAGACCCGTTAACGTCACGGTTTGTTTTGTGGATTTTGATTGCGGGTGTACAAATTCTATTCTGAAGGAATTCGTCTTTTCAACAAAAATAGGATAGTTTAAATCAAAAAGGCTTTCATTTTGAGTCATACTATAATCTTCGAGGTGACGAATATTGAAGGTTTGTATGTAACCATCAGACGGAATGGTGGGCAGCAGAATATTCAGAATTTCCTCCGCAGAATGTCCATTTATGGAAAGAACTTCTGCCCCTATGGGGAGTTTAGACTGAAGATTGAAATTTTTAAAAATGAATAACCTTCTATCGAGAACCTTCAGAGAAAACGGAAAATAATGATCTGCATTTTTCAAAGACTGGTAGTAGTCTTTGGATGGCGTGGGGATGATATGTTCATCATTGATCCGTGAGCAAGTAAGGGCTACGATTTTATAAAATTCAAGCTCTGTCATGGACCGGTCCAACGATTTAAATTGATCGTCTAAATACTTCGTGATGTTTACACTGTCCGTAAACCGGTATAGGCTGGGGTATGTAGTTTCCAATGCTTTTCTAAGAATCAAATAATCTTCACGGATCTCTTCAGATGCAAATAAATTCTTGTTCCCGTTTTCGGTTTTGACTTGACCCTTTACAACCACCCCTGAAGTGAGAAGTAATAATGACAATGTTAGAATTCTCATTTAGCTATTGATTCGGTTTAACGCTTGGTACGCAGGCTAACCTATTTAAAAATGTGCGGTGTGGCGCATAACGTTCTTATATAGGGTCCAATATTTCTTTGTTGATACCGAAGTTAAGTTTTTCCAATATCCTATCCAACGGACTTACTAGTGCCCTTGCAATTTATTAACTAAATCGTATTGCCATCCCGCCGCCGGCACTGTCCGCCCACGGATGAAGATGTTCGATAAAGGATTAGACGCCCGCGGAAATCCCCGCATATGGGCTGTAAATTAGTATTGGGAACCTGGCTGAATAGTTGATAGACACCTCTCGACCCCAACAAAAGAAATCCCTATGAAACCCCTCACGCTCATCGCATGCCTTTTGGCCATCATCTCATCCTCCTGCGCACAAACAACCCGAACGCCACCGGATGTACAAACCCGCATCGAGCAAGTAGAAGAAAGCCTGGCCGAGGCCGTGGTGTTGGAAGGCCAAAAGAAATGGACGCTGGAGGAACGCATGAAGTTCTACAACATCAAGGGCCTGAGCGTGGCCGTGATCAAAGACTATAAATTGGACTGGGCAAAAGCCTATGGCTGGGCCGACGAAGCCGAGCACCGAAAGGTGACAACCGAAACCGTGTTCCAGGCCGCGTCCATCAGCAAGTCCTTGAATGGCGTGGGCGTGTTGAAGCTCGCCCAGGAAGGAAAGATCGATCTCAACGCCGACATCAACACCTACCTGACAAGCTGGAAGTTTCCCTATGACTCGCTGTCGAAGAAAAAACGGATCACCACCACCAACCTCCTGTCGCACACGGCAGGGCTAACAGTCCACGGCTTTGGCGGCTATGTGCCCGGTGAGCCCTTGCCCACCGTTCCGGAAATTCTCGATGGAAAAAAGCCCGCCAATTCCGACGCTGTCCGCTCGATGTTCGAGCCCGATCTTCGCGTGGAGTACTCGGGAGGCGGCACCACCATTTCGCAGTGTATCGTCACCGACGTCACCCATCTTGCCTATGACCGATACATGTGGTTGAATGTACTGCAACCCCTGGGCATGACCTACAGCTTCTACACACAACCTCCACCCTCCTCGCGCAAAGCATCGCTGGCCACCGGCTACCTGTCCGACGGCCAGGAAGTACAAAACAAATTCCGCATCCACCCCGAACAAGCCGCCGCCGGCCTGTGGACCAACCCGACCGACCTGGCGAAATACATTATCGAAACACAACTTTCGTGGAAGGGAAAATCGGCCAAGGTCCTTTCATCCGCCAACACCAAACTCAGGCTCACGCCCGTGCGCGACGCGGCCGGTCTGGGTGTCTTCGTGACCAAAAGAGGCACCGATCTTTTCTTTGAACACGGCGGCTCTAATGTTGGCTTTCGCTGTGTGTACATGGGCGGTGTAGAGAGTGGCGACGGCGTGGCGATCATGGTGAACTCAGACAACGGTGGCATCTTACAGGAGATCGTCAACAGCGTGGCCAGCGTCTATGGCTGGCAAGGCAACTATGGCGGCAAGGTCAAAAAGATCGTCATGCTCCAGCCCGCACAGTTGAAGGCGCTGGAAGGCTACTACGAAATGGAAGGCAACAAAGAAATGCACCTGCAGTTCACGGCAAAAAATAATCAACTGATCCTGAAGCAGCTTTGGGATGGACGCGAAGTGACGTTCGATGCGGAATCCGAATTGGAGTTTTTTAACCAGCAGTTTCCGTTTCCATTAAAATTCAGTAAGGATGCATCGGGCAAGGTCAGCCAGGTGTTGGCGTTTGAACGCGACACGTGGAAGCGAGTGGATAATTATGTTCCACCAAAACCATAAGCGACATCAAACTATTTTTTTTGAAAGTACACTTTGAACGTTTGTTGCCTAACTGAATTACGTATCCGTTTTCTTTGATCTTGTCGATGGAAACACGGGGCTGACAGATGAAACATTACTGTGCCCATACACTTCACCCGCACGGCCTGTTAGCTTTTTGATTTGCGGTTTTTGAAATTGTGCTTTATTTCATTACTTCGGCACCGCTATACGCAGCCCTTGGCCATGAAACACGTTCTACTCGCGCTCCTTTTGGTGTTGTCCCTATCCAAAACTCAAGCCCAACAATTTTCCGATAGATTCAAACCCGTATCCGGAGGAATGCCCGGCATCTCGATTGCCGAACACACCGATGGCAACTACCTGCTGTATGGTGCGGTGGATTATTATCAGGGCGAGCCGAGCGGGTCGTTGTTCAAAGTGGATGACAACGGCAATCGCGTAATAGGATTTCAATCCGTTCACACGGATGCGCCCATTGCGAAGGCGGTGGTGCTGGCCTCCGGAAAAATTGTTATCTACGGACCGTTTCATTATCTGAATGGCGCCGACGCCGGCAAGGTGGCCCTGCTAAATGCCGATGGATCGCCCGACCCCAATTTCCACGTAGACCCTACCCTGAACATCCGCAGCATCACGGCGCAATCCACTGGAAAAATATTGGCCGTAACCGATTCGAAACTTCTCCGGCTCAATGCCGACGGCAGCGTGGATGACACCTTCGCCTCGGGAAATTTTTCGCAAGGAATTTCGACCATCACCGTGGCACCGGGCGATGGTTTCTATATGACAAACTATGCAAACATCTACCGCTACAACGCAGACGGACAACCCGACATGACCTTTTCGGCCAGCGGCTTTTCCGTGCTGGGTTCCGTGGCGCTGCAACAGGATGGCAAACCTGTTTTCCTGACCAGAACGTATTCTGCCGGACCTCCTTATGTCGGCACCTTCACCGTTACACGGCTGCTCACTTCGGGCGTCAAGGATCCTTCCTTCACGCCTGCCAGCATATCCAACACCAACGGCGACATCTCCGATCTGTTGACGCAAGTGCTGGTACGTAAAAATGGAAAGATCGCCCTTTCGGGAAGTTTCGATTCATTCGGCTCTCAACCCGGCAATATCGTCGAACTCAACACCGACGGATCGGCTAGCCGCACACTGCTCACCACGTGGGTGACCAACCCGTTTAACATGATCGAAGACTCGCATGAGAATATCTTTGCCACCGGATTCATCTATCTCGACGGCCAATCCGGGATAAAACATATCGTAAAGATCAACCCCGACGCTCAGGTGGACCTGTCGTTTAGCCCGGCCGTTTCCGCTGTTGCCTACAACGGAGGTCAGTACAGTCTGCAAGGACAGCCTTCCGGAAAAGTTTTGCTGGGTGACTATTATTATTCCGATGGCATGAAAAATATGCCCGGGCCATTGGTTCGATTGCTGCCCACCGGTGAAGTAGATCCATCGTTCGTCCCGACCATCGTAAATATCCCGTCACAAAATGTTAGTGCCGTGCTCGTCCAGGACGACAACAAGATCGTTGTGTCGGGAAACAATCTTTTCGTTTACGCACCGTCGCCCAACTTTGGTCGGTTAAATGCCGACGGCGGCTTTGACGATTCTTTTCAAGTGGGTACAGGCTTTACCTCGGCGGGATATGGATCATCGCCACGATACATCCGCAGCAAAAATAACAAACTCTACCTGGCCGGGTTCTTCGACGCCTACAACGGACAAAAGTGCCAGAGTTTTGTCGTGCTGAACGCCGACGGATCGTTGGCCGTAACACCGAATTCAGAAGTTCCCGCCACCGGCTATATCCAGGATCTCGAGGTGCAGTCATCCGGAAAAGCGCTTTTACTAGGCGCCTTCTCGCTTCCCGGTGGAACACAGCGAAAAGTGATCCGCCTCAACATCGACGGCACTCTCGACACCACCTTCGACCTGGTGGTGAGCGGCAACGCCGACGACATTGAGGTCGACGCCCACGACAACATCTGGCTCGCCGGATCCGCGTTTGGTGGCACTGACATCCTGCTACGTTTTCTACCCGATGGCCAACCCGACAACACCTTTGATCAGGGCGCGGGATTTGCAAAGACCCCGGGCTATACATCGAATGACGATTGCATCGGCTTTTTTGTGAAAAGCATAGCGAACGACCGGTTTGTTGTGGGTGGAAACTTTATGACATACGATGGCCATGCGGCCAGCGGTGTGGTGATGATGGACAGCAACGGCAACTTCATTCCCATAGAAGGCGGCAACCTGGATCCGGTTTCCATAGCGTTCGATGGCTGGTATACCAACCACACCCTGTACATCGCCGGCCGCCTGTCGAAAGATCATGGGCAAAGCATCGAGGCGTTCACCAGCATTGTCCTTCCCCTGGAGGATACACCGGCTCCGTTAACCCTCGAAGTGAAATCAACGTCGGCCATGAATTTGTCTTGGCCGAATCACGTGAAGGGTGCAGACAAAATCATCGTCGAACGATCGGATGCCGACGACCAGCACTACAAGATCGTCGATACGATCGACGCAGCAGCCGTATCCTACCAGGCTACCGACATGGAAGAATCGACACCGTATTATTTTAAAATTTATGGTGCCAACGAGTTCTACAACTCCCCCACGGCCACGGCCCACGACACCACGTTCATAGAAGATCCTGCATTGTTGCCAGCCACCGATATCACGACGACATCCTTTACCGCCCACTGGACATACGCCACCGGAACCGACTCAACACTCTTTGAACTTTCGACCGACGATTTCAAAACGCTCATGCCCGGATATCAAGGCGACGTTGTGAAGAGCGGCTCCCTTTCGGTTACCGGGCTTGATCCCGGCACTTCGTATGAATACCGCGTCAAGCGTTTTAAAAATGGAAGGGCTTCCGGTTTCACGCAAGCGGCATCGGTAACGGTGAGCACTGTGCTGGGTGCCGAACAATCGGCGAGCATAGAAGCGGAGGTTTATCCGAACCCGGCGACGCAAGGCCTTTTTATAAAACTCTCTGAACGCGAAACAAATGCCACCGCCACCTTCCACTCCTCGCAAGGCGAGTATCTCATGACGGTCCCACTCACCAATGGCACCGTCAACGAAGTAGAATTGCGAGCACTCAAACCGGGGGTTTTTATTTTGTCGATTTCTACGGATTCAGGAAGCCGGAGATTTAAACTGGTAAAGGCGTAAGGGCCACTTCTTTTCCATAGTGCATTGTATTGTTTTGAGGGTAACCAAACAAAAAGACTTCTCCCGGAGTGTTGGAATTTTCCGATAACCGGAACCGGCCTATCTCTACCCTGGGATCAGAAGCAAAATTAGCGGCAATGCCAGGGCACGGACTATTCATGAGGCTTAAAAAGCCAGCAGTGCAGCTCATCCATGCCATGTAAGAAAATGTCACAACCGAAACGGAAGATTACAGGCCTCGGGTTACCTCAGTAGTCGATCATCTATATATTGCGGTCCTATTTTTTGGAGCCTTACACTAACTTACATCGAATGATTTCTATCCCAACGAAACACCTCACGCGCCTCATGCTTTGCGTGTTCCTGATCTTCACTTTTCAATCCTGCATAGTGGCCACCCAGACCAAACAAACCCCAAGCGGTAAGGTGCCTCCCGGTCAAGCCAAAAAGGCGACGGGCAGCCAGTCTGCAAAGCCTTATGCACCGGGTCAGCAAAAGAAAAAGAGCAAAACTAAGTGATGCCGTAACACGCGTTCATCAATTTCCAAAACATGGCCTCCCTTCACGGAGGCCATGTTACTTTTTAAACAGGTACACCTGCACCCCAATGTTCAACATGATGTCCGATTTGTCGTAAGGAATGTCTCCATCTTTCCAGGTCATCTTGTTCTTCCCAAAGCCAATCACACCTTCCACGCCCACATGCTGGGTGATAAAATAGGTGATGCCCGCGCCGACGGCAAAGGTCCTGATGTTTCCTCTCACCGTGCTGGTCGCATGGAATGTGTCGATAGATTTTCGCATTTGCCAGCCATACGTATGACTGACCATAGGAAAAATAGCCCAGTGGCCAAATGGAAAATAGTAGCGCACGGTTGGGCCGAAGGCGTATGTCTCTATCGACATCGAATGATCCGGATGTTTATGATGCACATACGTCCATGGTGCCACCAGCCCAACGGCCAGTCTGTCCTTCACAAAATAAGAAACGCCGGGAACAACCGCGACCTGGTAACTTTTCACTTCGGCCGAGCCGTCGTTCGAATGACGTACAAGGGGATAGACCGTCGCACCGGTCACAAAACTTCCGCGCTTAAGCTGCGCATAGCCGTGTTGAAAGAGCATGGTGGTGAGGGCAGCACAAAGTAGAATGGCTTTCATGGGAGGTGTAGGGGTTAGGTTAGTTTTTAACAACGTTCGCAAGGAAGAGCATTTGCAAAATCATCTGTTTGAAAACAAAAAGCGTACCGCTTTTTCCTAGCCTCGTTATCCCGAGCCTCATCCTGCATCGGGGGTATCCTTTAAGGTTTGGGTGGACATTCAAGAGTTAACCGCAAAGGCGCAAAGTTAACGCAAAGAAATTCGCGGCGTTAGTTTGACTGCTCGCAAAGCTTTAGTGAAGATGGGGCGGTTTTGCACGTTCTTTTCATCCGAACGCCCCATGCCGCCATCACTTCACCGTGTAAGTATAATCCTCGGCCGTGTCTTCAGAAGTTGCAATGGTCGCGCCCGGAAACGTCTCCACATAAGACCGGCCCTTGATATTATCGTAGAAGCTCATGTAGCCGAATTCAAGTTTGTTCACGTCAAGCTGGGGATACTTTGCCAGTATTTGCGAAGGGATGGACAAACCTTTTGCCGTGTACCCCGAAGGCGCGTATACCGTCCACCAAGTGTATTCCTTGTCGTCGATGTGTTGCCAGAAGGCTCCGCTGAAGGTGTAGTGGTGCGAAAAAGTGTATGTAAAATTCTTTACGCTGCGGTCGGTGACCGAAAAGGTATAGGCGGGCATGTCGAAGGAAAAGTTGATCGCGCCTTTTTTGTGGTAGGTGGTGTTGTACCCATTGGCCTGGTAGTTGCTCACCCTCATGTTGTAAGAATCATAGCCATCGAGATAGCCGATAACGGGGTGATCGGAGCCGGTATTCCCATAGTTGTAGTAGGTATCGAGCAAGGTAATGGTCTGCGATTTCTTGGCATCATAGCCCTCAATGACGGCGCTGTTTGAACCGGCGAAATCCAATTTGAACGGGTGCGGAAATGGCGTGAAGTCGGTCATGAAATCAAGGTCTATCTGGTCGTTTGCCTTTACGGCAGGCGCCATGTAATACTTCGGCACTCCCGATTGCCAGGCGTAGAGCAGTATATCGGACGGCGCACCGAAATAGGAAAGGTCCATCTCCAGGTGGCCTAAGGCCAGCGTACCGGAGTAGCCTACTATGCCAAGCCCATATGAAAGGCCCAACTGGGACATCGTGATGTTGAAATTGGTAATATTCAGGGACGCGTTGGCCCGTTCAGGATTGTTTGTGGGCGACTTTGGCGCTTTCAGATGAAACGTTGTTCCGCTGGCGACGTCACCCCATGATCTAAAAGCGAGCAGCGTGTTTACCGACGCCAGTGGCCCATATTCGAACAAGGTCACATTGATCTTGGCGGGGTGTTTGTCGCTCATCAGCGTAACGGTCTGCCCATCCTCATAGGGCTGCACATCCAGGACCTCGCCATTCTCATCCGACGCAAAAACCCATTTGTCGTTCCCCACGCCATAGCCGGCATCCACCTGCAGGGTTAGGATGGCCTGTGGCTCGATCGGGTCGGCATCTTCGTTGTGGCAGCCGGAAAGAAAAGCGCCGGCACAGGAAAAGAAAAGCAAGGTAGCGATTCGGGGGTAACGCATAGACGGTCTGGTTAAAAGCTGGTTCTGACAGCGTCGCAATATACACATTTCCCAAAAATCAAATATCGCTGCGCCAGGAGTGCCCGCAATGGCGACATTGCTTTGCTTGCGGCGTCCAGGCCAGGTTATATCGTAACAGTTTCTTGATCCATTTTACTAATAATTTCCATTTCGCAGTGTTGGTTATTAAAGCGTTAAACCGCAAAGGCGCAAAGAACACAAAGAAATTCTCTACATTAGCTTTGCGTTAACTTTGCGCCCTTTGCGCCTTTGCGGTTCAAAATGAATTCTTCCCCTACTCCGTCTTCAACCCCTGCACCGGATTACCCTTCACCACTTTAACAAAATGCTGCTCTCCACTTTTAATATTATAAAATCGAATGGTCTCGTTACCCACCCAATTAATTTTATCGTTCTCTTTGCCTGTTAACCCAATCTCATTAAACTCTGGCAGCGGCAGTTGCATGGGGCTATCAAATCGGAAAAATTTTAGGACATATGGGCAAGCCCAGTAGCAACCGACGACGGCTAAAATACTCCCATCCGGAGATAAATGATAATCCGTGGCTATAAAACCGTCTGCCCCGGGTGAGTAGCTCTCAATTCGTCTATTGCTCAGGTCAATCATGGTTTGCCCTCCATAAATGTCTTCGGCGCAAACCAAGTACTCTGCATTATTCTTTATTAACCATCCGTGAACAAACAAATCATGATTAACAATAAATGAGAATATGCAATGACCCGTTTCATGCTCATAAATTTCAACGGTCGTTACAGACCAATTAACATCCAATTTTGTTTGCTTATACTCTGCCGTCTGAATTCTATATTTTTTAGTCGGAGAGAACAATACTTGATCACTTCCCTCAATCCTAGCGTTACCATCAAAGTATTTCCTGTTCTCCTCTCTAATTTCTTCTATGTTATTCATCTTTTGCAAGACTTTTAATATTCCACTTCTCGATGAGTGGCAATCCTAATTACCATAGAATTTCTGTATTCCCAAAAAACTTGTACTGTATTTCTCCCCTCCCTACTCCGTCTTCAACCCCTGCACCGGACTCCCCTTCACCACTTTCCTGATCTGCGTAGCCACCGTCGCCAACAAAACAAAAATCAAAATGATCACCGCGATCGTCACGCTCGAATAATCGATGGGCATATGCACCGCATAAGCCGTGTCCATCACCATCTTCATCAGTACGTAACTCACAGGCGCACCCAGCGCAAGCGCCACCGCAAACAAGATCACATACTGATCAGCGATCTTCACCGTAATGTTCTTTGCCCCGGCACCCAACACTTTACGAATACTAAACTCTTTCGCACGCCCCGCCACGTTGAGCGTGATCAACCCATACAATCCCAAGCCGGCCAACAGCACGGCGATGGTGGCAAACGCCCGCCACACCTTGCCATGAATGCCGATCTCCTGAAAATAAAGTCCCCACACATCCTCCTGGTGACCACCCTGAAAAGGCGTTTCAGGAAAGAGCTTTGCCCACTGCCCTTGCAGCGCCTTGAGCGTTTGCAGCTCCGACCCTTGCTGCGCTTTTATAGACACATAATGGAAATCCGTTTTTGGAGCCACGCTAAAAATCGTCGGCCGCAAAGGGCGAAAGAAACTGTAGCTGTGAAAGTTTTTCAGCACGCCCACCACTTCATATTGCATCGTGTCGATCTTAAACGTCTGCCCTATCGGATCGCGCCACGCCATGTTCTTCACCATAAGCTCGTTCACCACCACCGATTGTTTGTCGCTGCCCTCTTCATGATGAAAACCGCGGCCGGCTTCGAACGGCAGTCCCATCGTCTCGAAATAGTTGGCGTCCACCGCATAGTGTTCTACTTCATATTCGCGATCGGGCATGTGCAGCACCGTAGTCGTATGGCGCTTGCCAAGCTGATGCGCCGACCCGGCAATCGACACCACGCTCGGGTTTTGCAGCAGGGCCGCATTGAGTTGCTCGAATGCTGCGCCGTCGGGTACTTCGGCATAGACGACGCGGGCCGGTTCGTAGCCCCAGCTGCGCTTGGCCAAAAAGTCGGAGTTGCGCGTGAAGGTGATGCCGCCGGTGACCAGCACGCAGGCCAGGATCAATTGGAACACCAACAGCCCTTTCGTGAGCGGGTTGCTCTGCCCGAACTTTACCGATCCCTTCAGGATGCTCACCACTTGAAATTTCGAGATATAAAATGCAGGATAAAGACCCGACGTGATGCCCGTGAACAACAAGATCGCCGGCAGGTAGATCCACAGCTTGGGATCGTTCAGCCTGAAGCCCATGCTGAAATCGAACAGGCTCTCAAACCAGGGAATGAACAGGAACATGCCCAACGCCACCCCCACCACCAGCGCAAAGGCAGTGATGAAGACGTTCTCCGTCAGGAACTGAACGATCACCAGGCTGCGGGCGGCGCCGATGGATTTGCGGATGCCAATTTCTTTCAATCGCTTCGCCGCCGACACAATGGCGATGTTGATGTAGTTGAAACACGCCAGCAACAACATCGCCAGCGCAATGACGGCCATGTAGACGATGGACGCATAATTGTTTTTAGAGCTGTGCGAAATGTCGTCGCGGATGTCTTCGGAGGTTTCGTGCAGCGTGGCCAGCGGCTCGAGGCCAAACGCGGTGATGGCCCATTCTTTTTGCACCGCCTCGTTTTGCTGACGGCGGTATTTCTCCATGCCCTGGCGCAACAACGCCACATCGGCCGGGTTGTCGAGCTGGATGAAGGTGGCGTTTACAAACGCCTTCCAATCCTGCATGTCATAGCCCGGCTCGGCCGTCTTTAAATTTTCGAAGTTCACCAGGAAGTCGAAGTCGAACGAGCGCGATTCGGGGAACTTGGCGGCCACGCCGGTCACCTTGAAGGCCTTGTTCACATCTTTGCCAAAGATCACCACCATGTTTTGGCCGAGGGGGTTGGTCTCGCCAAAATATTTGATGGCCGCCTCTTCGCTCAGCACGATGCTGTTCACATCGGCCAGCGAGCCGGGGGTGCCCCACTTGAGGGGGAAGGTGAACATGTCGAGGAACTCGGGGTCTACAAAGCGCACGCGTTCGTGGAAGACGTTGTCGTCGTGTTTCACCACCACGCTGCGGTCGTCGAGGCGGCACACTTTTTTGATGTGGGCAAAGTCGTGGCGCAGCATCTCGCCCAGCGGGCGCGGCGTGCGGCCGAATTGTTGCACGCTGCCGTCGCGGTCGGCAAAAAAGGTGGCGAGGAACACTTCGTGCTTATGTTCATGAAACTGGTCGCGACTAAACGTCCACCGCCCAAACGCAAAGGCGAACACGCAAATGCCAATGGCCGCCGACAACCCGAACACGTTGATGAAGGCGTTCAAAGGACTCTTCATCATGTTGCGCATGGAAATTTTAAAGTAGTTTTTGAACATAGCGGCTTGGTTTAAATTTCGAAACACCTCCAAATTCTTTAACAGCGCGGGGCGCAATAACTTCACCGTCTCCCAGACATACAACCG
Source organism: Chryseolinea sp. (assembly GCA_036525235.1). GTDB lineage: Bacteria > Bacteroidota > Bacteroidia > Cytophagales > Cyclobacteriaceae > Chryseolinea. Next base: position 4,960 of record DATDAV010000024.1, on the reverse strand, counting down.
CCGCGCTTTCGCCGGTGAGAACTCCTCCAGGTTGTCACGGAAACATTCTTCCATGTCGCCTTCGATTTCTTCGAGGTATTGCTTCTTTAGAAAGTAGCGTAGGAGGCGGAGGGGCCACTTTGGAGGGTGGATATCGTTGGGCTGCGTTGTCATTTCGTTTTTATATTCCGCTGAAGCGGTGTCGTCAGTGGACTCTCCTATTCAAGTTTCAATCTGTCCGCTTTTTCAGATCGTTTTCAGATCATGCGACAGTTGTGGTATGGCTTCCCAAAGGCCGGCGCGGACTTCGCGCATTTCGGCTAGGACCTTGCGGGCATAGCTTGTGGTGGCGTAAATGCGTTTGCGTTTGCCTCCTCTTTTTGCTGTGGCGTCGCCGAATTCGGAGGTGAGGAAGCCCTTTTCTTCCATGCGCTTCAAGGCCGACTGAATGGAGCCTACGCTGAGCTTTTCTCCCAGGCGCGACTCTAACTCACGCTTGATTTCTACGCCGTAGGCTTCCTGCTGGAGGGCGGCCACGGTGAGCAATACAAGTTCTTCAAATTCGCCCAGTTTGGTGATTTTCATGGAGTTGGGTGATATTGTTCGTGATTGTAGTAGATATACGTGGGATATTGTTCGTGGTTGCAGTTTATATGGAAAATATGGAATAACAATTTGCCTCGGTGACACCAGATTAATAGTTTGTTGCCGGTAAGGAATCTTTCATGAATCGCACTAGACTAGTAGAATTATACTAAGGGCACTTTCGACCATAGTCATTCAAGAAATAGTATTTTTAACAAGGTAAGACAGCGCTTTATTGCAATTAAACACATACAACAAGCTTTGAAAGCCTTTTTCTTAGAACTAAAGTCATATGCTAACGGAAATACCAACGTCAATTAATGGCGAACAAGTCGAATCACTATTACAAAATATTAACAACCACAGGAATGAAGAGTCAATCGATCTAGAACTACCAGTCAATTTAACTTTTACTGGCTTCAGTGCTTTGCCCTCATTATTCCAGTTCCTAATAACCTGGAAACGTCTTCCAAATTCAGGCAAGCTAATTATCAAAGCTCCGGATACCCTGCTCCCCGAATATTGGACAAAGGACTACTATCTATTGTTTGCTTCTATCCTTGCTTGGGACAATGATATCGTCAACAAAAATGGCGAAAGCCTCAAAAATATAATAAGGCCACTTAATCGAGAATTCTTTAATAATTTCTGGAAGAACAATACAGAACAAATAATAAAAAATGACTCGGTACTGTTTCTGTTTATCGATCATATACCGAATGGATTACTTCCTATTCTATATAGTAATGGAAAATTAAGAGGAGAATCAGAGTTTGACAATATAACGGATGCCATTGTTGACTTGGCACTTAAAAAACACGGAACATTAAATAAATACATAAAACAAATTCAACCTAGTCTAAATAGAATTCTTTACGAATCATTCGACAACACTAATAATTGGGCCACCCAATCGCATACAGGAAAAATTCTAAGCCCCAGTATCAGGGGTATTTTCGCAAAATTCCATGAATTAAATCGAAACCAAATGAATCTGTTGCAAGATTCCTTGGGTTTTACAACATACCTCAAAGAATTAAAAATCAGGAATCAAGAACGTTTAGGATTGATAAATACTTTTTTAGAAATAACCATCTTCGATAGTGGATCCGGCCTTGCTCAGGTCTTTTCAGGCAAATCAAACGAATTCTTGTCGCTTGAGGAAGAATATGACTACGTACGCAAATGTCTCCGTAAGCACAACACTTCGCATACGGCTGTCGGAACTGCATACGCCCGAGGCATTGGTTTACACAAAATAATGTCAACGCTCAATGACACAGGTGGTTTCTTGAAAATTCGAACTGGAAGAATGTCACTGTTTCGTGACTTTCTAAATGTCAAATTCTTCAATCCTAATAACGACAAGTACAACGAAGCACTTCTAGACTGGGACAATAACAGTTCTATTCCAAATATCAGGCCCTACGCCGACGGAACTGTTATCTCAATTGTTATTCCTCAAATCGTTAGCCAATAATCGAATGGAATCATTTTATATTTTTAAGTACTATGAAAATGCAAAGGACAAAAACAATTATACCCTTGTCATATTCTGTTCTAGTCAAACAATAAATCTTTTGGCCCTACCTGATAAGTTGAAAAGCTTCTTTGAAACCAATCGCCCGCCAAAAAACATTTATGCTATCGTTGGAGATTACGTGGATTCAGACATACGTCGCGCCTTTTTTTCAAGCGAAGAGGTTAAACAAGCAATACCCAACTATCTTCTTATTTCCGACAAAATAATCCTCACATTTAATCAGCGAGGCGACCTATTTTACGAAAACATGATTGAGTACAATCATGCCGAGTCGCTTTTCAATTGTGGATTCATCGACATTTTCAAAGAAAGAGAAGGCTTAATTACAGCAGCGTCCGACAACTATCATTTTGTTTTTCCTTCAGGAAAGCATAGCCCATTCTTTCTTCGCACTGGAAACCTTCTATTGAATAGCTCGGAAATATACTTCATGGTAGTGCCCCTTTTACGCTACATAGAAAAGCAAATAGTTCACATCTATTGTGACACGTCGTCCATCAATTCTTTGGCTTTTGCTCTGATAGAATTGAGAAAACGCTTCGATTATACTTACCAAACTCCTAATGTTATTAGTTTCGGCTCATATGATCACTTTGAAAATTTTAATTTTAAGGACTTAAAACATTCTCTAATATTCATTTCGGCATCGACCTCCGGAAATCTCGTTAAAAAATTGCAAGAGAAAAACCCCACATTGAGACCTGACGGTATTATCTCAATTCTATACTTATCCGATACGCCCACAGAATCGTTGGTTCTCTATAACTTATCATCGATAGATCACAACACCATTGATCGCATCGATACATCTAAGATGTCAGACAATGAAATTGATTGCAAACTTTGCCGTGTCGGATCTTTTCCAGTCCGAATTTCGGGTGACATGTTTCTTGTCGATAAACCAAAGGTCAATGCAATTCAAATAAAAAAAACCGATCGACCTTCATGGCTAAATCGCTTTATGAAGATCTATCACTCAAAAAAGGAAACTAAAATAAGTCTCATAAGGTGTTTTTACGGAGAAGAAAGATTTCGGCGATTTGAAATCTACTTTAGGTCTATTGATGTATTTAATAACCTTTTCATAGACGAGTCATTCAAAGATGACCCTCTGCCGAAATTAAAGCAAGTCACAAATCAGATCATTCCAGCAGCGCTAAAACAGATTGTCTATCTTAATGACCCGGGCTCTAAAGAATTAGCTCACAAAATTGAGGCTATAACGGAAGGCGTAAGAGTTCGGAGCAGCACAGAACTCTTAGAAAACGAACCCGAATCGGAAGAATTTGGGGCAATCCTAATAGTATGTTCGACGTTGGTGACGGGAAATAACATTTTATATGTTAATAAATATCTAAGACGATATAAAAACATGTCAAAAACATTCCTCACCTTCTTTGCTCGCACAGAAAGCGAGGTGGCGTTTGACTTTATAAAAAGCAACATTTGTGCTGGAAGTTTTGGGCCGAATACAAATCAACTCGTGCAGATAGAAAAAATAGAATGCCCCCTCCTAATCGAAAATCCGGTAGAAACAGAACGTCTCACTTGGTCTTTGGAGATTAATCTTCTAAGAAATCTTCTTCAAAATATCGACGAGGAAACCAGATTCGAAGGCGCTAAGAGCTATGTCCAGGAAAGGCTAAGAATACTTGAGGACGCAACAGATCTATCTAAAAACGGACTAACTGACGAAGTATTTTTGAGGAATCCTCTTAACTCTTCACAACTAAAAATCAACCCAAGCTTCGCCTTTTTGGATTTTGACTCTTATCACGACAATGCAACTCAGGCTGACATCTATTTCGTCATTGCTGTGGTCCTGAACAATCTGAGACATTTTCCAAATAAAGAGCGCAAAATCATTCAAGAAGAACACATTCGCACCCTTCTTGATCCAAGAAATTTCGACAGGTTCAACGATGGCATTATACAGGCAGCTATCCTTCGATGTGCCCACCCAGCAGAATTGAACTATAAGCTGGATCAAAATCATAGCAACACTATGATGAAAATTATTCTAAAAATGGTTGACAACTATCAAGATGGTATTACCTCTGAAGGCTTAATAGAATTTCTTTTTGCTTTATGCATTCGGCGCGTTAAACTATATGACATTCATCTGGAGCAGATAACAAACCAAATCAAGACCGAAGTCACAAATCCCGTTCTCTTACTTTTCAATTTCTATCTCGCTGAAAAAATATATAAAAAGAAACCTTAAACTCTCCACAATAAACTCATGAAAGCCAAGGTCAAACCTGCGCTAGCCTACGACAATTACATAGTGCGGCTCTCAAAAAAAATCGACGCAAGGCTTTCTGAAATTGAGGCCGGATATAATTTTGACTTAGGCGACGAGTACGAAATTGCAATCTGTCACTTGCTTTCCGATATCTTGCCGAAAAAGTTTGGCATCTGCCGCGGCTTCTTAGTAAGCCGATTTGGAAAAAAAATTGGCGATGATGTAATCATATACGATCGTTTACGTCATCCAACACTGAGATCTTCTATCGGCGAAAATTTTCATCTAAAAGATCAAATTCCTGTTGATGCTGTCTATGCCTATCTAGAATGCAAGCACACCTTAGATTCAAATACATTGGTAAAAAGCACTGCACAAGTAAGGTCAGCAAAAAAACTAATTCTTGGAAGGCCTCAAAAATTATACTTCGAATACGACCAACAATCAAGAGGAGAGCTCAAGGATTGTGTAAGCTCCCCTTATAATTGGGCCACTTAAAAGTTTCCTTTTCAGTCTATAAGCAAAAATAAGCGACTGCTCCATGGGTGTCAAGACCAAGGCGAGCGGTTGGCGAAAAGCCAACCGGTCTTGACACCCATTCCGCATTC
>DATDAV010000023.1:0-4095 GCA_036525235.1 Chryseolinea sp. | reverse complement strand
CTCAACCATCCCCATATGCCGACAGAACAGTCACAACACTTCGTTGATGTTCTCCGCCAGCGATTTCCAATTCGAGCGGTGAGTAACCGCGTCAGAGTCACCGAAGGACGTTCATTCTGGATGGATGTTGATTTGACGCTCTCCGTGAACGGCCGAATTGACGTTACGTGGGTTGTCGAGAGCAAGATGGCCTTTGCAGGCTTTCACGGGCAGGCTGAGTTTCGTTTTAAGGATGATCGAGGCAACGTCCTGCAGTACCAAGCGACAGGAAGGGAAGCGGCCGGGGCGACTTGGGAGCCATTCCCAAGCTACCGCCGCCTGACGTGGACTAGCTCACTACCATTTGAAGTACTTGTTCTGACTTATTCGATCGAGATCATCTGCACAGAGCGTCCCATTGATGGATTCGCGTTGGCTCAGAAGAATCTCGAATTGGCAACAGCTGTCGTCACGAGCGCCAAGAAACTAATCTCCGAAAAGGGAGGTATCGCCGAAGAAGTCGAACAACTTGCCACAGGGAGCTAACACAGCAGTACTGAAATACGTCAAGCTATCAGGGGGTGGACAGCAAATGCCCGGCGGGAATTTGCTGAAAAAATTTTACCGCCGCCCGCGCCGCGCAACTCGCGACCATCGGCGAAGTGAAATCCGAAAAAACCGACACCGCCGAAGCCCGGCACGCGCTGGAAGACCAGCTCATGAACAACCTGCTAACCCTCGCGATCGCATTCAAGCGCAACCCCGACGCCGGCATGGCCTACTTCGACCAAAGCATCATCCGCCCCGCCAACAGCGCAGACGACGAAGAACCGGTTCTGGCAGGAAGCACCGCGGCATTGGCCCACGCCTAGATAGAACCCGGTGAAGGCTCCTCTGAAGGACGGAAAGTTGAACAGAAGAAAGCAGAGGAAACAGAGAAAGCCCTTTAGGACTTTGCGTTCCGCGTATACCAGCCAGAGATGATTGCGGCGTCGCGCGCAGCATCAGAATTGAATCCCCAGGGGCTTTGATCACGTGATAACGCGGGCAACCGCCCCGAAAAAGTGAGGTATTCTCCCAACTCAGTCCAAATCACGTGTTACGCACGACGCGCCGTCGATAAAACGTCAAGGCGGACATGCCCATGGCAGCGAGAATACAGGTCGAAGGTTCGGGCACTGCGGTAAACTCGAACATGCTAATGCTAAATCCCTGACCAGCGCGAAAACTATCCAGGGCGATCACACTAATAAAATCCACATCGGCAAGATTGACGTTGGTGAACGATGAACTATCCCACACAATGGAGGTATCTCCATTTGCGATCGAGGCATTTACTGTCTGACTCGCACCGGGGGACGCGAGGTTCAGACGGACACTCATGGAAGATAAGCCGGTCAACACAGCGGGAGTGGCGAGATCGATTCGAAACTGAAAACTAGGTCCCAGGACGGCTGGGAAATTCTGGTTTAGTTCACCAAAGATCAAACCATAGTGGAGCCCCGCCTCGTTGAAAAGACTGTCGGGCGAGGTATATCCGGACAACGCGAACTCGACCTGCCCGGGGCTGTAGCTAGCGCTAATCGTCCCAAACGTAAGCGCGCCTAACGTCCGATTCAAATCCGCGGTAAGAACCCGCGACCCACCCAGAGCGTCTGTTGCCCCAATCTGGTGAATCTGCATGTAGTCGGCAGGGGGGCCAGTCGAGACAGCGGCCACGCTGGAGCCGGGTTGTGTAAAACCGTCGATAAGCACCTGTTGACCGTGGACTTCGCCAATGGACAAACCAATGATTATGCTGGAGAGAGTCAGACGTTGATTTGCTTTCATAATGAACTGCGGGGTCGATGGAACGCAATGGGAGAGTGTTTTTGGTATACTGTCAATCCTTACATTCCATTTTTGGAAAGATGGCCCCAAAAAGCGTCAACGCTGGCGCGCGGCCAGCGCCCTTTTCCCGTTCCAAAAAATCCTACTTAGCCAAACCCAAATTGGCTGCATTTACTTCGATAGGACGGACACAAGAATGGCTGATTTTGTAGTTAGTTGCCGGTTGTTTTGCTGCAGAAGGCTCCGCTCGTTCAAGAAGCAATCCGGCATAAACGGCCTCCTTCCCTCCCCTGCGCGCGCGGGCTCTCAAACGTGCCGATGCGCTGGAGATGTTTGGTTTTAAAGATCAGCTGATGGCAGACGCAGGATGGTCGAGCGAGTGGAACGGCGCGCTGTGGAAGAGGAGGGACAACGCTGCGGAGTTCCGTTGCTGCCGGAGGAGGCCGATGCGCGTTTGAGTCACCTTCGCCGGGGGTGGTATTGGGGCAGCCAGGAGTTTCGGGGCTGCCGGAACGGAAGCCCGGTCTAGTATTCAGAATCCAGCCGCCTTTGGCAGCCTCCCGGGGCATAGTGAATGCCTCCTATCAGAACGCGACAATCTATTGAACTCACAACCTTCACGTTGGGCCGCCCTCACTGAAACCTCTCCAGGGCTGGGCAATTGGAGTAAAGGCCGGCGGTGCTGCCGCCCGCTTGCACAACTTCCTCGACAAACGACGCGCAGTTATGGGGAAGCACGCCCCATGTCCACTTGGCCGCCAAAAGCTCCTCAACCTTCAGCATGGCAGCCACCGAATTGCTGATGGTCACTTTGAAGCGCCGCAGCTCCTTTTTCCCATTCTCGCGCAAATATCTATCGTATCCTTTTTGACTCATCATTCGCGGGACCGTGTGCACGCCGGCAACATGAAAATAATCACCGCCTTTCCCGCCTGTGCTCAGAATGAGATGGCCACAGAAGTTTGGTCCGCTGCCGCTGACAACAACCGCGTATGTCTCCTCGAATCCAAACATCTTCGAAGGGCAGAAAAGTAGTGGGTCACCCTCGTACATAGCGCCTCCTCTTAAGACCACTACACCCATCTCGGGCTCGATGTCTATAAGGAAAACATCGCCAATTACGACCATGCTGCCGCCGCGGGGAAAATGCGCATCTACGGCTCATTAGCAACGACCGTGCACGCCATCGAACCAAATCCGTGGCGTTCGCATGACCTGGCCCGGGCCGAAAAACTGCTGACAGAAGGTTTGGCAAGGACCGGGTTGAGCGAGAAGGAATGGTCGGACTTGAAGGGAAGGGATCTGGCCCGAGAGAGCTGGCTTTGGCAGCGCTCCTTTGGAAAAAAACGACGGCGCTTCAAGGCTGGCTGAGCGAACGTTTGTGGATGAAAAGCGCGGCGAATGTCAGTCAGCAGCTGCGAAGGATGGATGAAAAAACGCTGCATAAGCGATTGCCAAAGGGCCTGGCGTAATGCATAAAGGACAGTATCTCTGAGGCTTGTCGCTTTTTACACGCTTTAACCCCTGCCCCTATTGGACCATGAAAGGGAACACAAACGTTGAGATCGAATTTCCTTGGCGGATCGAGGTTCTCCTCACTGGTGCGGCAATGGTGGCCTCAGTGCTCACGGTTTTCGTCGGGTGGACGGTTCTAACGGTTATCGTCAACGACTCCCTTGAAAAAGTATTTGCTGCGATGGAAGGAGCGCCCCAGGACCCTATTTCGCTTGGGATCGCTTGGTTGTTGTTACTCGTTGCATTCAGCCTCTTCGCCGTGCGTTTCTATTTCTCGTTCAGACGAGTCTTGGTGCGTCGGCTTCCAATGCTTTGATTCTCTTTTCAACCGGCAGTATATGGCAGCCGGGTATCATGGCGGCGCAGGATCCGCATCGAGCGTTCGGCAGCGTTTTATCATGTGATGGCACCCAGCAATCGGCGCGAAGCCATCTTCCTGGACGATGAGGATCACGAGTTTTTCTTCGGGACACAAACCCCGGAACCCAATCTGGTCACCGGAATGAAATGGCTCCAGAATACGTGAACGCGCCGCTTCAACGTGCGGCATCGCGCCTGGGGCCGTGTCTTTGGCCACCGATACAAGGCGGTGCCCGTCTACGCAGAGGTAGATTCCCGTTTGGTATTGTAGATTTCGGAAATGGGGTTCCAGATGTCGGTTGCGGCATTGCCGATTTTGGTTGAACAGAAGAAAGCAGAGGAAACAGAGAAAGCCTTTTTAGAACTATGCGTGTCTTTCTTAGCCATATTTCCGAGGAAGCGGCTGAGGCT
>DATDAV010000022.1:0-34534 GCA_036525235.1 Chryseolinea sp. | reverse complement strand
ACGCGCGACCTCAAGTCCATAAAAAGTAAAGTGGATGTCACGGGTGGTTATTCCTGGCAAAGCTTCTATGCCGAAAATCATGGCTACACCGCCACGCAGTTGAGCACAAACATCTATGGCTACAACAACCCTGGCGTAGCGCGCAAGACCATACCCTTCGATCCCCTGAGCACAACGGCCATCCCATCGCTGGGTGAGAACCGGCTCATCTCGTTCTTTGGGCGGGTGAACTACGCATTTGACGAGCGCTTCCTGCTGACGGTGAACCTTCGTCGAGACGGGTCCACGCGTTTTGGTCCGAACAACAAGTGGGGAACATTTCCCTCGGCTGCTGTGGGCTGGAGAATTGCGAACGAAAACTTTATGCAAAACCAGAACATCTTCAGCGACCTGAAATTGCGCGCGGGATATGGTATCACCGGTAACCAGGACATTGGAAATTTCCGCTACCTGGGCACGTACACGCCAAGCGATCCGCAAGCGAACTATCAGTTTGGTAGTGCTTACTATACCACCATCCGCCCTTCGGGTTATGACACCAACCTGCAATGGGAGCAAACGGCTTCCTCCAACATCGGTCTGGACTTTGGCGTTTTGCAGGGCAGACTTTCGGGATCCATCGAAGTGTATCAAAAGAATACAGACAAACTGTTGTTCACCCGCGCGGTGGCACCCGGTGCCAACCTCACGAACACCATCCTGACCAACATTGGTAAAGTGCAAAACAAGGGTATTGAACTTACCCTCGATGCCGTGGCCATCTCCACGACAAACCTCACCTGGAACGTAGGCTTCAACGCTGCCTACAACACCAACAAGATCACGCAACTGGATGGCAACAACGACCCTGATTTCCCGGGTTATGCCGCCGGCGATAACATTGCGGGTGGTGTCGGAAACAAGATCGAGATCCTGCGCGTAGGCCAGCCGGTAAATGCCTTCTATGTATTTGAGCATAAGACCGGCGCGGATGGCAAACCTGTAAACGACAACCTCGGCGCCGAAGACAAGACCAACATGTATGTGGATCAGAACGGTGATGGCATCATCAACGAAAAAGATCTCCGGCCTTTCCACCGTCCGGCACCGCGTGTGCTGATGGGACTCACCTCGCAATTGAACTACAAGAACTTCGACTTCAGCTTCACGTTGCGGGCGAATCTTGGGAACTATGTCTACAACAACGTAGCCTCCAACTCCACCTTCCAGCGCGCCGGCGATGCATTCCGCCCCCTCAACCTGATCACGAATTCGCTGCGGGCCAACTATTACACACCGCAGTACTTCTCTGATTTTTATGTAGAGAACGCCTCCTTCCTGCGCATGGACAACCTCACGTTGGGTTATTCGGTGAAGCAGATCTCCAAAGCCAATATCCGCGTGTATGCCACGGTGCAGAATGCTTTTGTGATCACCAAGTATACCGGTCTCGATCCTGAAGTATCCGTTTCGGGCATCGACAACAACCTGTATCCGCGGGCCAGAACGTTTGTGTTTGGTGTGCACATCGGACTCTAATCCTTATTCATAACAACAGACATTATATTCTATATGGAAAATAAAAAGATACTACGAATAGCGTTCATCGCCTTTTTAGGCGGGGTGTTTGGCTGCACCGACCTGGACGTAACGCCCAAGAATGCGGCAGTAGGGGATGTGGTTTTCACCGACCCTGCGGCCTACAAGCAATCGCTCGCCAAAGTGTATGCCGGCTTGGCCATTGGTGGCCAGTCGTCAGGCGATGGCAACTCCGACATCAGCGGCATCGACGGCGGGTTCTCGCAATACATCCGCATGTATTTCAACCTGCAGGAGCTTCCCACCGACGAAGCCGTGATTGGCTGGAACGATGGCACCATCCAAACCCTGCACTTCCAAAACTGGACCTCCCAAAGCGAATTCATCAACGCCATGTTCAACCGCGTCTATTTCCAGGTGTCGATGGCCAACGAATTTCTGCGCCAGACCACCGATGACTTGCTCACCGCGCGCGGCGTTACCGACGACATGAAAGTGAACATCAAACAATACCGCGCCGAAGTGCGTTTCCTCCGTGCACTCAGCTACTGGCATGGCCTCGACATGTTTGGCAGCATTCCGCTGGTGCCCGAAACAAACCCCATCGGCACGGATGCTCCCGGTCAGCCGGAGGGCGGCAAGCAGGAAGTGTTCAGCTACATCGAAAGCGAGCTGCTCGCAGCGGAACCCGACTTGGGCAACCCCAAGACTATGGAATATGCCCGCGTAGACCAGGCGGCTGCCTGGATGCTGTTGGCAAAATTGTATCTGAACGCAGAGACCTATATCGGTACAAAGAAATATACCGAGGCGTTAACGTATTTGAACAAGATCATTGCTTCCAATGCCTACACGCTCGACCCCGTATATGGCAATCTCTTCCTGGCCGATAATCACAAGTCACCCGAGATCATTTTCCCGGTGGCCTTTGATGGAACCTACACGAAGACCTATGGCGGCACAACCTTCCTGGCGCACGCGTCTGTGGGAGGCGACAAAATGAAACCTTCGGACTATGGCCTCGACGGCGGCTGGGCAGGACTTCGCACCACAGCGAACATTGTGAACTTGTTTGCACCGGCTGATGGTCGCGCCAACTTCTTCACGGACGGACAATCGAAAGACATCCCGTCCACACCCAACACGAGCTTCAACCAAGGGTATGCACATCCGAAATTTCAGAATGTAAGTTCCACAGGAGCCCCGGGTAGCAACACCACGTTTGCCGACACCGATTTCCCGATGTTCCGCTTAGGCGATGTTTATCTCATGTATGCCGAAGCTGTTTTGAGAGGCGGTTCCGGTGGTGATGCCGGCACAGCATTGGGTTATATCAACGCCCTGCGCGTCCGCTCCTATGGCAACGCGAACGGAAACATCCAGGCTGGCGATCTCACGCTCAGTTTCATCATCGATGAACGCGGTCGCGAGCTCAGCTGGGAATGTCACAGAAGAACGGATTTGGTTCGCTTTGGCTTGTTGACGGTGAACGACGGCAACGACCCGCGTGCGATCTGGGCCTGGAAAGGCGGCGAAAGCGCAGCCGGAAAACAGACACAAGCTTTCCGCAACGTGTTCCCCATTCCCTCAGCAGCCCTGACGGCCAATACGAAATTAGAACAGAATGACGGTTACTAAAAACTGACATAAACATGAAAAAGCTATTTCTATATTTTTCGCTCATTTTTGCCGCCGCGCTCTATTCGTGCCAGGATTCCGTTGAGGACGTGGACGGGCAGCTCAGTTTTCCTCCGACCATCTTAAGCTCCAGCCCGACCGTTAGCGTGAAGATCGGCACGTTCGATCTGAAGGCCGTTTTAGTGAGCGGTGCCCCGCTAACCTCGGGAACGCTCACCTTGAAAGATGAAGCCGGCAAGACCTTGTATACGATGACGGAGGCTCTTAGCGGGACAAAAGATTCCCTCGTGGCCAAGTCAAGCGACTTCAATTCGGCTGCGCTGCCACTGGGTGCGTATACCATGGACATAAGCGCTGTAAATTCTCGCAACCTGACCACTACGAAGTCGGTGCCGTTCAACGTATCCCAAACCTTGTACCCGGCCAAGAACACGAAAATGTACATCGCCGGTGAATTCAACAGCTGGGGTGCCGGGGAAATGACGCTCATCAGCGACTTTACCTGGGAGATCAAGAACGTCGATCTGCAAGGCAAAGCCTGGAAATTGAAAAACACACCCGACTGGACCGACGAAGATTGGGGCGACCCCGGCTGCGATGGTTTGATGAATTCCAACAAAGCCGACGGTGGCAACGGCAACACGGATTGTAAATTCTCGGGCCTTGTCAACGTGACCTTCAACGACCAGACCCTCACGTATTCCGTGAAGCCCGCCGTGAATTTCAAGACCAACATCTCGGGCCTCTATGTGCTGGGCAACTTCAACAGTTTTGAAGGCGACGAAAGCAAGTTCCAATTGAAAGCCGACAACACCTGGGAGCTCGCCGAAGTGCGACTGAAGCCCAACGACGAATTCAAATTTTCAGAGAGCCCGTTCTTTAAAGGAAAGAACTACGGCGATTCTGACAAAGAAGGAACGGCAGCCGAATACGGACCTAATTTTGTCTGGGCCGAAGCCGATGGATTTTATAAGATAACGTTTAACGACGCCACCTTGAAGTACACGATCGAACTCGTGCGCTACCCGTACCCCGACAAATTATACCTCGTAGGGGATGCCACGTCGGCAGGTTGGAATCCCGGCGCATCCGTTCAGTTCATGAAAACAGCGGACGGCAAATTTGAAATGTACGCCTGGCTGAAGCATACCAATACCGACGGCGGATTCAAGTTCCTGCAGATCCAGGATTGGCCCGGAGCCTGGGGCAAAAGCACCGACGGTAACCTGGTACAGGATGGAGGCGGCAACATCCAAGTGGCCACGGATGGCTTCTATCGCATCACCGCCGACTTCCTCACTTTGAAATACACCGCCACCCTCACCACGTGGGCGGTAGTGGGCGATGCCACTCCCGGCGGATGGCCGGCCAGCGACCCCGACCCAGGCGTGTTAACACTCACCGGCGGCGCGGGAACCTACAAATTGTCTATCGACAACATTGTGCTCACGGGCGGTACGCATGAACTGAAGTTCAGGGCCAACAACAACTGGGATCTCAATTTTGGCGACAGCAACCAGGACGGTTGGGTAGAATATGGCGGAGGAAACATAAAGTCACCCGGTGACGGCACGTACCTCATCGAACTCAACCTTGCCCCGTCAGGATACACCTACACGATCACCAAAAAATAATGTTTGCGAAAAGTTGGTAGGGGAGACACATCCAGCGCTGGCTGCTGGATGCTCTCACCCGCCAGCTTTTTTTACTACTCCCTCATGTTGGTGTTCTTCACGACCGCCCATGTTGGTGTTCTTCACCAACATGATTTTGGAGGGTACACACACTGACGGATATAGAAACATTTTATTTGCAAGCATTTGAAAGGAAGCATTTAGAAATTTTAATAGAATAAAAAGAATCCTCCCACACCCATGTTGGTGTCCCACCAACATGAATTCGGCGGATACCCAAAACACATTGCTCGCAATCACAAAAAACACAAACCCCAACGGGATGAAACGGCTACTTATACCTCTATTTCTCATCTACACCCTACAATTCACCCATGCCCAAATCGTAACCACCGTCCCGGCATTCCCCGTTGCCGACCAACCCGTCACCATCACGGTCGACGTCTCCGGCACCAGCCTCGACAAATTTGCCTGGAACAACGACACCAACCCCGTCTACATTTGGACGTGGCTCAAAGACAGCAACGGCAACTCCGTCGACGCGCCAACCAACGTTAACCCCGCCACCTCACCCGGACAAGATGCCGCGAAGTGCTACCGGCTAACGACCAACCCTGATAAATACACCATCACCTTCACACCGACAACCTTCTTCAACAAACCCGCTTCTGCGATCACACAAATCGGTCTGAAACTAAAAAGCCGCGACTGGAGCGAGAACAAACAGACGGACGTCGATAAATACATCACCCTCACCACCGGTTTCTCCGTGAAGTTCACCGCTCCAACCCAGTCCACCTTTTTTGTGAACACCGGCGATCAGATTCCCATGACACTAAAGGCTTCGGCCACAGCCGACCTCGAAATAAAAGTGGGTGGCGTCTCAAAGGCCACCATCCTTCAAAACACAACATTGAACTATACCCACACCGTAACCGAGACCGAAGGATCGGTAACCGCGGAGGGATCGGCCAACAATGGAACAGACACCAAGACCAGCACCTTTGCGTACTATGTTCGCACAGCCACCGTGGACGCCCCGCGTCCCGTGGGCATTGTCGATGGCATAAATTATGACAGCGGCGACCCAACCCAAGCCACGCTCAGCCTGTTGGCGCCTGGCAAAACTTCCGTGTATGTGCTCGGTGATTTTAGCCACTGGGCCATCGACGAGCACTATAAAATGAAAAAAGACGGCGAGCATTTTTGGCTCACGCTGAGCGGACTCACGGCAGGCGTGGAGTATGGCTTCCAATACCTGGTGGATGAATCGTTAACGATCGCCGACCCTTTTGCCGACAAAGTGCTGGACCCGGATGATCAATATATCCCGGCAACCACCTATCCAAATCTAAAACCCTATCCTTCGCAGGCCCTGAACACGCAATGGTATTTTAACCGCGTGGCCGTGTTGCAGACCGCGCAAACGCCTTATGTTTGGACAGCATCGGACTATCAAAAGCCCGCTCCCGAAAAACTCGTCATCTACGAGTTGCACATCCGCGACTTCTTTGGCGACAATGCCCGGAACTACCAGAGCCTCATCGACACGATCGGCTATTTTAAGAAACTCGGCGTCAATGCCATCGAGCTGATGCCCATCACCGAATTCAACGGCAACGACAGCTGGGGCTACAACCCTACATTTATGTTTGCTCCTGACAAATATTATGGGACCAAGAACAAGTTCAAGGAGTTTATAGACACCTGTCACAAAAACGGTATCGCCGTGATCATGGACATGGTGTTGAACCACCAGGATCTTCCCAATGCCTATGTGATGATGGATTTTGATTTCACCGCCATGAAACCCAATCCCACCAACAAGTGGTTCAACGTAACGGCTACGCACCCTTTTAGCGTTTTCTTCGACATGAACCACGAGAGCAAATACACGCAGCAATACGTGGACACCATAAACTATCACTGGCTGAACGAGTATAAAGTTGACGGATTCCGCTATGACTTGTCGAAAGGATTCACGCAAAAGAATTCCGGCAGCGACGTGGCGGCATGGTCAGCCTTCGACCAATCGCGCATCGACATCCTGAAACGCATGGCAGCCCGCGTCCGCACGCACACGCCCGATGCCTACCTCATCCTGGAACACTTCGCCGACAACACCGAAGAAACCGTCCTCGCCGCCGACGGCCTCATGCTGTGGGGAAACGAGAACTACGCCTACACGCAGACCGCCATGGGCTTCGGCACCGGCTCCGATATTTCGTGGGGTTATTACAAGACCCGCAGCTGGACCGATCCACGCCTGGTGTCCTACATGGAGAGCCACGACGAAGAGCGCATGATGTATAAGGCACAGCAATTTGGAAATTCGTCGGGCGCCTATTCGGTGAAGACCCTGGCCACCGCCTTGAACCGCATGAAAGCTGCCGCCACCTTTTTCTACACGCTCCCCGGGCCGAAGATGCTGTGGGAATTTGAAGAGCTGGGATATGATCAAAGCATCAACCGCTGCACCGACGGCACCATCAGCAACGATTGCCGCGTCACGGCCAAACCCGTGTTGTGGAATTATCAAACCGTACCCGAGCGCGCGGCCCTGCACGATTACGTCGCAGACCTCCTCCGGCTTCGAAACACATATAACGTCTTCACAAAGGGTGACGCCACCATCACCACGGGAAATCAATTGCTAAAGCAGATCACCATAACGAACAATCCCTACACCGCGACACCGTCGGATGCCAGCCAGATGAATGTCCAGATCGTAGGGAATTTTGACGTGACGCCTCAAAGCGTCAGCGTAACGTTCCCGCACACCGGCACGTGGTATGACTACATCAAAGCAACACCGCTGTCCGTGACCACCAATTCCGTCAGCATGACGCTGCAACCGGGCGAGTACAGACTCTATACCGATGTGGCTTTGAAAACCATTACCGGGGTAGAGGAGGAGCGTCCCAAACTTTCGTACACCGTCTATCCCAATCCATCCACCGGCGTGTTGCAGATCGAAGCGGCCGATAAAAGCGACCTCGACGTTCGCGCTTTCAACACGCTTGGACAACCGGTGTCCTTGCACAAAATGGACCGGAACCATTGGGATGCCACGGCCTTCGCCCCGGGCTTATACATTTTAAGAATCGGAAAAGGAACCACTCAGTACACCACCACCATCATCAAAAATTGACCACCTCACCTTACCCCCACGCCATGAAACCAACGACACCAGCGTTCATGAAAATAGTTTTGCCGGTTTGCTTTGCCTTGTGTTTTCTCCAGGCCAAAGCGCAGTCTCCCGACGTGTATCCGCCGCATTGGTGGGTGGACATGAAATGGAACAAAGTGCAGCTGCTGGTCCGAAGCACCCAAGCAGATTTCAACCAGGCCGATGTCCGGATCAACTACCCCGGCGTCACGCTCGACAAGATCGATCGCCTGGAGAACGCCCACTATTATGCCCTGGACCTCACGGTGGCGCCCGGTACAAAGCCGGGAAATGTATCCATCGATTTTATCCGGAAAGGAAAAACCAAATCCGTGACCTGGGCGCTTCACCCCAGGCGGGCAGACAAGGGCAAGGCTTTTGCCCAAGGCATTGATGCCGGCGATTTCATCTACCTGCTCATGCCCGACCGCTTCAGCAACGGCGACGTCACCAACGACCACGTGGCGGGTATGCGCGATCAGACCTTGAACCGCGATTCTATCTATCATCGCCACGGCGGCGACCTGCAAGGGGTCATCGATCACCTCGACTACCTCCAGGGCCTCGGCGTGACCGCGCTGTGGATGACGCCCGTCATCGAGAACGACATGCCCAACCGCACCGAGCACGGCTATGCGATGACGAATCATTACAAGATCGACCCTAGACTGGGAGGAAGCGACACCTACAAAAAATTAAGCGACGAGCTGCACAAACGCGGCATGCGACTCATTCAGGACGCCGTCTACAATCACGCCGGATTATACCACATCACCGTGCAAGATAAACCCGTGAAAGACTGGCTCCACGAATGGCCCGCCTACACCAACACCAACTACCGCGACGGCGCCTGGATGGATCCCCACGGCACAGAGAGCGACCGCAAGCGGATGGCCGACGGATGGTTCACCCCCATGATGCCCGACCTCAACCACGAGAATCCCTACATGGCCAACTACCTTATTCAAAATGCTCTGTGGAGTGTGGAAGAATTTGGAGTAGACGCCTGGCGCATCGACACGTATATCTACAATGGCCTGGAGTTCATGAACCGCTGCAACGCCGCCCTCCTCGAGGAATATCCCAAGCTGCACCTCTTTGGCGAAACCTGGGTGGGAAGTCCGTTGAACCAGGCCTACTTCATGGA
This sequence comes from Chryseolinea sp., assembly GCA_036525235.1. Taxonomy (GTDB): domain Bacteria; phylum Bacteroidota; class Bacteroidia; order Cytophagales; family Cyclobacteriaceae; genus Chryseolinea. The sequence goes on along the minus strand of DATDAV010000022.1, from coordinate 25,428 downwards.
GAACAACCTCATCGTCCCCTTCAAGAGCAATCTCCCGGGCGTCACCGACTTCCAGACGGCCTTCAACATCGCCGCAGCGCTGGACAATCCCAACGAGGGGTTAAACCGGTACTACACCATGCTCACGCACGATTTCGTTTACAAAGACCCCATGAAGCTGGTAACCTTTCTCGATAACCACGACATGAACCGCTTCTACACGCAAGTGAAAGAAGACCTGGCCAAATACAGGATCGGCCTAGGCTGGCTGCTCACCACCCGCGGCATTCCCCAGTTCTACTACGGCGACGAAGTGCTCATGAAAGGCGCAACCTATCCCGCCGACGGCTGGGTGCGGCTGGACTTCCCCGGCGGCTGGAAAGGCGATAAGAAGAATGCCTTCACGCAAGAGAACCTCACCCCCCAGGAAAGAGAAACCCAGGCCTACGTGAAAGCCCTCGCCAACTATAGAAAATCTTCATCCGCCATCAAAAGCGGAAAGCTCACGCAATACGTCCCCAAAGACAACGTCTATGTCTATTTCCGTCACGACAACAACCAAACCATCATGTGTGCCATCAACCTGAACGGCACCGAAAAAAGCATACAACTGTCGGACTATGCGGAGCGAACAAAGGAATTTCAGGGCAGCAAAGACGTGCTCACTGGAAAGACCCACAACGGCACGCTAACGATCCCGGCCATGACGATGATGATCGTGGAACTTACGAAACAGCAGAACGAGTAGCGATCAAAGAACAAGCCAAAATGCCCACCGTGTCAACAGCGGTGGGCATTTTGTTTTTAATGTATTTGAGTCTCCCCACGCGGCCCCCTCGGAGGCCTTGGGGGTAAAACTGCAGTTCTTTTTCAGTTGTATGGAGTATTCTTGTAAGGCACATGGGAGCAACTATCTGTTCCGTTATTTAAGGTTTTGAAATGTTAGCTTATGGATTTGCCGTATTATTCCCTGCGATCAACGCGTAGCCGTTTATGGTACACATTCTACAGTGAAGGACCCCGCGGTAGAATTCTTAAAGTCATCCGATTTGTGATGGTTCAGACATCCCCTGCAGTATTCAATGTGACCCTCGGGGATGTTAACAGTGAGACAGGGGAAGTAGATACGCTGGTAGTTTCAGATAACGGTGACAGAGATAAGATTTTGAGAACGACGGCGGCATCAATAATCCTGTTTTGCAGACGTTATCCACAGGTATACGTTTTGGTCAGTGGGAATTCGCCAGTAAGAAACAGATTGTATCGAATGATCATCTCGAACCGCATAGACGAAGTACTTCAATATTGCGAAATATACGGTGTGATCGGATTGCACGTCTATCCATTCCGCAAAAATCAAAATTATAACGGTTTTTTAGTCAAGGGTTTAAAAAAAACGGTAACTTTAAACATACAAACATGGGCAACACAGCATCAAAAGAAAAATCTGAAAAGATCAGCCCCCAAAATAAGGGTAGGAAAATCTACATCGCTAAACACGTCTGGTATTACGAAAACGATCCTTTCGACAAAGAAAAGACTGAAGCCGCCAAGCAGCTTTTAAAGAACCTCGATTTCTCCCAGATCCTGGACGATAAATCGGTTTCTGAACAACAAGCTTCTCAAAGAGATTTTGAGTCATAAACGACAACTTCGATAAGGAAAAGATTGATCCCACAAAAAAGCTTCGAACACCATCGGCGTTCGAAGCTTTTTTCTTTGCATTCCCTCTAAAATATAGACGCGAAAATCCTAATGATCGTGACCAACTTTAAACGGCAGAGTATTGACCATGTCTCCAACCGCTTGACCTTGAACGAGACCACTAACCGCGGTCTTGTTGTAGTGAATTCCGGCGAGCACACGCGACCACGCGCCATCTTCGGCAGACTCGGCCAGGGAGTTGAAGGATCGCGCGCCATAGAGCGCCTCGTGCGTGCGGTCAACAAAAGCGCACTTCTTGCCGAAGAAACTCTCCAGCACCACCGACGATGCTTTACCGATCACCGCGTGAGCTGAATTATACTCCGGATGTGGCGGTGTTGGGATCACCGTGTTCCAGGTGGTGAATCCCATGACGTTACGAATGTAGGAGATGGGCCGGATGACATTGTAGTGATATTTCGTTTTGAAAACTGAAATGATGGCATCACGAAGCGCTATGCCATGCTTCGCATAGACCAGGGCAGCTTCGTCGAGCTTTAATTTTTTCATGACGATAAGTTGTGTGGCGATGTTCGTGAAGTGAGCCGTGCCATTATAGTTGCCGGGGATGTCGCCCCAGGTTTTTGCTGTGATGATGTCGGCGGGGGTGAGATTTTGCGAAAGCGTGTAGGAGTAGTTCACCATATTATAAAAATCAGAACCAGGCTCCTCGGAATAAGGCGGCAACGGGAAGGTGGTGGGCTGCGTCTGGGCGGCTATGCCGGGTGTGAACGATCGGTCATTTCCCACATAGGGCGACGCTGCCGGTAAAAATGCAGGCGGTGTGGGGATCCACAGGCCGGGGCCGACAGGAGGAACGTAGGTGTTGGGCTGGGGTTTGTAGGCTTCGTGGCTGCCGTCGGTCTTTGACCATTCAAAGATCGCTTCCGCCACACTCCGGCCGAAGTCAGCCGAGTTTTGCAGCACGCTGGCGTGGGCCTCGCCCTGAAACTGTGTGTTGAATGCGTCCTCCAATGAATCGATCGAGACCTTGTTGGCGTCCGAGGTGCTTTCGAACAGGTTCCGGATCATGCTGGCCATGGCGGCGTTGGCACTGGCTGGCCAATAATACGATTGGCAATTTGCCGGCACTGAAGTGGTGGGTCCACCCACGAAGGGCAATATCGATCGATAACCCGGCATGCCGGGCACGATCGACTCATAAAGAGAGAGTCCCGTATAGGCAAACGCACGGCCGGTCACTCCCGGACTGTAACCCGCTGTAGTCTTTGTTAGTTTCTGTTGCAGATTGATCCATGTGGTGGCTACGGTGGACGAATACTTTTTCGCTGCGGGTTGTTTCCAATGCTCCTGGCACGTGGAGAAGGCCAAAAGACAAACCATCATCAAGAAGGAGAGGTACTTTTTCATAAGAGGTTTTTTTTGGGGAGTGAATGATAAAGGAAGTTACTATACCCTCAGCCCCGATACCCACATTTGAGCCGGATGGCATGGTTTCAGCGCTAGATGCCGCCCGGCGATGAGCGCCTGGGGCAAAAAGTCCACAAGCACTGGTTTAGTATCGATAGCACGCCAGAGAATTTTTCAAGCCCTTGCCGCATTTTGCGACGAATGCCATTGGTCTACAAACTTTGTTATCCGACCGACTCTCATCTCAAAGTTGACCGACGTTATGCCTATATTTAACTATATCCACGTCCTAAGCCCTCTTGTTTATGCTACCCTCAAAAAAACTTATTTGCCTGGCGGTGGATGACGAACCACCGGCCCTCTCCATCCTGGAGCAATACATCGATCGCGTGCCACAGCTTGAACTGGCCGCCACCTGTAACAACGCAGTAGAAGCTCTGGCCACACTGCAACACCACACCATAGACCTGCTTTTTCTAGACATACAAATGCCCCAATGGCTGGGCTCGGACTTTATCAGAACACTGACCAGTCCACCGAAGATCATCTTCACCACCGCCGGCAGCAAATTTGCGGTAGACGGTCTCGAAGTGAACGCCGTAGATTACTTACTCAAACCGATTTCATTTGAGCGTTTCATCAAAGCCGTGAACAAGGTCATGACAACCGATCTTTCCGCCAAGCCCACCCAAAACCTGCTCACCGAAAAAGAAAACGCCGACCCACATCTATACTTTCGCGCCGACCGGAAAATGATAAAGGTCAGCCTGGCCGACATCTTGTACATCGAAAGCCTGAAGGACTACATCCGCGTGGTCACCCAAACCAAAAACATCATCACCCGGAAATCCATTTCCTCGCTGGAGGAAACATTGCCGCCGCACTCGTTCATTCGCATTCACCGCTCCTTCATCATCGCCTTAAATAAAATAGAATCCTACAACAGCGAAATGGTAGAAGTCGCCAAGAAAAAACTGCCGATCAGCAGGATGTACAAGCATGAGGTGGGCAGGCTGCTCAAGTTGGACGCGTAGAGCATCCCAATAAAAATCTTTTGCATTAAGAAGTTCACCTATGCGGCCCCCCTCGGAGGCCTCGGGGCCGGGCCCGCCCGTACCGAACGCGTGGCTAGCGCTCTATTAAGGTATACCCACGGTACGTTCGGGCGGGCTATCCGTTCCAAGTCCGTCCAACCCTTGTCCCCTCCATTCCGAAACCCTGGATAAACATTTGTTGGTGTCCAACCAACAAATCACACCCCGCATTCCCACCGCACTTCGGGCTTTTCCACTACTATCCCTGGCCGGCGCAGGTTTAGAATTTCTTCGTGTTCAATTTTATTTTGAGCCACCGATCAAAAGTTCAAAATGAACTTTCAAATATGATAATATTGTCGTCGCTGTGGCTCCCGGAGGTGCGGTGGCCGTGTTTCTCACGGGAACAAGGCACAGAGTAGAGGTTGGGTATTATCAAGCAAAAGAAATTTATGTTGACATAAATAATTTCTATGACAAAGAGACGAGACCAAGTAATGGTAAATATTTTTGAATGGTGTGATATGGTTTCAAGACTGCTGTTTTGTGTCTTGTTCTTTTTTGTAATGATAACATGTCAATCAAAAACATCGACTATGAGCGAAAAAAAACACAAGTGTATCAGTTCCGTTGTCCCTGCGAGGGGACATCCCGTTAGAAGCACACGTTGGCCATCCGTCGTCTGGCAAGAGATCATTGGCAAAGTCACCTCCATGTACAAAGGAATGGAATTCAGAGTACGCTGTGGCGAAAAGGTAGTTCCGCTCGAACATGTAAAGGTTGACATGTGGAGACTTCTACGAAAACGAGACGAGGATAAATAATCCTCCTGGCGACTCAAGGCATGGTGTAAGATTTCCCTCATGGGTATCCATTTACATTTGCGACAGGACGATGAGGAGCCCAGCTTCACCCATGTCAATGATTCCCAGTGGTTTGCCGATCCCTCCACAACCACGCCAATTGACCAAAAAATACGTAATTTTAACCCGTTAACTTACCACAACTTGTATACTCGCGTAGTCAAACCACTTTTCGATCATTTTTGCTCGTTCATCATCTTAGTAGTTGCCTCGCCTATACTGCTGATCTGCATCCTCATGCTGCTCATCGCCAACCGGGGCAAGATCTGGTTCACCCAGCCCCGTCCCGGAAGGAAGGGCAAGATTTTCACGGTAGTAAAATTCAAAACCATGACCGACGAGCGCGATGCACAAGGCCACTTGCTCCCCGACGAAAAGCGCCTCACGGCCATCGGGAAGTTCATCCGGAAAACTTCCCTCGACGAGCTGCCGCAGCTATTCAACGTCTTGAAAGGCGACATGTCCTTTGTGGGGCCCCGGCCGTTGCTGGTGGAGTATTTGCCCTTATACAGCGCTGAGCAGGCGCGCCGCCACGATGTGAAGCCCGGCATCACGGGGTGGGCGCAGGTGAACGGGCGCAATACGGTGTCGTGGCCAAAGAAGTTTGCCTATGATGTATGGTATGTGGAACATATTTCGTTGGGATTAGATTTGAAAATCTTATTTTTAACGGTCCTCAAAGTTTTTAAGGCCGAAGGCATCAGTAGTGAGACATCTGTAACAATGGAAAAATTTCGTGGGAACCAATGATGTAATTCTTCAAGGAGGTGGCGAGCATGCCCGCGTGGTGCTCGACAGTCTCCTGGCACAAGGCGCCAATGTGATCGCCCTGTTCGATCCCAAGTTTTCGGGAACCCTGTTTGGCGTGCCGCAGCGCGGCGTCTACGACCGTTCCTTTCGCGCCGACGCCCACGCCATCGTGGCCATCGGCGACAACGTCGTACGCAAAAAGGTAGTGGAGGGTACCATCCACCGGTTTACGAGCACCGTCCACCCCTCGGTCGTCATGTCGCCGTTTGCCGAAGTGGGTACCGGAAGCATGATCCTGCATGGAGCGATCATACAGGCGCAGGCGCGCATCGGCGAGCATGTTATTGTGAACACGGGCGCGCAGGTGGACCACGATTGCGTAGTGTCCGACTTTGTGCACCTGGCACCGGGCGTCATCTTGTGTGGCACGGTGCGGGTGGGGCAGGGGGCTTTTATCGGTGCAGGGGCAACCATCATCCCCGGCAAAAAAGTAGGAGCCTGGGCAACGGTGGGGGCAGGCGCCGTGGTGCTCGAGGATGTGCCGGACTATGCCGTCGTGGTTGGAAATCCCGCCCGTGTCATCAAATATAATACGCCACCGTTATGATACCACTGTTGATCTATGGCGCTGGAGGATTGGGCAGAGAAGTGCTGTCCCTGGCGCGCACCGTGAAGGGCTTCAAGCCCATAGGTTTCCTCGACGACGCCGTTGCGCCCCGCACAGAGATAAACGATCTCCGTGTGTTGGGTAGCGTGGAAGTGCTGCAAGCCTTTCACGATCCCATACACCTGATCCTGGCGCTGGGCGACCCCCTCAGCAAGGCCGCCGTGGTCAAGCGCATCGATGCGGCGAGGGTCGTCTATCCCATATTGAAGCATCCTTCGGTCATCCTCCAGGATGAGTATGCCATACAAATCGGCGAGGGAAGCATACTCTGCGCCGGCAGCGTGCTCACCAACGACATCGTGTTGGGGAAACACGTGCTGTTAAACCTCAACTGTACCGTGGGGCACGACGCGAGGATCGGAGACTATTCCTCCATCATGCCCGGCGCGAACATTGCCGGCCAGGTCACCATCGGCGAGGCGGTGCTCATTGGGTCGGGAGCCAACATCAAGAACCGGGTGCGCATCGGCGACAAGAGCAAGATCGGCATGGGCGCGGCGGTCATCCAGGACATTGGTCCGGGGGTGACGGCCGTCGGGGTTCCTGCAAAAGTGGTTTTGCGTTAGGTCTCGTCATTTGGATAATGAATAAAAAAAACAGAACGCATGTCCATGTCAATACAGGAATTTAAACCGACCATTTTTTTTCTCCTCAAGTTTGTTGGGATCTATGTTGTGGTCAATTTGCTGTATGGCGCTTATGTCTCAAGCTACCGCCCGCAGGTAGACGGGGCCACCCGCGAAGCCACCCGCCAAGCATCGGGGATATTGAATGTGTGCGGCTGGCCTACGCACATCCAGGACGAAGCGAAGTCACCCCTCACCAATCTCGTGTTTGAAGACCGCAGTATCCTCGCTGTATACGAAGGGTGTAACGGCATCAACGTCGCCATCATTTTTCTGGCTTTCCTGTTTGCCTTCGGTCCCATAAGCCGCCCGTTGTGGTGGTTTGCGCCACTTGGCCTTGCCATTCTGCACGTGGCCAACCTCGGACGCCTCGCGTTGTTGTTTTTTGTGGCTATCTATATGCCCAACGCGATGTACTTTACCCATAAATATTTATTCACGGCATTTCTTTATGTCGTCGTATTCGTCTTATGGATCTGGTGGGTAAGAAAATATTCTGGAGTTAAACGGCAAAAAGCATGAAGCGTTATCGCATGGTCTGGGGTGTCTTTAGTGTCGCGGGACTGATTGCCGTGTTTCTTTTACAACGCGTGGATGTGGCGGCGTGGGTGGGCTTTGGCGATTCAAAATTAAGTCACTTCCTGTTCAACCGTTCCCTCCGGTTTTTCCTGAACGATGCGCTGACCATCGGATTGATCTATGCCTTGTTCGAAGAACGCAAATACGTGATCTTCTCCGTCTACGTGCAGTTGGTCGGATTGGTATTTTTCCTGTTGCCCTACTTTGTACTGAAAGTATATTTCCCATCCTACAACGGGCCGCTGATTTCCTTCCTGCACCGGCTCGTTCTAAACCCCACCTTGCTTATGCTGCTGATCCCGGCATTTTATTACCAGAAATTTGCCGCCCCCGGCGGAAAAAAATAATCCCCCGCACCCGGTACGCTGTTAGGCTTTACCGGACGCAGGAGATGTTTAGTACGGCTCAGGGTTTTATATTCTGGTTGACACTAAACAGGTTTTTCGGATCGTATTTTTTCTTCACCGTCACCAGCCTGTCGTAGTTGTCGCCGTAGGTGGCCTTGATGCGTTCCTGGCCTTCTTCCATCATAAAGTTGATGTAGGATCCCCCGGCGCCGTGGGGACGAAGGTCTTCCCAATATTGCCGCGCCCAATCGGTGATGTGGTCTTTGTTGGCGGGATCCGGATCGATGCCGGCGATCACCATGGTGTAGGTGCTGTCGCGATAATTCCAGGCCGTGTCCTTGCGTCCTACTTTGGCGGCAGCGCCGTTGGTGGGGTACAGGTGCATGGTCGAGAACATGCTGGGCAGGTTCGAGCCGTGTTTCAGGTGAATGTCTATGGCCTTGTCGGGCAGCGTGTTCACGTGGTCACCTTTCCAGTACCACTGCATGCCTGCAGGATACAATGCGTCGAATAAGCTTTGCAGCACCGGGTGGGGAATAGGTCCTGCAAAATCGAGGGCGGGTTTTTTAAAGGCACGGATAGGCTTGAATGCATTTTCCGCATCCTCCAGGGCGCCGGTATAGCACCAGACAATGCCGCACATATTTTTGGACTGCAGTTCCGGCGGGAACGGCGCTACCGGGGGCACCACCAGGAAGGCAAAGAAACCATAGAGGTCATCGGGAGCTTTCCGCATGAGATCGTCAAACCATCGCATCATCTCCTTGGCGTCTTCCAGATGCCACAGCATGGGACCGCCATAGACCGTGCTCACGGGATGGGCCTTGAACAGGAAGGACGTGACCACACCAAAGTTTCCACCGCCGCCACGGATGGCCCAATACAGATCTTCATTTTGCTTTGCATTGACGGTAACAAACGAGCCGTCGGCCAGTACCATGTCGGCTTCCAGGAGGTTGTCGATCGTGAGGCCATAGCGCCGGGTCAGGTATCCCAGGCCGCCGCCGAGTGCCAGCCCGCCAATGCCGGTGGTGCCGTTCACCCCACAAGGAACGGCCAACCCAAACGCATGGGTGGCATGATCCATGTCGGCCAGCGTGCAGCCGCCGTCCACGCGCACGGTCTTGTTGGCCGCATCGACGCGGATGCTTTTCATCAGCGAAAGGTCGAGCACCACGCCGTCGTCACAGATGCCGAGGCCGCCGCCATTGTGGCCACCGCCCCGGACGGCCAACACCAGTTTTTGATCGCGTGCAAAATTCACCGTAGCCATCACATCGGCCACATCGCGGCATTTCACGATGAGCAACGGGCGTTTGTCGATCATGCCGTTGTACACTTTCCGGTCCGTGTCATAGGAGGCGTCGTTGCGGGTGATGACCAGGCCGCGCAATTGGGTGCGCAAGGTAGACAGGGCCTGTTCATCGAGGGTTCTGGTCTCGTTTTCTAGTGTTGTAATCATAGAGAGTTTTTTGTTAGGGTTGAACTTTGCATTCGGTATTTGGAATAGCGGAACAAAGGAGGCAACCTCAGGGGAGGTAATCCACCAATACCTATTCATTCTTCACCACTATCTGATCAGAGATCTCAACCCTTGTGATTTTCCGCGTAGGAGGAAGGGTTGCAACCGAATTTTTCATGAAAGCACTTGGCAAAATAGGAGGCGTTGTTATAGCCCACCTCCAGGGCGATCTCGGAAATGTTGCCGGCTTTTTGTTTGATGAGCGACATCGCCTTTTCCATGCGCAACTCGCGCAACAGGTCGTTGGGCGGGCGGCCGATGAGGGCGGTAACTTTCCGATACAATTGCGGGCGGCTCATGCCAATGTCGCGGCTCAGGGTGTCGATCGTGAACCGCTCGTCGGCCAGCCGTGATTCGGTGATCCGGAGCAGCTCCAGGATAAATCCTTCTTCCTTGTTGTTCAGCAACTTCACCGCATCGGCCCGGTCGTCCTCTAACAATTCTTCCTCGACGCAAAGCTGTTTCACCAGCGACGACACCAGGATCTCTTCTTCGCGGGCGACGGTGCACAGCCGCAATGCCAGTTGCACGGCTTCCTCAAACAATTCCGAGGTTTCCGTTACGGGCTGCCCCGCACTCAGCCCGATCTTAAAATGTATGGGGGGATTTGCCTGTGCCGTGGCTTCACTCTGGTGAACAAGCAATTCAAGCTTTATCTTTTTTGCACACCGCACGGCGTTCACCGAATCATTGAACACGCCGATGAGATGATCATTCGCAGCCCACTTGATCACACGTCCATGAAAAGCCGCGATTTTTTCCAGGACCAGTTTGCGCGCGTCCGTGGGGTGTGTGCCCTGCTCATGCCACAGCGACACCGCAAGGATATTCCGGTAGCCCAAATCCAGCGAGCCGTCGGCGTGATGCATGGGGCCATTGTCCACGTGGTGTCCGTCGCCCATGACCAACTTGAAGAAATCGGGATCGACCTCTACAATGGAACACGCCAGGTGCCCGTGCGATTCTTTATGCACCGCCTCGCAGGCGTGGCGATCGGGCGCTTCGATAAGACAATAGATGGTGCCCTCTTTCGGGTTGATCCAGAATTTATGATACTTCACATGATGTTTCTCTTGCACGGCCAGGTCGGCCAAGTGGGCCAATACCACTTCGTCGAAAGTGGAGACTACGTTCTTATGGAAATCCATGTAAAGCGGCATAGTATTTTCAATAAAGGCAATACCTTAAAAACCGGGCTTTGTTTCAGGATAGGGGGGTGAACTGTAAAGGAAGTTACGGTTTCGGCGGGGCTTTTGGTAATTGACAATCATATATTTTTTGAAGGGCAAAAACCGGTACCGGATTTCAGCGACTACCATGAGGAAGAGGACTGATGCATTCCTTCGGTTTTCAAACCGAATTATGAAATCGCAAAACGCAATCGAATACTGAACTATTTATGATACAGGGCCGGGTTTCGCAGATCCTGATGGATATTTTTAATAACCTGGAACCTAAACGTGTGACAAAATATCTTCCCTTTTTAAACGGAACCTATTCCACAGCGCCCGGTCTTTCCCCCATGACCAAGACCGGCCCCGGCGAATCGTCGCAGGTCTTCGCGATCGACGACGGCTACGACCATGCCCTCGCCAATAAGCAAGTGTGCCGCGATGAGGACATCCGCAAATACTACTGCGAAGCCCGCCTTGATGCGACCACCCAAAACCATGTGAACCACTACATCGCTGGCACCCTGGTGAAAGAACACCCTCAACATTTTGAACTGCAGCAACTGAACGACACGCATGTTCTACTGAACCGGAAAACAGGAAAGCAGATTTGCTGGAATGACCAGGGCCTGGCGGAGGGCACCCCCTATCTTTCCACCTTAGACGCACTCTGCTGCCAGATACAAGAAGACATCGCCGTCTTTCAACTCCAGGAAAACGAAGACTGGCTGGCCGCCATCCACCTCTGCGCCCCCAACCACTGGGATCCACACGAAAAAATCGGTCACCCCTTTCACCACATCCACGCGCCCGTGCCCGGAATGGAGCGCACCTTGAAACATTACCCCACCATGCTCTCCGCCATCGTAGCGCAAGGAGCGTTCACCCGTTTTGCCTGGGGCATCGCCACCGACACCCGGCTAAACCATCACCCCATCGCCCCCGACAATGTAGACCACGATTTTTGGTATGGCCGCAGAGCCGAAAAGGAGCAACCGCGCTTTTACATCCGCACCGAGCGCCAGAACCTGGTAGGCTTTCGTGAAGTGAACGCCTTCCTGTTCACCATCCACACCTACTTCTATGATGTCGCTACACTGACCACGGAAGAAAAGAAGCAGCTCCTCTCCGCGATCCAAAGCATGTCACCGGCGACGTTGGAATATAAAGGCCTCACCCACAGCAAACACGTGTTAGAGACTATTCTGTTGGCATAATCGTCATGCCGCAGGCACAAGCTTTTTAAAAACCTACGCCAGCAGTTCAAGACATCCCGAATTCCGAGTGCGAGGACCGCGTCATGTCGCAGGCACAAGTTTTCTAAAGACTACGCCAGTAGTTCAAGACATCCCGAATTCCGAGTGCGAGGACCTCGTCATGTCGCAGGCACAAGTTTTCTAAAGAACTACGTCAGTAGTTCAAGACATCCCGAATTCCGAGTGCAGTGAATCTCGATATACTTCGCACAGAATAAAGCGAAACCCGCCAAACACCGAATGCCTCACGCCCCTTCAAATGCATCACCACACAGATCCAATGCGCTCTCCGCGGGGTTCCTTGAAAACGTGCGAAGCCAGATGAAGTGCGTGCCTGCGGAACGACGTGCGTTGATGATCGTGCGAATTACTTCGGAATTTCCGCCCATCTTCTCACAGAATACAACCCAAAATAAATTCCTACATTTACTTTCCAGCCTTAACCCGCCGCGCACTAGGCATGGTGTTGTTGTCCGGGCTTGACCAATTATTTCTACAACCCAAACGAAATGAATTTCCGTAAACGCATCGCATCCTTATTCGTAGCCCTCTTAACGCTCACCCTAACCCTCCACGGTCAGGGCTTCCTCAAAACCGAAGGCAAATACATCGTCAACGACAAAGGTGAAAAAATAATTTTCCGTGGCATGGGCCTGGGGGGCTGGATGTTGCAAGAAGGCTACATGCTCCGGGTGCAGGGCATCGGCCAACAGCAACACGTGGTCCGTGCCCAGCTGAACGAGTTGGCCGGCAAAGAACAGACCGACGCCTTCTACAAGGCCTGGCTGGCCAACAACACCCGCAAGATCGACATCGACTCATTGAAAGCCTGGGGCTTCAACACCGTGCGCCTGCCCATGCACTACAACCTCTACACCCTTCCCATTGAGGAAGAACCGACACCCGGCCAGCAAACCTGGCTGGAGCAAGGCTTCGCCATGACCGACAACCTGTTGCAATGGTGCAAGGCCAACAAAATCTACCTCATCCTAGACCTCCACGGTGCCCCTGGTGGCCAGGGAAACGACAACAACATTTCCGATCGCGACCCGGCCAAGCCCTCGCTGTGGCAGAGCGAAGCCAATAAGCAAAAGATGATCGCCCTCTGGCGCAAACTGGCCGAGCGCTATGCCAACGAACCGTGGATCGCCGCCTACGACATCATCAACGAACCCAACTGGGGATTTGAAAAACCGGAAGACAAAAATGGCTGTGGAGAAACGGTCAATGCGCCGCTAAAGAAGTTGATGATGGACATCACCAACGCCATTCGCGAGGTGGATAAAAATCACATCGTTGTCATCGAAGGCAATTGCTGGGGCAACAACTACAACGGCATCTTGCCGCCGTGGGATAAGAACATGCTCATCAGCTTTCACAAATATTGGAACTACAACGACCAGGCTTCCATATCGCGCATGCTCGACTTTCGCGAACAATATCAAACGCCGATCTGGCTTGGTGAAACGGGCGAGAACTCCAACGTATGGTTCCGCGACGCCATCCACCTGATGGAATCCAACGACATCGGCTGGACGTGGTGGCCACTCAAGAAGTTGGGCGCCAACAATCCCCTCGAAGTGAAGGTGCCCGCCGACTATCAAAAGATCATCGACTTCTGGGCCAAACGGGGACCACAGCCCACGCCCGCGGAAGCATCGAAAGGATTGACGGAACTGGCCAACAACATAAAACTCGAAAACACCATCTACCACCCCGACGTGATCGATGCCATGTTCCGCCAGCCGCACACCGACGCCACCAAACCGTTCAAGCCCTTCACCGTCAAGGCGGGCGCCACCTTAAAAGCTGTGGACTATGACCTGGGCAGAAACCGGTTTGCCTACTACGACAAAGATTCAGCAAACTACTGGGTATCTACCGGAGGCAAACACACCGACGGCAACCGCGGCCATGCCTACCGCAACGACGGGGTGGACATCACCCTGGAACCCGGCTCGGCCGGCAATTATTTTGTGGATCATATCGAAACGGACGAATGGCTGCAGTATACCGTTAAGGCTACACGCAACGGCGCACAGGCTGCTTTCTTCGTAGTGGCTTCGGAAGATGCCGGAGGCAAGATCAGCGTGGTCGTCAATGGTGTTCCCTACAAAAAAGAACTCCAGGTTCAGGCCACCGCCGGGAAATGGCAGTCAATCGAAGTGAAAGACTTGGTGCTGAAAAAAGGAGAGAACGTTGTCCGCGTCAAGGCTGTTGCGGGTGGGTATACGTTTAAGGCCATAACCTTCAAATAAAAAAATACGATGACACTTTTACGATTCAGATCGTCCCTGGCCGCGGGCATTCTCGCGGCTGTGGCAGCAACACTTTTCTTTATTTCACCCAGCCAAGCGCAGAAAAAGCAAACCAAGAAGCAAACGGTGTACGTGATCGTTCACGGCGCCTGGGGCGGCAGTTGGGCGTTCAAAAAAGTGGACTCGCTCATTACTGCCCAGGGAAATCTCGTCTATCGACCATCCCTAACTGGCCAGGGCGAACGCGTACACCTGGCCACCACCGACGTCGGCCTCAGCACACACATCGACGACGTGGTGAACACGATCCTGTTTGAAGATCTTCACGACATCATTCTCATCGGCCACAGCTATGGCGGTATGGTGATCACCGGCGTGGCCGACCGCGTTCCGGATCGCATCCGCAGGCTGATCTATCTCGACGCTTTGCTCCCCGTCGATGGCGAGAACGTGATGGCGATGCAACCTCCCGGCGGCGAAGAATGGCTGAAGAACATGATCAAGGATGGTTTCATTATTCCACCGTGGGCAAAGGCCGATCAAAAGCCGCCGAAAGATGTGCCCCAATCGCTGAAGACTTTTACGGAGCCGGTGGTGATAAAAAATGGCCCGGCGAAAATTCCAGGCACATACATTCTTACGGTCGATCCCGGGAAGAAACCCGAAGACGACACGTTCTTTAGTTCGTCCAAGCGGGCGAAGGAGCGAGGGTATAATGTGATGACCATGAGCGCAGATCACAATCCACAATGGTCGGCGCCGAAGGAGCTGGTAGTGTTGTTGTTGAAGGACAAGTAGGGAAGGGATGCACGAAAGGAAGTAGTGCACGCGTTCAACAACGCACGTCGTTCCGCAGGCACGCACGTCATCTGGCTTCGCCCATTTTCAAGGAACCCCGTGGAAAGCGCATTGAATCCGTGCTGCATTTGAAGGGGACGTGACACATTCGGTGTTTGCCGGGTTTCGTTTTATTCCGTGCGAAGCATATCCGGCTTCAATGCCTTCGGAATTCGGGCTGTCTTGAACTGCTGGCGTAGTTCCTTAGAAAACTTGTGCCCGCGACATGACGAAGTACTTCCGCGCGTTCAACAACGCACGTCGTTCCGCAGGCACGCACGTCATCTGGCTTCGCCCGTTTTCAAGGAACCCCGTGGAAAGCGCATTGAATCCGTGCTGCATTTGAAGGGGGCGTGACGCATTCGGTGTTTGCCTGGTTTCGTTCTTTAGAAAACCTGTGCCTGCGACATGACGTGGTCCTCGCACTGGGCATTCGTGACGAAGGCCCGCGCGCATGTTGAAGACCCATACCCACGACGGTCTTCGCCATTCACCTCCTGCATCGACCAGTAACCACAATCCCCTCCCCAAAAAGCCGCCGTTTTTGCTATCTTACCTTACCAAAAACAATAGACCATGGCAAACTACAAGTTACAAATCAACGGCCGGACCCTCGAAGCCGATGTGGAGGCGGACACCCCGCTTTTGTGGGTGTTGCGTGATCACCTGGGGTTGGTGGGTACTAAGTTCGGTTGCGGCATCGCGCAGTGTGGTGCCTGTACGGTGCACGTGGATGGCAAGGCCATGCGTTCGTGCTCACTTCCGGTTTCGGCGGTGAGCGTGAAGAAGGTCACGACCATCGAGGGGCTTTCCGAAGGGGGCGATCATCCTGTGCAGCAGGCCTGGGATGAAGTGGATGTGGCCCAATGTGGCTATTGCCAGGCCGGACAGATCATGACCGCTGCCGCTTTGCTGGCGCAGAATCCTAAACCTACCAGCGAGCAGATCGAGAACGCCATGCATGGCAACATTTGCCGTTGTGGCACCTATCATCGCATCCGTGAAGCGGTTGCTTTGGCTTCTTCCAAACTTAAATAACCCTCGCCATGACCTCGATACCAAAAACAAGTCGACGTGATTTTCTGAAGCTGGCCGCAGCGGCCGGCGGTGGCCTTGTGCTGGGCTTTCACTGGGAAAGCGCCGAAGCAAAGATCATGAACGTGATCCATGGCGGCAGGGTGGCCGGCAGCGACATTTCGTTCAATAGCTACCTGTCCATCTCACCGGAGGATGTGATCACCATATTCTCACCCAACCCCGAGCTGGGACAAAACATAAAAACATCGTTCCCCATGATCGTCGCCGAAGAACTGGACGCCGACTGGACGAAAGTGCACGTGCAACAGGCCGTGCTCGATACAAAAAAATATGAACGTCAGGTCACCGGCGGCAGCGGCGCCATTCCCCACAGCTGGGAACGCCTGCGCAAGGCCGGCGCCACCGCGCGCTACATGCTCATGGAGGCTGCGGCCAAGCGATGGAATGTTCCGTCGTCATCGCTGACTGCTGAAAAAGGCATAGTCTATCACAAGGAAAGCGGACGCAAGGCCACCTATGGCGAACTGGCTACCGATGCTTCGGCCATCGCTGTGCCGGCCGAAGTGAAACTAAAAGACAAAAAAGATTTCAAGTTGATCGGCACGGCCGTGCGCAATGTCGACAACAAGCAGATGATCACGGGCAAGCCATTGTATGGCCTGGACTTTTATCGCGAAGGCATGCTTTTCGCCATGCTTCAGCGTCCGCCTGCCTTTGGCACAAAAATAAAATCCGTCGATGCCGCAGCAGCCAAGGCCATGCCCGGCATTGTGGATGTGGTCACGTTCAAGAACAATGTGGCCGTGGTGGGCAAATCCACCTGGCAGGTGAATAAAGCGCGCAAGGTGTTGAAGATCGAATACGAGCCCGACGGCGCGGCAGCATTGGAAAGTACCGCCGATCACGATCAGATCTTTAAAAAACTACTGGACAGCAGCGACCCCAACGTGGTGTCGGTAAAGCGCAAGGATGGCGACGCTGATGCGGCATTCAAAACGGCCGCGAAAGTGATCACCAAGGAATATCAATGTCCCTTTCTGTCACACAGTCCGCTGGAGCCGATGAACTTCTTTGCGCACGTGCGTCCCGATGGCGTCGAACTGGTGGGGCCGTCGCAAACACCCGACATGGCGCGCAACGAGACCGCCAAGTTGCTCAACATACCACCGGAGCAAATCACCCTGGAGCTCACGCGGCTGGGGGGTGGCTTTGGCCGGAGACTAAAAGCAGATTATGTGCTGGAAGCTGCCGAGCTATCCAGCCTCATCAAGGCGCCCGTGAAAGTGATCTGGACACGCGAAGACGACATGACCGGTGGCAGCTATCGCCCGGCCGTACGCTATCGCTTTTCGGCAGCATTGGATGCGAAGGGCAACCTGGTAGGATACAAACTGAGAGGCGTGGGCATCAATGCCGGCAACTGTACACGGGAGGATAACTTTCCGTCTGGCGCTGTAGATAATTTGCTGATCGAATCCGCAGAATATAAATCGCCCATCACCACGGGTGCATGGCGCGCACCGATCACCAACTTCCTGGCGTTTGCCGAGCAGGCGTTCATCGACGAGGTGGCCATGGCTGCGGGCAAGGACCCTGTCGCCTTCCGGCTTGACCTGCTGGCCAAGGCCAAAACCACCCCAGTGGGGGCCATCAAATATGACATCGACCGCATGAAGGGCGTGATCGACCTCGTGGCAGAGAAATCGCAGTGGGGCAAAAAGAAGGGCGTGTCGCAGGGGTTCAGCGTTTATTTCTCGCACCGTTCGTATGTGGCCCAGGTGGCCGAGATCGAAATGAAAAAAGGAAAACCCGTGCTGGAAAAGATCCATGCCGCCGCCGACTGCGGGGTGGTGGTGAACATCAGCGGCGCCAACCAGCAGGTGCGGGGTGGCGTGACAGACGGATTGGGTCATGCCCTGTTTGGCAGCCTCACCTTCAAGGACGGAGCCGCAGAGCAAAAGAACTTTAACAACTACCGCCTTATCCGCATGAAGGAAGTGCCGGCCATCGACGTCCATTTTGTGAACAACGGCATCGATCCCACCGGTCTTGGCGAACCCGCGCTGCCACCCACTGGGGGAGCCGTGGCCAACGCCCTGTTCAAAGCCCTGGGCAAACGGCTGTATAACCAGCCGTTCACCAAGCAGGAAGAACTGAAAGGGGTGAGCCTGGGTGAGCGTTTATGAGATGATTTGAACATTAAACGTATAGGAAAAGCCGGTGAGCAACCGGCTTTTCCTTTTTGGCGTCTTATCCCCGAAAGCGAAACTTTATAGTGACGAAAAGATTTCGCGCCTGTGAAAATCTTTCTTTACTTTGAGAACGACACGTTAAATAACTCAATCCCATCCATAACCTAAACCTTAACTGTATGCGAAAACTCGTTTTGCTAAGCCTCCCTGTGCTGTTGTTCATGGCGGCCTGTAACAAGGCCCCGAAATCGGAAGTGGCGGCAATAAAGCCCACACTCGACACCCTGGTGAACGATTACTATGAAGACTATCTGAAATTTTCTCCCCTCAACGCCACCGTTATCGGCGACAACCGGTACGATAGCTTGTTGCCCAACACGCTGACGGCCGACTATCGCAACCAGGTGAAAGAACTTTATACGCGCTATCGTGACCGCGTCACGGCCTATGATCGCGAAAGCCTGTCAGAGGCCGATCAAATGAACTACGACGTATTGTTGTGGGAGTGCGACATCGCCTTGGATGGTCTCAAGTTCAAGGACTACCTCATGCCGATAAATCAATTCTCGGCCATGCATTTGTTCGTGGGTCAGATGGCCAGCGGCGCCAGCATCCACCCATTCAAAACCGTGCAAGACTATGATAACTGGCTCTCGCGTTTGCATAAATACGAAGCCTGGTGCGACACGGCATTGGTGAACATGAAGAAAGGCATTGCCGAAGGTTATGTCCTTCCGAAAGTGCTGGTGCAGAAGACCATTCCACAGTTTGCCTCGATGGACCATGGCCCGGTGAAGGACCACTTGTTCTATACGCCAATCAAAAACATCCCCGCCGATTTTTCGGCCGAAGACAAAGCCCGTCTCACGAAGGCATACACCGAAATGATCGAAAAGCACATCATCCCGGCGCACCATAAGATCAAAGAATTCCTGGCCACCGACTACCTCAAGGCCGCGACGGACAAATCGGGGGTCGATGCCATTCCCGGTGGAAAGGATTATTACAACTACCTGATCAGACTCTACACCACCACCACCAAGCCTGCCGACGAGATCTTTGCACTCGGCAAAAGCGAAGTGGATCGCATCACCAAGGAAATGGAAACGGTGAAAGAACAAGTAGGATTCAAAGGCGACCTCAAAGCCTTCTTCTTGAGCCTGCGCACAAAAAAGGAACTGACGCCGTTCACCAAGCCCGAGCAAGTGATCGCCCACTTCAACGAAATTCACGAGCGCATGAAGCCCAACCTCACCAAACTGTTTTCCAAGACGCCGAAGACACCCTTCGAGGTACGGCGCACGGAAGCATTCCGCGAAGCATCGGCCAGCGCCGAATATAACCCGGGCTCCAAAGACGGCAGCCGTCCTGGTGTATTTTATGTGCCCATTCCCGACGTAAAGAAATACAACGTGCTTTCCGACGAAGACTTGTTCCTGCACGAAGCCATCCCCGGCCACCACTACCAGATCGCATTGCAAATGGAAAATACGACGCTCCCGAAATTCCGGACCATCACCAACTACAGCGCCTATGCAGAGGGTTGGGGATTGTATTCCGAATCGCTGGGTAAGGAATTGGGATTGTATACCGATCCGTATCAATATTTTGGCATGTTGAGCGCAGAGATGCACCGCGCCATCCGCCTCGTGGTCGATGCGGGTATCCA
This sequence comes from Chryseolinea sp., assembly GCA_036525235.1. Taxonomy (GTDB): domain Bacteria; phylum Bacteroidota; class Bacteroidia; order Cytophagales; family Cyclobacteriaceae; genus Chryseolinea. The sequence goes on along the minus strand of DATDAV010000022.1, from coordinate 5,564 downwards.
CACGCAGGGCTGGACGCGCGAGCAAGCCATTCAATATTCGAAAGATCATGAAGCGAGAACGGAACAGTCTATCGTAGCCGAGATCGAGCGTTATATGGCCATCCCCGGTCAGGCTTTGTCTTACAAGATCGGTCAGTTGAAAATTCGCGAGCTACGCGCTAAAGCGGAAAAAGAACTGGGCGACAAATTCAACGTCTCCGAATTCCACAACCAGGTGCTGGATTCGGGTGGCATACCGCTCAATGTGTTGGAAGGAAAGATCGACCGTTGGATTGCTTCGCTGAAAAATCCCGCGTAAACCGGACTAAAATCGGATAAACATTTAGTCGAAACATAGAAAGCGTTCCAGGTTACTCGTTAACCTGGAACGCTTTTATTTTGCGGGCGCATGATTCCAATAGATCTTCAGATTGTGCGACGCTCTTCCGGCGGCGATGATCTCTTTTTTGTCGTCGCCGTTCAGGTCGGCCACCTGCAGATCTTCGCAGGCCATTTCATTGTCGTCGATGGAAAGGGTGTTCCATTGCGTATAGGTGTTGTTGACGGGAATGAACATTTTGATACCGGTTTTCTTATCGGCGTCCGGTTCACGCCAACCCACCACCACCTGGCTATTGCCCAGCCCCATAAGATCGCCCACCGCCAGCGCGTGGCCCTGGTTGAGCCCGGTGGTCAGTACGTTTCTCGAGAACGTGTTTGTTTTTCCGGACGAGGCATAGAACGTAAGATCCGTTCCGTGCATCGGCTCGACGGCGGCGACATGGGTTTCGGTTCCGGATGTTGTGCGTCGTACTTCACCAAAACTTTTGTCAGCGATCACCACCGGACCGGGCTTCCAGCTTTTGCCGTCGTAGTAAAATGCTTTGATCCCCTCTTTGCCGCCGATATAGATGGACTCATTTTTCCGTTCCGGGATGACGTCGAGGTTATGGGTGAGGTGCATGGAGCGGTCGATCAGGGCGTACTTCCATTTTGTGGCATCGTCGAGTTGCTTCGCTGGGGGGATGTAGGCCAGCACTTTAACACCTTCTCCCGCTCCATTGGCGTTTCCCCGGCCATGGAGGGGCACGACCACGAGGTGGAATTGCGTGGAGCCGACCTTCACCCAACGCATGCGGTGCACGGTGGGCTCGTGGTGAAGCGCGGTGGCCTTCCAGGGTTGGGTTGGATCGCTGGGGCGGGAAAGATAAAAGACGGCTCCTGACTTCACCGTATCGGCCGTCTCGGATGGATTCCATTGGGCGCCCACAGCCACTTCCACTTTGCCATCGCGGTCGATGTCGCGGGCGGCGATGCAGACATTGTCGGAAGCGGTGAGGTTTTCAGCCATCACAAAGCGCTTCCAGTCGCCGTTGCGATACCAGACGAATTGTTTTTTGTCGGCCAATAAAATATCCGGTTTTCCGTCTCCGTCTACATCGCCGATGGCCAGGCCATAGCCGATGGACACGGAATTGTCGACTACCAGGGGTTGAAACGGGGGCTCGTCGCTTGTGAAAAGCCCTATCGCGAAAAGTGCAAAGAGGTATCCGGGCATGGATGTGGGGGTTGGTTGTTGTCTAATTTACCGCTAAGTACAGGTACTTCCAAGGGTCTGTACGGCGATGGCGGGCGTTGACGGGAAGCGGCTTGATCAAGCGATAAATTTTAAGTAAATCATTATGTATAAAACAAAACGGAAATGAAGACCCCTGTAAGAGCGATTGTCACCGGCGTTACCGGCATGGTAGGAGAAGGCGTATTGCACGAATGTTTGCAAGACAGTGCCGTGGAAGCCGTGCTGGTGATCACCCGCAAACCCAGCGGCGTGAGCCATCCCAAACTAAAAGAGATCGTCCATGCCGACTTTTTTGATCTCACGCCCATCCAAAACCAGCTCGCCGGCTACAACGCCTGCTTTTTCTGTTTGGGGGTTTCGTCGGTGGGGATGAAGGAACCGGAGTACACAAGAATGACCTATACGCTCACCATGCACATGGCGACGATATTGTCCAAACAGAATCCCGGCATGACGTTTTGTTATGTCTCCGGGGCGGGTACCGACTCCACCGAAAGCAAGGGAATGTGGGCGCGTGTGAAAGGAAAAACGGAGAACGACTTGTTCAAGCTTCCCTTCAAACAAGCCATTGCCTTCCGGCCAGGTTTCATGTTGCCAACGCCAGGGTTGAAGAATGTGCTTCCATTTTATAAGTATGTGAACTGGATGTTTCCCGTGAGCCGTAAACTCTTCCCGAAATATTTCTGCACGCTGGCGGAGGTAGGGCAGGCGATGATCCATACAGTGACGGTTTGCAGCGATAAGAAAATATTGGAAGTGCCCGATATTGTAGCGCTTGCCCACGCGTAGTGTAAATACCCTTAAACCGCAAAGACGCAGAGGCGCAAAGTTAAACGCAAAGCTAACTCTGCGTCTTTCTTTGCGCCTCTGCGTCTCTGCGGTTAAATGTATTTTTGCCGGCTACTTCTTCTCCGGCGCGTCCCACGCCGGTCTTGAGACGCCATTCAAATCCCACACGACTTTACCATCGCGCAGCGTAAGCTCACAATCGAATTTCTGCGTGCCCTGGAATTTGGCTCCGCTGGAATCGATGAATCCGAATTTTCCCGTCAACACACTAAAGACTGCCACATCAGCGCCTGCGCCGGCCGTGAGGTGCCCCAGGTCGTCGCGATGGATCACTTGGGCGGGATTCCACGTAGAGGCTTTGATCACCTGCTGCACAGTCATGCCCATGCTGAGAAACTTGGACATCACATTCAATTGGTCTTTCATGCCAGCGTTCATGCTGCCGGTGTGAAGATCGGTGCTGATGGTGTTGGGAAGGAAGCCGCTCTTCAATGCCGGTATGGCTTGCACGAACGTGAAGCTTCCACCGCCATGTCCCACGTCAAACACGATGCCGTTGCGTTGGGCTTCCACCACGAAGGGGAGTATTTTTCCATCGGGACCCACGATCGGCTGGCGTCCTGCCAAGCGCGCAAAAGTATGCGTGAAAATGTCGCCGGGGCGAAGGTGTTTCGTAAAGAGTTCCTGGATGCTCAGGTTGGGGATGTGCCCACCGAAGTCGACGATCACGGGCACGTTGGCACTTTTGCCGGCTTCAACGGCGCGATCCACCGGATCCCACTCGGCACCGGTATAGTGCGCGACTTTAATGCCGACGATCTCGCGGTGTTGTTTCACCACCATGGCCGTCAGTTTGGCGTCCATGTCGTTTAGGTTTTGTTCGTATGGGCCGCCGCGCATGCCTTCGCCTACAATGTTGAGGAAGGAGAGCACGCGGGTCTTCGAGTGCTCAATGACGTTTGCCTTAAAGGTGTCGAATGTTTTCCATCCGGCACCGCCGCAATCCACCACCGTGGTCACACCGGCCCGAAAAGTAAAGCCATCCGGAGGAAGCGCTTCGAATCCATCGCCCAGGTAGTGATTTTCCTGGGTGCCGAAGAAGTTGTGCGAGTGAATATCGATAACACCCGGCGTGACATACATGCCTTTGGCGTCCACCACCTGCGCCGCTTTCTTGGCGTCGATGTTCTTGGCGACCAAGGCGATCTTGTCATCCTTGATGGCCACGTCCATGATGTCGTCGATATTGTTCTTCGGATCAATGACATGCCCGCCTTTGATCAATAGGGTATAGTCTTGTGCTTGTACCGACACGGCGAAACAAAGCACGGTTAAAAAGGATAGAATATAATTTCGATGCATGTCTGTTTGAATGTTTAGGTTCGCAGTAATAAAAATTTACTTCCTCCGGATGATAAAAGATTAGATATAGGCGATGCAGTCTATTTCCACCAGCGAGTCGCCGGGAACGCCACCGTATACGGCCACCGTTGTGCGCACCGGGGGCTTGTCGCCAAAGCGGCCTTTGTAGGCTTCGTTCATGGCTTTGTAGTCGTTAAGATCGTGGAGGAACACGCTGCACTTCAGCACCTTCTTCATGGACGATCCGGCCTTTTCAAGTTCTTTCTCCAACTCGTCCAACACGTGTTTGGTGTGGGCAGTGATGTCGCCTTCGAAGTGGGCGCCTTTGCCGGCGATGAATACCAGGTTGTTGAACTTGGTGGAACCGGAGAAGAGCGGTACGTCCTGATCGTCTTTCACCACGTTGAACACTTCTTTTTCCGGTGTTGCGTCGGCTTTGGCTGAGGCGATGCCTAATCCGACCAGGCCGGCCGCGGAAGCAAACAATTTTTTGAGGGTCGATCTTCTTTGTTCTTTCATTTTGGGTATTGTTTAAAGGTTAAATTAAAACTATCTGAAATTATTTCTTCGGAAGCTTTTTACGAACGGCGGTCACCTCGGCGGTCTCCACGGCGCTGGCCTTGTTGCCAAAATTTTGCCTGATGTAAGTCAGCGTTTTGGCCACGTCTTCGTCGCTGAGGAAGCTGTGCTGGGGCATTGCGTTGACAAAGTTTTCGCCGTTCACTTCGATGTTGCCTTCCAGGCCGTTCAGCACCAGGCCGATCAGTCGTTTTTTGTCGCCGGTCACCCAGTCGGTGTTGATCAGCGGCGGGAATCTTCCGGACGCTCCTTTGCCATTCTTCTGGTGGCACGTGGCACAATAGGTCTCAAATATTTTTTGTCCGCCTACGACCTTGCCTTTGTCGAGGTTGTCGTTGATCGGGTCGGGGTTGCGGATGTTGGAGGCTGATTTGCGTTTCTCCATATCCGCCAGGTCTTCGGCGCCGAACTTGTCTTTGTCGCCCTTGTACATGATGCGCCAGATCTTTCCTTTCTCCGTTTCAGAAATATACAGCGATCCGTCGGGACCCTCGGCAATGCCCATGGGGCGATAGACTGCATCGCTCACATTCACGATGGGATCAACGCCGGCAAAGCCATCGGCAAACACTTCCCACTGACCGGTCGGTTTGTTGTCTTTGAACGGAACAAACACGATGATGTAGCCCGACTGCGGATAGGGTGCGCGGTTGGTAGATCCATGAAACGCGATGAAGGCGCCTTGCTTATACCGTTCGGGATATTGATTGCCTTTGTAAAAATACAAATCGTTGGGCGCCCAGTGTCCGGGGAAACCCATGAGCGGTTTTTGGAACTGGTCGCAGCGCCCGACCGAGTCGCTGTTGCCGCCGTACTCGGGGGCCAACACTTTCTTTTCTTTTAATTGATCATAGTAGCAATACGGCCATCCGAAGTCAGCGCCCTCGGTCACTTTCAGGAACTCTTCCGCCGGCAACACGGCGCTTTGCCAGGGTGAGTAGATGTTCGGCCAGAGTCTCAATAAGTCGTCGCGGCCGTGCATGACGAGGTATAGATTGTCGTCCATCGGGTTCCATTCCATGGCCACAACGCTACGGATACCGGTCGCGAACTTCGTGCCGTCTTTTTGTGTCTGGCCTATTTTGTTTTCATCAAAGCGCCACACGCCACCGTGTAGCTCCAGTTGCGGGCAAGGGTCTTGACCGGGGTTTTGTGGCGTCCGGTTCATGATCTGGCAGGAGTTGGAGGGCGCGCCGAAGGGCACATAGATATGGCCGTTGTTGTCAAAGCAAATGGGCTTGGCGATGTGTTCGTGCATGCCGTGTTCGTGGTCGTC
>DATDAV010000021.1:0-21553 GCA_036525235.1 Chryseolinea sp. | reverse complement strand
AAGTCCAGTCCCACAGCAAGGAAAAATTATGGGTGGCCGCGGCAAGGGCTTGACGATTGGTGAGCCCAAAGTGCGAGAGCATCGTCAGTTCGTTGTGAAGAGAAATGCCGGGTAGTGTACCAAAGGCATCGGTACCCGTTCCCGTAAGATAGCGCGCACCATGCTTAGCAAAAACCTTATCGATCTCGACAAGCGCGGGCACGGCGCGCTGACGTGCAGGCGACGGATTTTTATGTTTTCCTGTGCCCTTGTCCAGCGGCTCGAACTCGATCATTCGCTCGTCGATGATGGCGGCAATCGGCTCCAGCCAGGGGTTGGTGGCAAAATCCATTTCAGGATATTGTATCATTCCGGCAGTAGGAATCAATCCGATACGATGATCGCGATACAGCTTTGAAAGCTCCAGCAATTTTGGGTCGCCGTCTATATCTTTTTGAGCCGTGATGTATTCATAATATGACCTTGCGGGGGGACCAAAAGGAGATGTGCTGTAGACCTTTCGCAAGGAGTCCGGCAACATATCGGCCGAATAGCGCGAAGTGTGTACGAAGCTCTGAATACCAGCCTGAACCGCTTCACGGTAGGACGATAATCCCAGCTCACCAATCGTTGCGATTTTGTTTCGCTTACAAGCCGCAACAATGGCGGGAAGCTGCGCGGGCACGACCGCATAATGAATGAGCAACACCTTCACTCCCGCCTTCCCCAATGAGTCGATATCATGATCTATTTCTTCCGTACTCCACGACCGAACAATCTCAAACCCGGCATTCTCTACGCCACCCACGTTCACCCGCCTGGACTTCGCCCCCCAGTAGGCATCGAGTATGATTTTGTGGGGAGAAGGACTGACCGTCCAGTCAATTTTTCCCCTGCGATTGTCCTCTGTCATGACCGCGGTGGTCACCCCCATGTACAGGTAGGCATTCGCATAGGCCTGGTCGTTGATGATGCCAAAGCAATCGATTAAGCCGGGAACGATAAATTTTCCTGAGACGTCGATCACCTTGGCGCCTTTTGGAACCTTCGACGATGATGCGCTGCCTGCAGCTTTGATCTTGCCGCCTTCGATCACTACCGTGGCGTTGGGGATGTCGCGCTCGGAATTGCCAAAGTCTGTGACGTCTATGATTGTTCCGCCTTTTAGTACGAGGACTTCTTGCTGGGCTATGGCGCAATGGCATAGAACCAGGGGGATGAGTAAGAGGTAAAGTTTTTTCGTGGGCATAAGAAGGTTTTTTCAGGTGTCTTACGATGAATTTAAGCAGTTTTCAACGTATTTCTTATCCCGGAATTCATGTAAGATCTTCCGGCTTCGACGAATTTACTGGCAACCCAGGTTCGTTGCCTCCCAATGTTATGTCACGATTGTTTTGTGCAATTCTTATTTTTAAACAAACCTTTGTGGCTACTAAAAAAGAACATCAACAGAAGCACCCTGCATGAAAAATCAAAGCAACAAGGGAACTTTCAAAGTCCACAGCAATTAACTCTCTCCATAAATACACGGCTACTGCGATAACGCCCGGCAATCGGGCCCGGCCAGGGATTGTAGTGGAAAGCCCGAAGTGCGTGGGCTTGGGCGATGGACGGACTTGGAACGGAAAGCCCGGCCCCGAGGCTTCCGAGGGGGGCCGCATGGTGTTGATGATGGGACGCGTCTCTTTCGTGCAACGCCGACAATAGTAAGGCAGTACCCCTTCGCGCTTCGACGCACGTATTGAGATGTGTGCGCCATGAACGTGCGCGTTTTTGAGATAGTGCGAGCGTGGCGCAGGCGTGTGGAGTGTCCCGCTACCCCAGGCTAAAGCCTGGGGTTATTGAGACGTGTGATCGTTTTGCCAAGACTGTGAAGCCTGGAGTTAATATGTTGGGGGCCGCTCGTCCGGGCTAAAGGTAACGAAGCTGCTGATCGACTCTGGATATTCAGTTATGTGGACGACTGAATCGCCTGCTTCACATCGTTGATGATGTCGCGCACATCCTCTAACCCTACGGCTATGCGGATAAGCCCAGGCGTGATGCCTACTACGGCGCGTTCCTCATCAGACAACTTAGAATGCGTAGTCGACGCCGGGTGAATAGCAATCGTGCGTGTATCGCCCAGATTAGGCGTATGAGAGATCATTTTCAGTGCGTTCAGGAACTTGCGTCCTTGCTCCAACCCTCCTTTGATCTCGAACGTAACAATCCCTCCACCAAGACGCATTTGCTTTTTAGCTAATGCATACTGTGGGTGAGAAGGCAGGAAAGGATATTTTACTTTAATGACCTGCGGATGACTTTCGAGGAACTCCGCCAGCTTCAGCGAATTTTCGCAATGGCGATCCATGCGGACTGCCAAAGTCTCAAGACTCTTGGAAAGAATCCACGCATTGAACGGTGACATCGCGGGACCAGTGTGACGCGTGAAGAAGCGGATCTCTTTGATGAGTTCTTTGGTGCCAAGGATGGCGCCGCCGATGACACGGCCTTGGCCGTCCATGAATTTAGTAGCAGAGTGCGTGACGATATGCGCGCCCCACTTTGCTGGTGTTTGCAGGTAGGGTGTAGCAAAACAGTTGTCTACGTTGAGGATCAACTTATGCTTTGCCGCCAGTTTGCCCAGCCACTCCAGGTCGATGAGATCGAGCGCGGGGTTGGATGGGGTCTCCACGAAGATCATCTTCGTGTTGGGTTGTATTTTGCTTTCCCAGGTCTCGGGTTGGTCTATGTCCGCATAGGAATAGGTGATGCCGAAGCGTGGGAAAATAGTATTTAAGATCTGGTGTGTTGAACCAAAGACCGAACGGCTGGCCAGTACGTGGTCGCCCGACTTTAGTAACGCGGCCATGCTGCTCCACATGGCAGCCATGCCGGAGGAAGTGGCAATGCCGTCTTCGGTGCCTTCCATGACGCAGAGTTTGGCGATGAACTCGTTGGTGTTGGGGTTGGAGTAGCGGCTGTAGATGTTGCCGGCGATTTCGTCGGCAAACATGGCGCGGGCTTGTTCGGCGTCGTCGAAGACGAAACTGGAGGTGAGGTACAGCGGTACGGAGTGTTCGCGAAACTCTGAGCGCTCGTGTTGGCCGCGGATGGCGTTGGTTTCGAAATAGAATTCTTCTTCCATGTGTTACTTATAAATCAATGAACGTCTAAGAAATTGTCGGTGCCGGGTTAGGGTAAAATCTCGATGCTGTAGGTGATCTTGGCGTTGGCTTCCAGGGTTTTGGCCACGGAGCAATACTTTTCCACGCCCAGGTTCACGGCCCTTTCCACCTTGTCTTTGTCGAGGGCGCCGTAGAGTTTGAAGTGGGCGTGTACTTCCGTGTAGAGGGAAGGTACGACGTCCTTTTCACGTTCGCCGGTCACGGTCACCTTGATGTCTCTGAGTGGCTGTTTTTGTTTCTTTAAAATGTTTATCACGTCAATGGAGCTGCATCCGCCCATGGCGGCCAGCAGCATTTGCATGGGGCGCATGCCCAGGTTTTCTCCTCCCACATCGGGCGACGCGTCCATCTGGAGTTTGGCGCCCTGCTCGTTGACGGCTTCCATGTGGAAGTTGTCATTCAAACGATTGATCTCGATCTTTACCATACTTTTTAAATTTTGCCGGCCAGAAGTACACCCCTGCCAGCATGCCTAACAAACTTACGATCGTGGCCGGCACCAGGCTGGGCCACGACGTGTCACAAACTTCAAAGATAATCCAAGTAATCATTCCAAGCACCATCGACAACAAAGCCCCGGTGCTGTTGGCCTTTTTCCAGTAGAGCCCCAGCGTGAGGGGCACAAACAAGGAGACCAGGCTGAGGATGGACGACTCCCCTACCAGTTCGTAGATGTTGGAACGTAAACACGCCATAATGGTGGCGGATGCGGCGAAAATTAAAACACAAATTCGCGTCATCATCAACAGTTGCTTGTCGGTGTAGCGGTGGCCGATGAGGGGCTTGAGCAGGTTCTCGGAAAAAATCGCGGCCGGGGCCAGGATGGACGAGCTGGTGGTGCTCATGATGGCCGACAGCAACGATCCAAAAAACAGGATCTGGATGGGCAGTGAGGTGTGCATCAGCACCATGTTGGGCAAGGCCAGCTGCGTGTCGCCCCCCAGTTGGTCGGGATACATATGGCGCACGCATAAGCTGATGAACAAAGGCAGCATGGCGACTGACAGATACAAGAATGCAGCAATATAACACGACCACACCGCGGTCCGTTCCGACGACGACGACATGGCGCGCTGGTACACATCCTGCGAAGGCAGCGACCCCAGGCCGAGCACGGCCCACATGGCGATGTAGCTCACGATCTCTTTTACGTTGGGCTCGGGTAGAAATTTCAGGCTTTCCTTTGGCATCTCGGAAAGGACCAGCCCCGCTCCTCCCGCCTTGCCCGCGAGAATGATGGCGAGTACGAGCAGCCCGGTGATGATGATGATGCTCTGGATGAAGTCTGTGATGGAGATGGCCCACATGCCGCCCACGTAGGTGTAGAGGGTCACCACCAGGGCGCTGACCAGCACCCCTTGCCAGGTGGCCATGCCGGTGACGACGTTAAGGATAAGGCCCATGGCCACCAACTGCGCGGCGGTGTAGCCGATGTAAGGTGGCGCGAGGAAGAGACTGGCGACTCTTTCGGTGCGGCCGCCAAAGCGGACCTTAAAATAGTCGCCCAGGGTGAGCAGGTTCATCCGGTAGAGTTTGCCGGCGAAGAAGGCTCCAAAAAGAATGAGGCAGAGTGCGGCGCCAAAGGGATCTTCGATGACGCCATAGAGGCCGCTTTTCAAAAATTCGGAGGAAGCGCCGAATACCGTCTCGGAGCCGAACCAGGTGGCGAACATGGCGGCCGAGCTGAGCATGAGCGGCAGGCTGCGACCGGCGAGCATGAAGTCGCCCGAGGTCTTCACCTTGCGGGACGCCCAAAACCCCACCAGCACCGTAAGCAAAAGGTAGGCGATGATGGAGAAAAGTAACAATGCGCTTGTGCTATTAGACGGTTAAAGGTCTAAAAGTAAAGAACAGGAGGTTTATTTCAATAGCCGCCGGTGGATGTTACTGCTTTTTTTTGAGCTGGAAGGCCCGCGTCACGTTGAAGCCGAGGTGGATGCCGCCGTCCCAGAAGTTGTCTCTCGTCTCGGTGATGAAGGCGCGCTCGGTGAGGCCGATGGCGTTGGTGAGCAACAACTGGAACACGTGCCCGCCGGTCTCGATGTCGATGCCCAGCGACATGGCGTCGTAGTAGGGCGAACCACTGATGCGGCTGACGTTGTAGTAGTATTCGCCGGTGAGCGCGATGCTTTTCGTGAGCTTGATGCGTCCGCCAAAACCGATGGCAAACTGGTCGTTGCTCTCGATGGATTGGGTCACATAGTTTTTATGCACGAGCGTGGGCATGAGCTGGAACGAGAAATTCGTTGAGAACTTGCGCGCGATGAGCAACTGGCCGGTATACGAGAGGCGGTCGACATTCTCGAAGCCGGGGGCTACTTCGCTATTGTTTTTAGGAGAGAGTTTATAAGCGATGCCTCCCAGGGCCGTGACGGAGATGGGGAAGTTTTTCACGCCCGAGCTCTGGCGCAGTAACTTGTATTTCAGGTAACCGTCCATCGTCTTGTCGGTGGAGTTGCGGCCGATGCTCACGGAGAGGCGGTCAGTGATGCCGTAGTCAAGGCCGAGGCGCACATAGGCCTGGTCCAGTCCCCACATTTCGTAGGAGCCGCCGTTGATGGCGCCGAAGCGGTGGCCGAAAATAAATTCGAGCGTGCCGGCTGCTTTGGTTTCGATGGTGTGGCCGTTGCCGAGGCGTGTGCCTTTGAAGGTGGCGTATGCATATTCCGTTTCTTTCTTGGAATCTTTTTCGAGCTCGCCCAGCAAATCATTTTGGGCCAGGGCTACACAAGGGATGAGCAAAAAGAGTAAAATTATTTTTTTCATAGCGCTTTAATTAAAGAGGTCGATACAGTAAGTCTATCGTGACTTCTACTTGTTGAGCGATGTTCTGCCACACGATCTGCGGGATCTTGATATCGTAGTCAGCCAATTTTATAATGAACTTGGATTTCAACGCCAACCGGTTGTCCACCACTTCGATGGTGCCGGGCACATCGATGTCGTGGGTGACGCCGTGCAGGGTGAGCTTGCCTTTGGCTTTTACCTGCTGCTTGCCGGTGGTGCTGAGATTGAAGCCGGTAACCTGTCCTTGAAAAGAGGACTTCGGAAATTTTTCCGTGTCCATATACTTTTCATTGAAGTGCACCTGCATCAATTTGTTTACGAACTGAAAGTCTTTGATGTTTAACAGATAAGCCACCTCGCCGTCGTGTGCATCGAAGATGCTGGTCACTTTCGAGTTGACGGCCGAGATGTCTTCCACCACGCCGTCGGAGAAAAACGAAACGACCGACTTCTCTGCGAAGTACCGTTGCTGTGCCGTTACTTGCCAGGGCATAGCCACGGGAAGCAAAAGCAAGAGTTTTGTCAAAGACTTCATAGGTTAGGTTTTGGTGGAAGGCCAGTAACAGTTTCTTAAAAAGTCAGAGGGATGCTTCATCCTGCCGAAAACAAGTCGCGGGGATGTGAAGCATAAAAAATCACCGGTTTAAGATCGCTGCACATCCTGTTTGTCAATTCTCCTGCGCACCCTGTTCTACCCAACATACCATGAGCCGGATCTGGTCGTCGGTGAGCGCGCCGATCTTGGGCATGTGTCCCGCGGCATTGGCGGGACGGGTGATGCGGTCTTTCACGTGGAGGGCGTGGCTTTGAAAGTTCTCAAACACGCGCCAGTCCAGCGAAGGGCCGTTGCCTCCGTTGTGGCATCCGCCGTCGCCCACAATGGCGCAATTCGAGTTAATGATGGGGTTGATCTGAGCGGTGAAGCTCACGGTTTGGGCCGACTCGCAGCCGTATTCGCTTTCGGGGGCGCTGTGGTCGACGCAGGAGGCCACCGAAGCCGCCAACAGTGCGCAGGTACAGGCCATCATCAGCCTGAGGGGTTTTAGGGTTCTCATGCTAAAAGTTAGTTAAAACAATTATAGTAACAATTACGGTAGAAAAGATCCCACGCAAGACAAAAATAAGGTTCCGGATCGCTCCATATTCTTGCGGGCTCTTCAATTAGAACGGGACGGAAAAAATGTACGTGGGGTTGGCTGGACGGGCAGAAAAGCTGGGCGGGTATAAAATAAGAATCCCCCGAAAGTCCTGGACCTCGGGGGATTCTTATTGTCTATAGTTGGCTTTAATCTTGAATCAAAGGTAAGGTGGGTTTGTGCGGCATGCATACCTGCAATCGGCGACTGGGGAAATAGACAGACGAATGGGGATATTTCCAGATAAGGCACCCCAAGGGCCTAAAAATAACAATCCCCCGAAATCCTGGACTCCGGGGGATTGTTATTGTCTATAGTTGGCTTTAATCTTAATACAAAGGTAATACAGGGCGTCGAAATTGCCATGCTAAAAGTCGGTCGTTGGAGAATATGAGGGTCGAAAGGCTGATTCTGAGGATAAAGCGGCGGTCTATAAATTGAAAATCCCCCAAAGTACTCGACTAAGGGGGATTGTCATGTCTATAGTTGGCTTTAATCTGGCAGCAAGATACAAATATTGATTGTCAAAACAACCGTTTGCATCATAAATTTGTAATAAAATATTAATTTTTCTTTGAAAATCCGTTAACGCTATCGTTTGAAACGGAATCCTTCTCCACATACTTTTCCTTGAGCCGCTCTTTCAATTGCGACTTGGATCCGGGGAAAGTCGTTTTCCGGCTTATGTCATAGCTGGCATAGGCCAGCAGGATCACAAACACGATGGCCAGAATTACAAAAATCTTTTTACCACGCGACATCGCCTCAAATATACTCTAATACCTTATCGGCCAGCATTACGTTGTCGGACAAAAGTTCGTAAAACTGGTCTTTGTTAAATTTCAGGATCACTACGTCTGTCTTGGCAATGATGATGTTAGTGTTTACAAACGTGGGCAATCCCAGCATTTCACCAATGAACTGGCCCGTCTCAAACTCCGACACCTTCTCACCGCGTTGATAGAAGTCGACCGACCCGGAGATCATCACGTAAAAATTGTTGTTGTGCTTTTCGTCCAGCGGCAGGGAGTCCTGCGGACGCATGCGCACTTCCTCGCTGATGTCGGCCAGGTACGACAGCGTGATGCCGGGCACGTTCTCGAAGAAGTTATTCTTCTGAAAGAACAACACCAGTTCGAATCGCGTCTTTTTCTTTGACTGGATGATGAGCGCATCCAATTCCTTTTGCCTGCCTTCGCCGAGACGCTTTGTATTTTTCAAATACTCTTCCGGGCTGAGTTTATAAAGCGCCCACGCCGACACTTCGCGGATGAGGGTGTCGGGGTTGAAGAGCTGCGCGATGAGGTCGAGCTTAAAATCTTCGATGCCCAGGATGCCGATCTGGAACAACACACAGGCCTTTGTCCAGCGATTGGATTGGGCAAAGTCGCGGTTGATCAAAAACTTTAGCACCAGCTTGGAATCGAGCCTCACGCGGGGGTAATAATCTTCCAGTCGTTTGGTGCGTTCGGCGTCGGTGAGGTCGTCGAGGATGGGGATAACGCGCTGCTTCAATTGCTCGGACAAGAATACGTCGAGCAATTCGATGGCGTAGGTAATGCCTTCGGCTGTGCCGCTGTCGATGTTTTCTTTCACCAGCTGGATGGAACGGGTGTCATACAACATGGTGAGCAGCATGTAGATGTGTTCGATGTCGTTTTGGATCTCCCAGCGCAGAGTGGCTTTGATCTGATCGGAGAAGCCGTCCTCCCCCACTTCCTGCAGGGCGCTGAGGTTCCAACTGATGTCGGCAATATCCGATTCGATGGCGTACTTGATCCGGGTGATCTGCGAGATCCCCGCCTTGAAACCGCACTCTCCCAGCGACAACAGCACTTGCGACACGATGATCTTGTTCGGGTAGTCGATCTTTCCCCAGAGAATCTCTCGCGCGCGTTGCCCGCCAATGCGGCCGATCACCTGGATGATCCGCAACATCATTTGCGTACTCTGGCCGCTTCGGTAAAAACCAGAATCCAGCGCGGAGAGCGTTTCATTGCCGATGAGCACCAACGCATTCATGGCCTGGTTACTGAACACGGGATTGCCCAGGTTTTCGATCACCGCGTTGATCACTTCGGAGTTGTTCTTTTTTATCGATGTCTTGATGGCCGTGTTTCTTACTTTGGGCTCCGAGTCGTTCAACAATTCCATGAGGAACGATGTGCACTCATCTTTTGAAGTGTGCAACAGCAACTCGGCGGCATAGTGACGGTCGTTGGGGTTGGCGGACCGCGTCAGTTTCTGGATGCGCGTTTTGGTGATATCGCCCCCGTTCTCGATGATGAGTTGAAGATCCATTTTGCTGAGAACGTTTTTCACACTGCCGTCGGCTTTCGATTGGTCCATGCGGATCACGTATTGGTCGGACACAGACAGACCTTTCAGCTCGTTCACTTTTTCCTGGGCATAGTAGCGCGCGGCCTCGTCCTCGTTCTTCATAAGACTGTTGGCCCACACGGGCACTTGCGCGGCGTTGATCTTTTCCAGCAGCTTGTAGGAGAAGACCGCCTTGCCGGAATAGGGCACCTTTAACATGCTTTCCAGGCGCGTGGTGATCTGGGCGTAACCCTTCTCCAGCTTTTCCTGCGCCTCTTCCTTACTCTCCAGTTTCAAGTGGATCTTGTTGCGATAGCCCCGGTACAAATTGTTTACCACGATAAAATAAACGCCCGACAACACGATTAGGAAAATAGATATATGGATGATATTGAAGACAGGGATGAACGCCAACACGAAGATCAAAAGACCCGCGATGAAACGTGCACTCTCATTGACCAAGCCTTCCACCTTTGCCTGGATATTGAACCTCACCCGGTTGTCGAGGGGAATAAAAAAGAGCTTGAATACGGGGTTCTCCATCGAGTCACGCAGCGTCCAGTTGAAAAGGCGGCTCAGCGACACAAACAGGAAGAAGTAAATGAACCCGGTGGGTGAAATGGTCTTTTCAAATCCAAAGATCGTTCCCATGGCGACGGAGCCCACGGAAAAAATGATCATGACGATGGGCAACACAAACAGCGAGATGCGCAACCCGTAGTTACTGATGATCCGCTGGTTCACGAACGTCTGCAGGATCAAGCTGATGCCGTACACGGCGCCGATGAAAAAGGAGTTGAAGTTTGTGAGCTCGCGTTCGTTGGGATATTGTTCCGTCACCAGGGTCTGAAAGCTATACTGGCTCAACACGAACATGACCATAGACACCAACAGAAAAACGGAGAGCAACACGATGTACTGATCCGAAAATATTTTTACAAGCGAGGTCTCGCGCCGCACGGCGATACCAAACTCGCGCGGGTCGTTTTTGGAGATCGGGAACACGGACGCGATGACGAACATGAGCACCGACACGATGGCGATGCTGATGGCACAAAGCAACAGGTAATTCGAAGTGTCCTTCACCACCTCGGTGGTGAACGGAATAAGCACCAGCGTCGCAATGATCGCGGCGATGAGTTGCCCGGTGTCGATCCACCCGATGATGCGTTTGGATTGCCGGAAGTTGAACAGGCGCCCGAAGATACCCCAGAAGCTGAGCAGCAGGATGGCCGTGTTGGGGCCCGACATACAATACAATGCAAAAATGAACCGGTCCTTTAAAGCCGGGTCGCCGAAATGGATCAGCCAATAGGCGCTGAGCGTGAACATGCAGATCAACCCGACGCTACACAGCGCCAGGGTGGTGAACTTGATCCAACTCTGAAAAAAGGAAAAGAGGGCCGTAGTGACGATGCCGAGTGCCCCTGCCAAAAGGAAGGCTTTGTCCAGTTGGTCGCCCATGCGGTTCAGGAAGAGGGAGTCTACCGTTACCTGGTAGGTGGCGATGAACATGCCCATGAAAAAGCCGGTGGCGAGCATGAGCGATATCTGCTTCTGCTCCTGCGTCTGTATCTGAAGGGCTCCGACGAAACGATTTGCCATAGTATCGAACCAAATATAAAAAGAAAAACCGGCTTGCGGCCGGTTTCCCTGGGGTGATGTCGGAAAGTTCTATTTCTTTTTTGTCGCGGTGCTGTCGGTAGCGCCGGTCTTTTCTTGCTTGTATTCGGCATTCAATCCGTCGATCACTTCTTTGGAAATGTCGAGGCTCTGGCCGGCATAAAGCACGTCGCTGGTGGGATCGAATTTCAATACCACCTGGTAGCCTTTTTCATCACCGATCTTTTTCAAGTATACCGTGATGCGATCGTAGAGGGCTTTGTTCAACTTGGACTCTTCTTCCATCATGGCCTGGCTGAGGCTCTGCTGATACATTTGAAGATTTTGTTGTTTTTTTCCGAGATCTTCTTCCGTGGCTTTCACCTGACCCAGGGTCATGCTGGATACGTTGCGTTGGTAGGCGGCGATCTCGTTTTGAAGGCTGATGGCGCGGTTGCGGTAATCCTGTTCAGCTCTTTTGGTCTTATCTTCCAACAACTGGCGGTTCACTTCCAGGTAATCATAGTGTCTTAAAACACTGTCGGAATTGATATAGGCTATTTTTAAATCGCCGGCAGGCGCACTGGAGGACGATGCGGCTGCGGGTTTCCCGGAGGAAAAATGTAAATAAAACAAAACACCCACTGCCACCAGCAGCACGACGTTTAAGATAAGCGACAAATTCTTCATTTAGGATTTTAAGTTTCAGGGCGCAATATGTGGAGAAATAAAAGCTTTGGCAAGGGTAATCAGGAGCCGGGAGCCAGAATCCAGGAGCCAGGAGTTGGGGGGCGGTATTCGGAAGCCAGGAGCCAGAATCCAGAAGCCGGGAGGCGGTCTTCAGAAGCCAGGAATTCGGCTTGTCAGCAAGATTTAATATAAAAAGACAATCAAAATCGCCCTTTTAATAGATTACATTGACATATCCCTTGTACGTTTTTTCTCTCCGGTAGTAGTTCTCAACAATGTAGTAATACACGCCGGTAGAGACATTGGTCGCTTCCCAGAGCCCATTGTAGTTCTTCGCGTCGTATACCAGGACGCCCCAGCGGTTGTATACTTTCAGATTCCACATCCCTTGCTCCAATCCCAACATCTGAAACGTTGAATTCTTGTTGTCCCCATTGGGCGTGAACACGTTGGGTATCATCGTGAGATCACCTTGAACATATACGGTTTTGGTGGTGTCGCTGGAGCATCCGGTGGCGTTGGTAGTTCGGAACGTGACCGGGTAATTGCCGGGGGCGGGAAAGACCAGGGTGGTGGTGAGGTCCGTCCCCTGATTCGAATCCATGGAGAACCATTCATGACCTGTTCCATCTTCGGTGATCCCGGTGAATTCAACGGGTTCGCCCACGAAGGGATAGGTTTCGTGATACGTGAAATCCACCGAAGGGTTTTCGAAAATCGAAAGGGTATACTGTTCGTCGGCAGCCACCTCGCATCCGTTTTGATCGATAAAGATAAGCGATACCGTCGGCTTGGAGGCTTGTTCATAGCTGTAGCCAACCTCGTTTTCTGTCAGATCTTTCACGGCCCCGTCTCCGAAATCCAGCCGGTGCACAATCGCATTTTGGGATTCAATGGTAAATAGAACGGTGTCGCCCACGCAATTTTCAAGACCCGAAACGGCAAAGGTCCCGAACGGCCCGCCAACCCTCACGAGGTCGGCTACGGTGGTTGTGTCGGTGCATCCATTGGCATCGGCCACGGTAAGGGTAACATCAAAAATGCCGGGCTTTCTATAGACGTTGGTTGGGTTTTGCAGAATGGAAGATTGACCATCACCAAAACTCCACTGCCAGTCGGTCACGCCATTCGACGCCTTGCTGACAAAGGAAGAGACCAGCGGGGGACATTCGCTGGACAGCTGCGATCCATCAAAAGCGGCCACCGGTTTTGTGACCGGGATGAATTTTTGCTTCGTTACCGTAATCGAGCAATGGTAGGCATCCGTGGCTTTCAGCGTAACATCGTATTCACCGGTTTCTGAAAAGACCGTCGAGGCATGCGTGTTTTGAGAAGTTCGGCCATTGCCAAACTCCCAGGCGAACGTGGTCGCATTCTGGGAGCTGTTGTAAATATTCACCAGTTCCCCGATACAAAACCCGGGATCATAGATCACAAAGTCAATTTGAGGGATGGTGAAATTGATCTTGTTCTCTTTTATGAATGTACATTCTCCCTCCGCGTTCGACAACGTAACGGAAACCGTGTTGCCCTGTTTGTTTGGATCGTACTGATACACGTGTGCCGGATTCTGTTCCGCTGTGGTGTTGCCTGAAACCACGGCGCTGCCGTCGCCAAAATCCCATTTCCAGTTGGTGATGGGGGGATTGGCGGTTGAATTGTCTTTGAATTTTACGCTGAGCTCAGCACAGTCGCTCACCGCGTCGTCAACGATGAAATCGCCCTGGATGCCGAGCACCTTGATGTAGGGATTCCCGGCATTGGTGGTTTTCTTTTCCTCGTCCATGCAGCCATCCGAATCGAAGACGCGCAACGTCACTTCGTATCCTCCAGCGGCGGCATAGACCGCCCCCGGATTTGGCAGCGACGAAAATAGGCCGTTGCCAAAATCCCATTGCCATTGCACGGCGAATTTCGATTTGTCGGTAAACTTCACGCTTTCACCCTGGCATGGCGTGAGGTTGTTGGCTTCGAAGTCGGCTTCAACATCTTGTATGGTTACGCTTTTCGACGCCTTGACACTGCAATTGGTGGTCACGTTCGTAGCCGTAAGGGTGATGACATAGTTGCCCGTTGTCGCATAGATATGTGTGCTAAAGGGAACGGCGCTGGAAGCGGAGCCATCGCCAAAGTCCCACGAAAGCGAGGTATAGTTTATCGCCAGACTCTGCAGCTCCACCTGGTAGGGGTTGATGCAATTTTTTTTGATCGAGAAATCAACCAGCGGATCCAGGACGGTAACGGCATTGGTGATCGTAAAGGAATTCGAACAGCCACCATTTTTGGCGGTGAGGGTCACGCTATAAACACCGGGATTGGCATACGAATGGCTGATGTTTTGTCCGGCCTGCGGCGTAGAGCCGTCGCCAAAATCCCAGCACCAGTAATCGGCGTTCGTAGATTCGTCCGAAAAAATCACGGGGTCGCCCACGCAGACTTTGGTTTTGTCGCGGCTGAACTTTGCGACCGGCGTTACATCCGAAACTTTCGCTTTTACCGACACCTGGCTCTTGCAGTTCGCATTGTCGGTGACGGTTAAGGTCACCGTATATTCTCCTTTGGCCTTGTAGGTATAGGAAGGGTTGGTTTGGGTTGACGACGCGCCATCGCCAAAATCCCATTTACTCGCCAGCGAACTGGCATTGGCCGAAACATTTTTAAAATCGATGCTACTCCCCAGGCATGCCGACAAAGAAGGATGCGAACAATCCTGTGTGAGTGCAGGTGATATGGCTGCCAAAAGCTTGGTCGGAATATTCAGCGGTTTTTCAAGCGTGGCGCTGCACCCGAGCGAATTGGTGGTTGTCAGCTTTACCGTATAGGCGC
Organism: Chryseolinea sp.; assembly: GCA_036525235.1. Lineage (GTDB taxonomy): Bacteria > Bacteroidota > Bacteroidia > Cytophagales > Cyclobacteriaceae > Chryseolinea. Next base: position 7,044 of record DATDAV010000021.1, on the reverse strand, counting down.
CCGGCGGATAAACGATCATCGTCGGATTCTTTTGTGCGGACAGGCTACCGTTCCCAAAATCCCATTGCCACGAAACGCTGTTCGAAGAGGTGTTGGCAAACGTGACCTCGTTGTTGCAGCTTCGGGTAAAGGTAAACGAAGGGACGGAAGCGGCCACCACCTCGACTTCTTTCGTCATGACGGATGCACAGGTTTTACCGGGGAGCTGCGCCGTTAAGGTAACGGTAAACTTTCCTGCGTTCTGGTAGGCGTGTTGGGGGTTGACGTCTGGGGAGGAAAGTCCGTCGCCGAATTTCCAGGAGGAAGAAAGCACAGGGCCCGTGATGTCCCGGGTAAACGAGATGGGTTGCCCGATGCATACCTGGGTGCGGCTCATTTGGAAGTCTATTCCGCCTTCGCTTCCTACGCGGATGATCGTGGAAGCCGTATTCGAACAGCCGTTTGCGTCGGTAACGGTAAGTACCGCGTTGTATTGTCCCCCGTGTTGATAGGTATGCGAGGGGCTTTTCGTGTTGTCACTGCTGCTGTCGCCAAAATCCCAGTGAAACGTGTTGCCGCTTCCGGGTGTAGTGTTGTTGAAGTCTACCTGTGCGGGCTCCGAGCAGAACGCCGGGCCGTTTGTGGTGAACGTTGGAAGTGGGCCCTTCACTTTGATGATCGAGGGCTTCACCTTCGTGTTTTCACAGCCGTATTGATTCTTTACCGTCAGGGTCACGGTATAATCGCCGGGAGTGTTGTAGGTGTACTCCGGGTTGGCCGTCGTCCGGGTTCCCCCGTCGCCAAACACCCAACTCCACTGGCTTAGGGCGCCCGATCCCGGTTGACTGCTGTCCTTGAATTTTACCAGCAGAGGCGAGCATCCTAAACCAGGCGAAAAGGTGAAATCGGCCGTGGGGTTCTGGTATACGGTGATGTATTGCGTTTTGATTTCCAAATCGGAAGTTGCCCCGTTCTTTACCGTCAGCGTGATGGTATACTTTCCCGGCTGCGTATAGATGGCCCCCGGGTTTTGATCATTGGAACTGTTTCCATTTCCGAAATCCCACTCCCACGTAGACGTGGCGTTGGTGCCGGTGGAGAGGTCTGTGAAGGTAACTGTCAGCGGTGCACAGCCCGAGGTAACAGAAGCATTGAATTGGGCGGTTTGCGCAAGTGTTTGCTGTGCCGACAGCGTAAGCGCAAGCGCGAAGAGATAGCCTTTCAAACGGATCATTGCGGGGGAACGGTGATTTAAGGGTTTAATTTATCTAGCATACTGAATTCGGAAGACCTAAAAATGGTCACCTGCCTTCCTGAACTTTATTTGCATAAAGGGGTGAAAATGATTGGTATAGCACTTATTTGATTTTTCCTGGGCCGTTTGCATCGCTCATCGCTTCCAACCGAATTGGGGGCCCATCAGGAATCAGCATTCTTAAATTTTGACGAATGTCGGGAAAATTCAAAATAATATTGGTGTGAGCGGTCTATAAACCGGAGTAAAGTTTTGAAACTCCCTTGAAGTGGCGCTAATCTTTAATAATGAAAATGAACGCGACAGAATACATACTGGATTACGAAGGAATTTGCTTGCACGAAAAAAGAAAGCGGATTCATTTCAAATTTTACATTTACCCGGCCAAGTGAAGAACGAACAGATATGATTCACCTGCCACGCCGTTCGTATTCGACGGGATTGAATACGTATCACCATAAGTTTGAAACCCCGTGGCAAGTATCCTTTTGCCGAGACTGAGAATTTTCTGGCTGATGCGATGGATCCCCCAGGTCCCCACAACCAAATCCATTGCCCATAACACTCCCTTTGAATCAGGTCCTGGATTCTACCTACTGGCTACTGGATTTTGATTCTGGATTCTGACTACTGGATTCCGGATTTGGATTCTAACTACTGGCTACTGGCTACTGACTACCGCCTCCCAAGATTCTGGCTCCTGGCTCCTGGATTCTGGCTCCTGACTTACTCCGCCTCCTGATCCTGCGTCTGGAAAGTATACAACGTTTCATCCAGCCGCACGCTATCCTCATTGTATTCCTTAATGAATTTCTCAATGACCTTAGGCGTGATGGCTTCCACATGCAGGCCCACGTCCAGGCTCACACCAAATTCGGCGTGGGGGTCGGTGTCGATGTGTTCTTTTACTTTGATGGCTTCTTCTTCTTCCAGTTCGAGGATCACTTCGGCCATGAAGAGGCCGATCTCTTCTTCGAGGGGATCGAGGGCTTCGAGGTTGCCGTTTTCGTCTTCTTCGTAAGTGATCTTTTTATAGGCAGGGAAGTGTTGGGCGGCACGGTGCTCGGCAACTTCATACATCTCGCTTTCGTGGTGTAGCCGTAGCGTGTAGATCACGGTGTCATAGATCACGTCGCGTCCTTCGAACTTGCCCACGAAATAGAAGTGTGCATATTCGTCGGAGTTCTCGTCTTCTTCGTCCAGCAGATAGTTCTTTCCCGCGGCAATCATTTTTGCCTTGTATTCTTCAATGTTCTGTGGATCGAAGCCGTCGTTCTCTACCAATGGATTGTTTGTTAAGGGCATAAGTGTCTCTTAGCTTTTGAATATAAACAATAAAAGTGAATTTTGTTCTTTCTATCTGTTCAAATGTGGGGGAATCTTTGAGCGGTCAAAAGATCATTTGAACCACTCGGCATACATGGGATAATTCCGGGCCGTTCGCTGGATTACGGCCTTCATTTCTTCGCTGGTATCCTTTATTCTTTTGGCGGGCATGCCGGCATAGGTGCTGCCGGGTTCAACCTGTGTGCCGGGCAATACCACGGCGCCGGCGGCAATGACCGAGTTGGATCCAATGACCGCGTCGTCCATGATGATGGCCCCCATGCCCACGAGCACGTCGTCATGGATGGTGCAGCCGTGTACGATAGCGTTGTGCGCAATGGAAACGTTGTTGCCAATGACCGTCTTTGCTTTTTGATAGGTGCAATGGATGATGGCCCCATCCTGGATGTTGGTGTTGTTGCCAATGGTGATGGAATGCACATCACCCCGCACAACGGCGTTGAACCACACCGTGCAGTTGTCGCCCATCACCACCTCTCCTACCACCGTAGCGTTATCCGCCAGGAAACAATTGTTGCCAAACCGGGGGGTGTTTCCGCGAACGGATTTGATGAGGGCCATATGTATTTGAAATTTGGGGTGAAGCTACAATGCGGAGGAGGGTAAAAACAAGCCAGGGGGGAAAACTTGTGTTAGGAGCCAGAATCCAGGAGCCAGGAGCCAGAATTTTTGGGAGGCGGAATTCAGTAGTCAGTAGCCAGTAGCCAGAATCCAAATCCGGAAATCAGTAGCAGGTGACCTGGAGACACGGGGTGACCTTTTTTGAACCGGTTGGTGTTTTTCACGACCAAAGGCCTCAGATTTAACCTGACAAGATGTCACGAGGATGGTAAAATGTATTATTTTTGCGCTTCGAAACAGGCTGAAATGGATAATCTGATAAGTGAACTCGAGATTTTAAAGGAGCAGGACGGCGAAGCTTGTGAAACAGTGCATGTTTCCAAGGATACGTCCACGGGCAACAGCAGGAAATTATACATCGAAAGCTACGGTTGCCAGATGAATTTCTCCGACAGCGAGATCGTGGCTTCCATTCTTCAAAAAAACGGTTTTGACACTACCTCGGATATCACCGAGGCCGACGTGGTCTTTTTAAACACGTGTTCCATCCGCGAGAAAGCCGAGCAGACTGTGCGTCACCGCCTTATGCATATCCACGGCCTGAAAAAGCATAAGCCAGAGATGCTGGTGGGCGTATTGGGCTGTATGGCCGAACGACTCAAATCCAAGCTGCTGGAAGAGGAAAAGATCGTCGACCTGGTGGCAGGCCCCGATGCCTATCGCGACCTTCCCAACCTCATTTCACAGGTTGACGACGGCGCCCGGGCGGTGAACACGTTCCTGTCGCGCGAGGAGACCTATGCCGACATCAGCCCCGTTCGGTTGAATTCCAATGGCGTGACCGCTTTCATCTCCATCATGCGGGGATGTGACAATATGTGCTCGTTTTGCGTTGTACCGTTTACGCGGGGACGGGAACGGAGCCGCGACCCCCACTCCATCGTGGCCGAAGCGCGGCAATTGTTCGAGAATGGCTATCGCGAAGTGACCCTGCTGGGGCAAAACGTGGACTCCTACAAGTGGAGCGCCGACGAGAACAACAAGGCCCGTCTCGAAAAGAACCAAGCGTCGGAAGTGACCACCTTTGCCCAACTGCTGGAACAGGTGGCCCTGGTGCATCCAGACTTGCGCGTGCGTTTTGCCACGTCGCACCCCAAAGACATCACCAACGACGTGCTGCATACCATGGCGCGTCACGAGAACATCTGCAAATGCATCCACCTGCCCCTGCAAAGCGGAAACAGCCGCATCCTGGAGCTGATGGACCGTGGCTATACGCGGGAGTGGTACCTGTCCAAGGTTCAGATAATCAGGGAGATACTTGGCGAGGATTGCGCGATCACGTCCGACATGATCACCGGCTTTTGTTCCGAGACCGAAGAAGAGCACCAGGACACCCTCACGCTGATGGAGTTCGTCAAATATGACTATGCCTACATGTTCTTCTACTCGGAAAGGCCAGGAACCGTGGCCGCGAAAAAATATAAAGATGACATTTCCGACTCTATCAAGAAGACCAGACTAGAGGAGATCATAAAAAAACAACGCGAACATTCATTGATCCGTAACCAAACCGATGTGGGCAAGGTTCATAAGGTTCTGGCAGAAGGATCCTCCAGGCGCTCTGCCGATTTTCTGCAGGGAAGAAACTCAGCAAACAAAGTGATCGTGTTTCCGAAAGAACACTATCAGAAGGGACAGTATGTGAACGTTTTAGTAGAAGATTGTACAGGGGGAACGTTGGTTGGAAAAGCCGTTTGACCCGTTGACCATCTTTATTTTTTCCTGCGGCCGTTTTCAAAGCAGACCCTCAAATTAAAAACACTGATAAGGATCAGTGACGATGAAACAACATGGCCATAACAGATTCAGAAATACAAAGTGTGAAGCAACGGTTTGGCATCATCGGCAACTCGCCGTTGTTGAACAACGCCGTGAGCGTAGCGCTGCAAGTGGCCCCGACGGACATGTCGGTGCTCATTACCGGTGAGAGTGGAAGTGGGAAGGAATCGTTTTCCAAGATCATCCACCACCTGAGCGCGCGCCGTCACGGGCAATTCATTGCCATCAACTGCGGGTCTATCCCGCTAGGCACCATTGACTCAGAATTATTCGGACACGAGAAAGGCTCGTTCACCGGCGCCCACGAAGCCCGCAAAGGATACTTCGAAGTGTCGAACGGCGGAACGATCTTTTTGGATGAGATCGGCGAAATGCCGCTGGGTACACAAGCCCGTTTGTTGCGCGTTTTGGAAAACGGAGAGTTTATAAAAGTAGGTTCGTCGAAAGTGCAAAAGACGGACGTGCGTGTCGTAGCCGCCACGAACGTGAACCTGATGCACAATGTGGAGGAAGGAAAATTCAGAGAAGACCTGTACTACCGGCTCAGCACTGTACCCATATACGTTCCGCCCCTGCGCGAACGCGGCCGCGACATCGAACTCCTCTTCCGGAAATTCGCCTCCGACTTTGCCGACAAATACAAAGTGAAACCCATTACGCTCACCGACGAAGCGAAGGAGCTGCTGCTGCAATACCGGTTCCCCGGAAACATCCGCCAGCTTAAAAACCTCGTGGAGCAGATCTCGGTTTTGTCGAGCGACAATAAAGAAATTTCGGCCGAGTCCCTGCAACGGTATCTTCCCAAAGCCAACACCTTGCCGGCACTCTATAAAACCGCCGGGGGTGAGAAAGAAAACCTCTCCGAACGCGACATCCTCTACAAGGTGCTCTTCGACATGAAGAAGGATTTCAATGATCTGAAGAAACTGGTGCTCGACACGCTGCCCAGCCAGGCCAAGGCCGCGCAACTGGTGAAAGATCATCCCGAACTGTTCGAGGGCGTCCACCATGCGGAAGATATCCATCATCCTATCGCCTCCGATCACGTGGTGTTGAACCTGAATCCGTCATCCAACGATCAGGGGAATGGACATGTGGAAGACGTGCACGATATTTCGCACGAAACGGAAGACGAATCGCTCTCGATCGAGAAGAAAGAGAAGGAACTTATTCTCCGGGCGCTCCGGAAAAATAACAACAAACGCAAATATGCGGCACGCGATTTGGGCATATCCGAACGCACTTTGTATCGAAAAATTAAACAATACGATCTTGAAGACTAACGGCGTGATCCCTGCAATGAAGCGATGGTTGTATTCCCTTTTGCCGGCAGCGGCCATCCTGCTCCTCTTTAACGGGTGCGGTGTGTCTGTGAATTACTCCATGACCGGGACCTCCACGCCGGCAAAGACCATTTCCATTTCCGAATTCTATAACAACACCGATCTCGGTCCCGCCAACCTGGGGCAGACCTTTACCAACCAGCTTAAAACTTATTTTATACAAAATTCAAGTATCGCCGTAGTGGCCGAGGAAGGGGAGCTTCAAATGGAAGGCGAGATCACCGATTTTCGGGTCACCCCCATCGCGCCGGTGGCCACCAGCGACCCGAACCAGATCAACAGCGCCTCCTCTACCCGTCTGACCATCACGGTGAAAGCCACGTATGTGAACACCCTCGACGACTCGTTCAGCTTTAAGGACAAGTCCTTTTCGTTCTATAAAGACTTCCCCAACGACCAGAATCTCACGGACGTCCAGGAGCAATACAGCAAGGCCATTTTTGACCGGATCATCAATGACCTTTTCAACGCATCGGTTGCCAATTGGTAAATTTTACTATTTTTACCCTAAGGCACCCCAACCGTGGAAAAAGAAACCTTCATAAAATTACTGGAACGCTACCCTGAAAGCACGGCGGAAGAAGCCCAGGCGGTGCTCATGCTAAAGGAGGCCTTTCCCTACAGTCAGGTGCTCCACACGCTGTCGGCGCGGCTCTGCAAAGAGCAGGGATTTAGCACGCAAACCCAGGAATTGCAGCTGGCGGCCGTTTATGCGGC
>DATDAV010000020.1:0-8660 GCA_036525235.1 Chryseolinea sp. | reverse complement strand
ATTGTATATTTTTTGATAGGCCAGCGACGATTTGTAGTTCTTTGCTGTTTCATCGAGCTCGGCGATGAACTTACTGCAACGCGACATGGTCGACAGTTCATTGATCTCTTTTGATATTTCGAAACCCCGCACTGCCAGTTTCCGCGCCTCGGCGAGCTTGCCCTCGCCCTGTTTCACCCTGGCCATGGCCAGGTAGTTCGGGCCCTGGACCTGCTTATCGTTTGTGAGCAGGTAGATGCTGTCTGCTTTTTTGTAGTAACGCATCGCCTCATCCCAAGCCTTATGGTTTTCAGCGATCGAGCCCAGGTTGGTGTAGCCCCTGGAAATGCCGTATAGATCTTTTCGCTTGATCTTAATGTTCAGCGATTGGATAAAGTAGTCTTTAGCGGAGGCCTCGTCTTTCATTTCCTGGTAGATGATGCCAATGTTATTGAGCGCATACGACTCGCCCTTTTCATCTCCAGTTTGTTTGAAAATCGCCAGCGCTTGCTTGAAGTAGTCAAGCGAATTCTTAAAGTCGCCCGAGTTAGCATAGATAATACTGATGTCGTTGAGTGAATTCGCAATCTGAACGTTGTCGCCCATTTCGCGATAGAGCTTGAGGGCTTCAAACATATGGTTTAACGCCTCCACCTCTTTGTTCTGGTCCCGCTTCAAACGGCCGATGTGAAGCATCGCGTCGGCGCGGCCTTTCGTATAGTCGATCCGTTCTGACTTTTCGAGTGTTTTGAGGGCGTAATCCATGGCCGAATCCATCTGATACCCCTCATAGGTCATGGCAATGGTGAGTAGAATTCCAATTTCTGCTGTGTCGGAGGTGACCTGGGTAAGTTTCGATTTTAACCGTTCAATTTTTTCCGCCTTTTGAGCGCGAACGGTAAGGGGGATCAAGGGGGTGAGCCAAACAAGAAGAATAGCAAAATATCGCATCATTGTGTCTATCTGTAGTACGACCTAGTTGAACGTTGTAACAAATATAATCAATGATATTGCTCACAATCGATTTTTTTAGCCACGGTTGGGTTGTGTGCGGGATTGAAATCGGGTGCGTGCTATTTGCCGGGCGAGATCTTCTCAAGCAGAATATCCATACGTTAGGTGACCGCGCAAAAGAGGGTCATTAAAATGGCCTATTCATGGCCATCGTGTCATTCCAGGATACTCAATGTGGTATCCAGTATCTGCTGGCATACTTTTTTACTGACCCCGGATTTTGCCGAGATCGTCAGGCCGGTGACAGCATTCATCAAATAATCAGCCAGTCTGGTGCTATTGAAATCTGCCGATAATTGCCCTTCCTTTTGAGCTTTTTTTAGCAACCGAAGCAAGATCTTTTTGTTTTTCTCTGTGCTCTCGGCAATGATCGCCATCAACCCGGGCTCGCCGGAGGGAAGTTCGGCGATGGAATTGACCAGGAAGCAACCTCCCTGCATATCCTCTCCAAAGCATCCATCCAGGGAAAGCTGCAGATAATCGCGGATTCCCTGCCGGGCGTCCTCCGCTTGGTCTGCGATGGCTATAAATTGTTTTTCCACGCGGGCGCTGTAGCGCTGCAGGGCTTTCAAATACAAATTCTGCTTATCGCCATACGTGTCATACAAACTGGAACGGCTTATCCCCAGGTATTCAACCAATTGGGCTGGTGTAGTGTCCCGATAGCCTTGTTTTCCGAACAGTGCAATGGCTTTGTCGAGGGTGTCATCGGTATCAAAATTCTTGCTTCTTGCCATGTTTTTTTTTCAATACGAAGATAACATTAAAAATGGAACCCGGGTTCCGAAAATAATTGGAACCAGAGTTCCGAATTATCGCTTCATTTCGGAACTTAAATTCCATATCGCCAGTTTCTTATTGGAACTTAAATTCCAATATAATCATGAAGACAGTCAAAGTGGCCATGGCAGGCCTGAGTGCCAACAAAGGTTGGGCTGCATTAGCACACATTCCGGCCATCCAAAAGCTCCCCGAGTTTGAATTAACGGCCCTGAGTAACCGAACAGACGTGGCGGCGAGGGAGGCCGCCAAGGCGTTTGCCGTAGCGGACGCTTACACCGATAACCACCAGATGGTGAATAGCCCGAACGTAGACCTGGTGGTGGTAAACGTGCGCGTACCCCAGCACAAGGAAGTAGTGGAGCTTGCACTCAAGGCGGGTAAGGCGGTGTACAGCGAATGGCCGCTCGGCAAGACCTTATCAGAAACCGAGGACCTGGCCAGGCTGGCAAAAAGTAGAAACGTAAAAGCGTTCATTGGTTTGCAAAGCCGCAACATGCCTGAGTTTGCCTACATAAGAGATTTGGTAAAGAGTAATGAACTGGGTGAGATTCAGTCGACGACGCTTGTGGGCTCGGGTATTTTTTACGGGGAAGAAATGCCGCTCTCGGCTACCTATGCCGTAGATGCCAACAATGGTATCGGGATGATATTTTCCACGTTTGGAAATGCGGTAGACGCTTTGTCTACCGTACTCGGAGAATTCGCCGAACTGAACGCTACGGCTACCACGCGTCGCAAGATGATCACCGTGACCGAGACGCGTGAAAGAATACCGATGACGGCCTTTGACCAAGTCGCGATCCAGGGAGTCTTGCAAAGTGGGGCGGTGGCATCGGTACATTATCGTGGGGGTACCTTAAAGGCGAACAATTTCATGTGGGAAATAAACGGATCTAAGGGTTATATATTGGTGACCGGCGACGGAGGCAATCCGGCGGCCTTCGGTGTGAAGGTGCAGATCGCCAAATCAATGAACGACGCCTTGGCAGATGCCGTAATCCCTATCCATTATTTCAGGTCTGAACTGAATGGCTTGCCTCAGCCGGCAGTCAATGTAGGACACAACTATGCGTTGATAGCGAAGGATCTGCAAGAAGGCACAACCCTTGCACCCACGTTTGACGATGCCGTTCGGCGCCACCGGATGATCACGGCCATCGAGGAGTCTGCCAAGACTGGAATTCGCCATCGCTTCTAAGCCGTGATGGTAACATTAAAAAATAACTGTACAATGAAAGCTATAACACTGAAAGAAATTGGAAGCGTGGAAAACCTGGCGATAGCGGATCTTCCGATGCCTATACCGGAGCCGGATGAAATACTGATCGAGGTAAAAGCCATTAGTATAAATCCCTCGGAAACCTATTTGCGAAAAGACAAAACAAACCATTGGATCTTTGGCGATGATTCTCCCGTTATCCTCGGCTGGGATGTCTCGGGCGTTGTGACGGTAGTGGGAAAAAATGTTTCGGGGTTTGCTGTCGGCGACGAAGTATTCGGAGTGATCCGGCATCCCGGACATGGAAAGGCATATGCGGAGTATGCGGTTGCCCCCGCGGCCCACATGGCGCATAAGCCGGCCAATGTTTCGCACGAGCAGGCCGCTGCGGCCACCCTTGCCGCGCTTACGGCTTTGCAGCCGATACAAAAAGTCACGATCAAGCCCGGCCAAAAGGTGTTGATCACCGGAGCCGGCGGCGGGGTTGGTCATTTTGCCGTGCAACTGGCCAAACACTTCGGTGCCTATGTCATTGCCCTGGCATCCGGTGCCAGAAGAGAATTTGTACTTGGGCTGGGGGCGGATGATTTTATAGATTATCAAACACAACGTTTTGAACATCTTGTGAGCAACGTAGACCTCGTAATTGAAGCGGCGAAAGTGGATGGCCATCTGTTGCGCAGCCTGGAAGTTGTGAAGCCCGGTGGAAGCCTGATCAGCCTATGGTCGTACATCACGGCGGATGAAGCGGCCAAGGCAAGCAAGCTTGGTGTAAACGCATTTTTTAATATGGTACTTTCCAGTGGAAAGGATATGAAGGTTATCGCGGAACTTCTGAGAAGCCAGGCCATTGTGCCACACGTATCAAAGGTCTTTCGTTTGGCAGAGGTTGCCCGGGCTCACGCCGAGATCGAAAAGAACCATACACAAGGAAAAATTGTATTGATACCTTAAGCCGGCAAAGCATTGGAAATAAAAGAGGTGGCCATACCAGGCCACCTCTTTTGTATTATACAAATACTCAGAAATCAAACCAGATCAAAACGATCCAGGTTCATCACTTTGGTCCAGGCAGCCACAAAGTCCTGTACGAACTTCTCTCCGGCATCTTGACATCCATAGACTTCAGCGATGGCACGCAGCTCTGAGTTAGAGCCAAAGATCAAATCGACACGCGTGCCGGTCCACTGCACTTTACCGGTCTTGCGATCGCGACCTTCGAACACGTCTTTAGAGGTCGAAGAGGCGTTCCAGGTTATGCCAAAATCAAGCAGGCTCACAAAGAAGTCGTTGGTGAGGGACTCCGGGCGCTTGGTGAACACGCCGTGTTGTGAATGATCGAAGTTCGTGTTCAGCACACGCATGCCGCCAACAAGAACCGTCATCTCCGGTGCCGTGAGGGTTAACAATTGCGACTTGTCAACCAACAGCTCCTCGGCCGAGGCCACGTGTTTTGTCTTCAGGTAATTGCGGAATCCATCGGCAGCAGGCTCGAGTACTTCAAATGATTCTACATCGGTTTGTTCCTGCGACGCATCGGCGCGTCCCGGTGTGAAGGGTACCGTCACATCATGACCAGCATTTTTTGCAGCCTTCTCAACGCCAACGCATCCGGCGAGTACAATCAGGTCGGCAATCGAAACCGCCTTGCCACCCGACTGCGCACCGTTGAACTCTTTTTGGATGCCCTCCAGTGTTTTGAGCACGGTTGCCAGTTGCGTGGGATTGTTAACTTCCCAATCCTTCTGCGGGGCCAGACGAACGCGCGCACCATTGGCACCGCCGCGTTTATCAGATCCCCGGAAGGTTGATGCCGATGCCCAGGCGGTAGAGACCAGTTGCGACACCGTTAGCCCGGAGGCCAGTATTTTGCTTTTTAATGCGGCGATGTCGTTAGCATCGATCAGTTTATGTTTCACCTCCGGAAGAGGGTCTTGCCAGATCAGCACTTCTGCGGGCACCTCCGGTCCGAGATAGCGTGCGCGCGGTCCCATATCGCGGTGGGTCAGCTTATACCATGCGCGTGCGAAGGCATCGGCGAACGCTGCGGGGTTCTCGTGGAAACGTTTTGAGATCGGGCCATAGATCGGGTCCACTCTCAAGGAAAGGTCCGTGGTGAGCATGGTTGGTGCGTGTCGCTTCGTCTTGTCGTGCGCATCCGGTACAGTATCCGCGCCAGCGCCGGCCTTCGGTTTCCATTGGAATGCACCGGCGGGACTTTTTGCTAATTCCCATTCGAAGCCAAAAAGGTTTTCGAAGAAGTTGTTGCTCCACTTTGTTGGTGTTGTGGTCCATGCACCCTCCAGACCGCTGGTAATGGTGTGAACGCCGTTTCCGGAGCCAAACGAATTTTTCCAGCCCGTGCTTTGCTCTTCGATGCTTGCTCCCGCGGGCTCCACAGCAACGTACTTTTCGGCATCGGCGGCGCCGTGCGTTTTGCCAAAGGAGTGTCCCCCGGCAATGAGCGCAACAGTTTCCTCGTCATTCATCGCCATCCGGCCAAAGGTCTCGCGAATATCACGTGCTGCCGCAACGGGATCAGGGTTTCCGTTCGGGCCTTGTGGATTCACATAGATGAGTCCCATCTGAACAGCGCCAAGCGGACTTTCAAGCTCGCGCGCGCCCGTATAGCGACTATCACCCAGCCACGTGGTCTCCGAACCCCAATACACTTCTTCTTGTGGTTCCCAAACATCTTCGCGTCCACCGGCAAAACCGAAGGTCTTGAAGCCCATGGATTCGAGCGCGCAGTTGCCGGCGAGGACCATCAGGTCTGCCCACGAGAGTTTCTTGCCGTATTTCTGTTTGATGGGCCAGAGCAACAAGCGGGCCTTGTCGAGGTTGGCGTTGTCGGGCCAGCTGTTGAGCGGCGCAAAACGCTGCTGTCCAGCGCCCGCGCCACCGCGACCGTCACCGACGCGGTACGTACCCGCGCTGTGCCAGGCCATCCGGATGAAGAAAGGGCCGTAGTGACCGTAGTCTGCGGGCCACCAGTCTTGCGATGTGGTCATCAGTTCAAAGATGTCTTTCTTTACAGCCTTCAGATCGAGCGATTTGAATTCTTTCGCGTAGTTGAACGTCTTGTCCATCGGGTTGGACAAAGAAGATTGTTGGCGTAGAATGTTCAACTTCAACTGATTGGGCCACCAGTCGCGGTTTCTCGTTCCACCGCCAGCGGTCTTCTGGAGCGCTCCGCCATGAAAGGGGCAGGTGGCTTCGCTGTCATTGACATTCAATACTTTCGATGTACTGGGTGTTCTGTTTTCCATTGCTTTATGATAGGGTTGTTTAGAATCTGAACAATATTACCACCACCCGGGGCATAAATCAAATCAATGGTTTTTATCGGCATATAGGTTCTATCTATGAAGGTGTGGTGACATGGTGTGGTAACATAAGACATAATGTAGTAACATGGCCTGCCGCCCGGAGAGGCTATGCGGCGCGGGCGCGCATCCGAAATAATCTTTAAGCTACCTTTTTAGTGGTTCCAGCGATGACGAAAGCAATGCCGCTATAGGCAAGTGCAATGCCTGCGCTGGTGATTTCACTCCCCAGATAAGGTAAGGGAGACACTACAATCCTGGGAATATGAAGAATGACAAACCAGGTGAGAATCATGGAGCCTAAAAGCGTGGCGGCCAGTCTGCGTTTTATGTTTGAAATAATCGCAATGCCTGAAGCGAGTAATGCCGCGCCGGTAAAATAGATCCAGAACACATGGGCGGGCACCCACGATGGAACATAGTCTGCGGCTTCTTTTGCATAGAGAAAATGATCCATGCTAAAACTGATGATCGTTATCGAAAAGAGAATAGCCCCGAAGGGTACGAGCTTCCCTAGAAAACCGAAAAGCGGGCTTTCAGCTTTTTCCGGATAGCAGCCGGCAATCACAAAGGCGCCGCTGCACAAAGCCAGTTCTTTTGCGGCATTCTCCCAATCCCCAAAATGCATGTAGTTGGGGCTGACCATAAATTGATAGGGGATAAAGTAGAAGCAGAAGATCGACAGCAGCACACCCCCCAGCAGGAGAGAAGCCGGCCTGATCTTTTTTTCAAAAACGATGCAGGCTCCAGCCAAAACCAGCAGGATCCCGGATATATAGGCGATCACTACTAGGCCGGGGATTCCCGAATGTTTTGCGGGCAACAGCATGTAGGGGAAATCATGATAATACAGGGTATGTAATCCCATCTCCGTGATGACTACGCCATAGAAAATGCGGCCGATGGTCAATAGCTTTCCCATACGATTAGATGGTTTTATTTGATCTGTGATGAAGATAAGAAATCGTCAGAAACCGACGTAACATAGCCTCCTGTTTCAGGGACGATGTGGGCTTGAATGCGGCAAACTCACATAGGTTGGGGGGTATTGTAGCGGGATAGAAGTTGATCGGCTACATAGACGGACGATATCCAAATACACAACGCCCGGGTTACCCATCCCCATACACCCATGCTGAAACCGCAAGCGAATACCACCCTGCCTCGGGGTCACACCGGGCTGCCGGCGATTCCGGTGTTCTGAAAATTGTCCCTCGGATGATGCACTACCAAAAGTGCAACCATTCGCCTTCGGCGTAACCTGTTCTCCTTTTATGTAAATTGTAGTAGCGTATTCTCTAAAGTTTGAAAGCTTATATCATGAAAGGAAGATTATTCATGCTGCTTCTCCTTGTTTTTGGACGAGCACTGGCACAGTCAACTCCGGAAACCTATCCTGTCGACCCGGCGTCGGAGGAACAAGCCGGAGTGCCGAAAGGCGAGATCCTGAAGTTCACATTTGAAGACTCAAAGATCTTTCCGGGCACGACACGGGAGATCAGCCTCTATATACCGGCTCAATACAAAGGAGATAAGCCCGCCTGTGTTTATGTCAACCAGGATGGCATTCAGTGGAAGGCGCCTACCGTTTTTGACAACCTCATCGCCAAGAAGGAAATGCCCGTGACCATCGGTGTTTTTATCACGCCGGGAAAAGTATTGGCTCAGAACAAAGAGGCGCTCGACCGTTTCAACAGGAGCTTTGAATATGACGGGCTAGGGGACAAGTACGGGCGATTTCTATTGGATGAGGTTTTTCCCTTTGTCGAGCGTCAGAAGGCAACGGATGGCCGGCCAATACGCCTTTCGCCCAGCGGGAACGACAGGGCCATTGGAGGTTCCAGTAGCGGGGCCGTTTGCGCATTCACCACAGCGTGGTCGTTGCCGGATGAATTTTCAAGGGTATTCAGTACCATCGGTACTTATGTGGGGCTGCGCGGGGCCGACCGTTATGATATTTTAATTAGAAAACACGAGTCCAAACCCCTCCGCATCTTTATGCAGGATGGGTCCAACGATCTCAACATCTATGGAGGCGATTGGTGGAAAGCCAATGAATCGATGGAGCGGGCGTTGACCTTTGCAGGCTATGACGTCAACCACGTCTGGGGCAGTGGGGGGCACAATGGCCTTCAGGGTACATCCCTTTTCCCGGAAGCCATGCGTTGGCTGTGGAGAGATTATCCCAAGCCCATCCGCGCGGGGCAAAGCAAAAACCAATTTCTCGTGGATATTCTGGCAGAAGACAAAGGCTGGGAGCTGGTGGGCGAGAACTACGGATTCACCGAGGGCATTGCCGTGAACGCAAAGGGCGAGGTATTTTTTCAGGACATCCCCAA
>DATDAV010000019.1:0-1275 GCA_036525235.1 Chryseolinea sp. | reverse complement strand
AGACTAATTCGGGTTCGGAGCGGAGGGCTCCCATTTGGAACGCGTCAGGTTTGAGGAGCACACACCTGCTCGATCTTTTTTCCATCAACCCGACAAATTCTGATGGAGTTGGAACAAAATTGGGCAAAATCAATATCAATACAGCCCATCCGGACGTACTTTCAGCCCTCTTTTACAATGTTGGTCAGGCTGCAGACCCGGGGTTTACAAACTCCAAGATTACGACTAACGCGGCGTCAAGTATTGCGGCGGCCATCATTTCCAACAGGCCCTATTGGCGATTGAGCGACATTTCAAAATTTGGCAGCAATATTGTTAATTCAACAAATTTCTCCCCCCTTCTTGGAGCGTATTCAAATTTTCCTGCTCCGATTATGGATCCAGGCAGGGAGCAAGTCCTTTCATCAGTGCTTGATCTTTTTGATACTCAGACGCGGACGTTTAGAGTCGTCGTGATTGGACAGTCTCTCACGAAAACGCAGAAGGTTGCCGGAGAGGCGGTGCTGCAAAGCGTTATTGAAGTAAGGACAAAGAAATATGGTTCATCATATCGCCCGGAACTCGTTGAAACCCGCACTTATTTACAATAGCCGCTTGTTTGCCCTTGTGGCGTTGGGCGCCATAATAGCGTCGATCGCCGTTGGCTTTTGTGAAGATTCAGTGGTGCCCGAAAATCCGGCCGGTGAGTCATCGGTCGAAATGCTCAATGCCACAAGTGTTCCGTCCATTTCGCTGGCCATCGCCGGTCTCGGAGAGCACCCAGTTTTTCCTCAAGGCGCAAAAATCGCAGGTGGAGCGTTTCCGTTGACCAATTGGAAGCTTCTTGCGCGCCCGAAGAATGCCACATCTGAGTTGGGTGAGGTTGAAAGTGAGTTTAAGGCGCAGCCGGGCAGCAGCAGTACGGCAGTTATCATAGGCGATTTTTTGGTGGAAAAAGAGGAGGGGAAAAAGCCCAAGACTCGGGCCGCCATCGTTGTGTTACCAGGAGAATTTGTTTCTCCGGACAAGCCGAATCGTTTGATATTGATTAACGGTATCCCCGATAAGGCAATCGAAATCAATTTGGACAACGGAGCTTCAGATGTGGTCGACTCCCTAGCCGAAAAGAGATGGTCGGGACTTCCTCATTCGGTGTCAGTCGCGGCAAAGGTTGAAGGAGTTATAATGAAGGTTCCTATTGAATTTGTAGACCCAACGAGGTCGGCGGTTGTCGCCTTCTATTTGAAGGACGGTAAGCCCGCGTTCGTGGCATCGGCGCAGCTGACGTTGAAGGAT
>DATDAV010000018.1:0-2229 GCA_036525235.1 Chryseolinea sp. | reverse complement strand
CCGCCTGCGGTCTTGAACAGCCACGAAAATTCGTCGCACGTGCTCATAAGCCGATCCGGCACTCCTTCCGCAAAGGATTGCTCGTTGAAGGCATGGGTCGAATGGTGAGGTTTTAAATTACTGTTATGAGGCGTTGGCCTGCGTCATGGCTCAACCTTTTATCCCTGCCTTAAATTATTGTCAAATGCTTTACCAAAGTAGAATTGTGGCGAAATGGACTTACGGGGGTGGTCCTGGACGCAGGGAACGGGTAAATTTTTCCGAATTGGAAGACGAGATAAAGCTCATCGCAGCCCGGATTTCTCGAGGAGAACCGGTTGACGAAGAATTCGCCCTCCAAAATCAGTTGCGTTACTACCGGGAATTGGAAGAGCGGTCTTGCATACGCCAAGTCTGCAAATATGCCCGTCTATACTGGCGGCCCATCGACTGTGGACATACCAAAGTGCAACATCTTCGTTTATCATGCTTGCGCGGCTGCCGGTGTGACCGTTCCATTAACTGCCTTGAGCGATGGAACGCATTGGCCACCTACCGCTAAACGGTGGTGGAGCCAAAATGTGACGATTACCGGATGGGCCAATCTTCTTCAGACGGATGAACCCCAGCCGGGTTACGTGGTATCGCGTCCTGGAGCGCATGTGACAATATTAGGCCGCGACTTCATCATGGCGGGCCATGTCGGAATCCTCGATTATGATGGGGCGTGGATAAACGCTGGCTCCAAGACAGTTAACAAATTTCCACATCTAACCCCGCCAGGTGGCGACGGATGAGGAAGAAGAATTAGATTATGAAACTGCACATCTTTAAGCGCGGCACTCTCATTATGATCTTGTGCGTATCATCTATTGGAGCCAACGCCATGGAACTACCGCAGAATATATCAAGTTATCTCGAATCGAAGAGACTAACCGAGGACGAGACTGTGCCGCTTCTTGAAACTGAAGGCAAAACATTCGTTGAGTATGTTGTCGCAAACAGGGTTCAAATTCTGAACAATTTTTCAACAGTTGCTGCAAATCCAAATCAACAGAAACTTTTGCTTGCTGCAATGGAGTTTGCGGCAGCTACGGATTATTTAGCAACCTTGGATAAGGTCTGCGACCTCAAGCAATCAAGCGTGATTGGAAATGATGCGTTTGAATTTGCTTTTAGAGCTACGTCGATAGGAAAAGGCTTTTTATCCTACAATTATCAGAATACTCAGGTGCAGGCTGTTATCCAAAGAGCGCAGGCGCTGCTGCCAAATAACTCGGAGTTCCAAGCGTTTTTAACTGCCGTGCTGGATGGGTCTCAGAAGGTAACAGATCAAAGATATTTTGAGCTAAACGAAGTTCCAGAACCCCCAATCCTTCCGTAGCAGCGAACGCCTGGCCGATGTCGCACGTGGCAACGTCGTCGGACGGTCAAAGTGTACCGGGGAGGGTCGAAATAGGAGGGTTCAAAATTACCACTTGTGAAGGGCTGAAAACGACTCTGTCTGGCGGCCCTTGGGCAGTTGGGATGGGGAATGTGCAACGTCCTGAAAGTGGGCCACCAAGACTGACGAACTTGGGCTAGTTCGGCGGTCGAAATACTGGTACACTTTGCCCCGGTCTCCCGCGTGTCAACGATCCACCGTCGCCTATGCACCACCAGCTCGCGCGCAATGCGCCGCCGCGACCATCCCTTCTCATGCAAACTGCGTATCGCTTCAAAAGGCAAGGCCGTCTGGGCTGACACAGAGCCGAATGGCCGGGAGGCCATGCGACAGACTGTCCCGCTCCAGCGGGACAGCCCCACAGGGGTGCGGAGCGCGGGAGCCGCGGAGCATCAACTCGGAGGCATCCATAGTAGCGAAGAACCCGTGCCAGATCTCTGGTCTGGAGAAAACGGGTGGGAGCGAAGGGATACCACTTGTTCCGCAGAGTCGAAGAGCGGTAAAGGACGCGGTGACGGCCCGAAAGGGCTAGCAGCGCCGGATAATAAAGTTCGGAAACTGCAAATCACGCTGTATCGGAAGGCTAAATCCAAAGCCGGGTATCGGTTTTGGAGTTTGTATGGAGAAGTGCAGAGAGAGGACGTGCTGAAGGAAGCATGGAGGCGCTAACCCGACTTTCGCGTGCGCCGTGAAAAGGGCGCGTAACTCCAGTGGGAGGAGGATAACCCACCCGGCAACTGTCGCTCCAGCCGGTAGCAACCGGAGCGTTCGTAGCGGGCAATTGCTACGGGCGAAGCATTCGGTGT
>DATDAV010000017.1:0-1156 GCA_036525235.1 Chryseolinea sp. | reverse complement strand
AGAGGCTGTTTGAAAAGTATCAAGCAGCAAGTCGTTTGAGCATCAAACGCGTCATCGCCACATACACAAACGTCTCGCTTGTGGTTGGCAACTCTTCGTAATCTTTGCTCAATCGACGGCATTGGTTCAACCAGGCCAATGTTCTTTCCACGACCCAACGATGGGGTAACACGGCGAAGCCTTTTTGGCCTTCCGCGCGTGTGACAGATTCAAGAACTATATTGTATTGTTCTTTGACCCAGGCAGTCCACTCCGCACCACGATACGTGCCATCCACCCATACTTTGCGCAGTTTCTTGCAGGTACCACGCATGTGCTTCAAGATTTTCCGCGCGCCGGCTTGATCGGAAAGAGAGGCCGCTGTGACAACAACTATAAGCAAAAGTCCTAGAGTATCTACGAGTACGTGACGTTTCCGTCCCTTGACTTTCTTGCCGTTGTCAAACCCTCGTTCTGCTCCACCCACCTCGGTGGTCTTCACCGACTGACTATCCAGACACCCCGCCGTGGGATGTTTGTGCCGCCCCGCTTGTTCTCTGACGCGGGCGCGTATGGTGTCGTGGATTCTGACCCACACCCCCTGGAGCTTCCAGGCGCGCAAGTAATGATAGACACTCTGCCACTTGGGGAAAGTGGTGGGCAACATGCGCCATTGGATCCCACCTTTGGTGACATAAAAGATGGCATTGAGTACGGCCCGCATACACAAGGTACGCGGGCGTCCCCCGCTTTTGGCACTTGGGATCAGATCTTTGATCCACTCCCATTCCTCGTCGGTCAGGTCGCTTGGATAGATTTTTTCGTTCATATACCCATTCTACACAACCCACGAAGACTTTTCAGACAGGCTCTAAGACGTTGGCCCATGCAGTCTGGGCGGCTGCGAGACCGTCGTCACGGAAAAAGTCGTAGTATACCTCTCCGAGATTGCAGACGTGCATCGCCAGGAAGGTGTTGGAATGCTCGATAAGCTCTTTGAACACCTCAGCCCCTGCCTCTTAACGCAAGTAAGCGATAACCGCGCAAGCGTCTAAACAATGGGTGGGGGCTAGGGGGCATGAGGCAAGCCCGCCCCCGGCATGGGGACCAATCAGCTCTTCATGGACTGTTGAGCAGGGTGCTTAAGGAAGGTATGGAAGTCCTCTAAAATAGCCTC
>DATDAV010000016.1:0-1076 GCA_036525235.1 Chryseolinea sp. | reverse complement strand
GATGGGAGAATGGGTGGAAAAAAAAGTGGAAAAAAAAGATCGTTCGAGGAAAACCGAAACACTAACGGTCCGCCTCGATCCAAAAACAAAATTTTCGTTAGATTTTGTGGCCCGGGTCAAAGGACAGAGTCTGACCACGGTAGTCGAACGAGCGATTCGAGAGTCTTGTGATCAAGTCCGGGTCGGCGACTATAATGACAATTGGCAGGATTTTTGGGATGCCGAAGACGGGGTGCGAGTCTTAAAATTATTAGCCTGCACGGAATATCCCTCATCGTATGATGAAGACGAATTGAAAGCATTTGTTACGGCCCATTGGGAATTCTTTTATGAGCCGGCAAGCGGAAACACTCCTAGCCGCACCTATGTCGAGATTCTTTGGCCGAAGGTCGAAGAGTTTCGCAGAGTTTGGTATGAGACGCGAGAGAGCGACTACTGGGCAGCGGGTATCGCGATGGCTGCACAATTGAAGTCAGCCAAAGTGAAGCCTCCAGAGTGGCCTCGCCCGACTGTCCAGCAAGCTAATAATCTCCGAGTTAGGAAACCCGTTTTCCCCGACGAAATCCCCTTTTAATTTTCGTGTCGGGACGTAGGCGGTAGGAAGCGCGGCACGACGCGCTGCCACTGCGAGGACGTTGAAACTCGTGGGTAGGAATGGGGGTAGTTAAAGGGTTTGATCACACGACGTTGAAAAAGAATGCAAAAAAATCTCTTGTGGCGGAGCGAGAGGAACTGGGATCCAACATTCTCCACTGTAGCCAAGAGTAGGCCAGCGTAGTCCAGAGCATTTCGGCGCGGAGCCGGGGCGAGAGAAACTTCGAACTCTTGATAAACCCACGGCATCCGTATTCCATCAGCTTTCTGCGGCTCGACGTGCGGGCGCAACGTCAATGCCTGCTGCCGGACCAACGCGAAATGCCCGAGCGTTCATTGTAGGCGCCGAAGGGCTGGAATTTTTCCATGGCGCAATCGTCTCTATGATGATGTTGATCCCCGCCAAGGCACCCTCGATTTGCCGCTGAATGCTATCCACTTCGGACTTCAAGAAGTCCTCCATCTTTTTTAGTTCGGCTGTT
>DATDAV010000015.1:0-25994 GCA_036525235.1 Chryseolinea sp. | reverse complement strand
GTCCTCAATTTTCAAATTTTTTAATCTTCCCACGAAGGGGCTCCTTCGGAGAAATTATTTTCAAATTTCAATATAAACAACCATGTCAGCAATTTCAGCACAAGATGTAAACAAGCTTCGCCAAATGACCGGCGCCGGCATGATGGATTGTAAAAAAGCCCTCACCGAAGCCGACGGCGATTTTGAAAAAGCTATTGAAATCCTGAGAAAGAAAGGACAGAAAGTTTCTGCTTCCCGTTCTGATAGAGACGCCAAGGAAGGTTCGGTATTCATTAAAGTGAGCAACGACAACAAAGAAGCTGTGCTCATCGCCCTGAATTGCGAAACCGACTTCGTTGGTAAAAACGAAGAATTCCAATCCCTCGGCAAACTGATCGCCGACACCGCTTTCGCCAACAAGCCCGCCGACAAGGATGCTTTGCTGGCCCTGAAAGCCGGCGACCTCACCATCAACGACAAGATCGTTGAGCTGGTAGGCAAGATCGGTGAGAAGATCGAAGTGAGCGAATATGTTCACATGAAAGGCGAAGCCATCGTTCCCTATATCCACGCCGGTTCCAAACTGGGCGTGCTCGTTTCGCTGAAAGGCGTGAACGGCAAGGACGTGACCGAAGCCGGCAAGGACGTGGGCATGCAAATCGCTGCCATGAACCCTGTGGGCATCGACGAGAAGTCGGTCGACACCAGCATCATCGAAAAAGAACTGGAGATCGCCAAGGCACAGATCCTCGCCGAGGGCAAGCCCGCCAACATGGTGGACAAGATCGCTCAAGGCAAGCTGCAGAAGTTCTTCAAGGACAACACCCTGCTGCACCAGATCTTTGTGAAAGACAATTCCAAAACGGTTGCCCAATACCTCGACAGCGTGACGAAGGGATTGACGGTAGCCGAATTCAAGCGCATAGCCATCGGATAATTTTCCGCTGTTAATCGATAGAGCAAAAGCCAGGTGATGAACCTGGCTTTTCTTTTTGCTGTTAATCTTTTTGAACGCCCAAACGTTATTTCACCATGCTACGATCCATCAACCCCTTTGATCAATCTGTCGTTGGAGAATTTCAATCCATGGATGCCTCCACGGTTCAAAAAAAACTAGACAACGCCGGCAAAGCCTACCAAAGCTGGAAGCGCACCACCTTTGCCGAGCGCACAACGCTCATGCAGAAGGCCGCCGCCCTGCTGAGGGCAAACAAAGAAGAATATGCCCGCACCATCACGCTGGAGATGGGTAAAGTGATCGGTGAGGCACGCGCCGAAATCGAAAAAAGCGCCGGCGCCTGCGAGTTCTTTGCGAACAACGCAGAAAAATTCCTGGCCGACGAGATCATCGCCACCGACGCCCGCAGAAGCCTGGTGTCGCACCATCCAACGGGCGCCATACTGGCCGTGATGCCCTGGAATTTTCCATTCTGGCAAGTCATCCGGTTTGCCGCCCCCGCGCTGATGGCGGGAAACGTGGGCTTGCTGAAACACGCATCGACCGTTTCGAAATGTTCGTTGCTGCTGGAGAAAGTGTTCCGTGAAGCGGGTTTCCCCGACGGAGTGTTTCAATCGTTGTTGATCGACAACAAGGTCATTGAAAGTGTCCTGGAGTCCGATATCGTTCAAGGCGTGGCGCTGACGGGGAGCGAGTTTGCGGGTTCGCAGGTGGCGTCGATTGCCGGAAAACACATTAAGCGAACCGTGCTTGAACTGGGGGGCAGCGATCCTTTTATTGTATTGGCGGACGCCGATCTGGAGAAGACGGCAAAGATCGCCACGCAGTCGCGTATGCAGAATGCGGGACAATCCTGTATCAGCGCCAAGCGGTTCATTGTCATGGAGCCGGTGAAGGAGGAATTCATGAGCCGCTTCGCGGAAAATATTAAGGCCTTGCGTCAAGGCGATCCTTTTGACGGCAACACTTCGATGGGGCCTGTGGCGCGGGTCGACCTGGCGGAGACGCTGGAAAAGCAATTGAATGCATCGGTGAAACTGGGCGCCCGGATTGTGACCGGTGGGCAACGCCAGCAAGCGAACGTCCAACCCATATTGTTGGACAATGTGAAACCCGGCATCCCGGCATTTGATGAAGAGACCTTTGGGCCACTGGCCGCCGTGATCACCGCGCGCACGGAAGAGGAGGCGATGAAATTGGCGAACGCCAGCCGGTATGGGTTGGGCGCTTCCATCTGGACAAAAGATATTGAGCGGGGCGAGCGTTTGGCGCGGGAAGTGGAGTCCGGGTCGGTGTTTATTAATGCGTTGATGAAATCCGATCAGCGGCTGCCGTTTGGGGGGATTAAGAAATCCGGGTATGGAAGGGAGCTTTCGGAAGCGGGGATTAAGGAATTTGTGAATGTGAAGACGATTTCTATCGCTTAGAAATCATTTTGAACCGCAAAGACGCAAAGGGCGCAAAGTTAACGCAAAGCGCTTCGCGTCTCTTTTGCGCCCTTTGCGCCTTTGCGGTTCTGCATTTTTTTTATTCAGCATAGGGGTAATTCTCAATCCGGTTGTCCTAACGAGGAAACCAAATGAACCCCCTTATGCAGAAGTACATCAAAACGCTCTCGGTCTCACTATGTCTCCTCGTTGTCGCCCTCTCCGGCTGCGACCACACCGAAGATCCCGGCCCTCTGCAGGAATCCACGGAAACCTATTCCCTCGTAGACTTCGACCGCCTGGAAATGGGCAGCGCTTTCAACATTCGCGTAGAACAAGCC
The DNA here is from genome assembly GCA_036525235.1 of Chryseolinea sp. Lineage (GTDB taxonomy): Bacteria > Bacteroidota > Bacteroidia > Cytophagales > Cyclobacteriaceae > Chryseolinea. The sequence continues at coordinate 23,289 of DATDAV010000015.1, read as the reverse complement.
AACACCTTTAGCATCGAAATCCGCGGCGACCGCCGCAACCTGAACGACCTCGACGTATTCAAAAGCGGCACCACACTGATTGTCAAATTCGACGACAATGCCAACCGCCGCCACGACACTTATATCACGATCACCATGCCCAAGCTAAAAGAAGTGAACTTCTCCGGCGCCACCGAATCCCGCATCATCGGCTTCGAGAGCGACGAGGATCTGAATATTTACCTTTCGGGAGCGTCGGTATCGCAACTGGACGCGGGTTATCGCAAAGTTAACCTCGTGCTCTCCGGCGCCTCCAGCCTGAACCTCTTTGGATTGGGCGACGAGTTGAAAGCGGAAGTGTCGGGGGCATCGGTTTTGAGCGCTTTTGACTATCCCGTGGGCAAAGCGGATGTCAATGTGTCGGGTGCCAGTAGCGGGAAGGTTACGGTTTCGGATGAGCTCAACGCCGTTGCCGGGGGTGCGAGTTCGATTTTGTATCGCGGAAACCCTTCGGTAAACTCCAATGTATCGGGCGCGAGCAGTATTCAAAAAGACTAAAAAAAAATCAACATAACCCGTAAATGAAAGGGCCGTCTTCGGATGGCTTTTTCTTTTTTGATGGAAATTTGAATCGTATGCTCACGTTGTCTGTTCACGCTCATGGCCTTGACATCGTGAAGAGACTTTGAACTTTTTGGAAATTGTTCAGGCGAAAGTCAAACCTTTCAACGATCTTTAACGTAAGCCAATTCAAGCGCAATCATTACGCCTATGATCATCCTCGCTTTTTCAATGACGGGCATGCCCCGTCCCCTTCTCTAAAGCCACATTACCGGGGGCTACCTTCCTTTTTTTATTTTTTTTCAATCTATTAAAGTCATTTCATGTCATTTTCTATAAAAGTCAATTCCTTTTTTCGACTTTTCAAACAAGCGATAAGAGGAGATCAACAGGATTATACCGTCTTAAGCATCGACAAGGCCATTCTTCTTTTATCCATTCCGATGGTGCTGGAGATGGCCATGGAGTCGCTGTTTGCTGTGGTCGATGCTTTCTTTGTCGGGCAGTTGCACGATAACAGCGCCATCGCCACCATCGGCTTGACCGAATCTTTACTCAGCTTGATTTACTCTCTGGCAATGGGTCTGGGCATAGGCGCCACGGCCATGGTCGCTCGTCGCGTAGGGGAGAAAGATATTGAATCGGCAAAGGAAGCTGGCGCTCAGGCGATTTTGTTAGGGGTTATCTTGTCCCTTGCGATAAGTGTTGTAGGGATATTGTTTTCAGAAGATTTGCTGCGCCTCATGGGGGCCAGTGAAACGCTTATTGAAAAAAACTCGGGCTATACGCGGTGGATGATCACGGGAAACATGTCGATCATGTTGCTATTTCTGATCAATGGAGTTTTTCGCGGCGCGGGCGATGCCTCTATCGCGATGAGATCACTCATCCTGGCGAACGTGGTGAACATGATCCTCGATCCGATTTTCATCTTTGGATTAGGGCCTGTCCCTGCCTTCGGTGTGGAGGGCGCGGCGATTGCCACGACCACAGGCCGGAGCATCGGCGTGCTCTATCAATTATATCATTTGGTGAGAGGGAAGGGGATCATCATGCTTCATGCCAAACACCTGGTGGCCCAATGGCAAATTGTTTGGCGTCTCATTGTTATTTCTTCCGGAAGCACCGGCCAGTTTCTGATCGGGTCGGGTAGTTGGATATTTTTGAATCGCATTATGTCCAGCTTTGGAGAAGCTGCTTTGGGAGGCTATACGTTTGCTATTCGCGTAATCGTATTTGCCATTCTGCCGGCCTGGGGAATGGCCAATGCGGCGGCCACATTGGTAGGGCAAAATCTGGGTGCGGGTCATCCTGAGCGTGCAGAGCAAGCGGCATGGAGAGCGGCCTTTTTTAATATGGTTTTCCTGGGAATCGTTACGGTCGTGTTCTTTCTGCTGGCCCGGCCGATCATTGGCCTGTTCTCGATAGATCCCGTCGCGATCGAACAAGGTGCGGAGTGTTTGCAAATCGTTTCCCTGGGCTACGTCTTTTATGCTTTTAGCATGGTGATAAACCAATCGTTCAATGGGGCAGGCGATACACGCACCCCCACGATCATCAGTTTTGTGGGCTTTTGGCTTTTTCAAATTCCATTGGCCTATTTACTGGCGGAGACCTTGCAGGTTGGCACGAGAGGCGTGTACTCCGCCATCGCGATTGCCGAATCGCTCATGGCGATTGCCGGCATCATCATCTTTCGACAGGGAAAATGGAAATTAGCGAAGGTGTAATAGAAGATCGTTGCGTCCTCTGTAGGGCGCAACGATTTCCTTTTTAGGGGCGTGACTATTTCGGATTTTCCTTCTTTTTGAACGCCGCTTTGAAGGCGTTGCCCAATTCGTCGCCGGCTTTTTTAAGACTGGCTTCCACCTCGCGCCAGCGCTCTTTGTTTTCGGATTCGTTTCGGAATTTCTCCGCCGACACTTTCAGCTCTTCGTATTTCAAATGGAATTCTTTTTGCAATCGCTCTCCCGCTTCATTGAGTTCGACCATAAAATCGTCTATTTTTTTACCGAAATTATTGAAGGTCTTTTCGTTTTTGCCTTGATCGTTCGTTTCCATTACACCTTGTTTTTTTTACAATTTACTAAAGCAAGCTGTTAAAAACATGGGGTATGCGGGTACAAACATCGATTTTCTATCCGGACCACCGGGTGGGGATGCTGGCGGGTAGTGTGCGGAAACACGCCGTCGGGGCCTGGATTTTGGCCGAGTGGTCAAAATAAAGTGTCGGAGAGAAAGGTTTGTGGCATCATTTGCCCTATTTTTGGTCCAAACAATAGCAACACTGTGAAGAGAATTATTCGTTTTTCCCTCCTGATGGTGCTGGTGCTTCTGGTGGAAGCCTGCTCGTCGTCGCATCATGCCAAAAAGCATAAAAAGCTGAAACCCGGAAAACCGATCCCCTGTCCTCAAAAGGATTGCTGATGAACCTTCGTAAAATCGTCATCGCCATCGACGGATATTCGGCTTGCGGAAAGAGCAGCACGGCAAAAGAGGTTTCCAATATTCTCGGCTATCGCTACATCGACACGGGCGCCATGTATCGCGCCGTCACGCTCTATTTTCTGGACCACCACGTGGCCGTCACCAACCCCAAGGAGGTTGTCCGCGCACTGCAGGATATTCACATCACGTTCAAAGTCAATTCAAAAAATAAATCGGAAACCTATCTCAACGGCCTCAACGTTGAAAAGACCATCCGCACCATGCGCGTATCGGAAATGGTGAGCCCCGTGAGCACCATAAAAGAAGTGCGCGTGGCCATGGTGGAGCAACAACGACGCATGGGAAAAGAACGCGGCGTGGTCATGGACGGCCGCGACATCGGCACCGTGGTGTTTCCCCAGGCCGAGCTCAAGGTCTTTATGACCGCCGACCTGCTGACACGCGGTTTCCGGCGACAGCGCGAACTGCTGGAGAAAAATCAGATGGTGGACCTCGACGATGTGGTGGAAAATATTTTACAGCGCGACAAGATCGACACCACCCGCAAGGAAAGTCCGCTCCGTCAAGCAGACGACGCACTTGTCCTCGACACCACGCACGTCACGCTGGAAGAACAAGTGGACGAAGTAGTGCGCCTGGCGCTTGCCAAGATGATCGTGCTGCACTGACCGGTGGATTTTTGAAGGAGTAGGAGAGTAGTGTAAACGTAACCCCCATGGATAGTACAGTCAGGCGTTTTATTCGTTACTTTTTTAGCGGTACGCTTTTTATCGTACCCCTCGTCGCGACCGCATATTTTATTTACTTCTCCTTTCAAAAGCTGGACAGCCTTTTGAATCTTCCCTACCCGGGCCTTGGTTTCGCCATCATCCTGGTCACGATCACAGGCTTCGGTTACCTGACCACCAATTTTGCCTTCAAGACTTTCGCGGATTGGTTCGACCACGGCATGAACAAAATCCCGTTGGTGAAGCTGATCTACTCGGCCGTAAAAGATTTGCTGGGCGCTTTCGTGGGCGATAAAAAGAAATTCAACAAGCCCGTGCTGGTGCGCATCAACAAGGATAATAATCTATACCAGATTGGATTCATCACCCAGCCCGACTTGACGGAACTTGGGTTGAACGACATGGTGGTGGTTTACTTTCCTCATTCCTATGCCTTTTCTGGCTTTCACTATTTTGTCTCGAGAGAGAACATTAAACCCTTGAATATCTCCGGACCTACGGCCATGAAGTTTATTGTGTCGGGTGGGGTGAGTGGATTCAAAGATTCTTAGAAATGGAACCAGGGTGGTACTACCAAGAAGAACAGCAACAGCGGCATGAAGCAGTTCATATAGTTGACATAAGAATACTTTCGGAACCAAAGTATGATCGAGGTCACGATCAGAAGGATCAATGGGCGCGCGATGCCTTCGGAAAAGGGCGTGCTGAGAATGCGGTAGGTTGTGGTTGTCTCTTTGTCTGCGAGTGACACGGTTGTAGGTATTCTGTAAATTGTGGTAGTCTTGACGACCAGTGGCTGTTTCTCCGTTGCATCATAGTTGTAACGCGAGTGAAGTTCGTCGGATACCGTCAATGTGAAGTGAGTCGTTTGCATGTAGTTGTAGACGAGCCCTCCCCGCCCACGGCGGTTTTGACCATAAGTCTCCTGCCAGCCGGCCACTCCTACTTCCTGGTAAACCTTAGCGGGCAAAAAATAGTCGACCGCCAACAGAACCGCATAAGCGAGAATAGCAAAATTGACCCATCGCATGATCCGGAAAATGTTTCGTCGCTGCCGATCCTGCAGTCGCGCCGCTTCTTGTTTTTCGCGTTGCTTTCGTTGAATGTATTCCCGGCGATAAACGTCTCGCGGATCTTCTTCATACACCACAACGGGTTGTGGCGGGGGACCATAGAGACTATGATCGTATTGCTGTTTTCGAATGGGGTCGGAGAGTATGCCATAAGCCTCCTTCAGCTGTACGACAGCTTGGCTCACATCGTTGGGAGCGTATGTGTTGATCAGCCTGCTATAGGAGGCCTTGATCTCCTCGATCGATGCTGCACCAGAAACACCAAGAATCTCGTAGTAGGTCAACGGAATTTACTTTGTTTCTAAAATAGGATAGAGGAGTAGATAATCCAAAAGACGGGGATTAATTATGGAAGTGGTAGGGTATCAGAAATGCATTTCACCGCAAAAGCGCAAAGGGCGCAAAGTCAGCGCAAAGCAAATACAAGTTCTGAGTTAAACCGCGAAGCGCCTTTGCGTTAACTTTGCGCCCTTTGCGCCTTCGCGGTTCAAATTGATTTTTCGCTCAGCATTATAATCAAGAGATCACCCCCGAGCCAATTAACTCCTCACCATCATACCACGCAGCAAATTGCCCTGGTGTAATACTCTTCTGAGGGTTATCGAACGTAATGTAAAGCCCTTCTTCTCTTTTATGCAGCGTACAGCCCATCAGTGGTTGACGATAGCGGATGCGCGTGAGATAGTCTTTCGATTCACCAACCGCTAAGGCAAGATCTCTACGAATCCAATGCTCATCGCTATTGGGAATAAACAATGCCTTACGATAAAGCCCCGGATGATCTTCGCCCATGCCAGTATAGATCACGTTCTTTTCGGTGTCCGTGCCGATCACAAACAACGGCTTTTCAAATCCGCCGAGGTTGAGTCCTTTGCGTTGGCCAATAGTATAGTAGTGTGCACCTTTATGTTCGCCGATCACTTCGCCTTGTTCGGGCGCCAATTCATAGTGTGCGGAAAGCGAGCGGAGATCATCGGCGGCATGGCCATTTTTGAAAACGGCTGCTTCTGCATCGATCTCGATCACTTTACCCGTTTTGGGTTGGAGGCGTTGTTGTAGAAAATCCGGCAAGTGAACTTTGCCCACAAAGCAAAGGCCTTGTGAATCTTTTTTATCGGCCGTCACCAGGTCGGCCTTCTTGGCGATGTCGCGTACTTCCGGCTTCAATAATTCGCCGATGGGGAAGAGGGCCTTCGACAATTGTTCCTGGGTGAGTTGGCAAAGAAAATAGCTTTGATCTTTGTTGGGATCTTTGCCGCTCAGCAACCGGTAGACGGTCTTGCCATCTTTTTCAAAAGAATCTTTACGCGCATAGTGACCCGTGGCCACATATTCGGCGCCGAGTTTTAAAGCGGCTTGCAGGAAAATATCAAACTTGATCTCGCGGTTGCACAACACATCCGGATTCGGTGTACGGCCGGCTTGATATTCGGCGAACATGTAATCGACGATGCGTTCTTTATATTCCTTGCTGAGATCGATGGCTTGAAAAGGAATGCCTAAATGTTGCGCCACGATCATGGCGTCGTTGCTGTCGTCCAGCCAGGGGCATTCGTTGCTGATGGTCACGGTGTCGTCGTGCCAGTTCTTCATGAACATACCGATCACCTCGTATCCCTGTTCTTTCAACAGGTACGCGGTGACACTGGAGTCCACTCCCCCCGACAAACCAACAACAACCCTTTTCTTCATATCAATATAAAATTACAAAACTATGGTGTAATCCTAGAAGTGGCATCCTCGCGTAAAAGTTCATTTACGGTCTCGTTGAAATGCTGTACGAACTGTTCGTAATAGAGTCCCGTGCCCGGTCCGGAAAACCCGGTGTGGATTTTCTTCACTTTGCCGTCTTTACCAATGAATATGGTCGTGGGAAACGCCACCACGGCATTCAACATGGGCAAAGTTTCCGAGGCCAGGGCCTTGTCGTTTGTGCCGCCGATAACAAAGTCGTAGGTCACATCCAGCTTCTCCGCCATTTTTTTCACGCGGCTGCTGGCATATTCGAAATCGGGTTTGCGCTCATAGGCCATACCGATGATCTCCACGCCGCGCTTTTGGTTTTCTTTATACCACGGTGCCAGGAATTTTGTTTCGTCCATACAGTTGGGGCACCACGTTCCGAAGAGTTGGAGAATGACCACTTTGTTTTTGTACTTGTCGTCGGTGAGGCTCACTTTTTTGCCGGTCACGTCCGGGAAAGTGAATGCCACGGTTTCGTAGCCTTCTTTCAGGAAAGTGAGCTTGTCGGCGTCGGGTAGTGCGGCGTTGTCATTTTTTTGGCCTTCCCAGAATTCCATCCAGGTCTTGCCGGAATAGTATTCGCCCATCAGTTTGCCATCGGGTGTTTTGATGGCGGTGAAAATATAAGCGTGGTTGCCATCGAACGTGCTCAGTTGCAACATGCCGTTGGCTACGTTGCCTTGCAGGTAACGATAGTCGCCTGTGGGCGTCAGGAACGTACCGGTTACGCTATCGCCGATTTGTTTGAAGATGCCTACGGCTACCGTGGTGTCGGTCTCATGAATGAAGTTCACCGCATACTTGCCGCTGAAGTCGGGAATGCTGTCTTGCTTTAGACCCTTTTCAAAGCGATGCGTTTGTCCGTATACCGCCAGGAAGGGAAGGTTATAATCTTTCTCGTAATTCTTGATGAACTCACCTTGTAATGTGTCGCCTTTGATGCGCGCTTTGATGTTGGCGTCGAACACGTGGAGGACGATGTCGACCGAATCGCCGGTCACCGTCACTTCATCCAGGAGCAGACGTTCTTCGGCGTTGCGCAGGTATACGTCGTAGCCGTCGGCGTTGTCTTTTTCAATATCAATATTGAAGGGCAGGGGCTGGCCTTGTATTTCGATGGTGGCGCGCCAGGTGCCGGTCTTTAACACTTGCTGCGTCTCTTTTTTTGCGAGGCATCCCGCCAGGCTGACGAGGGTAAGTGCAGCAATAACAATTCGCTTCATTTTCACTGTTTTGTAATGGCCAAAACACAAAAATGCGAGAAATGATTTACAATTTGAGCCGAAGTAAGGATTTTGCCTGTAATCACCTCTTTCAAACGATATAGATATCATGTTTCAGCATCTGAAAGTATTGGAATTGGCCACCGTGCTGGCCGGCCCCAGTGTAGGTCAGTTTTTTGCCGAGCTTGGCGCCGAAGTGATCAAGGTTGAGAACCCCGCCACGGGAGGTGATGTGACGCGCAGTTGGAAAGCCGCCGGCGAACAAACCGACGACCGCTCCGCCTACTTTTGCGCGGTAAATTTTGGCAAGAAGTCCATCGCCGTGAAGCTCGACACCCCAGAGGGCCGCGCGATCGTTCATCAATTGGTCCGTGATTCCGATATCGTCATCGCCAGCTATAAACCCGGCGACGCCCGTAGGCTTGGGGTGGACTATGACACCCTCAAAGTACTCCAGCCTAAACTGATCTATGGCCAGATCACCGGCTATGGGTCGCACGACGCCCGCGTGGGCTATGACGCGGTGATCCAGGCGGAGGCCGGCTTTATGTATATGAATGGGGTGCCGGGTGGTGAATCTCTAAAAATGCCGGTGGCCCTGATCGATGTTTTGGCGGGTCATCATTTGAAGGAAGGCATCCTGGTGGCCATGCTCCGGCAACAAAAAACCGGCAAAAGCGAGTTTGTGGAGGTGTCGCTCATCCAGGCGGCCGTGGCCTCCCTGGTGAACCAGGCCACCAACTGGCTGATTGCGGGCCAGGTTCCTGAGAAAAAGGGCTCGGCCCATCCCAACATTGCGCCGTATGGCGACGTCTTCAAAACGGCCGATGGCGACGAGTTTCTGTTGTCGGTGGGCAATGACCGCCAGTTTGGTGATCTTTGTGCGGTGCTGGGGATCCCGGAAGCGGCACAGGATCAACGTTTTATAACCAATACCGCCCGGGTGGCCAACCGCCCCCAGTTGAATATGATTCTTCGTGAAAAAATAGCCCAGCAATCGGCTACCGGCCTTCTCCAGGCCCTGCAGCGCCATAAAATCCCTGGCGGCCGCATCAGTTCGGTCCAGCAGGTGTTCGAAACGCCCGAAGCGCAGGAGCTTGTGCTCCGGTCGATAGACCGTTTGGGCGTAAAAACCTATGCCGCCCAGCCCTTTCCCGAAAAGTCGTCCCACTTTCTCCCACCGCCCCACCTGGGAGAACATACGGTTGAAATCCTGGCAAAACTCGGTCTAAAGCAGGCTTAATCTCAGATTAACCTTCCGGCAACGTCCATTTAGCTTCATTTTCGAACGTCTAAAAGTGCCTTTTGTGGGCATTTTATGTCTGATTATGCCAAAAAGTGAAAAAAGGTGGCGTAAAGTGGTTGAAAGTGGTATAAAATTACATATGTTTGCTTAGGAGAAAAAGACAACCACTACGTCTATGACCTTCTTCACCAGTGAATTTGAGAGTAAACTCGATACCAAAGGCAGGCTTGTACTGCCTTCACGGATCAAGGCTCAGCTCCCCGAAGGGGGTGGCAACGAGCTGGTCGTGCGCCGTGGTTTCGAGCCCTGCCTCATTATTTACCCCATGGTGGAGTTCAAAAAGGTCTTCTCGAAAATCTCAGGCTTGAGTGAGTTCAACGAGGAATACCGCAAACTCCAGCGGAATTTCTTTTCGGGGACCGCTACCGTCGAGTTGGATGCCAACGGCCGGTTTGTGATCCCGAAAAACATGCTCACCTACGCCCAGCTCGACAAGGATGTGATCCTGATCGGTATGGGCAACAAAGTCGAGGTTTGGAATCCTTCCATCTACGAGAAGCATATGATCCAGGATCCGGGTGAGTTGTCAAAGCTGGCTGAAAAGTATTTGAATGAATAACGGGTGCATCACCGGTTATCACCATAAAATACGAGTCGCGTGTGAGAGAAAGGTGTCTTCTGGCTTTAACGGCCCGGGGTCGCTTGGGGAAAGATTATTAAGGTGAAAAAGAAAGCGTGACAAGGATCATTGAAATGCTGAGAAGGAAGAAAAAAATAGTGATCAACCCCTTATCGCCAAATTGAAGAGACGATGAAAGAGAAGATCACACCCAACGAAGGAAGCTATCACCGCCCCGTGATGTTGAAAGAGTGCATCGAGGCGTTGCAGATAAACCCGGAAGGGATTTATGTGGATGTGACCTTCGGCGGCGGCGGCCACAGCATGAAAATTCTGGAGCAGCTGAAAGGTGGACGATTGATTGCCTTTGACCAGGACGAAGATGCCCGGCAGCAGGCAGACCAGATCAAGAGCCGTTCTTTTACATTTTGTCAAACCAACTTCATGTACATGAAGCGGTACCTGAAACTGAATGGCGTCACGCAAGTGAACGGCATCCTGGCCGACCTGGGCATCTCATCGCACCAGATCGACTCGCCGGCGCGGGGATTCTCCACGCGCTTTGACGGACCGCTCGACATGCGCATGGATCAGACACAGTCGCAGACGGCCGCCGATGTGTTGAACGACTACAGCGAAGACCAGCTCCACAAGCTTTTTGGCATGTATGGCGAGTTGAAGAACGCAAAGACGGCCGCGCGCATGGTGGCGCAGCAACGGGTGAACAAACCCTTTGCGCGCACGGAAGATTTGAAAGCAGCCCTCCAGTCCATCGCCCCGCGGGGAAAGGAGAATAAATATTTCGCCCAGGTGTTTCAGGCGTTACGCATCGAAGTGAATACGGAGATGAAAGCCCTTGAAGATTTTTTGCACCAATGTGGCGAAGTGATGGCGCCGGCTGGCCGGCTGGTGGTGATGTCGTATCACTCGCTGGAAGACCGGATGGTGAAGAACTACATAAACAAAGGGAAAGTGTTTGGCGAAGTGGAAAAGGATTTTTATGGGAACGAGATCAAGCCCTTTCAAAACGTGGGGCGAAAGCCGGTAGAAGCCACGGAAGAAGAGATTGCCCGGAACAGCCGGGCGCGGAGTGCAAAGTTGAGAATAGCAGAAAAGATTTGAACAATATCACGGTAAAGGTGTATGATAGAAAATAAGTTCAAGATCAGAACGGAACCTTCCAAGCGGAACAGCAGCACACAGCCGTCGGCCAAGACAAGCAACGGCAGCAGCATGTTTTCGGGTATCGAAAAACGGTTGAAGCTTGAAAGCTATTTTGAAGAAGGCTTCCCCGTTCAATATCTCCCGAAGATCCTGTTCGTTATGGCGTTGGGCTTGATCTATATCAGCAATACACACTATGCCGAGAAAACGGTGCGGCGCATCAATAGCATACAAGCGGAGGTGGAAGACCTTCGCGCGGACTACACGACATTGAAAGCCGACCTCATGTTTGCCAGCAAGCAATCGGAAGTCGCTCGCAAAGTGCAGCCCCTGGGATTGAAAGAAAGTTTGACACCACCCTATAAGATCGAAGTAGAAGAAGGTGAATATTAAGAAATCCATATTATTAAGAGTACGGGTCGCATTCCTGTTTGTGGTGCTGTTTGCCATCGCTGTGGTGGTGAAGACAGGCCACATTCAATTTGTGCAGGGTGAGAAGTGGGCCGCCATGGGCGAACGGATTTCTTTTGACTATAAACGCGTAAAGGCCACCCGTGGCAACATCTATTCCGACAACGGAAGCCTGTTGGCCACGTCGCTGCCGTTCTACAAAATCGCCTTCGACGCCACACTGCCGAAGGATGAAGTGTTTTTCAAAGGATTGGATTCCCTGGCCTACCACCTGGCGCGCTTTTTTGGCGACAAGTCGAAGACCGACTACAAACGCATGTTGAATGATGCGCGCGCCACGGGAAAACAATATGTGATCTTAAGCCGCAAGCACATCGACTACCAGGAAAAGAAGGACATGATGCGCTGGCCCATTTTTCGCGAAGGACGTTTGAGAGGCGGTGCCATCTTTGAAAAGATCGACGTGCGCTATCGCCCGTTCTCGACCCTCAGCAGCCGTACCATTGGCTACATCAATGAAAACGACAAAGGGGTAGGGTTGGAGTATAGCTTCAACCAGCAGTTGGGTGGCCAGGATGGTTATGCGTACTATCAAAAAATTGCCGGTGGCATTTGGAAACCGGTGTTCGATGCCAACAACGTGAAGGCCGTAGACGGTCTCGACCTGCAAACCACGCTGGACGTGAACTTGCAGGACGTTGCCGAAACGGCCTTGCAAAAGGCGATGCGCGAACACAACGCCGACGATGGTCTCGTAGCGGTTATGGAAGTGGAGACGGGCAACATAAAAGCCATCTCCAACCTGAGCAGCGACGGAAATGGAAATTTTTTAGAGCGGTTCAATTTTGTGACCGGCCAATTGTTTGAGCCGGGTTCGACTTTCAAGCTGGTAACGATGATCGCCTTGCTGGAAGATAGCCCGATGGAACTTAGCGATAGCATCGACACCGGAAACGGCGAGGCCACTTTCTACAATAAGACTGTACGCGATCACGAAGACAACGGCTTGGGAAAAGTTTCCGTGCAAGTGGCCTTCGAGCATTCTTCCAACGTGGCCATGGCCAAGTTGGTAGATAAACATTTTGGATTGCGTCCGCAGAAGTTTGTGGATTATGTAGATAAGCTCAGATTATCGCAACCCCTTGGCGTGCAGATCGCCGGCGAGCCCACACCAAAGATCAAACGCCCCGGACAAAAAGGATGGAGCGGTATCAGCCTTCCCTGGATGGCCTATGGTTATGGTTTTGAGATCACGCCATTGCATACGCTCGCCTTGTATAATGCCGTGGCCAATGGCGGTAAGATGATCAAGCCTGTGTTTGTGAAATCTATCCGCCGGGCTGATGAGGAAGAAGAGTCCTTCGATACGGAAGTGCTCAACAAAAAGATATGTTCCGACAAGACGTTGGATAAGTTGCAGATTTTGTTGGAAGGCGTGGTGGAAAGAGGAACAGCATCGAACATAAAGGGAACGCACTATCGCATTGCTGGAAAAACCGGAACGGCTCAGATCCTCGATCACGGCCGCTACACGAAAAAGTATATCACCTCATTTGTGGGTTACTTTCCGGCCCATGCGCCGAAGTATAGCGCCATCGTCCTGATCAAAAATCCAAGGGGCTGGTATCAATACGGAAGCAGCGTGGCGGCGCCGGTGTTTAAGGAAATAGCCGACAACATCTACGCCCGCGATTTGAATCTTCACCAGCCTATGGATGTGAAGAAGTTTAAAAAGCAAGATGTGCTTCCGGTGATCCGTGCAGGCAACCAACAGGAGCTCACCATGCTGTGCAATGCGCTGGGCGTGTCGAACCATTCGCTGACGGAAGAGGAATGGGTGCGTTCGTCGCGCGTTGGGAACGGCGTGGATTGGAAGAAGAACATCGTAGGAAAAAATGTAGTACCCGATGTGAAGGGGATGACGTTTCGCGATGCGATCTATTTGCTGGAGAACTCGGGATTAAAAGTGTTCTATGAAGGCAAAGGCCGCGTAAAAGAACAATCCCTGGCACCGGGAGGACGCGTGAGTCATGGCAGCCGGGTATTTATAAAATTAGGATAACAAAAGTATTGCAATAGAAAAAAGATAAAACACGTGCGCGAACTGAAAGACATATTGTACAAAGTATCCCTCACCTCCAGCTATGGCAACATGAGCGGTGAAGTGAAGGGTATTTGCTTTGACTCGCGCAAAGTGCAGGCAGGTTTTTTATTTATCGCCGTGAGAGGCACGCAGTCCGACGGTCACGCGTATATCGCGAAGGCTATCGACCTGGGGGCTTCCGCCATTGTTTGCGAACAACTGCCGGATAGCATCAACGACAAGATCACCTACGTCACCGTAAAGAACAGTGCGCAGGCGTTGGGGATCATTGCCTCGAATTTCTATGGCAATCCCAGTGAAAAAGTGAAGCTCACCGGCGTGACGGGCACGAATGGCAAGACCACGGTGGCCACGCTGTTGTATAAACTTTTTACGGCGCTGGGTCATCCTTCGGGATTGTTGTCGACGGTGGAGAATAAGATTGTGAAGGAGGTGGTGCCGTCCACGCATACTACGCCGGATCCCATCCAGCTGAACGAATTGCTGGAACGCATGGTGAACGCCGGGTGCACACACGTGTTCATGGAAGTGAGCTCGCATGCGGTGGACCAGGAGCGTATCGCCGGGCTGAAATTCGCGGGTGCGTTGTTTACAAACATTACCCACGATCACCTCGACTATCACAAGACGTTTGAGAACTACATCAAGGCCAAGAAAAAATATTTTGACGAACTGGGCAGCGATGCTTTCGCGTTGGTGAACGCCGACGACAAACGCGGCATGGTGATGCTGCAAAACACAAAGGCCTCGAAATACTCTTTTGGATTGAAGAAGATGGTGGACTTTAAAGGAAAGATCATCACCAATTCGATCGAAGGGCTGGAGCTGGAGATCGGCGGCAAGAACGTTTGGTTTAGGCTGATCGGTGATTTCAATGCCTACAACCTGCTGGCCGTATATGGCGCAGCCATCTTGTTGGGAGAAGAATCCGACGAAGTACTGACGAAACTGTCGTCGCTGGAAGGCGCCGTGGGGCGCTTTGAGCTGGTGATGCCGGGATCGAAAGTGACCGCCATCGTAGACTATGCACACACCCCCGACGCCCTGAAGAACGTGTTGGAAACCATCGCGCAATTCAGAACCGGCGCCGAGCAGGTGATCACCGTAGTGGGTTGCGGCGGAAACCGCGACAAAACAAAACGCCCGCTGATGGCATCGATCGCCTGCCGCCTGAGCGACAAGGTGGTCCTCACCTCGGATAATCCCCGCGACGAAGACGCCATGGAGATCATCCGCGAGATGCAGGCCGGCGTGATGCCCACCGAAGTGCGCAAAACATTGGTGATGGCCGATCGCGAAGAAGCGATCAAGACCGCGTGCATGATGGCCAAGGAACACGACATCATCCTCATCGCGGGCAAGGGCCATGAAACGTACCAGGAAATAAAAGGCGTAAAATATCCGTTCGACGACCGCGAGGTGGTGGAGCGCATGCTGAAACTTTTTGAGAATTAAGGAATGCTGTACTATTTATTCAACTATCTCGATTCACTAGACGTACCCGGAGCCGGTGTATTCCAATACATCTCGTTCCGCGCCGGTATGGCAGCTTTCCTGTCGTTGCTGATCACGATCACGTTTGGAAAAAACCTGATCCACGCGCTGCGCAAGAAACAAGTGGGCGAAGATATTCGCGATCTCGGCCTGGAAGGACAACTACAAAAGAAAGGCACCCCCACCATGGGCGGGATCATCATCATTGCGGCCATCCTCATTCCTACGCTGTTGTTCGCTAAGTTGGATAACGTGTATGTGGCGCTGCTGATCATCACCACCTGTTGGTTGGGGTTGATCGGATTTTTGGATGACTATATCAAAGTATTCCGCAAGAACAAGGAAGGACTGGCCGGCCGTTTCAAGATCATCGGGCAGGTAGGTATTGGATTGATCGTGGGGCTCACGCTGTATTTCAACGATAATGTTGTGGTACGCGTACGCGAAGCAAGCCCGTCAGCTCGAACCAGTGTACAGGTACAAGAAGCGGATGAATCGGCTGAAAATTCGATGGGCTATAAAGACGTGAAATCCACGACAACAACCGTTCCGTTTGTGAAGAACAATGAGATGGACTACAGCAAGATCATTCCGTTCTTGCCGGCGAAGTATACATGGATCATTTACGTATTGGTGGTAATCCTGATCATCACGGCGGTTTCGAACGCCGCGAACATCACCGATGGCATTGACGGCCTCGCGGCAGGGACCTCGGGCATTATTGGGTTGACCTTGGCGATCCTCGCGTATCTCTCGGGTCGTATCGACTTTGCGAGCTACCTGAACATCATGTATATCCCGAACCTGGCGGAGCTGGTAATTTTTTGTACGGCCTTCGTGGGCGCATGCCTGGGCTTTCTTTGGTACAATGCTTACCCTGCGCAGGTGTTCATGGGTGACACCGGAAGTTTGACCTTGGGTGGGATCATTGCTGTGCTGGCCCTGGCGGTGAGAAAGGAATTGTTGATCCCGGTGTTGTGCGGAGTGTTCTTTGTTGAAATACTCTCCGTGATGCTGCAGGTGTCGTACTTCAAATACACGAAAAAGAAATATGGTGAAGGGCGGAGAATATTTTTGATGTCGCCGTTGCATCACCACTATCAAAAGAAAAACATTCACGAAGCCAAGATCGTTGCGCGGTTTTGGATCGTGGCCATATTAATGGCCATACTGGCCCTGGCAACTTTGAAACTGAGATGAGCGAACGCATTGTCATATTGGGAGGAGGCGAAAGCGGAACGGGAGCAGCACTGCTCGCGAAGGCGCAGGGCTTTGACGTTTTTGTTTCGGACATGGGGCCTATCAAAGACAAGTACAAGGCTGAGCTGGAGCAGGAGAACATTCCGTACGAAACGGGTGTGCACACCGAAGGGAAGATTTTGAACGCCGCGCACATCATCAAGAGCCCCGGCATTCCCGACAAAGCGCCGGTGATAAAAGCGGCAAAGGCAGCAGGGATTCCGGTGATCGACGAAATTGAATTTGCTTTTCAGTATACGGACGCTAAGATCATTGCCATCACCGGCACGAACGGCAAAACCACCACGACCTTGCTCACCTATCACCTGATGAAGGAAGCCGGTGTTAACGTGGGCCTTGCCGGTAACGTAGGTAAGAGCATGGCGCGCCAGGTGGCGACCGAATCGTTTGACTGGTACGTACTCGAAATGAGCAGCTTCCAGTTGGATGGAACAAAGACATTTGACCCGGAGATTGCCGTGTTGCTCAACATCACGCCCGATCACCTGGATCGTTATGAATACACCTTGCAAAACTATATCGATTCCAAATTCCAGATCGTTCGCAAGATGAAAACTTCGCAGCATTTCATTTACTATGCCGACGATCAGGTGATTGCAACGGAATTGAAGAAGCGTTCTATCGTTCCCCGGCAAACGCCGGTGTCGTTAAAGCGCGACGCTGCTGTGCCGGTTTATGCCGATGGACCGATCATGCATTTCAAACTCAAGGATGAATTTCAGGTCGCGCAATCAGACACAACATTGAAGGGGCCACATAACCTTATCAATACGATGGCCGCGGTGTCGTCGGTGTACCTGGCAGGCGTGGACTTGGAAAGCATCCGCAAGGGGTTGAAGACTTTTAAAAATGCGCCCCACCGTTTGGAGAGTGTGGCGGTCATTCGCGGTGTGGAATTCGTGAACGATTCTAAAGCGACCAACGTCGACTCCGTGGTGTATGGCTTGGGAAGCTATGAAAAGCCGCTCATCTGGATTGCTGGGGGAGTAGACAAAGGAAATGATTACTCGCTTATCGAAGAGCAGGTAAAGAAAAAAGTAAAAGCCCTGATCTGCCTCGGAAAAGACAACGAGAAGCTGAAACAATTTTTTGGCAAAACAGTAAAGCGTATAGAAGAAACGCAAAGTGTGACGGAGCTGGTGCACAAAGCGCTGGCCATGGCAGAAGCCGGCGATGTGGTATTGTTGTCGCCCGCTTGTGCAAGTTTCGATCTCTTCAAGAACTATGAAGACCGGGGAGATCAGTTCAGACAAGCTGTATTGGATTTGAAGAAGGAAACGGAAGGCATCAGCGCCTGAAAAATAGGGGAGCAGAACTATGGAGAAAATAAAAACATGGGCCGATAAGAACCTGCAAGGCGACAAGGTCATCTGGGCAGTGGTGTTTGCACTTTCGCTGATCAGTATCCTCGTGGTGTACAGCTCCATCGGAACGCTGGCCTACAAACGCACGCAAAGCCCTGAAAGCTTTTTGTTGAAGCACACGTTTACGGTGATCGTGGGTCTCGCTGCCATGTGGTTTGCCCACCGGGTAGACTATCGTTATTACTCTAAGCTTTCCAAGATCGGATTGTTCGTCAGCATTCCCTTGTTGATCTACACTTTTACCAGCGGTACCAGCATTAACGATGCGGCACGCTGGATTCAAGTCCCTATTGTGGGATCGTTCCAACCGTCGGACTTCGCCAGTCTTGCATTGATTGTGAACCTGGCCAGCATGCTTTCCAAGCGTCAACAAAACATTGATGACATCAAGGAATCGTTGATTCCCATTCTGTTTTGGTGTGGTATAATTTGCGGACTGATCGCGCTAACAAACTTGTCAACCGCCATGCTGTTGTTGGTGACCTGTATGCTTATCATGTTCATTGGCCGCGTGCCTACGAAATATTTGGCGATGCTCGTTTTTGTAGGAGCGTTGGCCGGATCGCTGGCCATTGCGTTTGGCGTACGGGGAGAAACAGCAAAGCATCGCATCCAAAGTTTTGTTGATGGCTCGGAGCTTCCGTTCCAGGCCAAACATGCGCGCATTGCCGTAGCCACAGGCGGCTTGTTTGGCAAGGGGCCTGGCAACAGCGATCAACGCAACATCCTTCCACACCCTTACTCAGATTTTGTGTATGCGATTGTGATCGAGGAATACGGCATTGTCGGTGGTATTGTTGTATTGGGATTATACCTGCTTTTGTTGCATAGAGGTATGAAAGCGTCCTATAATAGCGACCGCGCTTTTGGTGGGCTGCTTTCTGCAGGACTAAGCTTTGACCTGGTATGCCAGGCCATGGTGAACATGGGTGTAGTCGTAGGGTTGGGCCCCATCACCGGGCAGCCGCTTCCCTTGATCTCGATGGGAGGAACGTCGATGGTGTTTACGGGACTTTCGTTGGGGATCATCCTCAGTGTGAGCCGCGGCGAGCAAGACCAGAAATGGGAGCAGAGCACTACAGAGGAATCGAAGGAAACGAAAAACATGCCAACGGCAAAAGCAGCGTGAGTTCAAGCACACCATATCGTTTGATCATAAGCGGTGGCGGCACGGGAGGTCACATCTTCCCCGCCGTTGCCATTGCCAACGAGTTCCGCGAACGCCATCCGGATGCCGACATTCTTTTTGTGGGCGCCAAGGATAAAATGGAGATGACCCGTGTGCCCGAAGCCGGCTACAAGATCATCGGCTTGTGGATCACCGGTCTTCAACGGAAGCTGACCTGGTCCAACCTGTTGTTCCCAGTGAAAGTTGTAGTGAGCTACTGGCGTGCCCGCAAGATTGTGCGTGAGTTCAAGCCACATGCTGTGGTCGGCACAGGAGGCTTTGCCAGCGGACCCGTGATGATGGCGGCCACACGCGCCGGTATCCCCTCCGTGATCCAGGAGCAGAACTCTTTTGCAGGGCTTGCCAACAAACAAGTTGCGGGTAAAGTGAGCAAAGTGTGTGTAGCCTATGAAGGCATGGAAAAATATTTCCCCAGCCAAAAACTGGTGCTCACGGGCAATCCCGTTAGAAAGGAAATGCTTTCGATCGGGGTCAAACGCGAGCGTGCGTTGAATCATTTCGGATTCGATGCAGGCACTAAAACATTGCTCATCGTTGGCGGTAGCCTCGGCGCCCGCACGATCAACGAGAGCATCATCCAGGGCATCGAGAAGTTGGTTGATGCCAAGGTGCAGGTGATCTGGCAAACCGGTAAAGGATACTATGAAGGATACAAGGCACAGTTGGTGAAGTACGATCTGCGCAAGATCCGTGTCCAGGATTTTTTAAAGGAAATGGACCTGGCCTACGCAGCCGCGGACGTCGTGATTTCGCGCGCCGGAGCGTTGGCCGTGTCGGAGATCTGTATCGCGAAGAAGCCGGTCATCCTGGTGCCTTCACCGAATGTGGCCGAAGACCACCAGACCAAGAACGCCAAAGCGCTCGTGGACAAAGATGCCGCTGTGCTGGTGCTGGACAAAGAGGCCGGGGTTAGGTTGGTCGACGAAGCCTTGAAGCTGCTGTTCGACAAAGGGCGCACCGACAAGCTTAGTGAGAACATCGCCAA
Organism: Chryseolinea sp.; assembly: GCA_036525235.1. Lineage (GTDB taxonomy): Bacteria > Bacteroidota > Bacteroidia > Cytophagales > Cyclobacteriaceae > Chryseolinea. The sequence continues at coordinate 3,698 of DATDAV010000015.1, read as the reverse complement.
GCTGGCCAAACCGGATGCCACGGCATCCATCGTCAATGAAATTGAGAAGCTCATCGTAGCGAAGTCGGCCGACAAGGATCAGCCGGAGCACGGTGAACAACTATATTATAAATCAACAGGGAATAACCAGCCGATTGACACCAGTCGGCTGCAACCCGTAATGGTGAAACGATAAACGAACGTGACGTTAGAAAAGTACGATAACATCTATTTCCTGGGTATTGGCGGGATTGGCATGAGCGCCCTGGCACGGTGGTTCATGAAGGAAGGACTACGTGTTTCCGGCTACGACCGCACGTCCACCACGCTCACGGACGAACTGCAGAAAGAAGGCATGCGCATTCACTTCGAAGACAAGCTCGAGCTTATCCCTGAAGAAGTGAAGCAGCAAAAGGATAAGACGTTGGTGATCTTCACACCGGCCATTCCAAAAGATCACGCTGAGCACAACTACCTGAAGGAAAATGGCTATACCATTTTGAAACGCTCGGAAGTGTTGGGCTTGCTCACGAAAGACTACAAGACCGTGGCAGTCGCCGGCACACACGGCAAGACTACGACGTCTTCCATGGTGGCGCACATCCTGAAAAGTTCAGGAAAGAGCATGGTGGGTTTCCTGGGAGGCATCACCACAAATTATGCGTCCAACCTCGTGATGGAGGGAGACGTGAAGAAAGACACCCTGGTGGTGGTGGAGGCCGATGAATTCGATCGTTCGTTCCTGCGGCTTTTTCCGCAGATCGCGGTAGTCACGTCGGCCGATGCGGATCACCTGGATATCTATGGCGATCACGAGAGCCTGATTGTTTCGTTCAAAGAATTTATTTCACAGATCAATCGCGGTGGCGACCTGATCATCCATGAATCGATTGCCGAACTTTTGGCCGATAAAGTGGATCATGTGAATAAACATATTTACAGCATGAGCCGGGGACAATTTTTTGCCGGGAACATTACCGCAAGGGGCGGATTTTTTCAGTTCGACCTCCACGGATTTGGAAAGGTCGAACACGTTCAACTCGGTGTCCCTGGTTTTCATAACATTGAAAACGCCATCGCTGCGTCGGTGGCCGCAAAACTGTGCGGCGTGGGACTTCCCACGATCGCGAAAGCCCTCGAGTCGTTCAGGGGCGTGAAGCGCAGATTTGAGTATGTTTTAAGAGGAAAGAAAGTGGTGTTCGTAGACGACTATGCACATCACCCGACAGAGATCGAAGCGTTTCTACGCTCCATGAAGTCGCTATACCCGGGCAGGAAGCTGACGGCTATTTTTCAGCCCCACCTGTTTTCGAGAACGCGCGATTTCGCGGAAGGATTTTCCAAAAGCCTGAGCCTGGCCGACGAGGTGCTGCTCATGGACATCTACCCGGCGCGTGAACTGCCGATACCGGGCGTGGATTCCGATATGCTGATGAACGACATCACCAGCGCCGTGAAACTCCGCTGTAACAAAAAGGATTTGATGGAGAAGCTGGAGAAGCTGGATTTGGATGTGGTGGTAACGGTAGGGGCGGGCGATATCGATACGTTTGTAAAACCCATTGGGGAAATGTTGAAGCGGAAGTATGAAGATTAATTTTAACATAAAGAAGCATGTTAAGATCATCATCGCGGTGTTGATTGTGTGTGGCATTATTGCCTTTGCCGAACGCCGTCAGAGCTCAGCATCGATCCGGGACATTACCATCAAAATGGTCAACGTGAACGAAAATCATTTCCTGGATGAGTCCGACATCGTGAACCTCATGCAATTGAACAAGGAGACCTTGAAGGGCGCCACGCTGGACCGTGTCAACCTGAAAGACGTGGAGAAGAAGATCAAGAGCGAACCGTTTATCAAGGACGCACAACTGTATAGCGACCTGAAAGGAAACCTCGTGGTAAAGACCGAGCTTCGCCGCCCCATTGCGCGCCTGGTCCGCAACGACGGCCCCGACGGCTACATTGCCGAAGACGGAACGGTGATGCCCGTGTCGGATAAATTTACGGCTCGCGTTGTGCTGATGAGTGGATCGTATGTGAACCAGCTCCTCAGACAAAACAACGTGAACGATACCGAAGATGGCAAGAACCTGATCGGCCTCCTGAACGTCATTCGCGAGAATGATTTCTGGGCCGCCCAGATCGCACAGCTCGACATCGATAGCAAAGCGCGCATCACCTTGTTCCCCCAGGTGGGCGACGAGAAGATCGAATTCGGGAAACCGGAAAACATAGAGGTCAAGCTCAAAAAGCTGATGATCTTCTACAAGGAAATTCTCCCGCGGATGGGATGGAATAAGTATGGAAGGGTCAATCTGGAATATGAAGGACAGATTGTTGCAGAATAGAGAGAGGACAACAAGGAAAAAAATATAAAAGCATTACAACCACTATAAAGATCTATAATCATGGAACACGAAAAAATTGTAGTCGGGCTCGACATAGGCACAACAAAGATCTGTGCCATTGTAGGACGCAAGAATGAATTCGGCAAGCTAGAGGTGCTGGGTATGGGCAAGGCCGAGTCAGAGGGCGTGGTCAAAGGCATCGTTTTCAATATCGACAAGACCGTGTACGCCATCGAGAAAGCCATACGCGAAGCCGGCGACCAGGCGGGCATCGACATCGGTGTGGTGAACGTCGGCATCGCCGGTCAGCATATAAAAAGCTTTATCCAGCACGGTGGCATCACCCGCTCTTCCAAGGAAGACGAGATCACCATCGACGACGTGGAGCGTCTCACGCAAGACATGTATCGCATGGTGGTGCCTCCCGGCAGCCAGATCATTCACGTGATGCCGCAAGACTATATGGTGGACTATGAAGAAGGCATCAAGGAACCCGTGGGAATGTCGGGTGTGCGCCTGGAAGCCGACTTCCATGTCATCACCGCGCAAACCAATGCCATCAACAACATCAATAAGTGCATCCGCCGCGGCAGCCTGGAGATCGCCGATCTTATTCTTGAGCCGCTCGCGTCCAGCCTGGCCGTATTGAGCGACGAAGAGAAAGAAGCCGGCGTTTGCCTCATCGACATCGGCGGTGGCACCACAGACATCGCGATCTTCTACGACAACATCATCCGTCACACGGCGGTCATTCCTTTCGGTGGAAATATTGTGACCAACGACATCAAGCAGGGCTTGATGGTGTTGCCGCAGCAAGCCGAACAACTGAAGACACGTTTTGGCAAAGCCATCGCCGAAGAGGCCAGCCCGAACGAGATCGTATCCATCCCGGGCATCCGCAACCGTGCGGCGAAGGAGATCTCGGTGAAGAACTTGTCGAATATCATCCAGGCCCGGATGGAGGAAGTGATCGAGATGGCACACGCGGAGATTATCAGCTCCGGTTTTGAGAATCGCCTGGCCGGCGGCATTGTGATCACCGGCGGCGGCGCACAATTGAGCAACCTAAAGCAGCTTGTTGAATACATGACCGGTATGGACACCCGTATCGGTTACCCGAACGAACACCTGGGCAAGAGCAAGATCGAATCGGTGAAAAGTCCGATGTATGCTACTGCCGTTGGCCTGGTGCTATCGGGTTTCCGCTCTCTGGACGAAAGAGAGGACCGTTACAAGGAGGCGCGCGAAGTGGTGAAAGCCATTAAAGTGAAGAAGCCTGTAACAGCATCCAAGAATTTCTTCAACGACATCCTGAATAAAACCAAGAGTCTGTTGATCGATGACCTGGATGGAAAGAACGAATATTGA
>DATDAV010000014.1:0-4738 GCA_036525235.1 Chryseolinea sp. | reverse complement strand
CACCTCTAGCGCACGGGTGCCTGAGTATGCCTAGAGCAGCCTAGAGTTGCCTAATGTGGTAACTAGGTATATAGTCAGTCCTTACCTCTGGGATAGTTAGACATGCTTGTCGGCTTCCACAATCAACCAATGCATACCTGTATTTGCGTTCTCATCTAAACAGGTTATGAGCCCGGAGACCTTCCACTCCTCTCATAGGAGCCGAAAAACAGGATCAAGTATCCTTGCAGCAACTGACGCACGTACCAAACGTCTTCAGAAAGCATCTTGCTGTACCTCGTAACTTGGATTACCAGTATGGAAACATTCAAGACTCGAGCCTTCGAACTCCGAACCGCCAGAGACTACCCCGCATGGCGTGTGGAGACATACTATCGCCTCCTTGGCCACGACTGGTACGGCCACGTCGATGGGAGCAACCCAAGGCCAAAGGAATCAGAACAGAATGCAAGAAAAGAATGGGATCGCGAAGACGCAAAGGCAATGGCCTTTATCAACAGCGTCATGGCACCATCATTCAAGCTTCAGTTTAAAGCGGCGACAGCGTTGAAAACTCTCTGGGAAAGAATGGAAGCTCAATTCCAGCCAAAGGGGTTCAACCAACGATATACGGCACTGTTAGCACTGGTTCAAACGAGCCTCAGTAGCTGCGGTGGCGACATCGAAAAATACTGCTCAACATTCACCCAAGCACGCGACGAACAGATCATCGCAAATGGGGAAGAGCATTCTCAGAACAATCTTACCGAGGACAACCTCGTCACATTGTTCATTGGAGGCCTGAATCAGGCCCCTCAGTTTGAATCGTTCGTCCTGAACTTCCGTCAGAAAGAGAAAATGCCCAACCTCGAGGACACAATGTCACTAGCAAGGGAAGAGGCGAGAATCCACAAAGGCGGAGCAGGATCAAAGGACAACCCCATAGTGCTCAATACTCAAAGAGACAAAACGTCACAGAGTACGAAGCGCAAAGGGAAGAAGGGGAATTGCCCCGAGCATCCAGGCATGTCACACAACGAAGATGACTGCTGGACAATCCATCCCGAGAAAAGGCCACAGAAGCAATCATCTCGCGATAAGCCCAACAACCGGAAACCTGATTGGAAACACGGAGCGATAAGCGCGCTCACAGTCGATGCACTATCTGCTATAAGCACATCCACATGGGCAATCGACACTGGAGCGAGCCAACATTTCTGCAACGACCTATCAGTCTTCGAAGACCTCACCACATGTGAACCAATCAACATCCGAGGCGCGACAGGAAATTACTCCTGCTGTCAAAAGGGCAACGTGCACCTAACATGGGTGACACGAAAAGGAGGAACTCAACTAGTCAAGCTACTAGACGTCCTCTACATTCCAACGCTGCCAGTGAACCTAGTAGCAGCCACACTACTTAGAAAAAGAGGCATATATTTCAACAATCTCGACGACACTCTTCGACTTGCCAGCAATCATAGAGAGATTGGCTATGCGCCCCGGACAAACGGACTGAATATCCTATCTTTGAAAGGCCAGTCTGAGACTAACTTATCAGCCTTTCCAGTCCTCGCCGACAATCGACCGAATGCCGATCTGTGGCATCAACGGTTCAGTCATTCGGGGTATACACTTCTCAAAACAGTGCAGCACAACTCCACTGGTATAGGAGAAATTGTATTCAAGGACCAATCTCCGTGCGAGGCTTGTCACATTGCGAAGTCGCAACGAGCAGTCTCAAGACAAGAGAAGGAACGGGCCACCATCCCTTTTGGCCGTATCCACGTTGACGTTGTGGGCCACATTACTCCTGAATCAAGCAAAGGAGAAAGATGGGTCACAATCCTCACTGATGACTGTACACGACACCGTTGGAACCGGATCACGAAATCCAAAGGGGAAGCATTTGACGTTCTGAAGTGGTTTGTCGATCTGGTCAAGATCCAACATGCGCCTTACCGTGTCCTGGAATTCTTTCTTGACGGAGGCCTTGAATTCGGCGGACAAAGACTTGACCAACTTACTCAGGAAGAAGGTATCATTCTGAAGAAATCGTCGCCATATACACCTGAGCAGAATGGCGCCGCCGAGTCCTCTAACAAAGTCATTTTCACCAAGGCCAGGACAATGATGATTGACAGTGGCCTGCCAAATGAGCTGTGGCCAGAAGCAGTAAATACTGCTGTCTATACTACTAATCGAATGTCTACACGACAAAATGCTATACCTCCAAGAGCACAGCTCATCAAGCATCTCACCGGCCAAGTTGAAACAACCGACGTCTCAAACTTACGTCGTTTTGGCTGTGTCGCATACCTTCACATACCCGCTGAACGCCGGCTGAAATCAGCAAAGTTCAATGTCAGGGCAGTGAGAGGCTACTTTGTTGGCTACCAAAAAGGTGGTAGTACCAACTATCGTATCTGGCTCCCAGAAGCCAATATGATCAAAGAAAGTCCACACGTGACGTTCATTGAAACGCAGCCATACAAGAGCAGCTTCAAAGAGGACAGAGTAATGGCTGAAGTGGCACCATATCTTTTGGAAGATAACCAGGAAGTCGAGGAACATACCATCGATAAGTCAATTGACCTTCCTGAAACCTTCCAGAATCATCAGCAGTCAGAAATCAACAAGCGAACATACGATGATGACGATGATACTATTGTAGTCGAACCACGGAGACGACAACAAGTCGTTGAAGAACCACAGGAAGACACGAATGAAGGAGAAAATCCTAATGTCTCAAGTTCTCAGTTACGTGATGATATCGATCAAAACCAACGAAATAGCACCAACCCTTCGGAAGATACTCCCACTGAGGATATCCGAGTTGAAGGGGTGCAAGAGGCACAGCCTCGCCCTACCACTCGTCAAGGAGCGAGTAGCCAAAGAAAGACATACGACCAGTATCGTACCTTGTTTGGCCCACATGCTCAATACGCCTACGCCATGGCCACGATCGAAACAAAATCTCGAACGTGTGATCCTCAGAGTTATGACGAGGCAATGAGCTCCCCTGAAGCTGATCATTGGCAAATGTCGATGAATCGCGAAGTCCAGCAACTCGAAAATCAAGGAGCTTGGGCGGCAGTTTGGAAACTCCCGCCAGGAAGAATACTTATCAAAGGAAAATGGGTATACAAGAAGAAATTGAACCCTGACAACTCCATCAAGGAGTACAAGTCTCGTTGGGTCGCGAAAGGCTTTATGCAGCAGGAGGGCATCGATTATTTCGACACCTATGCTGCAACCCTGTTTACGACGACATTCAGGGTCATTTTCTCGCTCGCTGCCTCTCATGGCTGGAAGCTCTACCAAATGGACGTCATCGGCGCTTTTCTCCATGGAAAATTGAAGGTGGAGATCTACATGGAGGCACCAAAAGGATTCTACGGCGAAAAGCAAATATGCAAGGTTCTGAAATCGATCTACGGACTCAAACAAGCGCCATACCTATGGTTCGAAGCCCTCAGCAAAGCACTCAACAAACTCGGCTTCTTCAGCATCAAGGCTGATGTTTGTTGCTTCATGAATAAGGAAAAGGACGTCTTCGTCCTCGTGTTTGTCGACGACCTGCAAATTACAGGTCCAAACACAAAGGCTATCGAGCAATTACAAAACGGACTGAGAAACGAATTCAACATGAAAGATGTTGAACCGACGACCTACCTCGGTCTACAAATCGAACGAGAAGGAAATTGTCTTCGCTTACATCAGGCCCCGTACGTCCGTAAGATATTAGAAAGCTTTGGCTTCGATAATGCCAAAAGTGTACCAACACCGATGACCGACAGGCCTCTATGTGTGAACGAAGGAGAAGTCAACGACGCGCTGAAAGAGCTCTATCTACGGGCTATCGGCAGCCTCATGTTTCTGGCTAACAGGACAAGGCCTGATGTTGAATATCCCGTCAACTTTCTTGCGAGGTTCTGTCAAAATCCATCACCTGAACATTGGAACGCTGTCAAGCGCATTTTCCGATATCTTGGTGGAACCATTGATAGGGGAATCAAATACAAAGTCAATCCGAGCGAGCCATTCATCTTTGGCTTCAGCGACTCAGATTATGCTGGAGACCTTGACACGAGAAAGTCTACCAGCGGCTACCTCTTCGTCCTTGGAGGAGGACCAGTTTCGTGGAAGTCACAGCTACAACGTACGGTGACATTGTCATCCACTGAGGCAGAATACGCAGCTTTGACGGAAGCTGCAAGAGAAGCAAACTGGCTGCAGCAATTGCTGACTGAACTAGGCTTCTCCTTTCCAGCTTTGAAACCAATGTTAATATACGAAGACAATACGTCAACCATTTCATTGGCTACCAATCACTCCAATCACAAAAGGAGTAAACACGTCGACGTGAAAAATCATTACTGCCGCGAGCAGCAGGCACTTGGTAATATTCAAGTCGAATACATCCGCACCGAAGATCAAGCTGCAGATGGGTTTACCAAACCATTGGGTCCCCAGAGATGGAACGCATTCCTGGAACAGATCCGTCTCACTCATTGATACCAACACCACCGGAGAGTCTGAAGGGGTGTGTTGAGACAAGTAGTACCCAGACATCTCCAGAGTGTCGGGACAGCGTTTAGGTAATGAGTCACAGGTACACCTCTAGCGCACGGGTGCCTGAGTATGCCTAGAGCAGCCTAGAGTTGCCTAATGTGGTAACTAGGTATATAGTCAGTCCTTACCTCTGGGATAGTTAGACATGCTTGTCGGCTTCCACAATCAACCAATGCATACCTGT
>DATDAV010000013.1:0-1636 GCA_036525235.1 Chryseolinea sp. | reverse complement strand
TCGATGCCGGTCTACGAACGAAACAGATTACATACTCGGCTACGGCATGGGGGTTTTACCGCGCTACGTGGGACAACTTGGACGAAGCCGGCCGCCGAGAGCTTTTAGAGTCGCTGCTCAGGTACGGTTTCAGAACGGATGCAGAGCGCGCGGCGTATTTCGCTGCAAAGTACGGTTGGATCATAGAAAAACAGACCGATCATTAACGGTACATGGTACCCTCAAGACAAGCGTGAGGGTACCATATACCGTCAACCAATTGTTGCGGGTACATGGACCTTGACCACACGTTGGCCCAGGGCGATTAGGGCCAGCCGGGTGGTGGGCTAGGATAATCGCACTAGCCGAATCGCCGGGTCAGGTCGTAAGATGTTCTCCAAAAATCAACCTGATTTGCCAAGGAGAACACCATGCAACGACCCGACCTCTCCACTTTAGCCTGTGTCAATGCCGATTGCCAACATTATGGGCAGCCCGGTCAGGGCAATCTCACCATTCGTAAGGTCTATGGCCAAGATGGCATTCGCCTGTTGCGCTGCAGCAGTTGCCAGGAAGAATTCTCTGAGAGACGAAATACAGCCTTATTCAATACCAAAGTGAGTGAAGCTAAAGCTGAGGAGATTATTGACCATCTCGATGAAGGGTGCAGTGTCCGCTCCACCTCTCGCCTGACCAAAGCGGCTAAGGCCACCATTGCCCGTTTGCTTAAAACCAGTGGCCGTCATGCTGAGCGCTTTCACAATCAAGAGGTCCATGACCTGAGGCCAAAAGCGATAGAGTTCGACGAGCAATGGTCATTTGTGAAGAAAAAACAAAAGAACTGTACTCCTGAGGAAAGCCATCAAGCGGGTGACTTTTGGGATCATACGGTGATTGCACCTGACAGTAAGTTAATCGTGTCGTTAGTGGTAGGCAAACGCACGAAAGATCAGACCCAGGACTTGGTAAACGATACCCAATCACGCTTGCAAAAGGGTCATTTGCCTGCCTTATTTAGTGATGGTTATGAAGGCTATGAGCCTTCGATTCTAGAAGCCTTTGGTCGTCGCTATAAAGCACCTCAAACCGGCTCAGCAGGTCGTCCGCGTCTCGACATCGTTCGCTGGCCTCAGGGTTTAGCTTATGGCCAAATTATAAAATCGACGAAAGAGCAGTTCAGTGATGGTATTCATCTCAAAGTGATCCGAGGTAAAGTTAAACTTCTTCATACGTTAGATTTATTGGGATACAATAAGATTAACACCAGTAGCATAGAGCGTCATAATGGCACAAGCCGGTTGCACAATCAACGTAAAGTGAGAAAGACGCTGGCCTTTTCCAAGTCTCACTTATACCACGGCTGGATGAGTTGGTTATCGGTGGTGCAGTATAACTTTTGCCGCGCTCATGGCAGCTTGAGGGTTAAAGACGAGAGTGGCATTCATCATCGGACCCCAGCGATGGCTTCGGGATTGACCCATCGCATCTGGACGACTCGCGATTGGCTCCTGAGGCCGGTCCTGGGGGGGGAAGGATAATCACAGGACACGACCATGCGTTCACAGAGAGTGAAATAAAATAAGTAGATATTTATCAAATAGTTGTGAGATTATAGGGTTTTGGGCTAAAAATAGATTGCGTAGTAAAATCAATAACT
>DATDAV010000012.1:0-2972 GCA_036525235.1 Chryseolinea sp. | reverse complement strand
CCGACTTTTATAAAGAAAAACAAGATAACAAGATAGACATAGTTTGGAAGGATCCTGGCAAACGAGTGGTCGATACTGAAGCGCTGGCGGCCAATTTAAAGTCAGGTCATTCGGCTCAGTTTGCTTTAGACATGATCGAAGGGGTGGAGAGGGTGCGGTTTCAGCTTTCATAAAGACGTCAATGGCTGTCGCGTGGAGCCGCTCGATGGAGGCACAGAATGCGTGGATCTGTCACCAGCGGCCAGATATCTTTGCCTACACCGCTGATGCAAGAACAGCAGAACAGCGGTTATTTGATTCAACTCGTAGCCCACCGGGCTCAGGAAATGGGTCTTGCCCCCGGCGACAGCCCGGCAGTCCGAAAGCCGGCACGTTGACGGCCCGCTCCACGTTCAACACGTCATGGCGTCCAAATTCTACTTTTTCTTATCCGTAATCTATTGAAAATAAATAGCTTACGAAATGTGGAGGCGAGGGGAGTTGAACGCTCCTTTCTTCTAATTCAAGTCCCTTATTGTCAGTCACTTACAAATTACAGACTTATCAATATGCACAATGTATGCACATTTCGCAAAACCGGCGATGGGCTTTATGCCAACCAATCAGCGATGACCTTATCCCTCGGCGGCTTGCCATAGAGTTTGAGGTAGTTCCGGATACATCGGAGCAACATCTCTTCTGCTGAGTAGTCGAAGATGGCAACGACTCGCTTGTCCGTGCCGGAGTCATTGTGCTTCAGGTCGTTCCGAAGACAATTGAGCCTTCGGCGTAACTCGGCATTTGGCGGCACCGTCAACCGGGGTTCCCTTTTTGCGGCCCACTCCCACAATTTACGATCTCGGGTAGCAAAGTCGTCCAAAGCCGACGAGTGGCCTCGCTGTGCAACCATCTTACCGAGGATTTCTTCAGCAGCACCGGCTAATGTGAGGGAGCAAATGAAGTCACCCTCCCGGTAAAGAAGGATCGCCCGCCTCATCTGTGTCACTGCTATTCTCCGCTTCGTCACGGTTTTTACATAGGGCAGCTTTGTGCTCATGATTTCAAGGGGCAGGTAGCGACGCCTTGTCTAGGCGACGTTCGGATTGCCAAGGATGTCGAGCGCATCAAGCACTTTTGAGACTCGCTTGTTTAGACGCAAGCGGTAAAGGGCTCTTCCTCGCGCTCTAGAAGCGGGTCCAAGGGCTTCGCAGGAAGTCTCGTAACAGCGCCTCGGAGCCAAGGATGGGCTTTTCTGTTTGGATAGGCAGCGGGCTTCACAGTTCTGGCTCGTCCTTCATATCCTTGCTACTTGCCCATCATTCCCCAAAATTCTGCGTCTGATTTGGCATCGTCAATGTCCCATTGCATTTGGTCCATCTCCATCTGAAGGTCCACCACTTCGTCTGCCAGTTCGCTGGATGTTGGATATGCTGATGGGCTGTAATAATACCGAACTGTTGGCTTCTGTTTCTGCCGACCAATGACTTGATTCGCCTGACGAGCGGCCCGCTGCTGGGCTTGCTTGGCCTGAAGAATGAAAGTCTCCTGTTCGCGCTTAGCCCGTGCGTATGCCTCCTGAAAGCCAATGTTTTCCTGTTGCAACAACTTGGAGTCCTGAACCGCCTTAGCATACATGCTCTTGAGTTCAATGTATTCGTTCTGACGGTTCTTCAACTCGGCCTGCATTGAGGCAATGGCCTTGTCTTTCCTTTCAGCAATGGCGCGGTTCGCCCGTTGCCAGAGAACAAGAATGAACTGAGCCTGCTTTAGAACGGGATCCTTGGACTCTTGTGCCAGCTTATGTTGGCGCTCAAATTCAACACGAATTTCGCTGGACGGGTTGTTAAGTTCAGGGGCAACCAACAAAACCAGTTCCCCGTAATACATCTGATCCTTGACTTGTTTAGGCTCAACTTTTGGAGATTCCGTCGCTGGCGATGGGTTGCGATCCGGGGCTGCTGCAACCAGAATTGGATTTGCCGACGTCGTCACTGGTTGAACAGGCTTCATCGCGGCTGGCCTGTTGTCTGAAAGGGTGGGCACTCCATTCTTGACCGTTACAGTGAAGTAGGGCTTTTCTGCGGATGTTTGAGCCAGCATAAACGACGCAGGAAGAACGAGTAATACTAATGTCGGGAGTGATTTCATAACTTAATCACAGGTCAAACCACGGCGGCATGGTGGCGCGGCCCAGGAGATGCAGTCAAGGGATTTTGCGCGGCGACTACGCACGGCTTAAAGGATACAGGGGAGGTCGTTACACGCGCCGACGCGTCGGTAATCAAGAACGGAGTTTTTTCGTTTGAATATAGTAATACCCAGCGCGCGTTGGTCGATATGTAGGCGTTCCCACAGAATTCAGGTCTTCTCTTATAAACCCCAAATGGCAAAGCGTCTTGATGTCGTCATCGAAAAACTGTCGCTCTTGAGGTGAGTAGCAATCTGGTTGTTCGTCACCTGCTTGTGAAACAAGCCCAAAGACTAAACCCTGTGGATTTTCGAATACCAGCATCGCGACCGCGCCTGATTTCACAAACATTTCGAGAACTTCTATCGCCTGTGATGACAATTCGATGCCAGGGTGTGCTATTTGGACAATCTGGCTGAATCCGTCGATTTTCGACAGGATAAGTGAAAGCATGTGTTCGATGCTTGCAAATTTTGAATCAAGGTTTTTGATGTCCTCTCTGAGCAAGTTGGTAATCTCAGTTTGCAAATAATGAGTCTCGCTGATCAGATTCTTGATGTCCTCGTGGCGATGGGTTTCCAGCCAGTCCATAAACTGCTGATAGCTTAATTGCTCTCTCGTCCCCTTCTCTTGGCGAAAGTTACATATCAAGCCAATCAAAGTGGCTAAGACCATCGGGAATTCGGCTAAAGACATTAAGATTTTTTACCAAATCCACCCGTGTCATGGCAATTTCAGCCTTCTCCGAACACAAATGCCTTGGGGTCGAATAAGAAAAAATTTATGCTGACAGCGCAAGTTTAAC
>DATDAV010000011.1:0-1437 GCA_036525235.1 Chryseolinea sp. | reverse complement strand
GCGGCGGCCAGCATCCCTGGCAGAAGCTGTTTAAGCAAAAACATTCGACTACTCTTTTATGCCCTCCAGGCTCAGAAAGACCGTGACGTCGTCGCCAAGCGCGCCCTGCATGAAGTTCATGCCAAAATCGCTGCGCTTTATGGTGAAACGTGTCTGACCGCCGCCGCGAATCTCACCCTCCATTCCCTTGGCCTCTGAGACCTTCTTGATATCCAACGTCATGGGCTTTGTAACACCGTGCAACGTAAGTTCACCCGTCACCTTGTACGTATCACCGCTTGTTTCGACCGTCTTGCTCTTGAAGATGATCATGGGAAATTGCTTGGCGTTGAAGAAGTCAGGGCTCTTGAGATGCTGGTCACGTTTCTCATTGTTGGTATCCACGCTCTCGACAGGAACGGTCACCTCAACCGAACTTTTCGAAGGGTCAGCCTTATCGAATACGACTGTGCCCGAGACGTCATTGAAGCGGCCGTAGAAATCGGTGACTCCAAGATGCTTGATGCTGAAGATAACGGAAGAATGCACGGGATCGATTTTGAAAGTGTCGGCGTACACGGTCACGCCGAGCGAGCTGAGGATGATGGCAAGGATGAATTTGGGTGGTTTCATTTGTCGTATCTGTTGGTTGTTGTTGGATGATGTTGAATCGGTCGCGAGAAAACGGGGCTTTCTCGACACTCGCCCGGAGTTTATACTGGCGCTCGATGTGGCGTCCCGATCTCACTTTGGTTAGGATTTTTTGCGTTTCACTTCCGAAAGTTTCGATTTGCTCCAAACAAGCTCATAGCTGCGCGGCAATTCCAGGCAAGCTCATCTTGGGCTGAAGCTTGCTCGAGATCGTTCCAGCGTTCCTTGCATCCCATGCCCGATGAGATACGTAAAGAACTGAAAAAAGATCGAATCCACTTGCCCACGTTTATGACCAATGCGACCATGCCTAGGACCGTATGCATAATTCCTCGAAAAGGGGATTACCAATGACGACTATAATCGGAATTTTTGATAATGCGCGGGACCTGGACAAGGCTGTCGAAAAACTGGCGCATGAGGAGACTGTTTACGACGAAGGCATCGTGTCCGAAGAAGCTGGCAGTGGCGGGACAATTGTTTTTGCGCCGGGCTACGCGCCGGCAATGGTTTGGGGGAGCGCCGAGCCGACTTTCCGACCAAAGCCCGATCCAAACGCTGTCGTTCGTGCCTTCAAGGCACATCTTGCAGATTACGATCTGACTGACGAGGTCATCCAAGGCTACGCGATCACCTTCCATCACAGCGAGTTCCTTCTGGTCAAGACCAAGGCCCAACGCGCCGATCACGCGATGAAAATCATGCAGGATTGCGGCGCGTTGCGAGCGAACCGCCACGACAGAAGCACTCGCCACTAGCACCTTGCTTCGAATCGACGGAGACGAAACTTTCCGGAGAGGGCCTTCT
>DATDAV010000010.1:0-4062 GCA_036525235.1 Chryseolinea sp. | reverse complement strand
AAATGAGCGTACTCAATGCGGTCAGAAACAAACTATTGGCTCGAGTGGTCGCCTGTGTAAATAACGGCCGAGAATACGTGAGAATAGCTGCCTAATAAATCTTTAGGATCACTTGTTTTAATCATAGAAATCAAGGGCGGGCTACAACTTCAAATAAAAATCACGCGTCAATTCAACATAGCTGTCAGACCATTCGAGTTTCTCTCTATATAATAATATCTCACCCGTTTCAGTTGCTCTTTCCTTTCGCGAAAACTCCAACAACCACCGCTCGATGGGTTTTCCTTCGCGCGTCCGGAAGCTGTATTGCCGGCTGCAGAAAAAGCCGTGTTCTTGTGCGAGGGCAATAAATTGAAGGCCTTCCGTATAGGGGAGGACCACGTTGAACGTTCCTTGCGGGTGTAGCAAGCGGCCGGCGGCGGCGAGCAAGGCGGCATGATCTAGCGTCACCGTATGACGCGCTTCGTGACGTCGTTTGTTTGGCGGCTCTTGGCTGTTGATGAAGTAGGGGGGATTGGTGAGGATGACATCGTAGACGGAGGGGGGTAGTGGGGTAAACTCCTGGATGGGGGTGATGTGAATGTGCAGGCGTTCGCTCCATGGTGATGCAGAAAAATTGTCGGCGGCTTGGGCTGCGTCTTGCCCTTCCATTTCCACGGCATCGATCTGGGTGGAGGGTGCGGTCCGTTGGGCGGCCATCAAGGCGATGATGCCGGAACCCGTGCCGATGTCGAGAATCCGGTTTGCGTTTGCAACGTGGGCCCAGGCGCCGAGCAGGACGGCGTCGGTGCCCACCTTCATGGTGCTGCGGTCGTGCTGCACTTCAAATTGTTTGAACTGAAAATGCGTTTTCCTTTTCATACCTTCACGGCCCGGGTTCGCGGGATAGCTTTCTTTCCATGATCTTCGTTAAGAAGAAAAAGAAAGGAATGATCGTCCTTTTATAAACTCTACACCGTAAGTATATGGAAAAAATTCGCTGGGGTATTTTAGGATGTGGCAAAATTGCCAACAAGTTCGCCGCCGACCTGCGGCTGGTCAAAGATGCGGAGCTGGTGGCCATTGCCTCGCGCAATCCCAAAAAGATCGCCGCCTTCACCACCGAGTTTCCCGTGCCGCTCGTGTTCCATACTTACGAAGAACTGGCCGCCTCGCCCGACGTGGACGTGATCTACATCGCCACGCCCCACGGCTTTCACCGCGACCACACCCTGCTGTGTCTGCAGCAAAAAAAAGCCGTACTCTGCGAAAAAGCCTTCGGCCTCAATGCCTACCAGGTGCACGACATGATCGACGCCGCCCGCAAGCACAACACCTTTTTGATGGAGGCCTTCTGGACAAAATTCCTTCCCCAATATCAAAAGGTGAACACGCTCATCAGGTCGGGCGACATTGGGGAGGTGAAGCTCGTCCAGGCCGACTTTGGCTTCCGCGCCGACAAACCCACGCCACAACGGCTCTACGACCCGGCCTTGGGTGGGGGAGCGCTGCTGGACATCGGCATCTACCCGGTTTTTCTCGCCTTGTCGTTTCTGGGCAAACCCGTGGATGTGAAGGCCGTCATGAAACCATATTCCTCCGGCGTGGACGAGCAGATCGCCATGACGCTGGCGTTCGAGAACGGCGCCCTGGCCAACCTCAGCGCCACCTTCGCGGCCGACACACCCGTGGAGGCCACCATCGTGGGCACGACGGGATACATTCGCATGAGCAATCGCTTTCACAACGCCACCTCGCACATCACGATGGTCAAGGATAAGCAGCCACCCCAAACCATAGAAGTACACCGCGAGGAAGGCTATGGCTACCAGTTCGAGGCGCGCCACGTGAACAGCTGTCTGAACAAAGGCCTCACCGAAAGCCCCGTGATGAGCCACGCCGATTCGCTGTTATTAATAGAGACCCTGGACCGCATCCGCAAAAGCTGTGGCATCCGCTATGAAGCCGACCGGCAATAGTCGTGATAGCTTGGTTTGACGAATCTTCTCCTGAATTACATTCAGCTATCGCACGTCGCGATCAGACGACTGATCACCCGAAATAGAAGCTGACTCCGGTACTGACTACTGAATTCTGGCTCCTGGCTCCTGGATTCTGGCTCCTGCGTTAAAATGATTGGGACTTCATTTTAATTATTAGTCCCGCCTGACCTGAAGAAGCCTTTCAGAATAAAGAATTTAAACTAATTTTCGCCCTCATTTTACAATCCGGTATGAACCCATCATTGACTTTAACCGGCGATAAAGCCGCCGTATTTGCTACCGTTGAGAATTATCTGGCCAACGCCGGCTTTAAAGTAGCCGCCAAGGACTTTAACCGCCCCTGGGGTGGCTTCTTTGTGCTGGACGAAACACAGGCGCAGGCTTTCGCCGATCTGTATTTTCCCGGCATCAACCTCGATACGCTGCGCATCAGCGGCAAGCTGAGTCCGAAGATCTTGATGGTGCAGCCGCAGACACGCCTGTCGTGGCAATACCACCACCGTCGCGCCGAGATCTGGAAGCTGGTGGCCGGCACGGCCGGTGTAGTGACCAGCGAAACGGATACAGAGGGCGTTGTGAAGAGCCTGGCCCTTGGCGAGATCATCCGCCTGCGTCAAGGACAGCGCCACCGCCTGGTGGGCCTCGACGGCTGGGGCATGATCGCAGAGATCTGGCAACACACCGACGCCAATCATCCTTCCGACGAGAGCGACATCGTGCGGGTGCAGGATGATTTCGGACGGTGATAGGTTACGATAAGCACATTTAATATTGGAGGGAACAAAGGGGTGGCCAAGAAGTTGAAGGATGCCGAACTGAAAGCGTTCCTGGACGAGAAGGTGGACCGCTACAATCAACCGGGGTTCATCGAACTGGATCCCATCTCCATTCCCCATGCCTTCACAAAGCAACAAGACATCGAGATCGCCGGCCTCTTCGCCGCCGTGCTGGCCTGGGGGCAGCGCGTGACCATTGTGCGCAAGTGCCAGGAGCTGTTGAGCCTGATGGACAACGATCCGCATCAGTTTATCCTCCATCACCGGGCGCGCGATCTGAAGGCGCTCGAAACTTTTAAACACCGCACATTCAACGCCACCGACACCTTGTATTTTGTGGAGTTCCTGAAATGGTTCTACCAACACCACACGTCTCTGGAGGAAGCTTTTGTTGTCGACCCCAGGGCGAAGACGATAGAGGGAGGGTTGATCCATTTTCACGATCTTTTCTTTAGCCTCGACGACTATCCCCATCGCACGCGAAAGCACATCTCCACCCCGGAACGAAAGTCGACCTGCAAGCGCCTCAGCATGTACCTCCGCTGGATGGTGCGCGACGACAACAAAGGGGTTGACTTCGGGTTGTGGAAAAACATATCGCCGGCACAGCTCGTGTGTCCGTGCGACCTGCACGTGGACAGGGTAGGGCGGAGGCTGAAACTGATCCGTCGCAAACAAACGGATTGGCAAACGGCACTGGAGCTCACCGCCAATTTATCGCGGCTCGACCCGGCCGACCCGGTGAAGTATGACTTTGCTTTGTTCGGTTTGGGCATCGAGGAGAGCCGGTCGGGGAAGAGAGGCTGACCTCGTGCGGAGATTGAATGCTGGTTGCGCAGGCCACCGGATCGGAGCCGTTGAGCCTTGAAAATAACGCGGACAAAGGAGTGATTTACCACACGTCCTTTCTGCCATCGTTAGCAAAATAGAAAAGTTCCCGTCTTTCTTTCGAAGGCACTCAAAACATACATGAGAAGTCCGGATTTACACGGGTGAAACGTGCTCTTTTCAATTTAAAATCATTCTAAATTACACGGATATTGTTCGAAATTGACCCCATCTAAGCATTCCGTAATTACCTTTCGCAGGTTTTGAAATGGGGTGGGAAAACCCCATAATTTATTGCGCAACGGCCTAAATAAATTTGAAAAAATGAGTTCCGATAGTAGATTTGCGCTGCTTGTTTTGAAAACGGACACTGAACCTCACATGATAAAATACTTTACTTCCGCTTGCAAGTTCCTCTCCCTGGTTTTCGTCTTCGCATTTCTCAATCTTACATCTTACGCTCAGGAAATCTCCAA
>DATDAV010000009.1:0-43284 GCA_036525235.1 Chryseolinea sp. | reverse complement strand
ATGGAATATTTACCGTCGGCGTCGGAGGTGGTTCCGGTCGACGTACCTTTTACAATGACATTGACTCCGGGCATACCAGAGCCGTTCTCATCCGTGATGGTTCCGGTCACAGTTCGATTCTGCGCCAGTGCCATGGAGGTGAATAGAAGTAGCATGGCCAATGGCAGCCCCATGCTCCTGTAGAGTTTTTTCATACGGGTTAGATTTAGGTGGACAATTAACTATAAGACCAAAAAATGGTTTCGTGTTAATGTCTTGAAATGAACATCCAACCCAACTCTATCCTCGCGCGATTCATTTCAAGATGCCTTGCGGCAATGCTTGAGAACAAGCCTCTGAGAATGCTAACAGATATTCTTACGCTCCAATCAAATTGCGCCGGGCGGGGGACCCCGAAAACGATGATTGAACTTATGAAAAAGGAATCAGATAAACAACACCAAAAGTGTAATGTTTGCGGACACAGACAGCACAGGACGGTTTTTTTGATTGGTGGCTTCCCTGCCCGCCAGCGCCATCCCGAACCCAGTTATGGCCTGGGAAGAGACGAAATGGCGTGTTTTTTTTTGCGATACGGGAGATCATAGATATCTCGTTTCTTATAGCTCAGCCAAGCCGACGATATTTCGTTCGACCAACGAAATATCGTTGGCTCTTGTAAAGAAAAGGCGCTTTTCAGGTAGGTTGGAGGGATGTTTTTGTGGCACAGGCTTGGAGTAAGGCGGCTCAGTTAGTTATGTTTCATTTAAAACTTTACCAGTAATGGCAAGAGTGAAGAAGAACCTGCTCACCAAGGGTTTGAGCGGTATGATTGGCGGAACGCTGGTCTTCCGAAATTTTGGTGATGAAACCATTGTCAGTGCATCTCCGGTGCACGATGACAATACACCCACGTTGAAACAGGCGGCCCAACGTGAGCGCTTTAGTCAGGCCGTCGCTTATGCCATCACACAAATGGCGATTCCCGATGCCAAGGCACAATATGCGCTGATGGCGAAGAGAAAATCCATGCCCTCGGCATATAGTGTGGCGGTAGCTGATTTTTTTAATGCTCCTATTGTGAAAAGTGTTAACCTCAGCGCCTATACCGGTGCGATCGGCGACACGATTCGCTTGGTCGTCATCGACGACTTCGATGTTCTGGAAGTGTCATTGGACATTATCAATCCCGATGGCTCAATTTTAGAAACCGGTAAAGCTACGCGGACGCCTGACATGGGAACCTGGACCTACATCGCCACAGCACAGAATGTCGCTGTGAAGGGCGGCAAGGTCGTGATCCGTGCGGTGGACCGCCCCGGCAACATAACATCGCAGGAGCAGGCGATGTAATATGCTCTATGCTGGTCCTTTGAGTTTGGCCTGGCCCTTTATGCTGGGCCAACTCATAAGGCCAGCTGCGTCGATCTTATCACCATTAAAATTTCTAATGACACTCGAGATAACAAGATTTTTGGAGTGGTCTAGCGCAAAGACCAAATCGCCATAGCCACATCTATGCTCTGGGAAATTCATATCTATGGCTAGTACATCAGGATTTAATACATTGATTTTCTGCACCTTCGCGATCTGTGGTGATCTAAATTCATCTTTAAAATAAAACATAATAAATTCCAAAAGAGGATCGCAGGCCAAGAGTGGATCATTGGCACTTTGGCATTGTCGTTCCCCATGTTATCTGGGCTTGCTCCTTTCTCTGAAGGTTCTTCGTCTGAAGGTATTTCATCCTTGGTTGATTTCGTATTCTTTGTTGTTGCCGTCACTTTTTCTTCAGTGATAGCACTTTTTCCCGCACTTCTCCTTGCAAATCTCTCTTTCGGACATCCAATCCCAGTGTTCAATACCATTGTCCCTCTCTTCCGAATTAACCTTTGGCAAATAAATCACAATTTTTCCAAAGGCACTTTTGGCAAATGCTGACAAGCTTTGATGCCGTGTCGTGTTATCCGGCTGGATTCCCGCCCTTTGTCACTCGATACGGCTAGACACTCTTATTGACTTTCGGCTGTAGTACCCAGACCCCAATGGGAAAAATAAGGAATAAGAAAAAATATCCCAAATTATCTAGGAGCTTAGGGGAGCTCCCAGATTCCCAAGTCTTTAATAGTTTCGCAGCGGTGTATAAGCAATAGACCAAAAAGGCAAATATTAAAAGTTGAAAAGCACGCAAATATTCAAATGCCGGAATCCCAGAAACTAAAACAATAACATTATAACTTGAGAATCCCAACATTGAGACAATGAAGCAGATTCTAAAGTAACTCAGTTTCGTATCTGAAACCTTGTCGGCCAAGGAATGAGCAACATTCCATATCCAGCAAAAGAACACACCAATACCTATTAGATTCGCAATTGCGCCCATCTGCTCGATCTCTTTCTCATTCTTTCCCAATAAAGTTGCTACGATTGGTGGACTTATCAAAAGCAAGAACAGAGTCCAGTGTTTCATTGTTACAAATACTCTCATTTTTTATTAATTATGTCTTTAGTGACTTCTACAGAAAACACAAGTGGTGCAATTCCAAATACAGTTACACCTTTATCCACTTGTACTCCACCAGCTTTATCGGTTTTAGTTGTTGTTCCAGGTGTTTTCTTGACTTTTTTATAGTCCGATTGCATGAGATCTTTATCAATCTTATGCTCGAAACCATCTCCAAAAAGGGAAAAGCCAAATATATTAAAAGCAACAGAGTGTTCTGACGTTACTTTGCCGTCATGGAATTCTTCACTACTCAGATCATCTTTAGTGGAAACTGCGCCAAAAACCCAAAGTTTCAAATCTATCGCAAAATATGGTCCTAGTTCAAGGGCAGCCTGTGGCCCAAAAGAAAAATTCAGGTTATATTCATACTCTTGCTCTTGCGAATCTTTCGGGGTTTCTTTTCCATCAGGCGACTTTGCTTCTTCCTTTTTTCCAGCGGTCGACTTTGCTTCTTCCTTTTTTTCACTCTTTCCATCACCCGGCCCTCCATCACTATCTCCATCGTCCGCTAAATCCGAGCCCGCCGGCCCAGTATCGTCATCAGCCTGATAAATCGTTTCCCCTAAACGTTTGGCCAAGTCGAACGTCTCCATTTGCTGGTCATTGGCCTCTTCAACAAGCATACCATCCGGATCTATAAACCTTATAGGGTTATTGTATGCATAGGAGTAGGTTGACCACCTTCTGGATATCTCCGAGAGCGGATCGATCGACGCCCACCGCCCAATGGAGGGATCATACATTCTGGCACCATAATCATACCACCCTAAATCTATCTCGTTTTGCAATTCCTTTCCATTGAAACGATAATCTTGTTTAACAGACGCGGGCCGCTGAAAATCGCTGAAGGAAAGTCCGGTCGGATAATACGAATCATATCCCTCTATCGCGGTATTATAGGTGATCTTAAAATCATCAAAATACACATTCGTCTGAACCGGCTGTTCATTACTCAAATATACATACAGAAATCCCTTTTTCTTCACGGCGACGTGCAACGAAAGGTAATCGTGCGCGATCACAGGAGAAATTCCCACCTGTTTGGCACTGACGCTAATCTGATCAAAGCCAAAGTCTTGCAGGACAAAATTTTCGTCGAACAAAATGTAGTTCAGGTAGGCCCTCGGCGCTGCTCCGTCCTCATAGGGTTGCACCCTGCCGATAAATGGTCCGGCAGAAAATGTACTGTTAAATGCACTGTAGGCGGCAGAGCCATCAATCGGATTGGTTCCCGTGGAAGTCAAGCCAAAGGCGGTTACCAGCGAGGTGATCAACGCATTCGTATTCGTTGAGGTGGTTGCTCCCTCATACTTAGCATATACCTCCAGGTCGAGCACATCCCCTATGTTCACGGGCATGCTTCTGGCAAGGCCTATCTGACTGTTGTTGCCACCATTAAGAATTTGCGAATAGGTGCCCGGATTAGTGTGATTCCCCAACGTGTAGGCGGTTCGATTATTGTAGTTTAAGAAATCGCCGTTGGTTGCGGCCTCCAGGGTGGCGACATATTGGGTAGTGGTTTTCTTCTCGCTAAAGGTTAGCCTTACGTTGCCCAAATGATCTTTCAGGGTGTATTGATATTCTGGCGTGGCGGCGGTCAGGATCACGCGGCCTTCTTCGTGGCTGGCAAATTTCAGGGAGTCATTTTGATACGTAAACTCGCCGGCATAATCGGTTCGCCGGTTGCCGGCAGCGCTGAACATCTGTTGGAAAAGCTTCCTGCCCGTGGCGTCGCGTACGTAGGTCACATAATCCGTCGCGCTCTTAGCAACTTTCCTTGCCAAGTTCAGATTGTCATAGTCGATGGTTTGAATGCCCTTATTATCGTCTTTGAGCATGTTGCCATTGGCGTCATAGGTGTATTCTCCCACAACCTTCTGCAGTTCCTTAAAGCCGCCCTCGCCTGCATTGAACGGCTGGGTATCGTCCACGCGCGTCAATTGGTTTCCTGTGTAGGTGTAGGTCAACACGTCCATCGTGCCAAAGCCGGTGGAGGAAGTCCGGCCTTTGCGTGTCAATGTTTTTATATTTCCATTCAGGTCGTAGCCCTTGTTGCCTACTCCCCCGATGGTTTCCGTGAAACGTCCGTTCAAGGTGTTCACGTCGAGGTTGTAATAGCGCGCATCTTTCAGGCGGTTCAGGGTGTCGTAGTAATAGCCATACGATTGCAGCGAACTGCCCGCATTGCGCCACACCGTTTCAGAAATGTTGCCATTATACTGCGCTGTGCCACCGTTGGCGGTGGGCGTTTCGTAGTTCAGCGCCATGGCAAAAAGCTTGGGGTTGGCCTGCGGATCGTTAATGGATTTGAGCCACCCCCGGATGTTATAGCGGTAGTCCACGGTTTCCTTCGCGTCGGTGGCATTGGCATTCGTGCTGTGCAAACGTTTCTCGATGGGTTGGCCGAGTTCGTTGTAGTTTATCCGGCTCAGCAGGATCTTCGTGTTGCTGCCCACCTGGTGCCAGAGGTTCTTCAGGCGATTGGCCGGATCATATTCCAATTCGCGCGAGATAACGGTTGAGCGGTTGCCAAAGGACGAACGGGCATAGGTGATGGAAGAGTTTTGTGAATAGAAAACACTCACGGCCTGCAGTGCTGCGGTGGTAGCCATATTCTGGCTACTCACCGTGACGTTGTTCACTTTGTAAAGAATTTGCCCGGCCTTCCGCTCAATGCGGATCGTATCGGTGGGCGTGTAGGTGCCTATGGTGTTATAGGAGCTCGTTTCAGCTTTGACAAGATTACCTCCTGCCTGGAGAATCAAGCCGTAGGTGACCACGCCCGGGTTGCCGTTGGGGTTCTGCGTTGCAAAACCAAACATTCTATAGCCTGCCGTCTCCAGGGCGGTCACTTCCAGCCACCCGTCGGTGTTGGCCGGCAGGACTTCGAGCGAAACCGCGCTGGCATCCCAGGTTTCGACCGCGCCTCCTTTCTTCACGACTTTGTTCGACTCCACGGCGGCATTTTGAAAGTCCTTCCAGGTAATCGATCTGTTCACATGCGTTGTTTTTGTTTTGACGGGCTTGCCTGCGAAATCATAAAGCGTCGACATCCTGTCTTTGCCACCTTTATAATTGTCGGTCACCGTTTGTGTTAGCCGGTTCACATCGTTGTAGTAGTTCACCGTACTCAGCCATTGCATCTCAGTGGTTTCTCCATCCAGTATTCGCGTGCGCATGCCGGTAACCAAACCTCGCGCCGTTGCCTGGGCAGCGGTGGGGAAACAGTAGCTTGTGCCGTTGCTGGTAAAGCAGACGATTTCCGATGCGTCGAAATTGTAGGCTTTCGGGTTTCTGAAGTTCGCCTGGAAAGCATAGTCGTCGTAATAGGTAATGGTCAGGCATTTGTTGGGAACAACGCCGTAGGTGGGCGCAGAATTATTTGTATAGCCGTGCAAAGCCGTTCCCGGAACTTCATAATAGGGTGCGGTCGGGCTTCCATAGAAGGTATTGGTAATATAGTCCTGTACAAAAGACAGCGTCCAGGCGTTTTGATCGTCGACGGTGGTGCCGGTGATAATTGGTCTGTTAAAAGCATCGTATTTGATGAACGTCCATTCCCGCTTTGAAGTGCCTTTTGCCCGTTGGGCGCCGTCCTGTGTCATCACTACTCTGTCGCGGGGATCGTAGGTCATGTATACCACTGCGGCTCCCGGCACCTGTTTTTGAGTCATCCGGTGGCGTTGATCATAGGCGTACCGAAAACCCTGTTGACTCAAAAGGTTGTCGATGGCAGGGTCGGCCTTAAAGGATATATTGACGCCTTTAATGGTAGCGCCATTTTCGTTCAGAGCGGCATCCACGATCAACGACCCCGTGCTGGCCACAGTCGACGTCTGGCGAAGGATGCCATCCACATAGTATTTCACAACGCCTCCTTCCCTTGACACTCTCACCACCGTCCCGGAAACATAGACGCCTACGTTCTGGCCCGCAGTGCCATTTTCCCACACATAAATGTTGCCGTCGTTACGGAGTTCAAGGGCATATTGAATACTGGTGCCGTTGTTTACGTTTGTGGCGGCGAGCCCGATCATGCGCGATGTATTCGTTTCGCCAGCGGCCATTTCCACCCAGCCATCGGCACCGGCGGCGAGCGTTTCCGTGGCAACGGTAGAGGTAGCCGCCGCGTTGCCATAGCCCGCTGTTGCCGTTTGGGTGAGCACACCGTTGCTCGCTGTGGCACCGGTAACACTGGCCCATGTGACCGGCAATTTAGGAAGAAGAATATTCGAGGCTTCGGGCTGTAATACGCCCACCAGGCTCCCAAAGTCGTCGTAGGCATAGTAGGTCTTCGCGTACACTCCGGTCTTCACCAATACGCTGCGTAACACCACCTTGCCGTCCTTGGTGGTGTAGACAATCGTCTCACTGCCGTTCGCGTCCTTCACCCGGCTCTTCTGTAAGACGTTGGCAGCGTAAAAGGCCGTTTTGCCAAGCTTTAGGTTACCGGCCGGGTAGGTAATGTTGGGATAGATGTATTCAAAACGCATTACTTCTCCTGCGTCGTTAAAGTCGTAGGTGCTCTTTGCGGTCTTATCCGTAGATGCATAATCGTCTGTTCCATCCGGTTGCCAGGTAAGACCGGGCGCCCCAGTTTCTACTACACGGCTGGCAGGGCTTGGTTCAAAGCGACGTTGCGAAAAGGGATTGGTGTCGTCGGCTATCATGTCCGTGGCACCATTGGTGTAAAAAAGATTATGCGCTGATCCTGTGTAGCCGGAACCTGCGGTCAGGGCGTCGGGTTTGAAAAATCCTGTGGCGTCAGAAGCTACGTAAGGCAAATAGTCAAATGCTTCGCGACCATATGCATCATACTGCATGGGTTTCACGATGTCGAACTGGTTGGGCGATGCCTGGACCTGGATGGTCTGCGACGGCCGGCCCAGCCCATCGAAGTAGTCATAGATGATAAGCCGGTTGGGCGATACCAACGCATTGACGGCCGTTGATGTCGTCACGCCCTTTATGCCCACCATCGTAGTTTTGACATAGTTCTGATCCATATCGAGCCCCATGATCGTGTTAGAGTTGGCCGAACTTCCACTGCCGTTCACGGCACGCACGCGATAATAATAGGTCTTGTATTGATTCAACCCTGTAATCGCCTTGCTCAAGCCAGCGACAGCATAGGTAGTGACACCCGATGAGAAATCGCTTGTGGTAGAAACATCCAGGGAATAGTTCGTGATGCCTGAAACGGCATTCCATCGAGCAACAAAGCTAGTAGCTATTAAGGAAGCAGGCGCAATGGCCACCGGGGCAAGGGGAAGCGTGAGTGCCGAGCCGGTGCTGCTATAGAAGGACGTGCTATGCGTGTTTTTCGCCCTTAACCTAAAATAATAAGTGGTGTTGCTGGCTGCACTAACAACCGTAGTCGATGTGCTGGTTATCCAGAGGTCGTGGTAAGGGGTCGATCCGAAAGTATGGTAAGAACCAAAATTCAAGTCTGTGGAAACGTCCAGCTGGTAGCCGTCTGCTCCGGGAATGGCAGCCCACGACAACAAAAATGTGGATGTGGTGGGCGCCGACGCCGTTGGGGCTGGCGCGTTCAAAAGTGTCCAAACACTCATGGGCGCGGAGTTTTGTGAGGTGCCCGCTGCGTTAACTGAACGAAGCTGATAATAATATTGCGTGTTCGCCGTGAGACCGGTCACACTAATACTCGTGCCCGAAACGGAGAGGTCGCCGAAATTGGTGACCTTAGGTGAAAATCCGGCATTCGGTGAAACATCAAGCCTGTAGCTCGTTGCCCCTGCGGCGGCCGACCAATTTGCCGTGAAGCTTGTCGTGTTTATCGGGTTCGCCAATTGTGGGGTCGGCGGTGCCGGAACAGTTAGCACAATTGCCGTACCGGAATATCCAGTGGTAAATCCGCTTCCAGACGCCCTGACACGGAGATAATACGTGGTGGCAGTCAGTAGCCCTGAGAAGTTGAAAGTGGTTATACTCGACGAATAATCGTGATATATCCCAACATATGTAGCAAAATTGTCTGTGGAAAGGTCCAGCAGGTAAGTGGTTGCACCTGCTATGGTGCCTAAAGTTGCCGTAAAGCTTGTGCCTGCTACATTGGTTATCGAAATGGTTGGGCCCATTCTCGGGGTGGTGAGATCCATCACGTTTGATGGCCCCGATGTAAGCAGTGGCGAACCGGAGGCGTTCATGGAGAATACTCGGAACCAATAGTGCGTATTGCCAGAAAGCCCGGATAGCACTATGGATGTAGCGCTGGTTAGATCTTCAACAATATTGGTGAAACTTGATTCCGTCGCACGCTGTATTCTATAATTCGTAGCACCGGCTGGAGCAGACCAGCTAAGGGTCACAGAACCGGCCGTGACATTCGTTGGCGTGCTTAGGATCGGCGGCGACGGCGCTGTGAGCACGGTGATGGCTGTGGAACTCGCCGACGTGCCACCGGTTGAATTCACGGACCTGACGCGGTAATAGTAAGTGGAGTTTGCCGATAGGCCGGTAACGAGCTGACTTGTTCCGCTAACCGGGTAGCCGTTATATATGAACGAGCCCGCGCCAAAAACATTCGACGTCGATACATCAAGGAAATAGCTTGATGCGCCCGAGGCAGCATTCCAATTTGCCGTAAATGACACGCTGCCAATGTTCGAAGCATTCAGCGGCACCGGAACAGCCGGTGGCAACGCCTGGATGGTCAGGTTGACGGTCGCCTTTTGCACGGTACCATCCAAAAAGGCCACGGTTTCGGCACCTGTCGAATTCCAGGTAATGTTCGCTGTGTAGGTAGTTCCGTTTTGCGTTCGTGAATTGATGGTGCCCTTGTTACTGGCCATGCGCCACTGTGGGCTAACAATGCCGGACGCACTATAAATGTAATCCTGGCTACTCCCTACCATTGGTGTAGTGGTTGCCGTGTTGATAGTTTGACCAAACGTGGTCACGGGCATGCTCAGCATCAGGAACACTAAGCCTACAAAACCAATACTTTTATTCGCTTTCATGATTTAATTTCTTTGAGCTATCTATGAAAAGGTCAGCAGTTTTAATGTTTGACTAATGTCCTTTATAATGATAATCCACAGCTTTTACGATGCTGCCATTAACGTCCCGGATCCATTTCAGCCGGCCATAGGTGTCGTAGTCATAATAGACTACCGCGCCACTGGGGTCGGTGACCGTACTCAGTCCGTAAGGTAATTCGTAGGTATACGTCGTCATGAGCGCCGTCTTCGGATACAGTCTCAGTTCGTCAATGAAGGCTGTCGATGCTCCACTGATCGTGATCGTTGTGGTCGCCGTGAGTGTGATCTCCTTCTCATAATATATCCACCCGTTGGCATCCGCTGCCGAATTGCGAATGGCCGCGACGGTTCCTCCCGCTACGGTAACGGCAGTGCCCTTTGTAAAATATTCCAGCTTGTAGGTACCCGCGGCGAGGCTCTTCGTAATGCTGCCCCCTCCCAACTTGTAGTAGTATTTTCCCGTCTTGCCCGCAATGTCATTATACCGAGTCCCCGAAAAGGTCCACGTGGCGGGATTGTCGGCCGCTTCAAAACTGGTGGCGGCAACCTGTGTCACATCCGCATTTTCTATTTTGGCAATGGGATAAGTATTGTTGTAAGACCATAGATAGCCGGTACTTAAATTATTTGTCAGCTGCACCTTATTGATGTTATGCGTCGTACCATCATAGCCGATATCCGCTTTTTTTACATATCCCGACGGCACAATTACGGCCGGGTTATGGGCTGACGCAGGTTGGGGTGTGGTCGTTTCGAATTGATATACTTCGAAAGGCTTGCCATCGGAATTTAGCCGGGAAACGGTACCTCCCAATAGTTGATTGTCGCGATAAGTCTCCTCTTTTATGGGTGTGGCAATGATGTTCTTCTGAAGCAGTGGAGTAATCTCCCCGGTGTTGTTGTAGTCAGCCGGATACCAATAGCGTTTCATTTTCTCTAAGCCTTCGCTGTCTCTTGTAACAATGCGCGTCACCTGCTGGTGATTGTCCGCAAGGTTGTCATAGAAATAGTCCGTTCGGTTAGACAGACCGCGCGTCGGATCGGTTGACGAGTAGTCGGTTTCCAGGGTGTATCCCGTCGCCTTCAAGCCTGAATAAACATAATAGTCGAAATAATAGATCAGGTCGAAATAAGAATAAGGGTTGACCGGGTCACCGCACCCTTCGAAAGACATTTTCCAGCCCACCTTTGTCCCGGTCACGAACGATGAATTATAGATCACACGAGAAGTCGATACTTCTTTCACCAACGTTTTGGCATCGGCTCCAACTTTCTTATAAGTCCCTCGCCAAATCTCATCCCCACCACTCCAACTTTCATTCGACTGATAGACTCCGTTATTATAGGCACTCGGTGCACCGTCAAAGACATCGGGTACGACTGTAAAGTTATATACCTCCTTCCCGTTCGGTTTGGAAACGTCACTTTCTTCATACACCGCCACTTCAGGATAAACAACCGACGAGCCTCCCAATCCCGTCAAATCGGTCGCCGGTCGCCCCGAGATCAACATTCTTTGCGCATAACAACCAATTTCGCACGCTCCAGCGGGCCCTGTGGGGTACGTTCTGGCAAGCTCGATGATTTGTTTAAAATTCCCGACACCGTTCACACCCGAGAGCAATACACCGGAACCGCTTTCGTCCGTGCCATATTTATAGATCCGCGTGACAGGTTTTGCAGTCGGACTTTCAAAATCCCTCATCTTTCTGATTCTAAGTCCCCCAGCCAACATCTGAACGTCTTGCGTATACTCATCCCAGGTAACGTTGGCGACAACAAAGGCAGCTCCTGCCATGTTCGGATCGGTCGACGTTCCCTTCGCTTTCACGGTCAGTTCATAGGTCTTTCCTGCTGTTATTCTGGCCGTAAAGTCTTTTTCTATTTTTGAAGGATGAGGGCTTTGCGTGTAGTCGTACTGATAAGAAACTAAATTAGCAGCGGCATTTTGTTCTTTAAAAATAACCGTCGAATAAAAGGGATTGGGATTTGTCACATCCGAAAGGGTAGCATGAATCCGCGCTAAACCGCTGGCGGTTGGCGTTATCGTAATAGTTTTCGTAAAAAGCGTGGTTGTATTTCCGCTTTCTCCTACACTGGCGCCGGCACTGGGGTGTGAGACCTGAGTTCCCGAGTAAACGTTTGCACCATAATAGAATTCCGTGTATCCACCCGTGGGGTAAACGATCTTATTTAACGTACCGGCCCGCATATACGTAGAGTCCGGTGTCCTGCTTCCCCCTCCCACGGGATAATTGTGATTAACGAAATTGACGTCTTCCGTGGCAATCAGACTGGTATTATTCACCTTCCCATTGTAGTAACCCCACCAATCCTGCGCCAGGCTAAGGCGGTGGGGCAAAGGCTGCGTCTCATCATAATAGAAGCTGTAATTTTTTGATACAATACCGTTTGCATCCTTCTCGGAGAGCCCCTTTAGTTTTAATCGATAATTATTCGATGCGGGATTGCCCCCCGTCGATTGAAAATAATCCTCGTCCAGCACATAGCTCTTCTGAAGGATGAATGCTCCTTGCTGATTTTTAGTGTGAATCTGAATCTCAGCAAGCCGGCTCGTAGGTCCATCCAAACGGGTATTGTCCGGTATAAACTTGATCTTTCCATTAGACCAGTTGATCTCGTCGAGTTTTTGGGCGATAATTCCGCGCGAAATGGGTTTAAAGTCAGACGTATTTTTATCATAGCTTAACAGGTATGGCGTATCCCACGACATGCTACAGTTTTCACCGATCAACCATGTGTACTCCTTGGTATCATCGCTATACCCCGTGGATGTAGTATAGGTCAAATAAATGTGATCCGTTTGATCGGCCGATACGATCTCCGTAAGATGATACGCGCTATTAAAGGTCAGATTAAGTGGCTGCGGGCCGGTCATGTTCTCAGCGCGCGCAAATATGTAAAGAGTCCCCGTCTCATCAACAATCTCAAAGTGACCGCTAAGGTAATTTATCTTGATAGGCACTTTGGGCACGATCAACGGGTTTTGATTATCGTTTTGCCGGTAAATAAACTTTCCAGCATGGCCATTGAAATTAAAAAAGTACAGGTCACTTTCAGGGTCATTAGCAACGTTGGCCATCCCTTTGATATACATCTCATCACTCCCCGTAATTTGAGATGAATTTTTCACGGTGTTAGACCAGAAGCCACCCTCATCGCAAAGCCCAACAACAGTTCGCGATATAACTCCCCCTGCATTCAAACTAAAACCAAGGCCTACCCACGAAGCCAGTTCGCTCACCTTAATTCCCGATGCATGATAGCTTAAGGAAATAGGAAGCGACAGTTTTCCTGTGTTAATCGTAAACAACGGAATGGATATCTCTGGAATTCCCGTATTCAATCCCACCGGAATGCTTCCATATTTTCCCAGCGCGGCAACATCGGGCGAAGGTGGTATAACGGTTTGAGGGGTGTAGTGCGTTTCAACTTGAGCGTAGGAAAAACAAGCCATGCCTAGCATTAGGCAAAGGAATACTATCACATTTTTCATGCTGAATGAAGTTTACGGTAAGCCAATATTCGCTAGTGCAATGCTGGGGGACATCGCTGCGGTCTGATTGAATACGCTTGACTGAAATTGAAATGCAACGCTAAACTTTCACACAATTCTGTCTGCTAACGCGCGTGCTTATCAAACATAGCAAAAAATTCCAGAAAGTGTATTCGATCGCAATAAAAAAAATAACTACTCGAAAAATGTGGCCAACTAAAAAACTAACACTGTTGGTCTAAGCGAAAAGATACCCAGGCGCTGTCATTGTTTCAACATGAATCTGCTTCGGTTATCTAAAAAAGTCCAATTCAATCCGTCTAATTTTAATAGCGCTTACAAAACCATACCCCGGTAGATTCTATATAAATAGTCGTTTAAACAACAACAACGATATATCGTCGGCCCAACGAAATATCGTCGGTATAAGTCTCGTTTCACCTTCAGAATGTCATAAATTCCTGTGTTTCCTTTGGCACACGAGTTGTTAATGGCTGCTGTATGAAATTAATCACTCCATATTTATCTCAAGCACCTGACTGCTCTTGATCAGGGGAATCGTGGCGTCATCCTCCGATCATCTTCCTATTTATATCGAAGGATGATCGCAGGATGACCAGATGGAGTTCGACGCATACTTCGAAATCAAGGCGTAGAGAACTTAGAGCAGGCATGCTTGTGTACCTTAACTTAAAATCAAATTCCTATGGCACATCTTCAAAAGAAATTCACAAAACTCGTCACCTTTCACGGCAGTCCCGGGCAGGACGTGGTCTTCAAAGTATATGGCGATAAAGTGATCGTCACCAAATATCCCGACATGACCAATGTGACCTGGACATCTAAACAGCAAGAAGGACGAAGTCGATTCAAGGAAGCACAAATCTACGCACGCACTATCATGAAAGATGCAGCACAACTGGAAGCCTTTAAAAAAAGGCTAAAACCAGGGAAGCGCGCGTATACGGAATTGATCAGAGAGTACATGTTACAATTTAAGGGCTGAGGAATTTTTTATATAAGATTCTTTGTTATATCAATGGCTCGAAAATTTATTTCTTTAAGCTGTATGCATTCGCGAAGTCTCTAAAAAGTTTTCAATTATAGACCAACGCGGCAAGTCCGTCGACCAACGTCTTCCAAACGCCCTCCCCCAGCCAAGACGTGATCCGATTTACAACTACCTAAATCCTAGACACAAAAAATTACGTCATGCCTGCAGCAAGATCGCGCGAAGCTGTCGGTGACTTTGTACTAGAATATCCATCTCAATACAAAAGGATAATTATGAAGACCTTAAATAAAACTTTAAAAACGCTTGTGCTATCGACCCTGCTCATGGCGGCCACAAGCTTCTCGTTTGCGCAGGGAATGGTGGACAGTCTTTCACAAGATGAGTCTCAGATCATCTCTGCCATTGCTCCCTACTCCAGCGACATGCGTGCAGCCATTCTCAATGTAGCTCAATATCCGCAGGTGCTGGTGAAGTTGGAAAGGGTACAGGCCCGCACCAGCCAGTCGTTCCAGGATCTCATCGCGTCGTATCCGCGTGAAGAGCAGGAAAAGTTCTACCAGGTGACACGCTTTCCGGACCTGACCAACACGTTGACAACCGGCAACCGGAAAAGCGTTGAAGAGGTGAAAGCGCTCATGAAGGACTATCCTGAAAACATACAGCAACAAATTCTTGCTGTATACCAGGATCATTTCAATGACCTGGTGAAGATCAACGATATCTATCAATCCTCACAAGCCACGGTCGCCAAGCTCACGGCCAAATATCCGGCACAGGTGCAGGAAGATTTTAAGAAGGTGATCGAAACACCCGATGTCATGAATCTATTGACCGACCATATCGATCTCACGGTGAGCCTGGGTGAATCTTACAAAAACGATCCCGGCGCCGTCACGCAACAGCTCGATGACCTGAACAAGCAACTGACCAGCCAGGATGCAAAAGATCTGCAGGACTATAAGGACGCCGTGGCCAAGGATCCGAAGCTCCAGACTGAAATGAAAACAGCTGCCGGCGAATTCGCTCAACAGTACGACCAGGATGACACCAATCCTACTTACGTCGCTAACAATACCTACGACAACTATCCTTATCCCTACTGGTACGGCTATCCTTATTGGTACACGAGCCCGATGTGGTATCCTACGCCGTTTTATTATCAGACTGGCTTTTACTATGGCCCCGGGGGAGGGCTTGTTGTGGTGGGATTGCCATCGCGGTTTTATGCCAACTGGTTCTTTGGGTATGGCTACCATCATTACCCGGGGTTGTATAATCATTACAATGCTTATTACAACGTTCACCGAACCGATATCATCCGGCGAAATGTGTTTCGCGGCTTTAACAACGCGGCCTACAGTCACTTCTCCGGCTCGAGCAGGCCGGCGGTCACCGGCGGTCGCAACCGGCCAACTGCGCCAGCGGCAAGCCATCAAAACGCCCGTGTCGTTAGTCCTGCGCGCTCCAGCAGTCATGTGAGTCAGATGAATGTGAGACCTGGCAACTTTAATACGCGTGGGTACGAGCACTTTAATGCCAGTTCATTTCACAGTTCCGGGTGGCAAGGCGTTCGGGGTGGTGGAAGTTTTAATGGCGGCGGTGGATTTCACGGTGGGGGTATGCATGGACGGCGATGAAATGCACACGGCGTGTTCACCCCGCCCCGACTGGCGTCGGGGCGGGGTGCGGGCCGGTAGAAGCAAGCAGGTTAAATCAGCTTCTCCAGATTGGCTTTCGCGATCGCTTCCGATTTGCTGTTGACCTGCAACTTGGAGTAGATGTTTTTGATGTGGGTTTTCGCGGTCTCCTTGCTGATGAACAGCTCTTCGGAGATTTGCGTGTACGTCTTACCTTCGGAGATCAACTGGAGGATCTCCGTTTCGCGTTTGGTTAGGGGAGAGTTTGGATTCACGTGGAAGTTGTCTATGACCATACGGGCGATACGACTGCTCATGGGGGCTCCGCCTTTCACGATCTCATCGAGCGCGCTTAGCAGTTCCATGTAGTTGGCACTTTTGGTGATGTAGCCGCTGGCGCCGGCTTTGAGGGCTTCGAAGACGAGCTCGCTGTCTTCATAGACCGAGACCATAATGATGTCGGTGTGCGGGCTTTTATCTTTAATGACCTTGGTGCCGTGGATACCATTCACACCGGGGAGCTCGATGTCCATGAGCACGATCTCGGGTTTGTCGCGGTTCAGGTTGGCGATGGCGTCTTCGGCAGAGCCGTAGGCGTTCACCACCATAAACTTCTGGGAACTGTTCACGATCAGGGTGAAGCTGTTGCGGATCTCCTGGTCGTCTTCCACGATCATCACGCGTTTTTTAAATGGCAAGCCCATATTTCAGTGTTTTAGTGAGTTTAAAATTGAGAATGATCTTCGTTCCTTCGTCCCTCGCACTTTGTATACGTAAAACAGCATTGATCCTGCTGGCCCGATCGCGAATATTTTGCAGTCCGTTGGATTTTTCGATGTCCTCCGTGGCAAATCCCACACCGTCGTCCTCAAAACAGATCTCGAAGCCGGTACTTTCGTCGCGCTTCAGGGAAAGGGCCACGTTGCGCGCACCCGAATATTTAAAGGCATTGGTCATGGCCTCCTTGAAGATGAGGTTGGCTTCGCGGCTAAAGCCATAGGGTAGCTTTATTTTTTCGCGCACTTCGTTGTAGGCCCTGAAGTTGATCTCCTTTTCTTCAAACAGCTTCTCGCCAAAGTCGCGGATGTGGATGAAGAGCTTGGACAGCTCGTCGTTCACGGGGTCGATAGACCAAATGAAATCGCGCGTGCCATTATACAGGTATTTGGCGGAATCCTCCACTTTCGTATAGAGATCGTGCCCGTTGGCATAACCGTTGCCATTGCCATTGCTGGTGCTGTTGAGCTTGAGCAGGCTCACGTAGTTGATGATGCGCGTTAGTTGGTTGCCCATTTCATCGTGAAAGTCGCGGGCAATCTCTTTGCGCAGGGTGTCTTGTTCTCTCTGGCGTATGCGTTCCAGCATCATCACCCGGTTCACGCGTTGTTTCACACGCAGGTAAAGGATCAGCGTCACCAGGCCGCCCACCAGAATGAACATCCCCAACAGGAAGCTGGCTGTCCGGTAGAAGGGCGTGCGTATGGTGAAGGCGTAGGCAATGCGCGTGTCGGCCCAGCTGCCTTCGTTGTTGGTGCTCATCACACGGAAGGTATAATCTCCAGGGGGCAGGTTGCTGTAGGTCACCATGTCCTGGGCCGAGGGTTGCGACCAGGTCTTGTCGAAATTCTCCAGGATGTATTTGAATTTTACCGACTTGGAGTAATGCTTGTCCACGCGATTGAACGTAAAGGTGAGGTGGTTCTTGTCGGGTGGCATCGACGGGTTGTAGGGGATCTTGAAAAATCCGAACGTGCTGTCGCTATACTGTCGTGGCGAGTATTCCCCATAGAGGATTTCCACGTTGGTGAGGTGCACGTCAAAGGAACGGGGTCTGTCGGTGCTGTTGTTGTTAAATTCATAGAGGCCGTCCACGAGGCCAAAGTATTTTTCCTTGGGGCTGATGTAGAACGCGTTTTGATTGGTCTCCACACCCGTGAGGCCGTTGTCATAGTCAAAGTGCAGGTTCTCTACGAGGTCGAAATGCTTGTCGAGTTTGATGCGGTTGATTCCTTTCTCGGTGCCGATCCAGGTATAGCCTTTCTCATCAGGTGCGGCAAAATAGATAAAGTCAGAGGCGAGGCCGTCGCGGGTGGTGATGAGCTTGCGCAAATCGCTAAAGGGCTTGATCACCATCAGTCCCGATCCTCCCGTGCCCAACAGCAAAAGTGAATCCCGGTAGCTGTTGATGCTGAGCACTGACGTGTTCACAATCTCGGGCAACGGCAGTTTGCCGATCTTTCCATGCTGCAACGTGTTCACCCCGATCTCGGTGCCGATGAAAAGGGTTTGTGTCTTGGGAGCGTAAAGGATCGTCCAGATGCCGTTGGTGTAGAGCCCGTCTTTCGTGGAGTAGTTGGTAAACGTCTTGCCGTCGAAGTAACTGAGACCGTTGCCGGTGCCTACATACACACCGCGGCCATCAAACGCGAGCGACGTCACGGCCCAGCCGGGCAGGCCGTCTTCGCGAGAATACCATTGGAAGCTGTCGCGCTCTTTGTTGTATTTGCCCAGCCCCGATGCTGAGCCTACCCAAATTGTGCCATCGGGCGCCTGCTTCACCGTGGTGATGGTGTTGCGCGTGGGTTCTTTGGGTTCCAGGTAGGACCGTATTTTGCCGTGACGGATCTTCCAGAGACCCTTGGCCATCGTGCCGATCCAGCGGGCGTCATCGCTGTCCTTAAGAATCGTCATGACACCCCGCAGATTGTCGGAGCTGCAGCGCTTGAAATCCTGCCGGTAGTATTTGTAGAGACCGCGACCGTCGGATGCAAACCACGTGTTGCCTTCGGAGTCCACCAACGCCTGATAGATATTTACGTCCTTCAGCACGGTGTCGCGTTTGATCTCTTTGCCGTGCGTGGTTTCCTTCAACAGGTTGCTGCCGCTCACCGTCCAGAACACATCGCTCTTGTCGTCGTAGAGCAGCACAAAGTTGGGCATGTCCCAGTCCAGCTTCTCTACTTTCTTATTCTTGAGGTCGACCTTGAACATGCCGTTGGCGGAGCGGAACAACACATCGCGTTTGTAGTTGAACAGGTTATAGATCTTGCCCACCTCCTCGCCTACCGGAAACGTGAACCTCTGCTTGCCCGATTGGATGATGAACAGGCCATCGCTGGTGAACGAACAGACTTCACCTGAGGGTGCGCGATGCGATCCCCACACCTGGTAGTCTTTGTAGAGTGGTTTTTCCCAATAGTAGGCCGAGTCGCGATAAATTTTACTGGCCATGCCGCTATTGCTGAGCATGAACACGGTGTCGCCCAGCATATAGATGCGGCGCATCTGGCGGTCGGTCAGCAACTGCTGAGGCGCCTGGAAGCGTTTAAATTCAAGACCATTAAAGCGGGTGACGCCGCGGGGATGCAAGATCCAGAGGTTGTCGTGACGGTCGAAGCGGAGGCCTACCACCTGGTTGGCCAGCAGACCGTCGAGCGTGGTGTATACCTTAAATTCACGGCCATCGTAACGGGCCAGGCCGCCTCCCGTTGTACCCACCCAGAGGTAGCCGTTCTTGTCTTCCAAAATGCCCATCACCTGCGATTGGGGCAGGCCGTCGATGGCGGTGTAGTTGCGGGTGGAATAGAAAGTGTCGTCCTGAGCGCGAAGCGCAGCGACAGAGAGGCAACAGAAAATTATAGTGACGCAGACCCTGGACATACTGTACACTTTGCAAAGTACGGGCTTCTCCCCTTCCCCGTTATACCCCGTGCGGCGGGATAATTTTTGGGGAGCTTTCCGGCACTTTAATGACCGGAAGGTGCAACCTCGCCTATGGTTTTGAAGTCTTAGCATCATATTTCCCTAAAAACCCAGCTTTATGTTCCGAAACTACCTTCTCATCAGTTTACGAAGTTTGCGAAAACATCGTTCTTATTCCATCATAAATATTGCCGGCCTGGGGCTGGGATTGGCTGCCTGCTTGCTGCTGGTGACCTGGATCGTGCATGAACTGAGCTACGACAAATTCCACCAACAAGCTTCGCGCATCTACCGGTCATCGCTGGAATACAGCTTTGGGGGGCAAACCGCCA
The DNA here is from genome assembly GCA_036525235.1 of Chryseolinea sp. Classification (GTDB taxonomy): domain Bacteria; phylum Bacteroidota; class Bacteroidia; order Cytophagales; family Cyclobacteriaceae; genus Chryseolinea. The sequence goes on along the minus strand of DATDAV010000009.1, from coordinate 23,595 downwards.
AGACTTCGGTCTCGCCAACGGCCCTGCTGCCTACGCTGGAGAAAAATTTTGCCGAGGTGGAAACCGGCGTGCGGGTATATAATCCATCGTCCTGGAATCCTTACATCGTCCGCCGCGGCGAGACGCTTTTCCAGGAGGGGAAATTCTTTTATGCCGACAGCACCTTCTTCAAGATCTTTTCCTTCCGGATGATCGCAGGCAATTCCACCACCGCGCTCACCGAACCCAACTCCGTCGTGCTCACACGAACCACGGCGAAAAAATATTTTGGCGAGGAAGATCCTATGGGAAAAACCCTCCAAGTGAACAACGACAAGGATTATATCGTCACCGGCATCATGGACGATGTGCCCAGCAACTCACTGCTGCAATTCGATTTTGTCGGCTCGTTCTCTTCGCTGGCCGCCGCCAAAGAACAGATCTGGTGGAGCGCCAACTATCAAACCTTCGTGCTGCTGGCCCCCGGCACTAATGTGCAATCACTTACCGAGAAAACCACCGAGCTGGTCAAGAAGGCCCTCGCCAACGAGCTCACCAATCCCGGCGACTATTTGAAATACAACTTCTTCCCGCTCACCGATATTTATCTCCGCTCCGACATGAACGAATCGCAGCCCGTGGGCAGCATTCAGTATGTCTATATTTTTGGCGTCATTGCCTTTCTCGTGTTGAGCATCGCCTGCATCAATTATGTGAACCTTGCCACGGCACGCGCTGCAGACCGCGCCAAGGAAGTGGGCATCCGCAAAGTGATCGGTGCCATGCGCAAGCAACTGTTCACACAATTCATCGGCGAGTCCGTCATCATCACGTTGCTGGCCCTTGCCGTAGCTTTCCTGCTCTCGAGGCTGGCCTTGCCGGCGTTCGAAACCATCACCGGAAAATCATTCGCCGCCAAACTTTTGTATAGCACTCCGTTTGTAAGTGCCGCCGTGGTCACGGCCCTGGTCATTGCTTTTGTGGCTGGAGCTTATCCCGCGTTGGCCATCACGTCGTTCAAGCCGGTGAGCGTACTCAAAGGAAATTTCAAAACATCGGGCAAAGGTGTGTGGCTGCGGAAAAGCCTGGTGGTGTTCCAGTTTTGCATTTCCATCATGCTCATCGTGGGCACCATGGTGGTGATCCGCCAACTGGATTATCTCCAGGAGAAAAAGCTGGGCTACCAAAAAGAAAACACCGTCATCCTCCCACTCGATCACCAGACCGAAAAAGTATTCCCCGCCCTGAAGTCCGAGTTGCTTCGCAGTGGTGCCGTGGCGTCGGTAGCGCGCGCCACCGAATCGCCCATCGCCATCAAGGGCGGCTACTCCATCAACCTGCAACAGGGCAGCACCAACGCGCAGGGCATGATCGTCACCGCCATGGCCATCGACGATGAATTTATTCCCACTCTCGGCATCGCGCTGATCTCCGGCCGCAACTTCACCGAGGCCGACATGCAAAAAACAAAAGCCGACACCACCAGCAACAGCTACATGTTCATCGTCAACGAGTCCACCCTCCGTGAACTCTCCCTGGACATCGAAAAGGCTGTAGGCACCAAAGTGGGCCTGAACGGACGCAACGGCGAGATCATCGGTGTAGCCAAAGACTTTCATTTCGCGCCTCTCCATCAAAAAATATCACCCCTGGTGTTGTTCACCGAAGACAACCAATACAGCTACATCTTCGCCAAGCTAAAAGGCACTGACACACCGGCCGCCCTCGCGCAAATGAAAAAGGTCTGCCAAGCCCTCACCCCACACCGTCCCTTCGAATACACTTTCCTCGACCAGGACTATGCCGCGCTCTATCAAAACGAACAACGCATGCGCACGCTAAGCACCACGTTCGCCGGCCTCACCGTCGTGATCGCCTGCCTCGGATTGCTGGGACTGGTTTCATTCTCCGCCGCGCAGAAGACAAAAGAGATTGGTATTCGCAAAGTGTTGGGCGCCACAGCCGCCAGCATCGTGTTGCTGATCACGAAAGATTTCACACGACTGGTGTTGCTCGCGATCGTCGTGGGCATCCCGCTAGCCTATTGGGTGATGAGCCAATGGCTGAACGACTTTGCCTACAAAACCGACATCGGTATCTGGCCCATCGTCACCTCGGCGCTGATGTGTCTGGTCATCGCCTATGGCACAGCGGCTTTTCAGGCGATCAAGGCCGCGCTGATTAACCCGGCGGATACCCTGCGAAACGAATAACAATGAAATTCATATTGGTGAGGAACATAAGGGCATCCCCCTTCGGTGTTCCTCACCAACTTTTTCAATCCACCTGCCCATTTGTTGGCGTCCCGCCAACAAATTTCTCTATCGATCACCACGCCACCCAATGCGCGCCGGTTTATTGTAAACCCCAGCCGCTTCTTGTTGGTGGGACACCAACAAGGGTGGTTCTCATCTATTATTGTGAGCGGCATATCAACAAGGGTACTGGCCTTTGTTGGTTCCCCAACAACAAAGCATTGGGGCGCCATCCTTTCGGTGTTCCCTCCAACATTTTTTAATCCACCCACCCATTTGTTGGCGTTCCGCCAACAAATTTCTCTATCGATCACCACTCCACCCGATGCCCGCCGGGATTATTATAAACCCCAATGACCGCCAAGCATTTACCACGACCCACACCCCTATCGAAGGGCCAACCCAGTTTAAAAAAAATCGCTTCTCTGACAATTCATGACGCTTTCCTTGTGACTTTCCCAAAAGCTTTGCATTATTAACACAATTGTAACGCATGACAGACGCGGAGATACGGCAAGAATATGCGATCCTGGAAAAGGCCAGGAAAAATCCGAAAGCCTTCGGCGAGCTCTATGAGAAATATTTTGACCGCATCTTCCATTTCATCTACCGGCAGATGGAGGACGAAGACGATGCGGCCGACCTAACTTCGCAAACCTTTCTCAGTGTATTGAAACACCTGGACCGCTACCAGTTCAGGGGGGTGCCCTTCTCGGCCTGGCTCTACAAGATCGCCAGCAATGAAGTAAACAAATACTACCGCAAGCGCAAACACGACAAGGTATTCAGCATTGAAGAGGTACGGGTGCGCGAGCTTATCGAGCAAGTGAATGAGGATTGGGATGAGGAGATCGTGATGCGGCTGTTGGAATACCTGGGCAACCTGCCCACGGAGATGCTGGAAGTGTTGCAGTTGCGTTTTTTCGAGGACAAGGATTTCAAAGAGATCGCCTTCATCCTCGACATCACCGAGAGCGGCGCCAAAATGCGGGCCTACCGCGCGTTGGATAGATTACGCCAGAATTTTAACTTACGGATCAAGTACGATGGGAAGGAATGAGATAAGACTTCGGCGGCAAAAACCAAGTTCCGGAAACCTTGCACGGTACCGGAACTATGCGAAGCTTATGGCACGCCACGAACGCAACCAGCGCTGGCAGCGGACCATTCGCACCCTCGTCTACGTCGTGGTCGCCGTGGTGTTGATCATTTTGATGATCTTATTCTTCTTAGTGAAAAACCTTGAGAATATTCAGAAGAACAAAACCAATGATCCGAAAAACGCGGTCCAGGTGAAGACGCCTGACAAGGATGTCTGACCTCATAAGATATTTGGCGAAACCGACAGTGACGCTGAAGCTGCCGTGCGGAGTTCGAGGAAGTGCGAATGTCCGTGCCAGGAAGAGTGAAGATCGATGTGAGCTTTCCTATGGCACGTTTGTCGTTCATACTAATAACCCCAGGCTAAAGCCTGGGGTTATTGAATTGGGTTTGATGACTAAACCGCAATGAAAAATCTATCAACCAAAGATCAGAAACCGAAATACGTCTTCGCGTTGGTATAGCTGATGTCCTTCACCATGCGCCCGACAAGCTGGTAGTCATCCGGCAGTTCGCCTTTCTCCATGTCGCTGCCTACGAGATTGCACAGAATGCGGCGGAAATATTCATGACGGGGGAACGACAGGAAACTTCTTGAATCGGTCACCATCCCCACAAAGCGCGACAGCAATCCCATGTTCGACAGGGTGTTCATCTGGCGTTCCATGCCATCCTTTTGATCGAGGAACCACCAGCCCGAGCCGTATTGCATTTTGCCGGCAACCGTTCCGTCGTTGAAGTTGCCCACCATCGTCGCAAAGAGTTCGTTGTCGGCGGGGTTGAGGTTGTAGACAATGGTCTTGGCCAGTTGATTCGTGTTGTCGAGGCAGTCGAAGAAACGGCTCATCATGTGGCCCTGTGGATATTCGCCCATGGAATCAAAGCCGGTGTCCGGTCCCAGTTCCCGCAACAGGCGCGTGTTGTTGTTGCGCATAGCGCCCAGGTGGAATTGTTGCACCCATCCTTTTTTGTGATAGAGACGGCCAAGGTTTAACAACACGGCACTCTTAAACTGAATGCGTTCCTGTGCATCCAATGTTTTCCCATGCTGCAATTTCTTGAAGAGTCCCGGTGCCTCGCTCTCTGCACGTTCGTCAAAGAAAAGCTGGTCAAGGCCGTGATCGGAAACACGGCATCCGTGCTGGTGGAAAAACTCCAGACGGTTTTGCAAGGCCTGTAACAATTCGTCAAAAGATGCTATGGTAGTTCCTGCCGCAGCACCCAGTTGTTCGACATAGCTGAGATACGTCGAAACGTTCTCCACCGCGAACGACTTGTCGGGCCGGAAGGTAGGGAACATGCGGAGGCTGGATTGCTGCGCAGCAAATTTCCGGTGATATTCCAGCGAGTCGATGGGATCATCGGTGGTGCACAACACCTCCACGTTCATCTTGGCCAGCAATCCCTGCACAAAGAAGTCCTCTTGTTGCAGTTGGGCGTTGCAGGTCTCATAGATCGCCCGGGCCGAAGAAGCGTCCAGTAGCGTTGTGATGCCAAAGTAGTTCTTCAATTCCAGGTGTGTCCAGTGAAAGAGCGGGTTCCGTAAGGTGTAGGGAACGGTTTCGGCCCACTTCATAAATTTCTCCTGCGGTGAGGCGTTGCCGGTGCAATAGCGTTCGGCGATGCCGTTGGCGCGCATGCCGCGCCATTTATAGTGATCTCCTTCCAGCCAGATCTGCGTCAGGTTGTCGAAGCGCCGGTTTTCGGCGATGTCCTTTGGCGAAAGGTGATTGTGATAGTCGATGATGGGTTGGGTGACCGCATACTGTTCATAGAGGTGCCGCGCGGCGTCGGTTCCCAGCAGGAAATCATCTCCCAAAAAAGTCTTCGAAGTCTTTATCATGGTCATTCGTTCAGCATGCGTTGAATTCCTGCCTCCAGGCCCCGCAGTTCGGCCAGCCCGCGCAAGCGCCCGATGGCGGAATAGCCGGGGTTGGTTTTTTTCTTCAGATCGTCCAGCATTTGGTGGCCGTGATCGGGACGGAATGGGATGGGCGTTTCGCGTTGGTTTTGCACCCTTACCAGCGCTTTCATCACGGCATACATGTCGGCGTCGCCTTCCAGGTGATTGGCTTCATAGAAATTGCCCTCGGCGTCGCGGGTGGTGTTGCGCAGGTGCACAAAGTTGATCCGGTCGCCCAGCCGCTGCACCATGCCCGGCAAATCATTGTCCGGCCTAACCCCAAAGGAGCCCGTACAAAAACAAAGGCCATTGCTGGGCGACTTGTAGGCGTCCAACAACTGGCGTGCATCTTTCTCGGTGCTCACCACGCGCGGCAATCCGAAGATCGGAAACGGCGGATCATCGGGGTGGATGGCCAGCTTCACGTCTTGTTGCTCCGCTACGGGTGCAACCGCAGCAATGAATTCATATAAATGTTTGCGCAGCACGGCATCGTCGATGGCGGCATATTCATTGAGGGCTGCCTGGAATTCATCGAGCGTGTAGCCCTCTTCGGCGCCGGGCAAACCGGCCAGTATATTTTTTTGGAGCGCGACCAATTCCGTTTGCCAGGCGCTTTCCATAAAGGTTTCGGCCTTTTTTATTTTCTCCGCCGTATACCCCTCCTGGGCGCCCGCGCGCTTCAACACAAACATATCGAACGCGGCAAAGGCCGTGGCGTCAAAGCGCAGGGCTTTGGAACCGTCGGGCAATTCATAGGCCAGGTCGGTGCGTGTCCAGTCGAGAACGGGCATAAAATTATAGCATATCGTGCGCACGTTGCAAGTGGCCAGGTTGCGGATGCTTTGTTTGTAGCATTCGACGTATCGCTGATAGCCGGCCTTTTGTTTCTTGATGTCTTCGTGCACGGGGACGCTTTCCACCACCGACCACACCAGGCCAGCTGCTTCGATCTCCAGCTTGCGCTTATGGATCTCCTCGATGGGCCATGCTTCTCCGTTGGGGATGTGGTGCAGGGCCGTCACGATGCCGGTGGCGCCTGCCTGGCGGATGTCGCTAAGGCTCACGGGGTCGTTCGGTCCAAACCATCGCCAGGTCTGTTCGAGGGAGCGCGTATGGGTTCCTGCTTTCAAAGGATTGCTACGTTTAGGGACGTGAAAAAATTTTATACGCCACAGAAAACACTGAAGCCGCCGTCTACCGCCACCGTTACGCCGGTCACGAATTTGGACGCATCGGAACACAGCCAGATGAGCGTGCCGACAAGTTCTTCGGGTTGGCCGAAACGCGCAAACGGTGTTTGGCGTATGGCGGCCTCGCCGCGTGCGGTATAGGAGCCGTCGGCGTTGGTGAGCAGGTTCCGGTTTTGTTCGGTCAGAAAAAAGCCGGGCGCAATGGCATTCACACGGATGCCTTCCCCAAACTTCTTGGCCATCTCGACGGCCAGCCAGTGTGTAAAATTATCGACCGCTGCCTTGGCAGCCGAATAGCCCACTACGCGTGTAATGGGTTTCAGCGACGCCATGGAGGCGATGTTGATGATGACGCCTTGTTTGCGCTTTGCCATCACGTCGGCAAAGATCTGGGTGGGCAGCACGGTGCCGTCGAGGTTCAGGGCTACTACCTGTTGGAAGGCTTCCATTTTCAGATCGAAGAACGTCTGGTCGGGCGCGATCACGGCGCCGGCCATGTTTCCGCCGGCAGAGTTCACCAGGATGTCGATGGTGCCATAGGTAGAAAGGATGGTTTCTTTTGCCTTGTGCAGTTGGTCGGCGTTCAGCACGTCGGCTTCCACGAAGATCGCTTCGTGTCCCTTGTCGCGGATGGCTTTTACCACCTCGTCGCCGGCTTGTTTGCGGCGACCGAGCACCACGGTGCGGGTGCCTGCATCGGCAAGTCCTTTGGCCATCGCGGCGCCTAACACCCCGGTGCCACCTGTGACGACCGCGGTTTTTCCTTTCAAATCAAAAAGTCCTGTCATAAGTATAGTTCAGATATCAGATATAAGACGTTTGCCGGGGCTCCTGTCCCTGTAAAGGTATACAAGTATACTTCCCACAACCGCAGGTGTTACACTGTTGGCTAAATTTCCGGAAAAGATGCCAGGGCGTCATAGCAAATTCTCTTTCCGGAAGCGGTCGGTCAATTTTTCCAAGGCCTTGTCGGCATCAAACGGCTCTCCGGAGGGGTTCCGGTGATGCAAATCGGGCTTCATTTTCTTCATCTCGGTTTTCAATTCGGGATAGCGCTTCACCAGATGCCGGAGTTCTTCCAAATCGCTTTCACTGGCCTCTTCCTTCAGGCAGCGGACAATCAAAGACCAATCTCTCGTGGTGAGTCCTTCCATGGTAATACTACTCCAATGAAAAGACGAATTTGCGAGAGCTTACCCTGAATTACAATGGGGGGTGATGTGATTTTTACAGGGGCGGCAAGGCGCTGCGCAGGTGTTTCAACGCCCGGCCCATCTGGGTTTCCACCGTTTTCACGCTGAGGTTGAGCAGCGCGGCGATCTCCCTGTACTTCAATCCCTCCTCCCGGCTAAGGGCAAAAATAAGGCGGCATTGCTTGGGAAGCCTTGCCATGGATTGCTCCAAGGTGGTGTTCAGCTCTTCATATACCAACATATCCTGACTGTCGGCCATGCCGGCGGGTACGTTGGTGGCTTCTTCCAGGTCGCACCAGGTGGTATTCCTGATTTTACGTAAGTGGTCATAGCCTTTGTTCCGTACGGAGGCAAAAAGATAAGCTTTGGGCGACGCGATGATAAGCCGGCTTCTATTTTTCCAGATGTTATAAAACACATCGCTTACCAACTCTTCGGCCACTTCGCGGGCCTTCACGAACTTCATACAGAACTGGCAGAGCGGAGCATACATCTTTTTGAACAGGATCTGAAAAGCCGGGTAATCGTTGTGTTGAACGATTCGGTCCATCAATATTTCCATTTCCTGGTCTTTGGCAACTACAGAAATTCCCGGGAATTCAACGGTGTTCCCGTGGGATTTCAAAGCGACCGGACTAGTGGGGAGTAAAGGTTGAGTCATAGCGGAATCGTTTGATACCACCAATTTTGGCATTTTTTCTATGAATAGAGCGTCCTCGAGGTGATTTTTTGCAGATATTTTTTCGAGACCGTTCCCGGGAACGGTCTCGAAAAATTCTATATTTGTTAAGGCTTCATCCCTAGTTTTCCATGGACAAAAAGACCGTCACCATCAAAGACATCGCCCGTATGCTGGGCATTTCAAAATCCACCGTATCCCGCGCCCTCAGCGGGCGGTCCGACATCCACCCGGAAACCAAACAAAAGATCATGGCCCTGGCCAACGATCTTCACTACGAGCCCAACGCGCTGGCCATAAACCTGAAGCAACAAAAGACCAACACCATCGGCGTGATCGTCCCCGAAACCGTGAACCGGTTCTTTGCACGGGCCGTGGGTGGCATTCAAAAGGTGTCCGACATGGCCGGTGTCAATGTCATGATCTGCCAATCCAATGAGTCCTACATTTCTGAAAAGAACAACCTCCACTCGCTCGTCTCCAGCCGCGTAGACGGCCTTATCGTTTCTATCTCGAGCGAGACCGACCGCACTGATCACTTCAAACCGATCTTCGAACGCGGCATACCCATTGTGTTCTTCGACCGCATTTGCGAGGACGTGCACGCGTCGCAGGTGTACACCGACAACTATGAGATCGCCTTCGAAGGCACTGAGCACCTCATCACCCGCGGCTACCGGCGCATCGCGTTCGTGGCCGGGCCCCAGCATTTATACAACAGCCGCAACCGGCTCCTTGGCTATGTCGATGCGTTGAAAAAACATAATCTGCCGGTGAAGGAATCCTATATCATTCACTCGCACTATCGCAGCGATAAGGTGGAAGAATATACGCGATACCTTATGCAACTGCCGCAGCGGCCGGATGCTGTGTTTGCCATCAATGACTATGCGGCTATTGAGATGATGCACATCATGAAAAAGAATGGGTTGAAGATTCCGGAGGATGTGGCCTTTCTTGGCTTTAATAATGAAGATATGTGCCGGTTTGTGGAGCCGCCTTTGAGTAGCATTGATCATCCGGCGCATGATATGGGGGCGGCGGCGGCGGAGATTTTGATTAACCAGATGCGGCATCAGGATTTGGAGCCGGAGAGTAGGATTATTAAGAGTAGGTTGGTGGTGCGGGAGTCTTCGGGGGCTCGGCTTGTACTTTAACCGCAAAGGCGCAAAGGGCGCAAAGAAGACGCAAAGTTTTTTTTGGAAAACAAATAGGCTGCCTGAAGGGCAGCCTATTTTACTTTACGGGGGTATGTACTTACTAATAGCCGGGGTTTTGCAGGAAGGCGGAACCGTCGGAGTTCGCTGTGCGGTCGATTTGATCTTGGGGAATAGGGCGAAGGGTGCTCGTTTCTTTGACGGCATCTTTCGCTTGTGCGTTATAGAGCTTTACGCGTTCTACCAGTTTCTTGGTGCGCACAAGGTCAAACCAGCGGTGTTGTTCTCCGAGCAGTTCGCGGGCGCGTTCGTCCAGGATGAAATCCAGCGTGACGTCTGCGTCCGTGATTTCCATGTCGGCTTCCTTTCCGGGCGTTGCAGCGCGGCGGCGTACTTTGTTGATCATGTCGGCTGCACCGGGTTGGCCCAGGTACAGTAGCGCTTCGGCGCGGATCAGGTAGGTCTCTGCCAGGCGGAAGGCCAGGAAGTCGCGCGATCCTTCAAAGGTGGTCACGTCGGGACGCAGCGGGTCGAGGTATTTGCGCAGTGAGGGGAACAGCTTCTCGGTGTACTTCGAGGGTGTGATCACCTGGTAGTTTTTCTGTGCGATCACGTCGGCGGCCAGCTCCACGCCGGGGAGCCACATGGTGGTGTCGCCGGTAGCCAGCGTGACCGACTTGCCGTTGATGGTGTAGGTTCCGGGTTTGTTGCAATAAAATACTTGCTTGAAGTTCTTGTCGTAGCGGCTGTCTTTTGAGCGATCGTACAAGCCGAGCGTATAGTTGGTGGGTTTGAAGCGCTTGAAGGGACGGCCGTTGGCGATGTCGCGCTGCATGCCGGGTTGCACATCATACTCCATCAGGAAAAACACGTGGGCGTTGTTGCCGCCGCCGTTTGTCAGCGGGTCGCTGGTGTATTGCACCGACCAGATCACTTCGTCGTTGATCTCACCCGAACCCTGCTCGAACACTTTCGCGTAGTCCGTCAGCAACTTGAACGAGTATTTCGTAAGCACTTCGTTCGAAAGATCTGCCGCTTTCTGATATTCTTCCTGCGGCGTGGCCGAAGGGTCCATGGTGGCGCGGGTCAGGTGTACGCGGGCCAGCAGGTGTTGTGCGGCGGGTTTGGTGGCGCGTCCCCAGTTGGGCTGGGTGGCGGGCAAATTGGCTACGGCAAATTCCAGGTCCTCTACAATCGCGGTGTAAATCTCCGGCACACTGGCGCGGTGCGCTTCGGTGCTGGCCGCGGTGGTCTCGTGCAGCGTCAGTGGAAGCGGTCCGAACAATTGTACCAGGATAAAATAGAATTGTGCCCGCAGGAATTTCACTTCGGCAACACGTTGGGTTTTCAGCGTAGCATCCAGCCCCACAATATTTTCCGAGCGATCGACGGCGGTGTTGGCCGTATTGATGCCGCGGTAAAAATCGGTCCATAACTCCGAGAGGATTGTGGTGCGCGAATCGAACTGCGACGTGTATTGGTTCACAAACTTGAAGCTGCCATCGGAACCGTTGGTGTACTCGTCGGTGCCGAACACCGACAGGGTCATGCCTCTTTCCGTGGCATAAAAAGAACGCATATACGAGTACGTTCCCTTCACAGCATCTTCAAAACCCGGGGCCGTATCGAAATAGCTCGGCACCGCTTTGGTTTTATTTTTTTCCTCCAGCAAATCAGCACACGACTGAAATACGAGGGCGGCAAAACAAAGGAATATAATTTTCTTCATGACGAGACAGATTAAAGTTTAATGTTCAGACCGACCAGGATGAGCTTGCTGCTGGGCGTGGCCGCATCCAACTCGGCGGTGCGCTCACGTCCGGCCGACGGCGTGCGGGCAAACTCGGGATCGATACCCTTGTACTTGGACCGATAAGAAGCAAAGATGAAAGGGTTCTGCGCGCTGGCATAGATGCGCACCGACTCCAGCTTCAACCGTTCTACTATGCCCTTCGGCAACGTGTAGCCAAAAGTGATGTTGCGCACTTTCACAAACGAGCCGTCGAAGTACGTAACCGACGATCCATACACCGGGAACTCCTGGTTTTGGTTGGGGCGTGGATAGGCGTTGGTGGGATTGTTGGGGGTCCAGTAGTCCACGTCCAGGTTGTTATAGCGGCCGAACAGGTTGTTGTAGTTGCTGTGGAACAAGCTGCGGATCATGCCACCTTGGCGCGTGTAGAGAAAGAAAGAAAAGTCGAAGCCTTTGTAGTAAAAGCGGTTCGTCATCCCTCCTGTCCAGTCGGGCACGTCGGAGCCTAGGATCTTGCGGTCGTCGGCGTTGATCTTGCCATCGGCCCCGCCCACCAGGTTACCATCGGCATCGCGGCCGGCCAGGTCGGCCACCTTGATCTCGCCGGGTTTGCGCTGGTATTGCGTGGCCTGATCCAACTCGTCTGTTTGCCAGATACCGGTCTTCTCATAGTCATAGAACACCGTCATCGGCTGCCCGATAAACCAGCCATTGCCGATATCATCTTTTGTGGCGCCATACAGGTTCACGATGGCTTCGCGGTTGGCATAGAAATTCAATTCCGTGGTCCACTTAAAGCTGCTGCTGTGGTCGATGTTAACGGAGTTGATAGCCACTTCAATCCCCTTGTTGCGGGTCTTGCCCACGTTGTTGAGATAGAGGTTGGAAGTTCCTGAGTTCGGTGGCAGTTGCTGCTCCATGAGGAGATCGGATGTGTTTTGAACGTACACATCCACCGAACCTTGAACGCGTCCGTTGAACACCCCGAAATCCAATCCCACGTTGCCCGACACGGTGGTCTCCCATTTCAAATTCGGACTCACCAGGCTAAAGGGATGGTATCCATAGGCGCTCGAGCTTCCATAAGCATACTTGGTTCGTTCCAGTTCGCCGAGGGTCTTATACGGATCAATTCCGGTGTTCCCCGTTTTGCCATAGCTGGCCCGCAGTTTCAAATTGGAAAAGACGCGGATGTTCTTCATGAAATTTTCTTCGATCACATTCCATCCCACGGCCGCAGAAGGAAAGAATCCATACTTCTTGCCATCGGCAAACCGCGACGAGCCGTCCGAACGGCCGGTGATGGTGAGGAGATACTTGTCCTTGAATGTGTAGTTGAGCCGGCCCATATACGACTGGATGGTCCACTGGTTATAACTGCTTCCAACACCTTCAATGATAGGCGCCGCGCCGAGGTTGCTGAACTGCATATATTCAGCAGGCACACCCCGGACCATCGTGTTATAATATTCGTCGGTCTGGCGCTGGATGCTATAGAGACCAGTAACGTTGAATGAACTTTGACCAATGGTTTTGGTATAGTTCACCACGTTCTCTAACGTATAGGCTAGCGTATTGTAGTTATCCGCCCGCGCGGTGGGGTCGCCCTTGCGGCGGGCATTGGTGAGGCTGCCGGTGAACTCGCCCCTTCTGCGGGTCTGGTAGTCGGGACCGAAGTTTACGCGATACGTCAAGCCTTCCGCCAGTTTCGCTTCCGCGTACACCGAACTGAAGATGCGCGCGCGTTTATCTTCACGCACAATGGCACCGGGCACAATTTCGTTCAGCGGATTGGAACGCAGGCCGTCGGTGGTGGGTAGAAAATTCAATGAGCCGTCGGCGTTGTAAGGGTTGCCAAGCGGGTTGTTCAGCAACGCTTCCGGCATGGGATTGAAGCCGTCGCCGTTGGTGACGTTGAACGACGCCAGCGTAGACGTTCCGATCTTCACATACTTGCCAATCTTGTGATCGATGTTGATGCGGAAGGTATAGCGTGAAAAATTCTGGCTGGGAACAATGCCCACATCGTTGAAATAGTTGGCCGAAATGGCAAAAGTAGTTTTGTCGTTTCCCCCCAGGATGCCGATCTGATGATTTTGCTGGTGACCGTTGCGGAGCATCAGGTCCTGGTAGTCGGTCGTTCTGCCCGAGGCAATGCCTTCCAGTTCGACAGGTTCGAACAGTTTGTTGTCGGCCGCTACAGGATCGGCATCATTGTAGGTCCCTGTTGCCCGGCGCGATTCGCGTTTGTATTCCGCAAACTGGGCGCCGTCCATCATGTCGATCTTTCCCAGGCTGCTGGTCACGCCATAATAGCCGTCGTAAGAGACTTTTGTTTTGCCATCGGTCGTGCCTCGCTTGGTGGTAATGAGCACCACGCCGTTGGCACCGCGCGAACCATAGATGGCGGTGGCCGATGCGTCTTTCAGCACATCCATCGATTGGATGTCCTGGGTGTTGATGTCGCTGATGCCGCCGGCCAACGGGATGCCGTCCAGCACATACAACGGATCATTGCCCGCATTAAAAGAACGCCTTCCGCGAATGCGAACACTCACGCCGGCGCCGGGTTGTGTTCCTGTGGAGACCACATCCACACCGGGGATGCGTCCTTGCAAGGCCTGCTGCGCGTTGGTGACGGGCAACTCGGTCACTTCCTTAGTGGAAATGGAACTCACCGATCCGGTAATATCTTTTTTGCGCTGTGTGCCATAGCCCACTACCACGACTTCGGTGAGTTGCTGGACATCGGCCACCAACGTCACGTTCACCGCAGTGCGGCCATTCAGCGGTTGCTCCTGCGAGATGTAGCCGATAAAGGTGAAGACCAATACCGTGGAAGCCTCGTCTCCCGCCAAGGCCAGGGAGTACGAACCGTTAGCGTCGGTGGTGGTGCCGTTGCTGGTACCTTTCACAATCACATTCACGCCCGGCATGCCCACACCACCCTCATCCGACACGATGCCGGTCACGGCGTTGGCTTGAACAATCAGAGAGGACTCCATCGTGTGCGCGTAAACACTTCCCGGGCCTGCGCAGAGCAAGACGCCGAAAAGCAATAGAGAACCATACGGTAACAAACATTTCATAGGCTTAGGGTTTTAGTCAGTTACCTTCGTGACGTCAAAACACCGCTACCCACCTTACAACCCAGACCCGTTTTTCTTTTCTGCTCAATCGAATGAAACAGAAGCTCAAGTTCATGGTTAAACTACTATCGTCGCTACAATTGTTAGGAAAGGGGGATGGGGATCCCCTGTTCGCGCGGGGTGGAGACGGTAAGGAGAAGGTGTTGTTCGAGTGATATCTTTTCAGGAGCCAGAATCCAGGAGCCAGGAGCCAGTAGTGAGAATTCAGTAGTCAGAATTCAGGAGCCAGTAGTCAGAATTCAGGAGCCAGAATTCAGTCGTCAGTATTCAATAGCTAGTAGAGTTTTTTTTTGAGATGAGTAGGTCCCGGTAACAAGTTTGTAGTGATCGTAAACTCTAATTGGGGCGAACCATTTGCTTTTAGGGTGAAGCAACGTTTTATGTGTAGACATTTAGCATTTTTATTTCAACCTCGAAGCGGTTTCCGATCATGGCCTGGGTGAAACCGTTGCCTATGCATACACTTACTGTGGTTTAACTTCTTGGGGAAGGTCGAATTCAAGATGTGCGTTAGTAGGACGCGGAACTGAAAAACCCTGCCTTTAGGCCAGGGACAAAGACATCTCACTCATCCGGGCTTTAGCCCTGACCGCAGCGGTGATTCTTTTTCGCAGCTTCATTAGTTAGGTCCAATGTCTTGATGGGTAGCATCAGGAACATTCGTTTCTTAATAGCTTGTCCAAAGTGATCCAGTTGGATATCGCAATGCAGAGTGGGGTCCGGAGTGAAGTATTTTTACTAGATAGGCTTGTGTCTGGTCAGGGCTAAAGCCCGGGATAGGGGTTACTTTTAACCCTGGCCTAAAGGCCAGGGTTATTCAGAACCTGCTCGATCAACGTTGATCCACTTCAACGTTGATCCGCTTCAAGGTTGATCCACTTCAAGGTTGATCCGCTTTAAGGTTTGTTCAAGAGCTGATACACAAACAAAAGGCGACACAATGCGAGAAACACGCGAAACTTTATGCCTCACATATTTCACCATACCACATCTTTCTTTATGTTCGAAACTAAATCGTACGGCATATGAAAACAGTATTGATCACCGGCGCATCCGGCAATTTGGGAAAGGCTTCGGTAGAACGCTTTTTGGCGGATGGCTACACCGTATTGGCCACAGTAACACCGGGAAAAACGTTGGGCTTCGAGCCCTCCGGGAAAGTGGTGACCTATGAAGCCGACCTCACCGATGAACAGGCCGTGGAATCTGTCGTCGCCAAAGCGATCGCCGCACATGGCACCCTTGACGCAGCGTTGCTGTTGGTGGGTGGCTACACCGGCGGTGGCCTTGCCGAAGCCAATGGCAAGACGGTAAAGAAAATGATCGCGCTGAATTTTGAGACGGCCTATAACGTAGCGCGTCCCGTCTTTCAGCAAATGCAAAAACAAGGTGGTGGCCGCATCGTCTTTGTCGGCGCAAGAACCGCGCTGAAAGCAAGTGACGGAAAAAAATCGCTGGCCTATGCCCTCTCCAAATCGCTGATCTTCAAGTTGGCCGAGTTGCTGAACGCCACAGGCAATGCATCGAACGTAACGGCCTCCGTGGTGGTGCCCAGCACCATCGACACACCCGTAAACCGCGAAGCCATGCCCAACGCCGACTTCACCGCCTGGGTAGCCCCCGACGCCATCGCCGATGCCATCGCCCAC
Source organism: Chryseolinea sp. (assembly GCA_036525235.1). GTDB lineage: Bacteria > Bacteroidota > Bacteroidia > Cytophagales > Cyclobacteriaceae > Chryseolinea. The sequence goes on along the minus strand of DATDAV010000009.1, from coordinate 7,584 downwards.
ATCTGCTCATCCAAAACCAACGACTGGCGCGAAACGGTCTTAAAGATCTATGGCCGCGCCTGACAAAGCTATTCGCTGCGCAACGACTTCACCGGGTTGGCCAGCGCGGCGCGTATGGCTTGATAACTCACCGTGAGCGTGACGACAGCCAGCACCGAAACCAAACTGATCACAAACGTCAACGACGTGATCTCCGTATGGTATATGAAATTCGACAGCCACTGATTCATAAAATAATACGACAACGGCACGGCCACACAAAAACCGATCGCGATCAATAGCGCGAAGTCGCGGTAGATCAGCAACAGGATGTTGCTCACATTCGCGCCCAACACCTTGCGCACACCGATCTCTTTCACCTTCCGCTGCACCGTGAACAGCACGAGGCCATACACCCCCAGGCACGAAATCAAAATGGCAATACCCGTAAAGGATTGGATGATCGTGCCAAAATTTTCGTAGTTGGAATACTGGCTCTGCAGGGTTTCATCCAGGAAACTGTATTCAAATGCTTTCTCGGGGAAGAGCTTGTTCCAGTCGCCTTCGAGTTGTTGGATGATGCTTTGGCCATTCGTGTTGGCAAACGTGATGGAGAGCGTGTTGAACTGGTCCGGGCTCAGGTCCATCACCAGGGCCGACATGGGTGTGGTGAGCGAGGCAAAATTAAAATCCTTTACCACGCCAACGACTTTGCCTTTTTTGCCCTCTTTGTTTATCGTTTTGCCCAAGGCCTTCTCCGGCGTCTCCCATTTGAATTCGCGGACGGCCGTTTCGTTCACCACATACGCCTCGGCCGGGTCGGTGCCGTAATTCAGGCTAAAGCCGCGACCGGCGACAACGTCCATGTCATACGATTTCAGAAAATCATAGTCCACCGACATATTCGCGATGAACAGGTTGTCTTCCGTCGTAAAGCCCTCGGGAACGATGCCCCGGTACACAACGCCCAGCCCGGGCGCACCCGACGACAGCGTGGTCTGCTTCACGCCACTCAACCCTTCGGCGCGATCGCGGAAAGTTTGCAGCCGCGTGCTGAAGGCCGAGTCGCGCTGACTGAAAATGCCGTTCAGGTTTTGGCTGGCCAATGGAATGTTGATCACCTGCGACCGCTGAAAACCCAGCGGCCGGTCCTCCAGGTAGCGGAGCTGCTTCACAATGAGCAACGATGCCGACAGCAGCATGCACGCAATGGCCAACTGGAAAACCACCAGTGCCTTGCGCAGAAATTGATTACCTCCCTCCGAACCCCCGCGCCCTTTCAAAGCATTCACCGAGTCGAACTGCGTCACAAAATATGCCGGGTATCCGCCGGCCAGCGCGGTAATGAACGCGAGCAGCAATGCCGAAGCCACGAGCAGTTTCCCATCCACCACTTCCCAAAACACCAGGTGCTTCCCGGTCAGCAGGTTCAGCAAGGGCAACATAAAATGAAAGGCAACATAGGCAATGCCCATCGACACTAGCGAAAACAAAAAGCTCTCCGCCAGGAACTGCAGAATGAGCTGGTACTTCATCGACCCCAGGATCTTCCGGATGCCGATCTCCTTGATGCGCGTGAACGACTGCGCCGTGCTCAGGTTGATGTAGTTGATGCACGCAATGATCAACGTCAGCACACCGATGCCAATGAAAATGTAGATGTTGGCCATCGAGTTGGTCGACGAGGGCTCGGCCAGCAGCGTGCTTTTCAAATGAATGTCCACCATCGGCATGAGTTGAAAGATCTGGCCCACCAGGAAACGCGGCTGCGCATATTTTTTCAGGAACGCGCCCATTTCCTGGTTGATGTGATGGGGAGTGGTCCCGGGTTTCAGCAACACATAGGTATAGGAATGGCTGATGATAAAGTTGATGGCCAGGTTGTTCTTCAGCACCTGGGCCGTCTCCGGCGTTTCCAGGTCGAACATGTTGTCATACGGCACCAGCATGTTGAAGCGCAGGTGCGACTGCTCGGGAAAGTCTTTCACCACACCCACCACCTTAAAGGTCTGATGCCCACCAAAAATGAGCGACTCGCCAATCGGGTTGGCATCGCCGAAATATTTCTTGGCCATTTCTTCGTTGATCAACACCGTGAATTTATCACACAGCGCGCGCTCGGGGTTGCCCTTCACAAAATCGAAGGTGAACATTTTGGTGATGGCCGAATCGGCAAACAGGATGTTCGACTCTTCAAATGCTTCCGGGTTGTTCGGACGGGTGATGCTGACGTTGCGCAGGTACAGGCGCGCGGTCTCTTCCACCTCGGGGAAGTAGTCTTTCAGCACCGGCGCAATCGGCGGCGGTGTGCTGGCAATCTCCAGGCCGTTGGGCGCCGTGTAGCGAAAGCGATAAAGGCGGTCGGCTTTCTCATGAAAACGGTCGTAGCCAACCTCACTTCGCACATAGGTAATGATGAGCAGCGCCAGCGTCAATCCGCAGGTAAGACCCACGAAGTTGATGAGCGAGTAGGCCTTGTACTTCACGATGTTGCGAAAGGCCGTTTTGAAAAAGTTCTTTAGCATAGGATGGGCGGTTTATGTCCCCCGGGACACGTTAGGTTTAACACCGGTTGTCAAGGGGCTAACAGGTTGCGTACGTAAAACGAATTTACGAGGTTGTTGTATTGTGATGGAAGGAGCCGGAAGAAAGTTGTAAGGCTCCTCCAAAGGAAACAGCGGCAGTTGATGGTTTAGGGTGAGGGCGTGCCCCTCGTGCCTCGGGTCGGGCTGTCCGTTACAAGTCCGCCCACCCCCAGTTCCCTCATTCCTAAACCCCCGATTAACATTTGTTGGTGTCCCACCAACAAATCACACTCCCCATCCCCACCCACTCCGGGCTTTCCACTCCCATCCCTCACGCAGCGCCGCACACACCGCATGTTTTGAAGCCCGGATTTAAACACAGAAAACAAAAAATTCCTATCTTCAACACGCGATATTCCCCCGACCCCGTGCAATCCGTTCAAATCCTATTGCCCCACGACGCGGTGAAGCCCTACATTTATCTCTACGGCTTCTTCACCCACGAAATCGAAGCGTGGACAAAAGATTACATTTTTCCCCTCCCCGCCTTGCGCGAACACACCGTGCAGATCTTCCCCGACGAGGTGCCCACCCTCTTCAGCACCCAACGCGAATTCGGCGTAGCCCGCTGCAATATCTTCGGCATGGCCGACCGCAGCTTCCTCAACAGTCACATGCCCCGCCAGTGCCGTCGCCTGCAGATCTCGTTCACGCCCACCGGGTTGTTTCACCTCACCGGCATTCCCGCCCCATCCTTCACCAACTCCCTGGTGGACGCCAGCCAGGTGTGGGGTCCGGCCGTGAACACGCTGGTCGAGCAACTCTCGCTATGCACCGACCTGCGCCGTCAAGCCACGCTCCTCGACACGTTCTTCCTGGGCCTCATCCAAGCCCGCAAAAAGATCCACCACCAACCCGAAATCGCCCAGGTAGCCGGCGACATTTTCTCACACCCCTCCCCGTTCGACATCCAGGCCATGGCACAACGGTGCCACAAGAGCACGCGACAATTCGAACGCAACTTCAAAGAACACGTGGGCATCAGCGCCCGGCGGTTCAACACCCTCAACCGGTTCGTGCACGCCAACGTGATGAAACACAAACAGCCGCAAAAAAGCTGGGAGGCCATTGCCTTTTCCTGTGGCTACTACGACCTCCACCACCTGGCCAAAGATTTCGCCGCATTAGGACGCTCTAATATCACCGCCTTCCGCGGCTATGACTACCCGGGCGAAGTGGTCGTTGCCAAACAATACTGACCAACCAAACTTTGTCGTTTTTTTACCACCCCCCGAAACGGGGCTTCCGCTATCTTTGATTTGTATTTTTCTACGCCATACAACGGTAGGGACAGGCTACGGAATAGATGATACAAAAAATACGCCTCTCCCCTGTCGTAAGAAAGTTGACCAATCGTATGACCTCAACGTAAAGCCATAGACGGCACACTTTATAACCGATCCGTTCGCCGGATCAAAAACATGGGCGGTTGATCGTTCAGGTAATGCTATCACCAAGGGCTCCAATCGGGTTCGTTGTTTGATATCTTCGCCGACGTTACTGGGTAAGCATAGCCAGAATGCATCAACCGCTTTTTTTCGTGAATTTCTAAACCAACGCGCCAAGTACGAGCGATCTAAAAGGTCTGCGTTCATGGCACGTAAAGCACGAACGTCCTACAAAGTACAAGGGATCGTCACAATCCTACACCAGACATCCTTCACAACCCTCACACTTCGACCGCCTTTGTTACCGTCCATCCAGTGCGCTATCGCGCACCCTCGGAAAATTCGTAGCTTGCTATACCGTCAATCAACATCAAATTCCTAAACCCATATCTCCTATGACCAACAGAAGAGACGCCCTGAAAACACTAGGACTCCTTACCGGCGCCGCCGTGGCCCCCCAACTCAGTTTTGGGGCATCGCAAAAGAAGCCCGCCGGCAAATTCAAATTCTGTCTCAACACCAGCACCATCAGCGGCCAAAAGCCAGGCCTTCAAAAATCCATCGACATCGCCGCCCGGGCCGGCTACGACAGTGTGGAGCTGTGGGTGCCCGAAATAAAAGCCTTCAAAGAAGGCGGCAACTCGCTGAAGACCCTAAAGAAATTCCTCGACGACAGCCACGTCACCGTCGAAGATGCCATCGGCTTTGCGCCCTGGATGGTGGAGGACGACACGCAACGTGCCGCGGGCTTTACGCAAATGAAAGAAGAAATGGAAATGATGGCCGAGCTGGGATGCACGCGCATTGCCGCGCCCTCGTCGGGAGTGAAGACGGATGTGCCGCTGGACCTGTTTAAAGTGGGCGAGCGTTATAAACAATTGTTGGACCTGGGGCGTAAGACCGGCGTGATGCCCTTGCTGGAGTTCTGGGGATCGTCGCCCGTATTCTATCACTTCGGCCAGGCGCTGATGGCAGCCGCTGTGGCCAACGACCCCGATGCACGCATCCTCCCGGATGTCTACCACCTGTTCCGCGGCGGCTCGGGCTTCGATTGCCTCAAGATGGTGAACGGAAAACTGATCGACGTCATCCACATGAACGACTACCCATCCGACATTCCGCGGGAGCAACAAAAGGATTCGAACCGCCTCTACCCGGGCGATGGGGTGGCACCGCTCAAACAGATCCTGACCGACCTGTCGAACATGGGTGGCACAAAAGTGCTGTCGCTGGAGTTGTTCAACCTCGAGTACTGGAAGAACGATGCACTGACCGTGGCAAAGACGGGGCTGGAAAAAATGCGAAAGGCTGTAGCGATGATATAACTGCAATCACAAAGCACGAAGGCGCAAAGTCTGATACACAAACTTTGCGCCTTCATACATTAATGGCTCTCTATACTTTTAGGGCACATCCACGGCAATCCCTGGAGGCTCTACAAAGTCGGCGCCCGCGCCGAAATAGCCGAGGTAGTAGGCATTGAGGTCTTCATAAAAGACCGAATACGATCCTGCGTTCACCTCAAATCGCATCGACTGACCGTCGTTCACGATCGCCACTCCTTCATAATGACAAGGGACGGAGGTAAAGAAAAAGCGCACCTCGTGTTCGGTGATGGTGTAGCTCTTTACCAGGATCTTCTCGAGTTGTTTCTCCGACAACCTCCACCCGGCACATTGTTTTTCATACTCCAGATAAACAACCGACGCGTGATCCACCTTCTTTTTGTACTCCACGATCCTAACCTTTTTTACATGCAAGGAATCCTTCACGCGAACAATGCGTGCACCGGTGGCGGACTCGTGCAACATCACCGTGTCTACCACGGCAGGCACGCCAGCTTTTGCGACGATATGATAGCCACTGCTGGCCATCAGCATCAAAAACACATACTTCATCATTTTAAGCATACGAGATTAAATTTTACTAGTAGACAGGTACAAAGTTATGGCCGCCTACTGCAATTGGATTGCAGTTTGAGGAAGTGCTTTTTTTGATGTAGTGAATGAAATGAAGGTTTGTCTTCTTCGGAAGGGTATCCATGAAAGATAAAACTGATCGGAGGAATGGAGCAGCTACAGGAGGGGTGACTTTAATTTAAGGATGTAAGGTTTTGCAAAATCGCTGGGAATGACGAATGCGAACAGGGTGTAATGCGCGCTGATAGTGCGGCTTGTTGGTGGGGAACGTTGACGAGGTGAAGGCCAACAAAACTTTCCGCAGTGCTGACATTCGAATGATGTGAGGGGAAGCTGACTTGTTGGTGAAGAACACCAACAAGGGCGGGGAAAAACTTTGCGCCTTCTTTGAGTCCTTAGCGCCTTTGCGGTTTAACTTTCATCCGCAACACTACCCCACTGCCACCCCGACAGGAGCAAGCGCAAAACTCTCAGCCAATATTTCATACGACCTCAGCCGATCCTCAAACGTATCAGCGAAAGTAGACATCACGATCTCATCGGTATTAAAATCTTTCGCCATTTGCAGGATTTTTTCCTTCACCACGTCGGGCGTGCCCACAATCGTCCGGCGACGATTGTACAGCACGCGCTCCCATTCGTCATAGGAATAGTCGTAGCCGCGCACGGATTCAAAAGAAGGAGACTCGTCCACTTTTCCTTTTTCGATGCTCAGCAGGCGATAGTCCATAACGGCTTGCACTTGGGCGACCTTTTCTTCCGTGTCGCCACAAAAAACAAAAACGCCCACGCTGGTCTGCGGCTCCGGCAATTCGGCCGACGGCTTGAAGTTCTGACGATAAGCCTGCAACGCTTCAGGGCCCCCGTTGGGGTTGATGAATTGGGCAAACGACAACGCCATGCCGAAATGCGCCGCGATGTATGCACTCTCGCCACTGGAGGTGAGCATCCACAAGGCAGGAGCCGTTTCAATATTGGGAATAGCCCGCACACGATCATGCACCGCGCCGGCTTGCGTGTCGAGGTTTAAAAAGCCTTTCAAGTCCACGAGTTGCTGCACATAGTCTTTGGGACTGAAAGTGTTGGACGGATTGAGCAACGAGGCCGTGAGCCGGTCCCCGCCGGGAGCACGACCTACACCGAGGTCGATGCGGCCGGGGTACAATGCCTCCAGCAAGCGAAAGTTCTCGGCCACCTTCAAGGCGCTGTGGTTTGGCAGCATGATACCGCCCGACCCAAACCTGAGATGTTTTGTTTCGGCGGCAAGCCGGGCGATAAACACTTCCGGCGCGGCGCCGGCCAGTGTATTGATGTTGTGATGTTCGGAAAGCCAGTAGCGCGTATAGCCCAGCTTATCGACAAAACGGGCTAGGGCGATGGATTCCTGGAGGGCCTCTGCGGCAGTGGTTCCCCGGCGGATGGGGGTTTGGTCCAGCACACTTAATTTCAACTTCATCTTTTGGATTGAGGGATTCTTGTTCGGGATAGAACAGTGTGACGGGAAAAGTAGTTTGGGGGGCCTGAACTTTTTTTAACCGCAGAGGCGCAGAGGCGCAAAGAAAATCGCAAAGCCCCGCCCTTGATTTCTATGATTAAAACAAGTGATCCTAAAGATTTATTAGGCAGCTATTCTCACGTATTCTCGGCCGTTATTTACACAGGCGACCACTCGAGCCAATAGTTTGTTTCTGACCGCATTGAGTACGCTCATTT
>DATDAV010000008.1:0-89440 GCA_036525235.1 Chryseolinea sp. | reverse complement strand
ACCGAAAAGGACAACGTGCTTTTGAACGACCACGGCCGGTTCTTCAACGAAGTCAGTGACAGCCTGCTCACCCACATGTCGCAATTCTCCATGGGCGTGGACATGGCCGATGTGAACAACGATGGCCGCCTGGACCTGGTCACGCTGGACATGCTGCCCGACAACAATCAACGTCAAAAGGAATTCTATTGGCCCGATCGCTACGACGTATACGCCGCCATGGTAAAAAGCGGACGACACCACCAGTACATGCGCAACATGCTGCACCTCAACAACGGTGACGGTACGTTTTCCGAGATCGGGCAACTGGCCGGCATCTCCAATACCGACTGGAGTTGGTCGGCCCTCATTGCCGACTATGACAACGATGGCTGGCAGGACCTGTTTATCTCCAACGGGTTCAAACGCAATTTCACCAGCAACGACTTCCTCCGCTACAAGATCGACCTGGCCATGAAAGCACAAAAAGGCCAACGCGATGCCACGCTGCAGGATGTGCTCAACAAAATGCCTTCCAGCAAGGAGCACAACTACATGTTCCATAACACGAACGGAATCCAATTTGATGACGTGAGCGATACCTGGGGCTTTGCACCAAAAAATCTGACCCAAGGGACCGCCTATGCCGATCTGGACAACGACGGAGATTTGGATTTGGTGATGAATAATCTCGACGAAACCGCCGGCATCTACCGCAACGATGCAGGCAGTATGATGCAAAATCATTACCTCAACATTCGCTTGCAGGGAAACGATAAGAACACCGCAGGGTTAGGTAGCACGGTGACGGTATTTGCCGGAGGGCAGACCCTGAAGCGAACGATGTGTCCCTACCGCGGCTTTCAGTCCGCTGTAGAGCCGATGTTGTTTTTTGGATTGGGCAAGCTGCCAAAGGTCGATTCACTCGTGGTGGTCTGGCCGCGGGGAGAACAGCAGAAGTTAACGAACGTAGCGATCGATCGCGTGTTGGTGTTGCAACAAAAGGATGCCGTCGAACAAGAAGAAAAAAAGATTTCGGCGCCAACATGGTTCACAAAAGTTGAAAACGCCATTCCGTTCCGGCACAAGGAGAATGAATACATTGATTTTAAGGTGCAATCCCTGCTGCCTCGCATGTATTCAACCGAGGGACCAGCGATGGCTTCCGCCGATATCAACGGCGACGGACTTGCCGACGTGTTTGTAGGCGGAGCAAAAGGACAACGCGACGGCGTCTTTGTGCAGCGCAAGGACGGAACCTTCGCAGCGAAATCACAAACCTGGAAGGATGACCCATCTGAAAATACAGATGCTGCTTTCTTCGACATGGATAAGGATGGAGACCAGGACCTCTATGTCGTGAGTGGCGGCTATGAATATGACACCACCGACGTCGCCCTGGGCGATCATTTATATAGGAATGATGGAAAAGGAAATTTCAACAGTGTGACCTTGCCGCTAGTGCTCAACAGCGGTTCCTGTGCACGACCAGCCGACATTGACCGCGACGGCGATCTCGACCTTTTTGTAGGAGGCAGAATCATCCCAGGCCGTTATCCCGAAGCGCCGCGCAGCTACGTGCTGTTGAACGACGGCGAAGGAAATTTTTCCGAGCACACCCCGGACATAGCACCCGACCTAATCCGACCCGGCATGGTAACCGACGCCGTGTGGCTGGATCTGAACCGCGATGAATGGCCCGACCTCATTGTAGTAGGAGAGTGGATGCCGGTGAAAGTGTATCTGAACGACAAGGGAAAATTGAAGGACCAGTCGGCGCTCTATAATAAAGAGAAAACGGAAGGCTGGTGGAATCGCATCCTGGCAGAAGATCTCGACGGTGATGGTGACAAAGACCTGGTGATTGGAAATTTCGGAATGAACAACCAATTCAAAGCCACTCCCGGACAACCGGTTTCGCTGTTTGCTTCCGATATAGACAACAACGGCTCTATCGACCCCTTGATGAGCTATTACATCGGTGGAAGATCTTATCCCATGCCCACGCGCGATGAGTTGACCGAGCAGATTCCATCTTTCAAAAAGAAATTCCCGGACTATGCCCGGTACACCCAAGCCAGGCTTCAAACCATGCTCACGCCGGAAGATTTGAAGAAAGGGCGGATGTTTGAGGCCTTCACTTTCGAAACCAGCTGGTTTGAAAACACGGGCACAGGCCTTGTGCGGCGATCACTGCCCATCCAAATTCAATTCGCTCCTGTGCTGGCCCTGGCGTTTCTGGATGTCAATGGCGACGGTCATGGGGACCTTATCGCCGGCGGCAACCTTTCACGCACGCGGTCGCGCTTTGGCAAAGCGACCGGAAATTTCGGTACGGTGTTGTTGGGCGATGGCCGTGGACACTTCCGCGCAGCCGACCCGTTAGAAACCGGCCTCTCTCTTCGTGGCGACGCCCGCCGCATGATCCTCCTGGATGGCAAAACCCTCCTCGTGGGGATGAACAACGACTTCCCCCAAGTTTACAAACACTGAGTTTGGATCGTTATTACTCGCAGGTTTAGGATGACTCCTAAACGCCTTTTTTTTGCCCGCTCCGGGCTTTTCGCCGCGCCGCGTTAACAAATTGCCCTGTCTCCTGAAACATTTCATCCCCCCCGTTAACGCCACGGGAAGTAATCCGCAACATTTTCATACCCTCCTCCGCTTCTTTCCGATCCAAATTTGTCATGACGAACTGCAATCGTTTGTGAGATCGAAAGAAATCAAACGATTGGTCTGCTAAAGAACGGTACCTGGGTTAGGTATGAATCGGGCGTTGCCCTGGGAGGCTGGCTGATAGAAACAGCCTCTTTCAGGCAACCCTCGAGGCAGGCAGTGGTTCTGAACAAACGCGGTTTACCCAAACACCTATACTCTATCCACTTAACCAAATCTATGATTATGAAAGAAGTCTACCGAAGCTTTTTCAAAAGGGCTTCCGTGTTTTTGTTGCTGCTGACGAGTGTGGCCGCCTATGGCCAGCACATCGTCACGGGAACAATCAAGGACCCCGCGGGCAATGCCATGCCCGGTGTGAACGTGCTCATCAAGGGCACCGGCAATGGGACCACGACCACCATTGACGGAAACTATACCCTGCAGGCGAACGACGAAGATGTGCTCGTCATTTCCTTCATCGGCTACAAATCGCAGGAGATCCGGGTGGGCAACCAAACCCGCATCGATGCCGAACTGCGGGAAGATGTATCCACCCTCCAGGAAGTGGTTGTGGTGGGATACGGTGAAATGAAACGCACCGATCTTTCGGGAGCCCAAACGTCTGTGGGTTCCGAGCAAATTGCGAAAACCATCAACACCACCATCGAGCAGGCCATCCAAGGCCGGGCCGCCGGTGTGTATGTGACGCAGAACACCGGCCAGCCCGGCGGTGGTATCTCGGTGAACATCCGCGGCGTGAACACCATCACCGGATCGAACGAGCCGTTGTATGTGGTGGACGGTGTGCAGATCCAACCTTCAACGCTCAGCTATGGGGCCACGAGTTCTTCCAACGTCCTGGCGGGGATCAACCCTTCGGATATTGCGAATATTGAAATTTTGCAAGGCCCTTCGGCTACGGCCATCTATGGATCGCGGGGTACCAACGGGGTCATCCTCATCAGCACAAAGCGCGGCAAGGTCGGCGAGATGAAAGTGAACTATGGGTTCACGTACAGTCTGCAGGATAAACCGAAGAACCTGCCGGTCATGGACTTGTCGCAGTTCGCGGACATGACCAACCAGATCCGGAAAATTACAGGAGGCACACCGCCTCCGGAATTTGCAAACCCCTCGTTGTTGGGGCCGGGTACCAACTGGCAGGATGCCCTTTTTAAAACCGCACCACTTTTCAAACACCAATTGAGCCTGAGTGGCGGAAGCGAAAAAACAACGTTCTATTTGTCGGGCGAACATTTCGACCAGGAAGGCGTGGCGATTGGCTCCAGCTTTGCTCGTTCAAGCATTCGCCTGAATGTTGACAATCAGACACGCAAATGGTTGAAGATTGGGACTACTCTGAGCGTGAACCAAACAAAAGAACGGATCACGGCCACACAGGAGAACACCATTCTCAATGCACTCCAGATAGCTCCCAATGTTCCCGTGAAAAACCCGGATGGATCATGGGGCGGAGCCGACCTCACGAACGGAAACCTGGTGCAATTCACACCCCTCAACCCGGTGGCCATCGCCAACATTGTTCAAAATAAACAAAAGAAATTCCAGGTTTTGGGTGGCGTCAACTTCGATGTAACCTTGTTGAAAGGACTTGTCTTCCGCACATCGTTGAATGGTAACCTTGGCTTTACACGCACCGACTACTTCACACCAACGTACCGGCTGGGGAACAAGACCAACGACGTTGCCAGCCTTACTTCGGGAAGCAGCGACAACACGTATTGGAACTGGAATCAATTGCTCCAATACAATGTGCGCATTGGCAAACACGACATCGGCGCCATGGCGAGCCACGAATCGCAGGAGTCGCATTGGGAAAATGTGAGCGGCTCCAAAAGAGGCTTTGTGACCAACAGTGTACCCGACCTGAACGTGGGCAACACACAAGGCGCGACGACTTCGGGTGGACAGTCGCCGTGGGCCATGGAGTCGTACTTCGGCCGCCTGAATTATTCTTACAACGACAAGTATATTATCCAGGGATCGCTCCGCGCCGATGGCTCGGTGAATTTTGGACCGGATAATAAATGGGGATATTTTCCCGCGGTGTCGGCTGCATGGCGGATCACGCAAGAGCCATTCATGGAGAGCGTGGCGTTCATCAACGAGCTGAAATTGCGGGTAGAAACGGGGGTAACCGGTAATCAGGGCAGCACCTCCTACTACGGTCCGTTGGCCAGTGTGTCGACGCCGTGGGGTACAGGATTCCCGTTGTCACGCTATCCGAACGCTGCCTTGCAATGGGAGGAGACGCATACCAACAACATCGGGTTCAACCTCGGCTTATTCCAGAACCGCATCCAGTTGGAAGGTGACTTCTATATCAAGAAGACAAACAATTTATTGATGACCAGCCCGCTTCCCGATTATATGGGCGTAAGCGCCGAGGGAGCGATTGCTCCACCGCAGGTGAACGTCGGCTCACTGGAGAACAGAGGTTGGGGATTTACCTTGAATACTGTGAACATCGACAAGAATGGATTTAGCTGGCGAAGCAATTTCAACGTGTCGGGATTCAAGACGGAGATGACGGAGCTTTATTCGGACAACGCTTTTATTGATCACACCTCCTGGTTCATCGGCGATACGGGCTCCGGCAATAACTGGACGCAGCGTTCGGCCGTTGGGCAAGCACCCTGGTTGTTCCGTGGATATTTGTATGACGGCATTTTTCAATCCGTGGACGAGATCAACAACAGCGCCATCCCCGTCAAGGTCAACGGCGATCGTCAGGATGTGGCTCCCGGTGGAGTTTGGGTGGGCGATATCAAATACAAAGACTTGAACGGCGACAACAAGATCGACGAAAAGGACATCACCAACATTGGTAACCCCTGGCCTAAAGCAACCTTTGGTTTTACCAACACCTTTACTTACATGGGCTTTGACTTGAACATCCTGCTCACGGCCTCTTATGGTAACGACATTTACAACTTCCTCCGGTTCAGCAACACGAATCCCAACAACATTAACCTGGGTAGGAATTTGATGGCGGAAACGTTCAACTATGCCCGCGTGGAAGGCAGCGGTTCGGAAGCACACTTGAGTAATCCCGGTACAGACATTCCCCGTATCGTAACGCCCGACGTCAATGGCAATGGGTTGCGTTTTACAGACAAGTTTGTCGAAGACGGATCGTACCTGCGCATCAAGAACATAACGCTCGGCTACAGCATTCCTAAGACGCTCATTGGAAAACAAAACGTGGTTCAGGGCGTGCGATTGGCCGTGGGTGTACAAAACCTGTATACGTTCACCAAGTACAAAGGCTACGATCCGGAAGTGGGCGCCTATGTAGGACGCGATTCTCAATCCACGAATCAATCCATTGGTGTGGACTATGGACGGTACCCGATGACACCGGCGTATACCTTCAGCCTGGCCGTTGATTTTTAAGTCACAAAAAAAGCAAGAGCAAATGAAAACATTAAAACATATCAAAATCTACGTGGCTGTCCTGCTTTTGGTTGGACTATTTGCCGGCTGTGGCAGTGATTTCCTGGATCAACCCCCACAGGATACGATCCTCGACGTGAACTTCTACAAAACACCTGAGCAAGTATTGGCGGGTAGCGCTCCGTTATACAACGTCGTGTGGTTCGCCTACAACGACAAGGCTTCGCACGGTATCGGCGATGGAAGAGGTGGCGTGCTGACGTCGGGGTCTTATCAATTGGAAAACGTGGAGTTCAAAACCACCAGCGTTACTTCGGAGAATTTGAGTGCATGGCGTGCATTCTACAACATCGTGGGGCAATCCAATACCCTCATCACCAACTTGCGAAAATATGCGGGCGAAGAAGTGCCTGACAATATCGTGGAACACGCGATCGCTGAAGCCCGCTTTATGCGGGGCATGGCCTACATGTTCCTGGTGCAGAACTGGGGTGAGGTGCCAATCATCACCGACAACACCGCGTTGCTTCAGGACACGACGATCACGCGCAATACCGTGCCGTCCATTTGGGAATTCATCACCCGTGACATTCGCTACGGAACCACGCACCTGCCTGAAACGCCCATCCTAGCGGGAAGACTCACGAAATATTCTGCCGAAGGCATGCTGGCCAAGGTTTACCTGACCCGCGCAGGCGTGGGCAAAAGCGGAGCACGCGACAATGTGTTCCTGGACAGCGCCCGTATCCTGGCCAAAGATGTGATCGAGAACAGCGGCGCTTCGCTGATGACGGACTATGAAGAACTGTTCAAGACCAAGAACAACAACAACTCCGAAACCTTGTTCGCCCTGCAATGGGTATACAACGGTGCGGACTGGGGATCGCAGAACAGTGTGCAGGCTTTCCTGGCCTTCGGTTCCAGCATCACCGGCTTTGCCGATGGATGGGGTGGCGATATCGGTGCCTCTTTGTATATGCTGAACAAGTATGACGGTTTGATCGACAATGGCAACACACCCGACGCGCGACGCAAGGCTACGTTTATGTTTCCTGGCGATCACTACACCTACATACACCAGCAGGTGATCGATCCGAATACCGGCAACCCCGTGACCCAAGAGTTGCGTGTACCGCTCGGAGGCAGTGGCTACAACAACCGTGCATGGGTGAAGAAATATGTGGTGGGCCGTCCGGAAGACAACGAAGGAAAAGTTTCCCAGCAACATACCGAGAACGGCACATACATGCTGCGTCTTGCCGAAGTGTACCTGATCTATGCTGAAGCAATATTGGGCGATGCGGGATCAACTTCCGATGGCGAAGCGTTGAAATATTACAACAGGGTGCGCATCCGCGCGAACACCTCGACCAAGAACATCATCACCTGGCAGGACATCTTTGACGAACGCCACCTGGAGTTCGCGATGGAAGGACAACTTTGGTATGACTTCGTTCGCCTGCACTATTACAATCCGCAAAAGGCATACGAGATCCTCAGCACACAAGACAGGGGCTTCTACCGGATCACGCCGGATAAAATCCCGGACCCCACAAAGTGGACGATCGCGGTGGATCCCGATGATCAAACCCGGACGTTTCCGGTTGATGACGGTAACTTCAGGATCCCGCTTCCTTCAACCGAAGTGTTGCGGGCTCCCAACCTGTCGAAGACACCCGTTCCTTATAATTTTAACTGATCGACAAAAGCGCTGGGCGAGGCCTGCGAAAGTGAAAGGCCTTGCCACAGCATAAAAAATAAACTTATGGACATACAGAAGAAAATAACACGAAAAGTATTGACGGCAATAGGCCTGTTGATCGGTACCGCATCGTTGTTTGTGGCGTGTAACGACGAAGAGCAAGGCGGCACCCCGACCCTGGAGCGGGTGAGTTTGGTGTCCCCAGACTCCACCACACAAAGCGGGAAGCGAGGGACCACCTATGTGATCTTCGGCAATAACCTGGCCACCACCCGGGAAGTGTATTTCAACGAATCTTTGGCGCAGTTGAACATCACATTGGTGCGCAATGACAACATCATCATCCGTATTCCCAACAACGCACCGTTTGCCGACGTGCCCAACAAGATCAGGGTGGTCACTGAATTCGGGCAAGCCGAACTGGATTTTGTGATCGAGCAACCCGGGCCGACCATCGCCAGTTTTGATCCCGCCTTCATTGGCGCCGGTGGCATTGTGACGATCAAGGGTGAGTTCTTTGAAAATCTGCAAGGCGTGCGGTTTGATGATGCTGAAGCAGAGATTGTATCCGCGACCGGAAGAGAAATCGAGGTGAAAGTTCCCGATGGCGTGACCTCGGCTTACTTGTATGTGACGACCTCGGCAGGTACGGTGAAGTCATCGTCGGCCTTTGGTTTCAAATTCGTGATCTACGACGAGGACCTGGTGGCCACCTGGCAGAAATGGGGTGGATGGAGCAGCACCGTCGATTGGACGAGCACGCAGCAAGCCAAGCGCGGCGACAAATCCATGAAGATCACCTACGATGGTGCCTGGGGTGGCTCGCAGTCGCATCCGTCAAACACGTTCGTGCTGGTCAATAATTATACTGCCGTGAAGTTGTCGATCTACGGAGGTGCGGGGACAACCGGTAAGAGTGTGATGTTGTTTATCAAAGACAACGATGGCGTCGTGGGCACTCAAAAATCATTGGCCATCCAGGAGGGCGTGTGGACGGACTTTACCATTCCGCTGACGGAGTTGGGTAGCCCGTCGACCATCAATGAATTTGTTTTTCAGGATCAAGGTGGTGCTCCTTACGTGATCTTTATAGATGATATCGGATTACTGTAAACATTGTAAAGTATTTTGATCTTATGCCGGTGGTACGTTGTAAGACGTGCCACCGGATTTTTTACACCGGCATCCTTTGCCGTCAACCAACTCTTTTTACATGCGGAGACTTTACGCAACCCTTCTTTTTATCAGCCTGCTGTCCGCGCCAGTTAAGGCTCAGGACACGCAAGGCTTTTTCCTGGACGATGCAATCGCAAAGGATGCTGTCATTCCTTCTTTTGTGGAATTTGATAAACCTTCAAAATCATCCACAGCTACAGTGTCGGTAGACGTTTCCAATGTGGTGGCGCCCGTATCGAAATATATCTATGGAAATAACGCCAACATCTATATGACTCAAATGGTAGATCAGCCTGCCTTGCTGAACTACCTCAAGGCCTTATCGCCAAATGTGCTGCGCTTTCCCGGTGGAAATATCAGCAGCGTTTATTTCTGGAATGCCCAAAATGCGTCACAGCTTCCGGCTGATGTTCCTTCTACCTTGCTCAAAGCCGATGGTACTGCCGACCCGAATCCCTATTGGTTTGGGAAGAACGCTGAAAGCTGGACCATGTCCCTGGATAATTATTATGAAATGCTGAAGCAAACAAAAAGCACCGGCATCATTACGGTGAACTACAGCTATGCGCGCTACAGCACTGCCGAAAATCCGGTCGCGGCTGCCGCGCACCTTGCCGCCGACTGGGTGCGCTATGACAACGGTCGCACAAAGTTCTGGGAGATCGGAAACGAAAATTACGGCACCTGGCAGGCCGGCTATCGCATCAAGACCCCCGACAACAAAGACGGCCAGCCCGAAATCATGACCGGCGAGATCTATGGCAAACACTTCAAAGTATTTGCCGACTCCATGCGCAAGGCGGCTACGGAGCTTGGTGTGGAAATTCACATCGGCGCACAGCTATTTGAAGCGCCGCCGGCCAGTTGGTCCGGTGATATTGAACGGAATTGGAACACGGGTGTGTTGTCCAAAGCAACATCGTCGCCGGATTTTTATATTGCACACAGCTATTTCACACCCTACGATACAGACTCCAAAGCTGCCGACATTCTTTCCACCGCGTTGACTGTACCCACTGACATCATGAGCTTTCTGAAGAAAACCATATCCGACGCAGGGCAACCGATAAAACCCATCGCACTCACGGAGTGGAATATCTTTGCCGTACACTCCAAACAAATGGTGTCCTACATCAGTGGCGTGCACGCGACGATGGTTTTGGGTGAGCTGATAAAAAACAAATACGGTATGGCCAGCCGCTGGGACCTGGCCAATGGATGGAGCAACGGCGACGACCACGGCATGTTCAACAACGGAGACGAGCCCGGGGGAATTCCTAAGTGGAATCCGCGACCGATCTATTTCTACATGTATTACTTTCAAAAATACTTTGGTGATAACATGGTGAGCGCATCTGTGTCCGGTAGTTCGGATGTAGTGGCCTATGCTTCTTCGTTTCATTCCGGAGAGACTGGGCTGGTCATTGTAAACAAAGGCACTTCCGAACAAACCGTAGGCGTAAACCTGCAGCACTTTGGTTATGGCAACCGGTTCTATACCCACACGTTGACCGGCGGCACAGACAATGGCGAATTCTCGCTAAAGGTTTCCGTCAACGGTCAGGCGCCGGCGTTTTCATCCGGTGGGCCGGCAAATGTGGAAAGTATCAAAGCCCGGTCGGCGCTTGTCGGCAGCGGGATAAAGGTGACCGCTCCCCCCAGATCAGTGGTCTATATGTTGGTCGAGAATGGCGAGAACATCATCACACCGGTAGAAAAGGGAGTACCTGTCCAGAAAATGAAAGTGTATCCCAATCCCGCCAACGAAAATTTCAGACTTGATTTTCCGACCGCTGGATTTGATAAGATGGAACTGCTGGACACCACGGGCAAAACCGCCTTTAGAGCAGCTATAGATCCATCCCAAACTTCTGCAGAATTTCACGCCCATCTTCCTGCAGGCCTGTATTTCATAAGGGTTTCCGGCTCCAAAACGATTTTGTTGGATAAATTAATGACACAATAATTTAACGTTACTTTACATCCCGGCCGATTGTCTCAACCGGTGAAGTACCTCGTGCGTAGATTTAAAAAAGCTTATGCCGGCAACATGACGATGTTCTTCCGGCTTTACGACAAAGTATGAAACTAAATTCTATGTCATCTAAAAAAAGCATCCTTGTCACCGTTTTGATACTCCTTCTTGCCGGGGTGGGCTTGGCACAAAATGGACTTTCAACGGACATTCGACTTAATCAGGCAGGCTTTTATCCAGCAAGCCCAAAAGTAGCGGTGATCACAATCGAAAGTCCTGCTCAGTTTTATATCGAAACGCTGGCCGAAAAGAAAAAAGTGTGGGAAGGAAAATTGAGCGACTACCGCACGGTAACATTCAGCAACAAAAAGACGCGCATAGCCGACTTCTCGTCGTTTCAAAAGGAAGGCAACTATCGCCTTGTCGTAAAAGGATTGGGGTACTCGTATCCCTTTGCCATCCAAAACAATGTTCATGAAGCGGTGGCGAAAGGTTCTATGAAAGCGTTTTACTTTATAAGAGCATCTACCGCCATCACTAAACCCTATGCAGAAAAGTGGGCCCGCACCGAGGGGCATCCGGATACAAAAGTACTAGTGCATCCCTCTGCCGCGTCAGCACAACGAAAAGCGGGCACCGTCATCTCATCACCGCGCGGCTGGTACGATGCCGGGGATTACAATAAGTATGTTGTAAACAGCGGCATCACAACGGGAACATTACTTTCCCTGTATGAGGACTTTCCCCAATACATGAACGCCTCTTCGTGGAATATACCCGAAAGTAAAAATACCGTACCTGATCTTTTGGACGAAGTGTTGTGGAACCTTCGCTGGATGCTCACCATGCAAGATCCCAACGATGGTGGCGTATATCACAAATGCACCAACGCCAAATTCGACAAGATGGTGATGCCCGAGGTAACGAAAGACCCGCGTTATGTCGTGCAGAAAAGTACCGCCGCTGCGCTAGACTTGGCTGCGGTCATGGCGCAGGCTTCGCGGGTGTACGGCAAATACGACCGGGAGTTTCCCGGCTTGGCCGACTCTTGTTTGAAAGCGGCTATCAGCGCGTGGCAATGGGCTGTAAAAAATCCGGAGGTCTTGTACGGCCAGAACAGTCTCAATGCCTCCTTCGAACCGAAGATCACCACAGGAGCCTACGGCGACCGCGACGTGAAAGACGAATGGATCTGGGCCGCGGCCGAATTGTATCTCGCTACGCACGATGAAACGTACTACAAAGCCGTGACGATGCTGCCGGATGAAAAGATGCCGTTACCATCGTGGGCGCAAGTGCGGCTGTTGGGATATTATTCGCTGGCGCGTTTTCCTGATGCCTTGACTGGGAAAGCAAAGGAAGATTTCCCCGAGATCAAAAAGCGATTGTTGCAAACCGGCGATGATCTCATCCGACAAGTGGACGAACAACCTTATCAAACGGTGATGGGGCAGACGGCAAAAGATTTTATTTGGGGGAGCAACGCCGTGGCGGCCAATCAAGGGATCTTGCTGTTGCAATGCCATCGCCTCACAAAGGATAAAAAATATGTGTCCAACGCCCTGACCAACCTGGATTACCTCCTGGGCCGAAATGCCACCGGCTATTCTTTTGTTACCGGCTTCGGTTCAAAAACACCCATGCACCCACACCATCGCCCATCCGAAGCCGACGGCATTGTGGAGCCGGTGCCCGGGCTGTTGGCGGGCGGTCCCAATCCCTCGATGCAGGACAAGTGTCAATACCCCAGCGCCCTGCCGGACGAGGCCTATGTGGACGATGTGTGTTCGTATGCATCGAATGAAATTGCGATCAACTGGAATGCACCGTTGGTATACCTGGCCTTTGGTATCGAGGCGTTGGTGGGTGAGGGGCCTGAACCTAAACGGTAGGTGCGGGAAAAAGAGCAAAGAAATTGTATTTTTAGGAACAACCTAAAAATGCCCTCTATGCGCAAGCTTGTTTATCTCCTTTTGTTTTTGACAATATCGTTCCCCACGCTCGCCACCGAGCGAACTGCGGAAACTTCATCCAATCCTTCTGACTCACTATTATTCTTCACCGCTGCCGACGGCGTAAAGATCCATTATGACGTGAAAGGCAACGGCAAAGCTGTAGTCCTTGTTCACGGATTCATTGTAGATGGTGAATCATGGAAACGCACGGCACTGTACAACGATCTCCTGACAAACGGATTCAAAGTGATCACCCTCGATCAACGCGGCAATGGCAAGTCCGACAAACCCCACACCGCAGAAGCCTATGCGAACGACGCGGAAGCACGCGACATCATGGACTTGGTTTCATCCTTAAAGATCAAATCGTATGACGTGGTGGGCTATTCCAGAGGAGCCATCATCACCGCCCGGTTGCTGGTGCTGGATAAACGCGTAGACCACGCCGTGCTCGGTGGGATGGGCGACGACTTCACAAACCCCGAGTGGCCTCGAAGAATCATGTTCTACAAAGCCCTTAGCGGAGAGCCCGTAAAAGAATTGGAAGCCGTGGTAAAACGCATACAAGACACCGGCCTCGATCAACAAGCCTTGGCGCTTATGCAAAAAGAACAGCCTTCCACCAGCAAAGAAGCATTAGGAAAAATAAAGAAACCTGTGTTGGTGCTTTGCGGCGATAAAGATTCAGATAACGGGTCGGCCGGCAAGCTGGCTGCCTTGATCCCGAAAGCAACGTTTCATACGGTGCCCGGCGATCATGGCGGTGCATCTTCCACAAAAGAATTCTCCAGCGAAGTGTTGAACTTCTTTAAATAGCGTCAGGCCCGCGTTCGCCGGTGCGCAGACGAATCACTTCTTCCAGCGGTGTGATAAAGATCTTCCCACTGCCGACCAGCCCGCCGTCGTTGGCCTTGGTGGCGCTGATGATGGCGTTGCACGTGATGTCTACAAACTCAGCGTTGACGGCAATTTCCAGCCGGATGTTGGGCACCAGGTTGGGGATCACCACTTGCCCGCGATAGATCTCTTCTGTTTTGCTGCGGCCGTGGCCAGAGACGTGGCTCACGGTGATGCGCGTGATGCCGGCATCGATCAGGGCCTCGCGGACCTGGTCGAGTTGATTTTCGCGAATGATTGCTATAATGAGTTTCATGGATATTTCAATTTAATAAAGCGCCGGGTGGAATGCCCAACTTTTTTGCGTGAATGAATTAGCTGGGATTCGTCATGCCGTATCCTCTTTCACCGTGGTAGTAGTTATCCAACCCACGCATCTCGGCTTCGGCGTTAGCACGCAGCGGGATGATCTTGTTCAGCACCACCAGGATGATCCATGTCCCTACACCTGCATAAGCAATGGCGATGCCTACCGCCGTTGCCTGCACACCCAATTGTTGCCATACGGTCCAACCTCCTGCAGCGGTTGCTGCTTCGGCCATCCATGTATCGCGGATAAAGAACGTAAGGAAAATAGCACCTACAATTCCGCCCACGCCGTGGATACCAAAGGCATCCAGCGTGTCGTCGTAGCCCAATTTGTTTTTGAGGATAATGGCCAGGTAGCAGATCCCCGTTGCCAGGGCTCCCAGCGCTAAAGCGCCAACCGGTTTCACCACGCCTGCGGCAGGCGTAATGGCCACAAGGCCTGCGAGGATACCACTCACAAATCCAACGGCCGTGGCTTTGCCTTGGTGAAATCCTTCAATGATGATCCACGTAAGCGCACCGGCCGCTGCCGCCACTTGCGTAGCCGTCAAGGCCTGGGCGGTGCTAAGTCCGCTGGAGATACTGCTGCCGGCGTTGAAACCGAACCATCCAACCCAAAGCAACCCTGCACCGATCATGGTCATCACCAGGTTGTTCGGACGCATGGGAAGGTGGGGGAACGACTTGCGTCCACCCAAATAGACCGCGGCCACCAGCCCGCTCACGCCGGCTGAAATGTGCACTACCGTGCCACCCGCAAAATCGATCGCGCCTTTCGCGCCAAGGTTGAACAGGAATCCGTCAGCGGCCCAAACCCAGTGGCAAAGTGGATTGTAAATAAGAATGCCCCACAGAGCGATAAAGAAACAATAGGATTTGAATGAAACCCGTTCGGCAAAGGCGCCGGCGATCAATGCGGGCGTGATGATGGCGAACTTGGCTTGGAACATGGAAAATACATATTCAGGAACACCGGCGGCCATTACTTTGTCGTCGATGCCGCCGAGAAAGAAATAGTCGTTGCTCCACCCAAACCAACCACCCCATACGCTGGGTCCGAAGGCCATGCTATAACCACAGGCCACCCACAACACCGTCATGATGCCCATGGCGGCAAAGCTGTGCATCATAGTGCCCAGCACGTTCTTGGTTCGTACGAGGCCGCCATAGAACATGGCCAGGCCGGGGACCATTAAAAGCACAAGTGCGGCGGAGGTCAGCATCCAGGCCGTGGCACCGGAATCGATAACCGGCGGCGCATCGGCAGCCCACAAATGGGCAGCAGGGAAAAGCGTGAAGGCCAGCAGCAAAAGGAGGAAGCGTGTGGTAATTTTCATTTAAGGCGAATTGGTGGTCTGGTTATACTAAAACTGAGACAGGCATCGCTTAACTTGGAGGGCTCTCCGTCAAACCGAAGAAAAGCCGTTCAGGTGTGGCACGAGCTGCCTAAATTTCGGGGGCAAAATAAAGTAGTTTGGATGGATCTACAAAATCAAGGGTCCAAAACAACCCGGGGAAGCTTAAAAGAATACAAAAAATATAAAAATCAGTTTAAATTTTAACGAACTAACAAACCCTATTACCCTAACAAACGGTAACCAGCCTTATGAGTGAGACGAAACCCGAATTTATACACATACCTAAATCTCAAATGGAGGATGCCTTCCTGCAGATATTGCTTCGCCACGGCTTCCCCACCATCAAAGCGGCAACGTGTGCAGCAATATTCACCGAAAACAGCATCGACGGTGTCTACACGCACGGCGTAAACCGCTTCAGCCGGTTTGTCAAATACACCCAGCAGGGCCATATCCTACCGGAAAAAGAAGCCGTGCTGAAACACGCCGCCGGGTGCCTCGAGCAATGGGATGGTCAGTCGGCTGCGGGGCCGCTCAATGCCTTGCAATGCACACAGCGCGTGATGGAGATCGCCGGCGTGCATGGCATGGGTTGCGTAGCCCTCGCGCATACCAACCACTGGATGCGAGGCGGAACCTATGGCTGGAAGGCCGCCAAAGAAGGCTTTGTCTTTATCGGCTGGACCAACACCACGGCCAACATGCCCACTTGGGGTGCCCTCGACAACAAACTGGGCAACAACCCGCTCGTCATCGCCGTGCCCCACGAGGGCGAAGCGATCGTGCTGGACATGGCCATGTCACAATATTCTTATGGGGCCCTGGATTTCTATGAACTCAAAAAGCAGCAACTTCCCGTGCCCGGCGGTTTTACAAAGGACGGCGTGCTAACCACCGACCCTTCCGCTATACGCGAGTCGCAACGCATCTTGCCCGTCGGCTACTGGAAGGGCTCGGGGTTGTCGCTCTTGTTGGATATCGTGGCTACCTTGCTTTCCGGCGGACTTTCCACGGCCGGTGTCTCCCAACAAAAAGCGGAGACGGGTGTCTCCCAGGTGTTCATGGCCATCGACCTGAAACGGCTGGGAAACTACAAATCCATGGCTGCCTCGCTGCAACAAATCCTCGACGACTATCACGCCTCGCGTCCCGATGGAAATTCGCGTGTGATCTTCCCTGGCGAAAGGGTGCTGGCCACGCGCGAAGAAAATACGAAGAATGGAATACCGGTTTTGAAGAAGGTTTGGGATGAGATCAAACAATTATAGTAAATTAGTCAAAACGTTATTTGTAGAACATGAAGAGAATATACATCGCCCTGTTGGTGTTGATCTTGTCGACAACGTTCGCTACAGCGCAAAAATTAAAACCCGGATTCAGCAAAGCGGAGTACATCGAGATGCTTCGCATAACCTCGCGGCATTTTGATACGGCGGCATCCATTCTCAAAATCCCCGGGCCGAAAAATTTCACAAAGGCCTACAGGTCGCCCGTGGTGGGCCTCGCCAACCGATGGGACCTGTGGACCAACGGCGATGGTGTAGGCGTGATCAGCATCCGCGGCACCACGGCAAGCCCGGCGGGGTGGCTTGAAAATTTTTATGCCGCTATGGTTCCGGCAACGGGCAAGATCCGGGTGGCCAGTGATTATGAATTCAACTATTCACTCAGCCAGAACCCAAAGGCCGCCGTGCACCTCGGCTGGCTTATCGGAACGGCCTTCCTGGCCAGGGACATCGTTCCGAAGATCGACTCTTGTTATAAGGCCGGCATGAAGGATTTTATCATTGTCGGTCACAGCCAGGGCGGCGCTATTTCGTATCTCATAACCTCGCACTTGCGCAGCCTGCAACACCAAAAGCACTTGCCTGCCGACATACAATTCAAAACCTACTGCAGCGCCGGACCTAAGCCGGGCAATTTGTTTTATGCCTACGAATATGAAAGCATCACCCTGGGGTGGGCATTCAATGTGGTGAACTCCGCCGACTGGGTGCCGGAGGTTCCCATCAGTATTCAAACCGTGAACGATTTTAACAAGACCAACGCCTTCGTGAATGCGCGGCCGTTTATCAAAAAGCAAAAGTTCCCTGCGAAACTTGCGCTGAAGCACGTGTACAACAAACTGGAAAAACCGCCGCGGCGAGCGCAGCGCAAATATGAAAAATACCTCGGCGGGTTCCTGTCGAAACGTGTCAGGAAGGCATTGCCCGGCTATGTTACACCGGCTTTCGTACACTCGACCGATTATGTGCGCACCGGCGCTTTCATCGTCTTGCTTGCCGATCCGGAATATTTCACAAAGTTCCCGGACAGCAAAGAAAAGATTTTTACGCATCACCTTTTTGAGCCGTATTTCTACCTGGCTGACAAATTGCCAGATTGAAAATATTATCGGCGCCGCACAAACAAATTTTGAAATTTCTGCGTTTTGTTTGCTGATGACGGGCGTTATCCGAAGCTGCGACCACAGTCGTTACACTGTTTACCCGCTTCGCATGTTTCACTAAAAGAAAGGAGGTACAAATGTCTAGTCCCAATGAAATTTTATCAAAATCAATCAAATCAATCCATCTCACAGGTGTACTGTGTTGAAATGAGGGTTTGAATTCCTTGTGAGATTTTTGATTTGTTGATAAAATTGAATGAGGATTTATTGAAAAAGCCAGCCCGGTTTGGGCTGGCTTTTTTTGTTTTATGATTTTTAACGGCTAAGAATCCTATTCATACCGGAGGGTATTGGAGGGGTTGCTCGTTGCTGCTTTGATGGTTTGTGTACTCACGGTGATCAGCGCTAAAGCAATGGCCGACACAGCCGCCAACAGGTAGACGAGCAGGTTCATGTCGATGTGATAAGCGAAAGTGCCCAACCATTTTTGCATAAAGTACCATGCCACCGGCCACGCCATCACATTGGCCACGATGATGAGCAGGACAATCTCTTTCGATAACAATCCCAGGATGTTGGGCACGGAAGCGCCCAGCACTTTGCGGATGCCGATCTCTTTTACGCGTTGCATGGTGTTAAACGTTGCTAATCCGAAAAGTCCCATACAAGCGATAAAGATCGCGATGCCCGAAAAGATCGTGAACAGTTGGCTTTGCTTTTGTTCGGACGCATAGAGTTTTTGGTATCGCTCGCTAAGAAATTCGTACTCAAACGGGCGTTTTGGCAAAAATTCGTGCCACAGCTTTTCCACATGGGCCATCCCTTCCTCCATACTTTTTCCCGAGATCTTCACCGCCATCCTGTGGTAGTTCCCTTTGCTGGGATAGAAAACGAGGGGCACAATTTCCTGGTGCAGCGACTCGAAGTGGAAGTCCTTGACAACGCCCACGAGTTTCCCCGTAGTGCCGCCATAATTAAAATCTTTATCGATGCCTTCGGTAGGCGATTTCCAGCCGTATGCCTTTGCTGCGGCCTCGTTCACGATGAACGCAAGCGTGTCGTCGGTGGCAATGTCTTTTGAAAAATCACGGCCGGCGGCCATGCCGATGTCGAACGTCTTGAAGAATTCGTAATCTACGGCCACGTTTTTAGTAGTCACGGTCGAAGAGACCAGGCTGTCGCCTTTAATGATGAGCGGCGCTCCCTGACTATCCAATAGCCTTCCCGTTGGAAGTCGCGAAGATCGTGACACATTTTTGATTTGTGACGATTTTATCAGTTCGTTATAAAAAGCATCATAAACCGGATCTAACTCGTCATAGTAGGGCATCGTGACGACCTGGTCTTTGCTGTAGCCCAAATCCAGACTGTTGAGATAACCCAGCTGTTGGAAGGTGATGGCCGTGGCAATGATGAGGACGATGGAAATGGCAAACTGCGCCACCACCAGGGCTTTGCGCAAGGCGCCTTTGCCGCGGGTGGAACCTTGTTGTCCCTTCAGCACGAGCGCAGGTTTGAAACCGGAAACCACAAAGGCTGGATACACACCTGCCAGGATACCTACTACGAAGGAGAATGCGATCAGTCCGATCAACAATGGCCAGTTGGTAATGAGGTTCAGCGAAAGCGCTTTTCCGGTGAACATATTGAGCCAATACAGGCTGATGAAGGCAAGGCCTGTCCCCAACACGAGTGCAAAGAAAGAAATGAGCACCGACTCGCTGAGGTACTGGCTGACCAACTGCATCTTGAAAGCTCCCACCACTTTGCGCAATCCCACTTCCTTTGCACGCTTGGTGGCACGGGCCGTGGAGAGATTGATGAAGTTGAAGCAAGCGATGAGGATGATGAACAATCCGATGATGCCCATCATGTATACGGTGTTGATGTTGCCGTTCACTTCCAGTTCGTCGTCCAGGTGTGAGCGAAGGTGGATGTCGGTCACCTTTTGGAGAAAGAGCGTGGTGGATTTGGAGGCTATCCAGTCGCCGGGGACGCCCCAGTTGGCTTTGGCATAGTTGCCAAAATGTTTGTCGAGAAATGCAGGGAACCGGGCTTCGATCTTTTTGGGATCGGCGCCTTCTTCCAGGAGCATGTAGGTGCCGAAAGAATTGTTGCCCCAGTTGGTCTCCAGGTTCTTCCGTCCATAAATGTTGTCATCATTCAGCGTGCTAAAGGAAACCAGATATTCGGGATGCCAGTGGGCCTGGGGGGGGAGATCTTCGTAGACGCCGGTGACCTCGATGTCGAATTGATTGTTGGCGCGCAGCCGTTTGCCGGTCACGTTCACGTCGTTGAAAAACTTCATGGCGGTTTTGCGCGACAGCATGACCGTCATCGGGCGGGTGAGGGCCGTGGCCGGATCGCCGGTAACGATCTTGAAATCAAATATTTTAAAGATGTCGGGTTCTGCCAGGAAGAGGTGGTCCTCCGAAAAATTCTTTTCCAGCTTCCCGTTTTCCTCAAGCCCCATGACGATCCCGAAATTGACCGTGCGGGCCAGGACCTTGATCTCGCCAAAGTCGTTCTTCAGCAGCGGGCCGATGGGAGGGGCCACGTTGCCCAAGTGCAGGTTTGGGGTGCCGTCGTCGGACAGGAAATTGCGGGTAACGCGATAGATACGGTCGGCCGACGCATGTTGCTTGTCATAGCTCACCTCGTCGCGGATATATAAATAGATGAGCATACAGCACATCATGGCCAGGGCCAGCCCGGCGATGTTGATGAAGGCCGTAAGCTTGTTGCGGAAGATGGACCGCAGGGCTACTTTCAAATAGTTTTGGATCATACAGATAGGGTTGCAAACATGTAAACTGAACCGAATGCCTCTTGTTACACAAAGACCATGCTTTTTTTCTAAAGTTGCCTGAGGCGCGGGAATAGCATTTTTTTTCGATGAAAGTGTTCACTTTTGTTCAGCCGGACGTCCGTTTTTCGTCGCCCTTTCCTTCGCCCCGGCCAAAAATGTTTTTACCTTCGCCGCCTGACTATACAGCTATGCGATCGATCATCACCAGGTTAGGATGGAGTATTATGGTGGGAATGTTGCCCCTGCTGGCCGCCGCGCAAACGGGCGGCCGGACCACCTATTGCAACCCCATGGACATCGACTACAAATACAACTACGAGCAGCTGAACGACAGCATTTCCTACCGCTCTGGCGCCGACCCCGTGATCGTCAACCACAAAGGCTCTTATTTTCTTTTTGTCACGATCTCGGGAGGGTATTGGCATTCCAACAACCTGGTCGATTGGTCCTACATCGTGCCTGACAAATGGCCCATGGAAGACATGTGCGCACCCGCAGCCATGTCGGTGAAAGACACCTTGTATCTCTTTCAATCCACCTTCGAACAGCGCCCTATTTTTTATTCGCTGGAACCCGAAAAAGGGAAACTGAAATTTTATAACCGCTGGCTCCCCGCATTGCCCAAGGAAGTAGGCCCCTGGGACCCCGCGTTGTTTTATGACGAAGATCTGAACAAGTGGTATATGTACTGGGGATCGTCGAACGTATTTCCCATCTATGGCAGCGAATTGGACAAACACAAACGGCTCAGCTACAAAGGCGCATACAAACCCCTGTTCTACCTGCAACCGGAAGATCACGGCTGGGAACGCTTCGGAAGAGATCACCGCAGCAGCATAAAGCCTTTCATGGAAGGCGCCTGGATGACGAAGCACAACGGTAAATATTATTTACAATACGGCGGGCCAGGCACGGAGTATAACGTGTACGCCAACGGTACGTATGTGGGCGATGATCCCCTGGGGCCGTTTACCTACGCGCCTTACAATCCTGTTTCGTATAAACCCGGCGGTTTCGTAACGGGCGCGGGCCATGGCAACACGTTCCAGGATGTCCATGGAAACTATTGGAACACCGGCACGCCCTGGGTTGCCGTGAACTGGAACTTCGAACGCCGCATCGCCATGTTCCCCGCAGGCTTCGATGCCGATGGGCAAATGTTTTCCAACACGCGTTTTGGTGATTTGCCCCATCGACTGCCTACAAAGAAATGGACCAGCAAAGATGAGCTGTTCACCGGTTGGATGCTGTTGTCGTATAAAAAAACAGCTACGGCGTCTTCGGTGAGAGACACCTTCCGCGTGTCCAATCTAATGGATGAAGACCCGCGCACGTTTTGGGTGGCGCGTCAAAACAAAGCGGGGGAGTGGGTAACGATCGACCTTCAGAAAGAACAGGAAGTAAGAGCCGTGCAAATAAATTATACAGATTACAAGTCGGATATTTTTGACAACGATACGGCACGGGTCTACACGCAATTCAAATTATTCGCCTCCCATGATGGAAAGCAATGGGATCTGATCACCGATCTCACACAGGAGAAAAAACGCGATCGGCCAAACGCCTATGTGGAATTTGAAAAACCGGTGAAGGCCCGCTACGTCAAGTATGAACACGTTTACGTGGCGTCGCCTAATCTGGCCGTTAGCGATATTCGTGTTTTTGGGAATGGCCAGGGAAAGCCTCCGGCAACGCCTGCTAACGTCACCGCCAGGCGAGACACGGATGTTCGCAATGCTTTTGTTTCATGGAAGCCGGTAGCAGGAGCTGTGGGGTATAATATCTTGTGGGGTATTGCAAAGGATAAGCTTTACCAGACGTATCAAGTCTTTGCTGATCAACCACCGTCGAAGGAGATTCGTGCTTTGTCGCGAGGAGTGTCGTATTATTTTGCTGTGGAGGCTTTTAGTGAGAATGGAGTGTCGGGAAGGAGTGAGGTAGCGATGGTGAAATGAATGTGAAGGCTTAGTCACGGTGTTACGTACTTAAATTTTCACGTCATCAACTTCGTACTCCAAAATTGTTGAAAAATTATTGTCGTACCAGTTAATCTTTACAGCAATTTTCAATTTGTTCCCTTTAGGAATATAGTTCGAACTAAATCTGTTATTCTCTTTTTTAAAGTATGTCCATTCTCCGTCATCTATGATGGCTATTGCCTCCGCGTAATCCGATTGCAGGGTCAGTGCGTATTCCTGTCCTTTAGCGATTACTTTATTCAATGGCACATCGATAGCTTGAACTGGAAAATCAGTGGAATAGGTTGACACAAATTCTTTAATGGCTCCGGAAAGCACCTCCTTATAGGCATCTTCAGCATTGAAACCAAGTTTAAAAAAGCTGTCATCAAGGCGCGGCATCGCTTCAAATTGTCTAAGGGTGATTTTCGGGTTCGTGAGCTGCCAATCTTCGCTTTCCGGCAGGTGAGAAAAAATGAATTCTTCGGGCGATACACAAAACCAATAGTCATCAAATCTGGTTTTTGTCTCAAGCTTTTTGTTATGGGTGAATCCATAGCCGCTGCCCCATGTCACATCGATCAATTGCCATTCGTTATTTATTTTAACCGCGTTCCAGGCATGATTGGTGTCTGAAAACCTGGCTGCTTCTTTAAGTCCATATCCTTTTGCATAGCCCGTTATTTTTTCAACCTCCAGATGCATTCTTCGCGTCAATTCTTTGAATAGCGTGCTATACCCCTCGCATACGGCGGTCCTTCGTTTAAGCACTGCGGCGGCTGAAAATTCATCCTTATAAACTCCGGTATTGTAGGCATCTGCGTCATACCGAATGTGCGTGGCAATCCAGGTGTAAGCTAATCTCGCTTTTTCCAAATCATTTTGAGCGGGAGTAGCCAGGTAGGCGGCCAAGTCCTGAAGGCGATTTGAATACTTTTCGGGCGTGTTTCTTGCGTATTTGTCCAATCTGTCAAACGCACCCGGCTTTAACTTTTTAGGAATTCTTTCTCTGGGCTTAGGTTTTGCTTTTTGTGGGCTTGTCTTTCTAACGGTGTCCAATTTAACATCACGGTCTAAGGAGTCATATCTTAGCCCCGCAAACCACTGGTCAATGTTTGACTTAAGGTTAGAATTAGTTTGATAAAAGTATAAGCCCGTCCCAACAACCAGCAATGACAATAACGCAGTTCCTCTCTTCATGTATAAACGTCTCTTTTCTAAAATATAATGGCACACAAGCGTTATAGGCCATTCAAATAAAGGCGTTTAAAGTTAAACAATTAATGGCAACTGATTTGGCAAGGAGGCGTGCATTTTCACATCCATACTTAATGAGAAAAGATGACCTTTTCACCAGGGCTAAGACCCGGTTACTTGTTTTGTTTGATAACCTCGGCCTAGTCTATGCACACATCTTTTGAAATCAAAGGATATAGGTGAGTGAGCAACCCTGGCTTTAAGCCTTCTGTTCGGAACACATATACTATCTTGAATAACCCCGGACTTTAGTCCGGGGTACAGACACCTAGTTATGACGGGCTTTAGCCCTGACTTTCCCTCAGTATGTATCGCCGTCTGCACAATCATCGGCGCGGTCAGTCCGCCAGTCGGCGGACCGTGATCGGATATGGCTTAAGTACCCCGGACTGAAGTCCGGGGTTATTCATTTCATTATCTCTTTCTCTGCGAAAGATGTGTGCATAGACTGGATCTAAAGTCCGGGTTATTCGTTCAGAAATTATTCATCCCCGGCCAGCAGTTCGTTAAAATCGTCCCAAACATAACGCGTTGCCCAGGTTTCCTTGCCGCCAAAATCCGATTGCTTACGGTCCGCCGGCCGGCCGGATATGGCCGTATAGAATTTTTCGGCGGGATGGTTCCCTTCCAACACCCAGAGGTAGAAATTATTCCTTCCATCGGCCAATAGTTTTCTGGCTGCCGCACGCATGAGCTTGCCACCAATGCCATGCCCTTTCAAATGCGGCACGACATGAAGATTGTCCACCAGCGCTTTGTAGCCAGCATCTGGCACGTCCAAGACAGCGATGAAGCCCACCGCATCGTGATCGATCTCAGCAATGAGCACGAATTCCTTGTCCGTTAAGGTTACCATCTTTTTAGACCAATATCGCGCGCGTTCACCGGCCAAATCGTTGTCAAGGTATTCGTCGAGCAGGAGTCCACGGTAGGCAATTCTCCAACTCGCGGCATGGAGGGAGGCAATGACCGCTGCATCGGCAGCCAACCCTTGTCTGATTGAAATATTTTTCTGTCGTGACATTCTTACAATATACTAACTCGTTTTTGGTAATAATATGACTGCACGGAATTTTGGTATGACTTTAATCTCAGGCCGTCAGCCTTGTCTATGCGCACAAATTATGATGATCATGTATAACCCCAGGCTTTAGCCTTGGGTTAGCGCAACATAAAGTAATTGCGCCACGCTCACATTTTCCTAGTTAGATCGAGTGTTCATGGCGCACCCTCGCTACCTCTGGCTCCGAAGTGCCATTAGGTCACGTCTCTCAAAGGATACGTCACACCAGTGGAGGGGCTCGCCACATCGGGGTTCCAGAGGTTCGCGCGTGCGGTCGGTGCCATGAAACGTGAAGATCGATCCGGCTTTCCTATGGCACCGTTTTTCATCATGCGACTACCCCAGGCTAAAGCCTGGGGTTAATGTGAATACCTTAGCCTGGAAAGTATGCTATCAACAAAATAGATGTGTGCATAAACCAGACCTAAAGGCCAGGGTTATTCAGGTGGCATTCAATATCGATCCCATCAGCCTAACTTTCATCACAAACCCGACCGCGGACTGCCGACAATTTACTATCTAGCAAAAAAAACTGAATGCTTATGATGCGCTGGATCGTATTTTCCCTGGTAGCAGTTCTATTTGTCGCGGCAGTACCGGAAAAGGATCGCCGTGTGAAATGGATACAACTTTTCAACGGAAAGAATCTGAATGATTGGAAACCGAAAATAGCAGGATATCCGCTGGGCGAAAATTATGCCGGCACCTTCGGTGTGAGCGATGGGAAAATAAAAGTGAGCTATAGTGGCTACGAAAACTTTGACGAGCGCTACGGCCACCTCTTTTATAAACAGCCCTTTTCATACTACCTGCTGGCCGTGGAATACCGGTTCACGGGCGAGCAGGTAAAGGGCGGTCCCGACTGGGCGTTTCGAAACAGCGGCGCGATGATCCATGGCCAGTCGCCCGAATCGATGGGGGTGAAACAGGATTTCCCCATCTCCATCGAAGTGCAGTTGCTGGGCGGCAACGGCAAAGACGAGCGCTCCACCGCCAACCTTTGCACGCCGGGCACCAATGTGGTGATGAATGGCGGCCTCTACACCAATCATTGCATCAACTCCACCTCCAAGACCTTTCACGGCGACCAGTGGGTCCGGGTTGAAGTATTGGTGCTGGGCGACTCGCTCGTCAAGCACATCGTGGAAGGCGACACCGTGCTGACGTACGAAAAGCCACAAATTGGCGGCGGCAATGTTTCAAACTACGATCCCAAAGAAATGGTCGACGGCAAACCGCTCACGAAGGGATACATTTCCCTGCAAAGCGAAAGCCATCCGGTTGAATTTCGAAAGGTAGAGCTCGTCGACCTCGAGCCCTATGCGCACGACCGCAAGAAGCTGGCCAAAGCGTTGGCAAGTCTGCGTCATCGAAATTGATTCGAAGTACACCGGTAAAAACAAAGGCCATCCTAACATGAAAGTCAGGATGGCCTTTTCGTTGCTTGTCTCTTCAAGCTACCCAATACATGGGACGGTTGATATCCTATTGACCTGCTACCTCGCTGGCATAGGTTGCCGGGTACACTTTCCTGAACATGATGTAGGTGACGGTGACCATAACCAGCGCAAAAATAGCATCGCCTGTCGAAGCGAAATCAAATACCGCCAGTTTGGATAAAAAGGCAAAAATGATGTCAAAGAAAATGCCTGCAAACACCCATTCTTTTAGTCGAAGAAATTTGCCGGGTGTTAATAGCACGGCAACACCCAGAAATTTGGCAACGCCGAGTATGTAAATGAAGTGCGCCGGGTACCCCAGGGCCAACGTGACGTCCCATACAACCGGGTTCGTGGTAAGCTCAAAAAAGCTGCTTGCACCAAACCACAACGCGGTCAACGCTGTGCCTACCCAATAAATTGTTTTTGCTGTTTTTAGATTCATGATCTTCTTGGTTTTAATAAACAAAGGTTCTTTAAAACCAGGGAGCATCGAAGAGCCTCAAAGGTGAAGTGGACAAATTGGCGGGTGGGATAGACAGTGGGTTGCGTGAGTTAATCGTGCACGTGGGCTGGATAAGCAAACTGTTCGCTCGCCTTGAACGCTTTGTTTCATTTAATAATGAGATGTTCGTTTTCTCAGGTCTGTCGCATCGCCAAGAGAGTCCTATTGAAAAATTAAACATTCAATTTTGAGATACCTGAAATTTCGTGGATATTGGCTAACTCAACTGGATTGGTAACGAGGGTTTGGAAACAGATAGAGATAGGAGGAATATAAACGCAATGTGTTTAGCCAATTGTTGGCGGCTATTATGAAAAGACCATACAGACAAAGCAAGATCACAACAAAATAATGAAAATGAAACAAAGAAATCTATCAGAATTAACAGACCAAGAATTGTTGCAAGAAGCAAAAAGAATAAAATCAACTTCCATAACTAACGCTGTATTAATTGGATTTCTTATAGGAATTGTATTTTACAGCATTATGAAAAACAGTTTGGGATTTTTGACACTAATCCCTTTGTTCCTTGCATATAAACTGATTAATAAGTCGAAATACAATAATCAAGAATTAGAAAATCTTTTAAAAGAGCGAAATTTAAAATAAACAACGGTTCGAAATTGCATTTGCAGTACTTGAAAAAGTTGTACAATGATCATTCGAACATATTACCTCCTTGGTCCGTCTCTTTACCAAGTGTCAAGATTCAAATCCTTATCTTTGGCAATAATGCAACGATCATGAAAAAGAAAGTCTTCATCGGGATTGTCCTCTTCGCAACCATCGCCGCCGGTTTCTTTATTTACCGCGCCACCCGGCCCAGCCCTCCGGGATCCGCTGAGCTCACCGTCGGAGACATAACGGTCTCTATATCCTACAGCCGGCCATCCGTGCGTGGTCGCCTCATCTTCGGCCCCAAAGAACAAAAAGCCTTGCAACCCTATGGCACATATTGGCGGCTCGGTGCCAACAAAGCCACTCAAATAACGCTGAGCAACAACGTTACCTTCAACGGCCAGCCCGTCAAGGCGGGAACTTACAGAATGTATGCCATCCCCGGCCCCGACACCTTCGAGATCATGCTAAACACCGAGCTCGGCAAATCCGGCGCCGAAATGCCCGACCATCAATTCGACATCATACAAACAAAAGTTCCGGTCACCACCGCCCCCACCTCCATAGAAAAATTCACGATTTCCATGACCGAAGCCCAACAAGGCATTGATGCCGTCTTCGAATGGAGCACTGTTCGCTTTGTCATCCCTATACGCCCGCAATGAAACCAAGCTGGCGCAAGTCTAGACCCAAACAAATCCGCCAATTTCTTTCTCCATCGTTTTTAGCTAATACACATCCGAATTCAATTATCGAGATTAGATATTGATTGGCGTCCCGTATCTTTTTTTGTGTCACACCTTCTCCCGTAAATTCTCCACCGCCCTGACCACCGCGCCCAACTGTGAATTCGAGGACTTCTTCAATTGATCCAGCACGACTACCGAAATAACCTTCGGCCAGAACAACCGCGAATTGACGTCGCCCGCTTTTGCTTCGATGGAGGCGATCTGCTCTCCCAATGCCTGTTGCAACGCCGGCGGAACATCCGGATCCTGCGACAGCGCCTTGAGTTTGGCCAGTCCTGCCTGGAGGCGATTGTTCTGCAGGTCATCGATGGCATCGGTTAATTTGTACGGCCAGTGAATAGCCGTTTCGTTGGCAAACCCCGCCCAGTAAAATTTAGATTGCGCAAAATCTTTATCGTACGCACTGGCCAGCCCCATCAACATATAGAATACAGCGGCCTCATACTGTGCCGAAGCGTCGGGTTTTAATAGCCGGTGCTTCTTCGCCTGCTGCGATTCTTCGCGTGCCAGGCTGTCCCACCCCTGCTCATACATGGTAATGGACCGCAGCGATTGCGCCAGGTACTTCACCGTAGCATCGCCTTCTTCCGCGGCAAGGTCTGCCTCGGCAAACGCCAGGGCAGGCTTTGCAGAAACCGTCCATCCATACCCCAGCAGCAAATGTGCATACGCCGGATCCAGGGGCGCCAGCGAATCCGGCCGCTGGTCGTTATACAATTTTACAGCAGGCCCAAGGGTCGTGCCCGAAGTTGCTTTATACGTGCGATAGGTCAACCCGGAAACGGTATCTTCATAAAGCTCCCGCTGGGTCTTTTTCCCGGAACAGGTAAAAAATAAAACAAACAGAGTGAACAGCCCTACCCGCCGCCAAGGGATCGTTGATGAATACATTGGCGCAAGATAAGCAAACGCCGCCTTGATCTGTATCCATCTTCCGGATCATGAGGCATATTCCTGACCGGATTTCGCTACCTTCGTAGCCGCACACCAGTTTTCATGAGCATCATCAATCATATACCCGTGGAGTTGTCGGATATCGTTAAAGAATCCAACTTGATTGTGGAGGTCCGGTGTATCGAACCCTTTACGGAAGAAATTGCGATTAAGGGCGATGGCTCCGGAGCGGCGATTAAACCGTTTAAAAAGCAAGGTTTTATTTTCAACGTGATCAGCGTTCTGAAAAATACCGCAGCCATCCAGGTTCCGCCAACCATCCGGGTCCCGAAAGAGGAATGGCGAAGATCCCTGAGCCATCATAAAGAACGTTACGCCAACGGGCCTAGTAAATCGTATGGAGTAAAACAGTATGTCACCGATGTCCCATCTCTGAAACAGGCCGACATCCTTTTCCTGTATTATTTCCAGGACAACTTCGAGCTTGAAACCCAGGATTCTTTTGAGTCGGCAGCCGCCCGTGAAAAGATCGATATGCTGCTTGCCGCCGGGTAACGATCGTGTCTCGTGCAATAAAATTAAGCAAGCAGTGGACTGACGCCATGTTGAGGTTTATAGGCGGCCCCCCTCGGAAGCCTCGGGGCCGGGCTATTCGTTACAAGTCCGTCCACGCACGAGCCCAAACGCACTTCGGGCTTTTCACTGCTATCCCTGGCCGGGTGACAGGCCCCGATCAAAGGCTTTAGTGAGAATGGAGCGTGAAGAACCTGGCCTTACGCCAGAGAAAAAAGAACTCCATCCCCGGGCTTTAGCCCTGACCGTAGTTTGTTCCTTAGTCATTATCGATTAAAACTCCGTCTTTATAATGCTCAATAACTACGAGCTTCCCTTTGTCATCGTAATATTTGAAAGCTCCATTATATTTGCCATCATTAACAAATCCTTCCTTCGCAATCTTTCCGTTAGAATAATAAGTCTGCAGCATTCCAAAGGTTTTGCCGTTTGTATAATTAAGGGTTTGAAACAAAACGCTGTCTTTGTCGAACCACCTCCATAATCCTGTCTCTTTGTTTTTTTTGTATTGCCCTACTACAATGGTTACGTTGCCAGTGGAGTCAATATCATGTTCTGTTGTGGGACCATTCAGTGAATCGTTCTTGAATGTTCTTATGTCCCATGCTCCATTCTCCTCAAAATGTATATAGGAACCTTCAAACGAACCTCCATCCGAAGTGAATTTTTCCTTTAATTTTCCATTCTCAAAGTATCTTATTATTGTCCCGTTGCAAGAACTACAGCCATTGTCCACTATTTTCTTGTTAGCGAGGATTTCGATTTGTTTTATTTGGCCGCTTTCATACCAGTGATATACCGTGTCTATATAGGCGCCTTCTTTATATTTGCATTGGTCTTTTTTGTTTCCGTTTTCGTACCACCAAATCCAGGTTCCACTTTTTCTCCCATCTACAAATTGGCCTAAGTAATTAATCTTGCCGGAATTGTACAACATTTTCTTTTGGCAGTTCAAGCTGTCGGATTCATCTTGATAAATGAAAATTATTTTCGGTTTGCCGTCCTCATACCTGGAATCAACTTTTTCGGTCTTGGTCTCGCACCCAAACATGTGGATGGTTATTATAAAAAATAAAAGTCTTCTCATAGTTGGAAATAATTGATGGAGATGTTCGTGCTATAGGTTAATCTGAAATCGCCCATGATTCTCCAAAGTCCATGGCATCCTCCGTTCTTTTGTAGGGTGAGTAATATGTTGTTCTTTGTTTATTTTCTTTTGAATAACATTCTATAACTATGGCATCTGTTTTCTCGGAAGTCGAGTTCTTTTTCACAAGGCCATCAAATGCTATTGCATACGCTCTTATGTTTTTGTTTGTGATTTCAATTTCAAAATATTTTTTTAGTTCATTAATCTTCGTCTGACTTAATGGAAATTCGTCACCGTCATGGTGCCCAATGTTTGTTAATTTTCCCTGATTGTCGATCTCTGCTCCGAACGGATAGAATTCTCCATTTTGTTTTGTCAGGAGGTGTTCTGCCATGTTGTGGCAATGATTGATCAACTCTTGTAGGTCGTTTTGATTCATGCGTCTGGTCTTTCCATGCTCATGCCATAATTGCACGGTGTTTTGTTGTTGATGTTTTTTTTATATTATCTCTGTTCTCATTTTTTTTCCTATATAGTCTGCTATTTCAATCGCAAGTAATGTCGTCATATCTAGTGCTTGAGCGATATAATGTAAGAAGCTAATTTATGTGGGAAATTCAATGTGTATATACTAGCTGTTGCTCGTATATACACATTGCACGCTGATTCAATGGCTGTATTGAACGTTGTTGGAGCTGCTCTTACTTAGTCAACATTCGCTCCAACAACGCAATCTTTTCGTCCTTCTCTTTCAACAACGCCTCCGTCAATTTCTTATTCTCCTCAGCAAGCCTTTTGTTTTCAGCCAAAAGCGCGTCATTGAAATTGCAATTATGAAACGTGCCTCCATTATTCGGAGCTACCGTTTCATAGTTGGTTTGAATATTATTTATGGTAACCTCATCATTATAGTTCTTAATCACATCCGCCGGAAACCCCAGCACCTTCCCAATCCTTTCCAAAGTCAAATCCTCCACGTGTTCGCTTTGTTCGATCTTTGAGATGGCTTGCTGGCTGATGCCCAACGCTTCGGCCAGGGTTTCTTGTTTCATTTGTCTCAGTTCGCGCAGGCGCATGATCTTCTGGCCGATGTGGGTTGTCTTTGTCATAAACCAAAGGTAACAAAATCCCGAGTTGTGAAAAACAACCCTAGCAGTTGTGCCATACACTTTTTTGGGGTTGTTTCTGGCTGCGTTTCTTTGTTTCATGCGTCGTTGTTGAACGGCGGGGCAAGGAACGTCTTTTCGGTTTGAGCTTTTTCCAGCGCATCGGCAGGGCCGGTGTGTGGCTTTGGAAAGATCAACCCAAAAAAATACGTTTATGGAATCACCGTTCAAATTAACACCCGCGATCACGGAGGGAGTCGTTCACCTCTTCACCACCTATCCGCCCATGGCCTATCGCGACACCCTCATCGACATCTATCTCGGCTACCTCTCGCACGAACACGGCCACTTGCCCGTGAATTTCGACAGCATGGGGCACCAAATGTACTTGTTGCTCGAGTTCCTACGAGTTGCAGCTTTGGAAAATGGCGAAAATGGAAAGGACAAGGGGTGGGAGAAATAAGAGGCGGGCAAGGTAACATGAAAAGGCGCCACAGGCATTTGCTCCGGCAACTTTTCGTTGCTGGTCAACGTCTTGACTTTAGTAAACCTTAATTGTATCCTGCTCGGATAAAAAGATTCCTTGGTCATTGAATGTCCAGTGTCGTTTTCTGGAATCGGTGACAAATCCTCTTCTCCACCACGGACTTAGCTTTTGCTTCTCCTTAAGCGAATCTACAAGTTTCCAATGCAGTCCTGGGGTCTCCTTTGTTAATTCGTATATCTTGCATTCGTAGTCTATAATTCTAAGCTGACTATTTGATTGAGAATAGAAATCAGCAGGAAATACCTCGCTAGTATTGAGTTCGTATGCTTGCCAAGTTTTCCCAAAGTCACTTGATGAATACAAAATACTTCGGTCCGCCTCATGTATTCCCTGCCAACTGTAAAGTCCCCAAATATCTTTGTTGCTATCAGTTGCCAGCTTGCAAATAGTTCCTGGTGAAGATATCGTGGTCCAGGTTTGTCCGGCATTTGACGTGAATATTATCCCATTATATCTAGTTGATGCAATCAAGCTGTCAGTCCCGATTGGTAACAAATCAAAGGTGGCAGATGGGAATCGTTTTCTCTCCCATTCATAGTAAATACTATCACTCTGTCTTCTTGTCTTCTTTCCTTCGTCGCTATTTTCCATTATTATTCTTGAGCCCTTATCCTTTGAGCAACAAATGGTCGCGAATGCAATAAAAGTTAGTAGAGTCTTGGTCATTTGCGCAACTTCCGTATAAATTTAGAAACGCACAACCCTCAACTCCAGTTAACCTGCTGCGCTCACGTTACGTGAAACGATTTGGTTAAGCACTTCCGGTGCTATGGTATTTACTAGTAGAGGACCAAACGCTCATTTCCGTGCCCGGCCAGGGATAGTAGTAGAAAGTCCGAAGTGCGTAGGGCCCGCGCGTTGACGGACTTGGAACGGATAGCTCGCCCGACGTACCGTGGGTATACTCAATAGAGTGCTAGCCACACTTTCGGTACGGGCGGACCCGACCCGAGGTCTCCGAGGGTGGCCGCATAGAAACATCTCCCCAACCTCTATGCCTTTTTCTTTATCAATATCTTATAAGTCGGATACGACAATCCTGTAATAATGACAATAAGAATCAGATTAAACGGATCGCTGATTGCAAATCCGACGAACAGCCCAACCGTTACGAGGATCACCAACACCGACGTCCACGGATAGCCCCAGGCGCGATATGGTCGGTTTAGGTTGGGCTCGGCGATTCGTATTTTGATCAACGCGGCGAAGCTGAAGCCCAGCACGATGAGGGATATGAATGCGCTAAGTGAAAAGAGCGCCTCAAAGGAACCTACCAGAATAAGCCCCAAGGCTAATGCCGCCGAAAATAATAAGGCCACCACGGGCGTGCCACCCGCATTGACCGAAGATCCCTTTTTAATAAAGAAACCATCACGACTTAATCCAAAAAGTATCCGTGAGGGAATCATCATATACGCATTGAGAATACTCACCAGCGAAGCAATGGCCAGCACCACCACGAACGTGGCCCCGCGAGGGCCAAACACCACACTGGCGGCATCCGAGGCGGCTAACGTAGACGTGGAGAGCGATTCGATAGGCAATACATAGAAGATGGCCATGTTAAAAATAACATAGATGAGAATGACTGTGATGGCACCAGTGAACAACGACTTGGGAATGTTTTTCTCTGGGTTTTTATCCTCCTCTGCAAAGAAGCAAGCTGACCACCAACCGTCATAGGCCCCCACAATGAGCTGCATGGATTTGAGAATGCCGATGAGAACCCCGCCTTTTGCCAGCGACAAAGTCTGGCCGATCGAAACGTGATCCACCTTCACAAAAAAACAGGCGCCGATCAAGACCACAAAGAAAATGACTTTTGCCAGGCTCATGATTTGTTGTGCGATGCTGCCGCTCTGCACGCCGCCGAGGTGAAACAAGGTGAAGATCACCAGGAATGCTACGGCTACCAGCGTTTCATGACCGGCCAGAACCGGCAGGAGAATGGACATGTATTCGCTGATGACGATACAAAAATAAGCGGGGCCAATAGCGTTGATCAGGAAGTCGAGCCAGCCGGTGAGAAAGCCGGCATAGGTCCCAAACGCACGCATGGCATAATTGTAAGGCCCCCCTGCCTTCGGCATGATGGTAGCCATTTCGGAAAAGGAACTGACGCCCATCAGCACATAGATTCCGCCGAAAAGCCAGCACAAAACAATGAGCCAGTAGTTGTCCAGCATCAAGGCAATCGTGCCCGGTGTGCGAAGTATACCGGCGCCGATAGTGCCCCCGATCATCACGGCAACGCCGAAGCTGACACCCAGCACTTTTTTCAGTTCGTGTTTTGGTGATCCCGATAAAGATTTTTCCATACGACGTTGTATTTGAGGGCGTGCGGCACAGATCCCGCGCCATGCCCGCCGTAGCTTCAGCGTAAGTGGGCCGCGCCCGCCGTAGCTTTAGCGCAGGCGGGTCAATATAGAAACAAAATTGGCAGGATTAAAGGCCGCCGTGCGCACCCTGCGGGCCGTGCATTGGGTTTCGAACCGGCTTTCATTATCTTACGGCTGCTAACGTTAGTTTCATGAACACAAAAAAAATCATCAAGATCACCTTCCCGCTCATCTTGCTGGCAGGCATTTATTTCTTAGGCTCCGAACCGGCAAAGCCCAAGTTCGACTTGGCCTTGCCGCAAGTTCCTGCCGATCCCACGGGACTGGTGGCGTATGTGAAGGAAAAAGAATCGCATCACAAAATTAAGCCCGACAACGAGTCGCGCATCGAATGGTACGACAGCGTTCCGAAACGCACCGAATATGTCGTGGTGTATGTGCATGGATTTTCGGCCAGCCCCATGGAAGGCGAACCGACCCATCGCCGCTTTGCCAAGGAATTCGGCTGCAACCTTTACCTGCCTCGCCTGGCCGACCACGGCCTCGATACCACCGACGCCTTGCTCCTGATGACACCCGACCGCCTCTGGGAAAGTGCCAAAGAAGCGCTCGCCATTGGCAAGCAACTGGGCGACAAAGTGATCCTCATGAGCACCTCCACCGGCGGCACACTGTCGCTGAAGCTGGCCGCCGAATATCCCAACGATGTGTATGCGCTCATCAACCTTTCACCCAACATCGCCATCAACAGCGGCGCGGCGTTCTTGCTAAATGATCCGTGGGGATTGCAGATCGTGCGCCTCGTGAAGGGTGGAAAATATTCGGTGGGCAAGCCCGATGAATTTTCCAAATACTGGTATGATACCTACAGGCTGGAGGCCACCACCCAATTAGAAGAGTTGGTGGAGTCTACCATGACCAAAGATCTTTTTCAACGTGTTAAGCAACCGTCGCTCACGGTGTACTATTACAAAGATGAGAAAGACCAGGACCCTACAGTAAAAGTCAGTGCTATGCTGGAAATGAACAAAGCGCTGGGCACTCCCGACGACATAAAAGAAGCTGTGCCTATTCCAGGAGCTGGTGTTCATCCGCTGGGTTTTGAGAAAAAATGTAAGGACTATCCGGCGGTGTATGGGGCAGTGGAGAAATTTGCGTTGGAGAAATTGAAACTGCCGCGGGCAAGCGGCGAGATGTTGGTGAAGAATTAGTCTCTTAGTCCTTAGTCTTTAGTGCTCAAGACTCAAGACTAAGGACTCAATACTTTTATACTGTCGTGGGCAAGCCACGAGATGCCGGTGAAGAATTGATGACCTTCGCGAATTAACGCGACCCTCCAAGAAATATTCTGTATTCATGAAGGACTATAACAGTATCCGATACTGTTATAGCTCTTTGATTGCCAGTTCGTTGTAAAAATGAGGCGTCATTTTTAAACCAAAATTTAGTTACAACGTATTTGATTGTAACTGGATGATAGTTACATTTGTTTTGTTAACGTTAGTGTATTATGGATGAGCAAATTCAAAAAGGCGGTGGAACGTCTAAAATCCTTTCCAACAGATTTTACCTGGGCTGAATTACAACTGATACTCAGGAAACTTGGATACGAGGAAAAGAAAGTCAGCGGGTCGGGCAGAAAATTTATTCACAAGGCGCGTAAGCATGTGATCAGCTTACACGAGCCTCACCCGAAGCCGATCATGAAAGAATATGCATTGAAGATTGTTATTGACGGATTAAAAGAGAACGGACTACTATGAGCATGTTGGAGTACAACGGATATTTTGGTACTGTAGATTTTAGTGCTGCAGACCGCGTATTTTATGGAAAAATTTTCGGCATCAACGATGTTGTGACCTTTGAGGGTACAACGGTTGAAGAACTGGAGTCGTCGTTCCGGAGCCAGGTCGACGATTATTTGCAGACGTGCAAGGAGATCGGCAAGGAGCCGGAGAAGATGTTCAAGGGTGTCTTCAACGTGCGGATAAAACCCGAACTGCATAAGAAGGCGGTTTTTGAAGCGGGTGCGCTGGGGCAAACGTTGAACGAATTTGTGGAGAAATCCATCGCTTTGCGGATCGAACAGATCACTTCGTTTACGAAACGTACGATCGGCGGAAGGACGTACCCCGGTGGTTTCGACTTTGT
The DNA here is from genome assembly GCA_036525235.1 of Chryseolinea sp. Taxonomy (GTDB): domain Bacteria; phylum Bacteroidota; class Bacteroidia; order Cytophagales; family Cyclobacteriaceae; genus Chryseolinea. The sequence continues at coordinate 52,527 of DATDAV010000008.1, read as the reverse complement.
TGTGGAAGAGCCTCTTGACGTGTACAAACCGGCGGGGAAAAAACCGGCTGATTCCAAACGTGCGTTGGCGACGTCAACGGCAAAACACAAAGCGGTGGCAACGAAAAAACCGGCCGCCAGACACAAAAAGAAATGACACGACCGCTCGATCAGAGCGGTCGCTTTATTTGTTCAAACTTTTTTAATCAGACGGTTAAGCTTTCAAATATTCTATCGCCCTCAACAGGTCGTCGGGTGTGTCGATGCCAAAAGTCTCTTTTGTTGTTTCCACGACGGTGATCTTAAACCCATTTTCCAGCCAACGCAGTTGTTCCAACGACTCGGCTTTCTCCAAAGCGGAAACGGGAAGCTGTGTTAGTTTTTGGAGGATGTCCGAACGGTAGGCATACATGCCCACGTGTTTATAGAAAGTATGTTTCTCCAGCCAGACATTCCGGTCGGTGTTCCGGATGTGGGGGATGGCTTCGCGGCTAAAGTATAGTGCTTCGCGCGCGGCGTTGAGCACGATCTTTACTTCACTTGGATTGAAAAGCTGCTCCAGGTCGTCGATCGCTTTGATGAGGGTGGCGATCTCGGTCTTGCCGTCCAGCGTGGCGGCCACCAGGTCGATCTGGTCGGGTTGAATGAAGGGTTCGTCTCCCTGGATGTTGATGACGTAGTCGAATTTTTCTTTTTGCAGGGCCAGGGCCTCGTAGCAACGATCGGTGCCGCTCACGTGATCTTCACGCGTCATGCACACCTCACCGCCAAAGGATTTCACATGGTTGTAAATTTCTTCATGGTCGGTAGCCACCACCACTTTCGACAGGCTTTTGGCTGCTGCCGCTTGTTCGCATACCCGTTGGATCATGGATTTTCCGTTGATGTCCACCAACGGTTTGGCGTGAAACCGCGATGACGCATACCGCGCGGGTATCAGTCCGATTATCTTCATCTATTGTTCTGTTAGTTGTTTTACCTGCACACTCGACCCTGTCTCGCTGATCACCTCCACCGAAGCGCCGCGGTCGATGTATTCGCCGCGGGTAAAGGCATCGTAGAGATGTCCATCGATGATCACTTTGCCACTGGGCCGCAGCACGGTGTGCGCCGTGCCGTTCTTGCCTTTTAACGATTCCTTGTTGAAGTTGCTGTTATAACCCTGACTGCTGTCTTGCGTGTGGGTGAGCGCCACGCGTTTGTAGAAACGGGTGTCGGGTAGCTTGGCGCCGCCGACAAAAAATAAGATCACACTTCCCAGCAGTCCACCCACCGATGCGGCGAGGGCCCGCAGGATGTCGTTCATCCGCACAAATTCAAAATCGAAGTCTTTGTTGTTGATCATGATCAGCACCAGCGACCCGACCGTGAGCACAATCCCCGCGATGCCTGCCACCCCAAACCCGGGAATGACAAAGACCTCCGCGGCAATCAGACACATCCCGACAAAAAACGCGATGATCTCCCAGTTCTGCGCCAGGCCGTTGAGGTAGTAGGGTACGAGGTAGAGCGTCAACGCGATCACGGCGGCGACGGCCGGAAAGGTTGCGCCGGGCGCCTGCAGTTCAAAATAGATCCCGCCCAGGATAATGAGGATGAGCACGCCGCTGATGAACGGGTTCAGGAAAAAGGCTACGATCCTGTCCGCCGCACTCAGCTCGAACTGGTCGATGGTATAATCTTTTATGTTGTTCTTTTTCAGGATCTCTTCTACAGAATTTACCTCTCCTTCACAATACCCGTTGTGAATGGCCTCGGAGGTGGAGAAGGTGATCACCTGGCCAATCTTCTTGATGCTGTCGATCTCCACCTGCTCGTCCACCATTCCCTCGGCGATGGTAGGATTTCTTTTATTGACCTCGGCCGTAGAACGCATGATGGAGCGCATGTAGGACTGATATTTGTCAGGAGCTTTCTGGCCGCTGCCATCCACTACGGTGGCCGCGCCAATGCTGGCCCCGGGCGACATGTAGATGCTGTCGCAGGCGATGGAAATGAGCGCGCCGGCCGATGCAGCGTCGGAGTTGACAAACACCCAGACTGGTTTTTTTACCTTCAGGATCATGTCCACAATGTCTTTGGCATCCGTGAGCACGCCGCCGTAGGTGTCCATTTCAATGATGATGATGTCGGCGTTTGTTTTTTCGGCATGCTCCAGGGCCAGGGTCACGGAGCGGGTCATACGGGGGTCGATCTCGTCTTTGATGCCCATCACCATCACCCGCGTTTGCTGGGCCAGGGTGGAATAAGACGACACGACCAGGAGGAGGAGGGCTAACCAGGGTTTTAGCGTTTTCATATCGGTGCAGGATTTCTCCGATAACTATCGGATCGGATCCGATAGTTATCGGATTCCTGTTTTAATTTGCATAAAATTAAGATTAAACCGGTTGGGGCGTAGCATGGAACACAACTTTTCGCATGTTTTTGACGGCACTGTCTGGAACCTGCTCGCCTCCGAAAAACACGACGTGCTGATTGCCGAGGTGCGCAACCATGAAAAAAAGCAGGTTACTTTCTCTGCTTGCCGATGCCAAACAGGCCAATTCCTCTGGCGCGACGTCACCTTCGATGAGCCGTGGTGGATCAACCTGGCGGCCGTAACGGGCGATGTCGTACTCTTTACGTTGTACCTGGAAACGCAGAATCCCGACCGCAAGGGTGTGCTGGCCTATCATCTCACCGAGCAGAAGATCCTCTGGTGGAACAATGATCTATCTTTGACGGAAGTGTCCGGGGCGTATGTGCGGGGCATTGCATCAAAGTATGGTCACCGGGAGTTGGTGTTGGATTCGGCCACCGGCGAGGCGGTTGATCCCGCACAAGCGGTCCAGCCCAAAGCACCCTCAGCGATCCTGAGGCCGTATCAATACCTGGAGGAGAACCCGTACTTTGCCACGGTGAAAACATTTTTGGAGGAGAAATTCAATTTATCTCCCGTGGTGGCGTTGGAGTATCTGGAGCATGGTTCATTGATTTTTATTTCCTTTTATCTCCGGGAAGAAGAATTGGCGAATTATTTGATGGTGCTTTCTGCAGAAGGCAACGTGTTGTTGAAAGAAAAATTAGACGAACAGCGGAAAGGAATCGGTCTGGATACTTTTTTCATCCTTTCAGGTTGCGTATTTTTCGTGAAGAATACAAGAGAGTTGGATAGTTACAAGATCTATGATTAATGAATTGATATTGGCGGGTGTCTCATTTTTTCATCCGCATGTGCAGCAGGATTCTATCGGAACAGAGACCGTCAACGGCAAGATCTTCGTGCTCCACCAGGTAGACGAAAAGGAAACCCTTTACGGCATCTCGCGACGCTACGGCGCCACGGTCGAATCTATCGTCCAATACAATCCCGGGGCCGACGCGGGGTTGGAGATCGGCAAGGTGCTGAGAATCCCCTATACACCGCGCACCACCACCCCCAAGAAGGCCGAGGGCACCACACACATCGTGGCAGCCAAGGAAACCATGTTCTCTATCTCTAAGCAATACGGCATCACCGTAGACGAGATCAAGCAATGGAACAACCTCACCGACAACAACCTTTCGATAGGCCAGGAGATCATCGTCAAGAAAGGCGGCCACGCGACGGCCGCGACGACACAGTCTCAAACCCAAACGCAGACCTCTGCGCCTCCCGTCGTTGGACCCCGCAAGGGTGTTCACCTCGTAGCGGCCAAGGAAACCATGTTCTCCATCTCCAAACAGTATGGCATCACCGTGCAGCAGCTCAAGGACTGGAATAAGCTGGAAGGAAACGAGATCAGCATTGGCCAGGAACTGGTGGTAGCGGCTCCCGCGCAGGCGCAAACACAAGTTCAGACGGCAGCGATTCCTGCGGTGATTGAAGTAAAAAAGGATGTGACCGAGGTAAAAAAAGAACCTGAAGTAAAGAAAGAGCCTGAGATAAAAAAGGAACCGGTCGCAACGACCGCGTCCAAGCCTGCCGTCAAAGAACCCAACAACATTGTGATTTCGGAGTCGGTGAAGAACACTGACGAGATCGTGCAAAGCGGGTTGGCCGAGTTGATCGAAGGCACCGATGGCAACCGGAAATACCTCGCGCTGCACCGTACCGCTCCCGTGGGCACCATCCTGAAAGTAAAAAACGAAATGAATAACCGCGAAGTCTTTGTGCGGGTCATGGGCAAATTGCCCGACACCGCCCTCACCGACAAGCTGGTCATCAAAGTTTCAAAATCAGCCTACGACCGTCTCGGCGCCATCGACCCGCGCTTTCGCGTAGAGGTCACGTATTATAAGTAACGCCCCAGGCAATATTTTCCCCTTTTTTACTTTAGTAATGGAATGATCCGCCGGCCTTTAGCGGGCGTGATAAACCCTGCACGACTATGAAGCTTGCGCTGCGTTTTGAACTCCTCTTCACAACGTTCACCGCCCTGTTGACCGTGACCCATCTCGCCGCCCAGAACCTGGTGCCCAATTCCGGTTTTGAAGAATATGATCGCTGTCCCGGCAGCTACACGCAGGACAAAGCGGAATTTAAAATACCCGGCTGGTACAGCACTACCGCCGGCACCCCCGACCACTTTCAAGCCTGCAGCCGGGGCGAAGCCGGCGTGCCCTACAACTGGGCCGGTGTCGCTGAGGCTTACGAAGGACAAGGCTATGCGGGCCTCTACACCTGGTCCGACAACGGCAAGAGCTATCGCGAATACCTGCAATGCAGGCTCTCGAAGCCACTTATGAAAGACTCGCTCTACCACATCGAGTTTCGCTATAAATTGTCTTCTTATTCAATGTATGCCATCGACCGCATCGGTCTGCACCTGGCAGACACCACGGCGCGGATACGGCACGACAAAGTCTTGAAGCTAAAGCCTGCACTTTCCATTGTCCAGGATTCTGCCTTGACCTTGAGGACGGGCTACTGGGAAAGGGCCACGATGGAGTATCGTGCCCAGGGTGGAGAAAAATATTTACTCATCGGCAATTTCTCTTCGGATGAGGACACGCGTTTCTACAAAATTCAGTTTCAGCCCATCCAGGAGATCATGCTGGCCCACAGCGCGTATTACTACATCGATGATGTGCAGGTGATCCCGCATAACGCAGTGCCTGTGGAACCGCCTAATGCGCCCGTATTTTTGGCCGGTGAGGTGGAGTGGGACAAGGACTATGTGCTGCGAAACATCCAATTCGAATTCGATAGCTATAAACTCCTTCGCTCGTCGTTTGAAGAGCTGGACCAACTGGTCGGATGGCTCGAAACACACCCGGACACAAACGTCCAGTTTTCAGGCCACACCGACGATGTGGGAGGCGAACGTTACAATAAAGAACTCTCGTTCAAGCGCGCCCAAACCGTGGCAGCCTACTGCACGTCGCAGGGCATCGCCGCTTCGCGGATTGAAATTTTTAGCTATGGGAAAAGCAAGCCGCTGGTGTCAGCATCCACCGAAGAAGCCCGCCAATTGAACAGGCGGGTAGAGGCGCGGTTTGTAGAATGATCAAGCCCGCTCGAACCGGGGCTATTCAAGAAATTTATTCAGCGGAGACCATCTGAAACAGCGGCTTCATTTCCAGCGAATCGCTGTGTGCGATCTCTTTCAGAAAGGACTTGTTCCGGCCGAGGAACTGGTTGTAGTGGCTGGTGATGAAATCGTACTCTTCGCGGTAGTTGTTCACCCGCTGGTCGGCCTGTTGGATGTCGTCCACCAATTTTTGCAGGGTGGTGTTGTATGTGAATTCGCTTTTGGATTCCGCGAGGGTGATCAGCTCGTTGATGAGCGAAGTGGAGGCGAAATCATATTCTTCCACCACGTCGGCATTGCCCATGGATTTTTGCGTGTATCGCAATCGATAAAGCTGGCTCAGCTGCTCTTCGTAGCCGCTCAGCACGTCGCGTTTGTCGGGGGTGGAAACAATGAGCTCGTGCAGCAGGTTGTGCATGGCTTTGAGCTTCTGGTTGTCGTCGTTGATCATCATATTCCACGACTGCAACATACTGTCCTGCAAGGCCAGATAGCGGTCGGTGAGGGAATCGATCTTGGTGAAGGTGGTGGTGGGGCCATCGGCCTTTTTTTCCCCGCAGTTCATCAACGCTATTCCACAACAGGAAATTAAAAGGATGGGAAGGACAGTTCTCATGATTTACGTTTGGCTCCTGTTGGACGAATACGTGGCAAAGAAAGGAAATGTTATTTGCGTTTCAGGTGATTTGTAATATATGTATGGTTTTTTACGATTTTAAAGGGGCTTAAACTGTTCGAACGACTCCTGGCAGTCGAAACAATAGTGAATGGACCGGCACAAGGTTGGTCCAAAGACATTTTTGAGTGTCGTATTCGTCCCTTCACACCGCGGACAAGACACGTGCTCCAGCACATCCAGGTCGGCAATAACCTTCCCCGCAGGGGGTGGAGCAAGCCCGAATTCCTTCAGCGCCCGCCGTCCTTTTTCAGAGATCTTGTCCGACGACCACGGGTCGCGAAAGTTGACGACGATGCGCACTTCCGTCATCCCATGCTGTAGCAACGTTTCGGTTATCTCTAGTTTCATGATATCCAAGGCCGGACAACCAACAAACGTTGGCGTCATTTCAATATCCACCGTAGTATTCTCCACCACCACATCCGTGATTACCCCGAGATCGACCAGTGACAACACGGGTATCTCCGGATCTTTCACCGCCTCAAGCCAGGTGTACACATCACGCGAAGTTACCGGAGTAGGTTTCATTTTTTATTTATAAACAATGTCAAACGAACCGGGAATGATTTGGTTCAGGTGATGTTTCAGATGCTTCACATAATCTTCGGCCAGCCACTCCAACGTGCGCAGTTGAACATCGTCTTTGCTGGTGTTGCACGCACGGGCATAGTTTTCGGGCGGCATCGTGTGCAACACTTCGCAGATGCGTTCGTTCGTCAATCGCCAGAGTTGGATCACGTCATCTTTTGGTGCGTGGCCATAGGCGTTGGCATATACCCAGAAGTCCTGGTGATAAACAATGTGGGGAGGGAACGGTTCATACTGCCCACAAATAAACCGGCGTAAATTATTTTGAGCCGAATCGATCAGGTGGCCGAGCACTTCCTTTTTGCTCCACTTGTGTGGTAAAGGCTTCGCCGAAAAATCCGGTTCCGGCAAGGCGCTGATCTTCGACGTATATTCGGCTACCAGGTGGCGCAGTTCTTCGATGGTGTGTTTCATGTTCCTGTACTATGATTTTTAGCGCTTTCGCGTGATGCTTTACCAGGAGGCCGTGGGGTCGATGCGGAACACTTCACCCATTTCATCCAGCAGCGGGGTCAGGTGTTCGCTGTGTTTGCCGTGGCGTCCACCCAAAACCGGCGTAATCGTGTTCCATGCCGGCAGCGTCAGATCGGTTTGGGAAATGACTTCCTCTACTTTCGTTCTCCAGCGTTCCTGTAACACGTCCTCACCTTCGAATATACCGTCGGCTGCCAATTCTTTTTCCCACGGCGATCGTTCGAAAATGCCCAACGCATAGGGCAGAGCAAACGCCAGTGAGTGTTGCAAACGGGAAATGCTTTCTTCGGTTGCCGTGCCCAATTGTTTTATCCACGTGTTGGCATGCAGGGTATGATAGCGCAGCTCGCCATGGATCTTGTGCGCCAGTTGCGCCAGCGGTTCAAACGAGGATTTTCGCAGCAGTTCGAACCGGATCAGTTCTGCTGTGTCGTATAAAAAATGGCGGACCAGGCTAAAATCGTATTCGCCGTTGGGAAGCTCCACCAGAATGCAATTGTGAAACTGGCCGGCCGGCCGCATGAAAGCGACTTCATCCGGCGAAGGTTGCCCCAGCGTGTGCAACAGTTCATACAAGGCCTGGCTGTGACCCACCTTATCTTGCGCCATCGAGGAAAAAGCGATGTCTTCTTCCAGCAACGGCCCAAAACCTGTCCATTCGGAATTCCGGTGGCCCAGGATGAGTTGATCGTCTGCCATCTTAAAAAGTAGTTCGGTCAATGCCGTTGTGTTCATAGGCTTTCAGGGAATACAAAATCTATTTTGAGCGCTCTAAAAATTCTTTCAGTTTGTCGCCGCCTTTGTAGTCGCCGGCGTCGCGGAATTTTTTTTCCGGAAGGGTCTGCCAAAATCCGTTTTCATCCGGCGAAGTAAACCGGATGTCACCGGTGCGCACCGCCCAGACATTGAACACGACGGCGCCGCTGTTGAAGCGCTCGCGCGCCCGCAGCATGGCGTGGGCTGCATCCGTCGCCTGCACCGTTCCTGCATGCACCGGCTGTTTGCCGCGCTTTAGCAGATGATAGATCTCAAACGATTCTTCCTTTCCCGTACGGCTTTCCGTATCCGGTAGCACGTCATACACATTTTGATTTCCTTCCGTCACCGCCGAAACAATGACGTTGTCCGTCTCCACCACATAGAGGGAAACGCACGTGAAGCGCCGCGTAAACGTTTCCTTGGCCAACACGAACGCCATTTCCAGATTCGGTGCATGAACGGCCCCTTCGTGCTGAAACGGTTTGCCTTCTTTGGGCTGCACAAAAACTTCGAACGTTCCGAATTGATCCAGGGGCAACGGGGCTCCCGCAGGGGATGGGATGGGTAATCGTTCTACGCGTGGATCCAGGGATTTCATATTACGGTCACATTATTTTTTTGAATTTTCATGCCGGATTCTCCCTCCGGGTTTTCCGCTCGTGTATTTTTAAAACTTTACGCCTGCAATTGGTGTTACCTTTCATGCCACCACCCATGCGCGTATGAAATACCTGGACTTTCTTTGGGCTTTGGATTTGCTTTATCGCTACTATCCAAAATATCACTCCAACGAATTGCTGCTGTTGGCCGATGATATCTGGAAGTGGATCAACAACGAACTCCCCGAAGACAGCAGCAGCCTCATCTATTTGAAGAGCTGTTTCGAATCGCCTTACGAAGCGTTCACTGCCGTTTGGAAAGAGGTGTTGCTGCTGGCAGGCCCATTCTCGCGAAACAATTAAGCATCACGCTAAAGGTTCTACGTATTTCATTGTCGCCGACCGCAAGGCGTCCCGCACCCATCTTCCACGGGTCTCGGCCACTCTCCGCACTTCCAATCGCTCTTTGTTGCAAGGTCCGTCGCCATTGATCACGCGTTTGAATTCCTCCCAGTCGGGCTCCGTATACTCCCACCGGCCGGTTTCGGCATTTTTTCGCAGCGCCGGGTCCGGGATGGTGAATCCCAATTCCCAGATTTTGGGCACATACATGTCGAGGAACTGGTTTCGTGTGTCGTCGTTGGTGGCCATTTTCACCTTCCAGTTCATGAGCACCTGGGTGTGGGCCGAAATTTTGTCGGCCGGGCCAAAGAAATGCATCATCGGGGCCCACCAGCGGTTGATGGCTTCCTGGAACATTTCACGCTGCTTGGGGGTGCCTGCTGCGAGATAGATCACGCAGTGGTGGCCGTATTTGAGGTGGAATGATTCCTCGGCGCAAATCCGGTCCAGGGCGCGGCAATAGGGGCCGTAGCTGCCCTTAACGTTGGCCAGTTGGTTCACAATGGCCCCGGCGTCTACAAGCCAGGAAATGAAGCAGGCGTCGGCCCAGGTGAAGGCCGGGTAGTTGAAGATGTTGGAATACTTGGATTTGCCCGAAATGAGATCCTGGATCATCTGCTCCCGGGTTTTGCCCAGGGTTTCGGCGGCGCTGTAAAGCAGTTGGGCGTGGCCCACTTCGTCCTGCACCTTGGCCATGAGCGCGAGCTTGCGCTTAAACCCGGGTGCGCGGGTGATCCATGTGCCTTCCGGCAGGGCTCCGATGATCTCGCTGTGGGCATGCTGCTCGATCATGCGGATGAGCTGCTTGCGGTACAGTTGCGGCATCCAGTCGGCAGGCTCTATTTTCTCACCCCGTGCAATGCGGGCCTCGAAAGCGGCCAGCTTTTCGGGGTCCTCCGTGGCCAGGCTGTCGGCCGCTATCCCCTCAAAAGTGTTTCCCCCACCGTACATAGTTTTTTTGACGTTTAAACATAGAAAAACCGTTCGTAGACATTACCCGGTCAAATCCGTGACCCTGGTAATAGCAGCGATTTTACAACATTAAAACGTTTGAACCAAACGATTGTTAGCCGGCGGTTGAAGTTGCCTTCAAGCCATTCACCAGCATGTCGGCCAGTTGGTCGCCCAGGGCCGTGGGGTCGATGGAGGAGTCTGGATCATACCACATGGGCATCCAGTTGAGGGACGAGAACAGGGTCATCACGGCCAGCTTCTTGTCGATCGTAGTCTTGAATTCGCCGGTGCGGACGCCTTCTTCGAAAATGGTCTTGAACCGGTTGATATAGTTGATGCGGAGCAATAAGAAATCGCGCAGATACGGCTCGCTGAGGTGGCGATGCTCGTTCATGAAAACGGCCGAGGCCGTAAGGTCTTTGGCCATCACCTGGATGTGGCCAATGATGCCGTTGCGCAGCTTTTCGCTGGCGGGCACATTTTGCTTCTCCACCTCTTCCAGTGATTTCCTGAATTCAGCGGCCATATCAAAGCAAAGGCTGCGTAGAATTTCTTCTTTGGATTTAATGTGTGAATAAAGGCTTGCTGCCTCTATACCCAGCAGTTGGGCAAGGTCACGCATGGAGGCGGCTGCATATCCCTTGTCTTTGAAGAGTTCTGCGGCCTTCCGGATGACTTGTTCCTTTCTTGAAAGATTGGCGATGGCGTCTGACATACTCATTAAATAACTTAAAGTTAAAAAATTTAATCTGTTAATGAGCGTGAAATCTCAAAATGATATTAACCCATCATGTTCGGGATTGTTTCACCTTCATAAAACACAAACAATCGTTAGTAGAAAAAAAATCCCCGGGCGATTTTTCACCCGGGGATTTCAATGCTTCTGAGTCCTTAGTAGCCAGTAGCCAATACTTAGTAGTCAGTAGTTAGAGATTAATGCTCGCTACTAAACTACTGGCTACTATTCTAAAATATAACTCCAAAGCTGAAGGCGTTCAGCGCAGGGCCTTTGCCAGCGGTAAAGAGTTCGTTCAGGTCGTAATTGATGAACAAGTCGGTGGCGCGGTAGCCGATCTGGAGGCGGGCACCGTAGCGCACGCTGTTCAGGTAAAAGCTGTCGTGATTCTTGTCTTTTTGCTTGCCGTCGTCATGGTATACTTGCTTGGAGTGGCTGCCGATGCGATAGCCAACGTAGGGGCCAAGGCCAATGCGGAACGAGTTGTCGTAGCCTTCCCAGATGCGTGACTTGCGGCTGTGATCGCCAAAGTCGATGATGGGCACGAGCGAGGCCATGATGTAGGAAGCCGTGAGTTTACTTTTGGTGAAGTTCAACTCGCGCGGGTCTTCCACAAAATGAACACCGATGTCGTCTTTCTGGATGAGCACATTGTCTTGCTGGAATTTGAAGTTGTACCAGCTAACACCCATGCCCCACTCCATGAAAAATTTCCTGCCTAGCCGCGTGCGTTGTATCGAGGAGAGGGCCACATACCACGATCCCCAGGGACGAACCGAATACAGCGCGTTGTCGCTGTCGGGGAACCGGCCGTTGTGCACATAGTTGTTGGTGCCCAGGTCGAAGTTGAAAGATTGCCACGTGCGACCCCAGCCGCGTTCGTGCACCCTCCAGTTGTGGTCATCGTCGTCGTCATCATCATTATCGTCGTTGCTGCTGCTCGAGTGGCTGCTCCAATTTTCTGATGCAGGTTCGGTGGTGGCTACGGCGTTGGTGTTTGCGGAATCTTTTTTCGCGAGCGATGTGCTGTCGCTGTTTTCAATTTTCACCAGGATATCCTGGAAGAGTTGCTGGAAGTCGTAGTGCTTTAAGATATCCAGGTCCTTGCGGTCTTTTACGGTGAAGATGACCCGGCTGGTTTTGCCCAGCTCCACGATCACCGTGTCGCCCTTTTGCTGGGCCATTCCGAAGGTGACGGCGGCGCCTAGCAGTAGCGTTAGTAGTATTTTCTTGTCCATGCTCTTTTATTTGTTTTGTCCACGTTTTTCATTCTTAAAATTCAGCGCGAGAATTTCATTTTTCCGCTGTCGCAGATCGCCGAACGGATCCTGGTTGTTCTTCAGGTCGTCTGCTTTCTTCAACAGCTTCTGAAACGTAGATGGCTTCTTCTCATTAGAGGTTGCTTCAGCCAAAGCAACTTTATCCAAATATTTTTCCGACTCCGCTGCCGTGATGGTGATCATGATCTTTTTTGGAGCTGCATTCACCGGCACATGGGTTTCGGCAACCACCGGCGCAGAAGCCTGAGGCGCGGAGGTCTCTATAGCAGCAACACTGTTTACAACGTTACTGGTATACGCTGGTTCGCTGGGAGAGACATCTGTAGACTCCGGTGCTTCTTTCTTTTCTGCTTGACGCGGAAGCGCTTTTTTAGGTGTGCCAGTGATCGTATGACTTCTTTTTGATTCCAGGGCGACACCCGCAGCCGCAGGATCTTTTTTCGCCGGGGGCGAGATCACCGGTGCTGTCGACTCGGCGGTAGGTGTGGTCGGTGAGGTCTCTTTCTGAGTAGGCTTTTCCTTTTTCGGCTCAGTGGTGGTGGCGGTCTGATTGGCGTCGGGTTTGGTCATCCCAATCCAAAGCGTATAACTCACCATCGCGGTCAACAGGAGGGATGCCGCTATTTTCCACCATAATCCTTTATGTGTTTTTTTTTCAAGTTCTGCTTCGATCTTGTCCCAGGCCCGCGCGGGGGCCGGTTGTTGGTAGTTCTCCAGCTTGTCGCGGAAGAATTTGTCAGGTTGCTGATTCATCGCTGCTTAATTTTTTGTTCTCCACCCAATCTTTATCCTGTAATAGTTTTTGCAAATAGGTCCGTGCGCGGCTCAGCTGCGACTTGGACGTATTTTCGCTGATGCCTAGTTGTTCGGCGATCTCTTTGTGGGAGTAGCCGTCGATAGCGTATAAGTTGAAGACGATGCGATAGCCGGTGGGGAGCTCCTGGATCATTTTCAGGAGGTCTTCGGCTTCCAGGTGGTCGCCCAGGCTGTTGTAGTCCGGTTCGCGGTCGGCCTGTTCCAGCTCGGTTTCCAGGTACATCGAGCGGTGGCGGCGCAGATAGGTGAGCGCCTCGTTCACCACGATCCTTCGGATCCATCCCTCAAAGCTGCCTTCGCTCTTGAACTGCGCAATCTTGTCAAAAACCTTCATAAATGCCGTCACCAGGATGTCCTCCGCTTCCATCACGTCTTTCACGTAACGATAGCAAAGGCCATACATTTTTGACGAATAGGTATCATAGAGCAGCTTCTGCGCGTTGCGATCGCGCCGAAGGCATCCTTTGATCAGTTCGTCTTCTTTTGCCCGGTAAATTTTGAATTGCATTTAAAGGGTTTCCAGCATCTAAGATGCAGCGATCGCGGCAGGGGTTGCGCGACGCCGGAAAAAATGTTTTCCGGGCCAAACCCCGTAAAATACCTCAGCGCCTTAACCCGGATCGATGTGAAACGGTTAAGGCGCCGGTACAAAAATAGCGTTTACTAAAGTACCAGGCTAGCCAGGTACACGAGCAGGAAAAGGATAAAAATGATCATAACAACAGGGTTTGGGGATTAGTCTTTCTTTATAACGTTAGGGTTGCCCCGGTAGTCGATGTCGCTGGCCAGCCCTTCGTCCATTTCCAGGCTGCCACTCACGTTCACCTTGGCCGAGGAGGCGCCGTTGGCGTCTACCATGGCATCTTGTACTTCCAGGTTGTAGGCCCGCAGCTTGGAGGCAAACTGCAGATCGGCGTCCAGGTTGGTTGCCCGGCCGGAAAGCTCGACTTCCGATTTACCCGTCAGGTTGATCACCAGGTTGCGGACGTCCAATTCACCACGCACTTTCACCGGTCCGCGCACATCGATGTCCAGGTTGTCCATCGTGAAGTTTTCGAACTGCACTTTGCCATAGCCTTCCGCTTCAATTTTTTCAAGATGGGGCATGGTGATGTTGATCCGGATCTCGTCGATGTCGGTCATTTCGCTGTTCCACTTGAATTTCTTTTTGTTCTCATAGTTGATCACCAGCGTTTCGCCGGAGCGGAAAATTTTGTACTTGCTTTTTTCCGATTCCGAGCCAATCAGCTCCACGGCATACTCGTCGCCGGGTTTGATGCGCACATCGAAGACACCGCGGATTTCCAGCTCATCAAAATCGCGCAGGCCGAATTCGTCGGCGATCGAATTCTTTTCTTCCTCCGATTTCGGGCACGTGGTACAAATCATTCCTTTTTCCGTCATCGTCCAGGTGTTGCCCTCCCGTTTGTCATCGTCTACATATTGGCTGATGAAGCGGCTGGAATGTTCGTCCATGATGAACGGAAAGTTATAGGGAATATATAAGGTCATGTCCAGTCGCTGTGCGCGGAAGAGCGCGTCTTTGGCAAACAGGATGTTGGAGTCGAACGTGAGCACCGAATCCTGCACGTCGATATGATACTGGGCCATGTGAGCGTTCTCGATGGCTTGTTGCTTGGTGGTGCCCTGGGCCTTGAAGTTTTGTACGAGCTTCAAACCGGGGCCCTCATAGCCTTTCAACGTCAGGGTAGCGGCGTGGTAGTCGTCCATGCCCACTTCATTGATCCTGAACACGGCGGTTTTGCCATTGATCTTATACGTTTCTTCCACTTTGTATTCGCCTTCTTCTTTGAAGGAATAAACGATCTTGGGGATACCCACGCTCAACATGGCAATGCTCACAAAGAACAAGACAAACATGGTCCAACCCACTGTGGGACCGAAAACATATTTCTTGGCAATGATGGACGATCCCAGCAAGGTGACAAACGACGCAGGGATGACCAGGGCCAGGAAAGCCGCAAAGACGATCCATCCGGAGAAGCTGTTGGTGAAGGCCTGCAGGGGCAAGCTCATATCGGCCTGGTTCACCCAAGAAAAAGCAGAAGCTGAGAACATCCCGATAAGGACACCGCCACTAATGATGGCCGTCAGCATCAGGCTAAGGCCGATCAGGATCACCACGATACCGATGGCGACTCTCAAAACTTCTACCAGCGGCACCAGGATCTTACCCAGGACGCTCAGCAGCAAGCCGATCAATCGAAAGGGAAACAACAGGATCTTCGTGGCCAGGGTTTCTTCCTTGCCGGTACCCGTATCACCGAGATTTTTTTTAATGTTAGACTCGATGTTCGACAGCGTTACCGGCTCGCCTTGCATCTCCATGCGGTCCGTAAGACTCTTTGCCTCGGGCAGTGCAATCCACATGATGATGTAGATCAGGAAACCCACGCCGAAGAAGATGCTGAACAGCACAAACAACAGCCGTACCGCCACGATGTCCATTCCAAAAAATGCGGCCACACCGCCCGACACACCGCCGATCACTTTGCGCTCGGGGTCGCGAAACATCTTTTTGCCCATGTCGGTCTCTTCCAGGTCATACGACCCGGGGACCACGATCCACATCACGATGTATACCAATATGGTGATGCCATAGGCAAAGGCCAGCAAGCCGAAGAAAAGCCTGATCCACACGGGATCCACACTGAAGTAGTTCCCGATGCCCGAGCAGACACCGCCCAGTATTTTTCGCTTTTGGTCGCGCAGTAATTGCTGGGCCGGCCGGAAAGCTTTTCCACCCCCCGTGCCCGTGCTGCCACCGGCGGCGGATGACGTGTTGGTTTCCGTTTCGGCCTTCTGGGAATTCTGGGTCGTTTGACGGGTCGTTGGTTCGGGGGCGCCGTCTGTTTCCTCGGCGGCCTTGAAATCGCTAACACTACCCATGGTAGCCACCAGCGCGCTCACATCCTCGGCCGTGATCACCTGCTTGCCCTCGTTGAGCTTGGACAGGAAGATCTCCGCTACACGGCTCTCGATGTCGGCCAGGATCTCGCTGCTATCCTCGAAGGTGGCGAAATACTTGTTAATAGAGTCCAGGTATTTCCGGAGCGTATCATAACCATCCTCTTCAATATGAAAGATTATACCGCTGATGTTGATGCTTATATTTTTTTTCATAAACTCTGTAAGTCTCGTTAGGGGATTAAGCTATGGGTCTGGAGGTGATCATTTGGGTAGAGTGGACAAGGTCATCCCAGGTTGCCGTAAGGCTTCCCAGGAATTTGCTTCCCTTGTCGGTGAGCTTATAGTACTTGCGGGGAGGCCCTGATTTAGATTCTACCCATTTATACTCCAGCAGCCCGGCGTTCTTGAGCCGGGTAAGAAGGGGATACAGCGTGCCCTCCACGACGATGATTTTTGCTGACGTCAATTCATCCAACATATCTGAAGCGTAAACTTCGCCCCGCGAAATTATGTGGAGGATGCAGTATTCCAATATTCCCTTCCTCATTTGTACTTGCGTGTTTTCGAGATTCATACCGCCCTTATTTAGTTCTTCTAATTCTTTATACGCAAAAGTACTATGTATGACCAAGTACCTTTTGAAAAGTTTATTTTTTTGTAAAAAGTGCCTTTTTTATAGTAAAAAACAGGTTTTCGTTTTTGATCCATGAACCATTCGCCTTCCAGAAAGCCCGATTGTGTTCATATTTGGACAATGATGTGTTCAAAAATTGCACGATTTGAAGGGAATCCAGCTCCAAAATTTTTGTCAAATCCTGGCGGCAAGCGTGCAGGCGTGTATCCAGCAGGGATTTTCGCGATTTGTTTTCCATCACCATGGTTGCCATGGCGGAGATATAGCAATTGCCATGCGGGAGTGAAATCACATCGACGTTGGATAGAACCCAAGCGTCTCCTGCTTTTTGATTACTTTCGCATTTCGTTTGGTATTCACCATGAGGGCTGTTCGTTTGTTGATGAGATCATTGTACCTGGCTGTTTTTTTCTGGCTTTTTGTGGCTTTTTCGGCCTATTCCCAGGTAGGCAACGAATGGATTGATTTTAGCCAGCCCTATTTCAAAATTCCCGTCGCCAAAGAAGGCATTTACAGACTTACGTATTCCGACCTCCAAGCAGCAGGATTTCCCGTAGGAGCCGTCGACCCCTCCCGGATCAAAATTTTTCACCGTGGTGTGGAACAATCCATTTACGTGGAGGGGCAGGGAGACGCCCAGTTCGACGCAGCGGATTTTATAGAATTCTACGGCCAGCGAAATGACGGTACCCAAGACGCCGGGCTTTACAAACCGATCACAGCCCAGGTCAATAAATACTATAATCTTTATAGCGACACCACCTGCTATTTTCTCACGGTAGGCGGCGCGTCAGGAAAGCGGATGGACAACTTTTCCGAGGCTCCCGGCGCCTTGCCCACCACGGCTTTTCACTACGACGAGAAACTGATGGTGCTCACCACCAGCTATTCGATCGGTACAGAGTTTGGCGACATTCAGAACTCTTTCTACGATGTGGGAGAGGGGTGGATGGGCGAACCGGTCTATGAAAACCAGTCGATCACGTATACCCTCAACAATGTCGTGCAGACCTTCCCAGCCGGTGGCGCGCCCGTGGCGGAAATTGAGGTGGTAGGTAGGGGACCCATGCAGCATTCGGGCGAGGTCTACATCAACAATCAATTCCTCACCTCCTTTCAATTCACCGGTTTTGACACCTACACCCTAAGCCAGGCGATGGACTGGTCTTTTATCCCCGCCTCGGGGATCGTAACGGTGACGCTAAAGGCCATTGGGATTGGCGGCGCACCCGATCGATTTAGCACGGTTTATGTCAAGTTAAAATATCCTCAAAAAACAGATGCAGCTTCGGCCAGTGAGAAGACCTTTATCTTGCCGGCAGATCCCACGGGGAAGTCCTATGTACAGATCGAGCATGCTGCCGGGCTCAGATTGTTCGATATAACCGATCCCAACACCATCACCAGCATCGGCACCGCGTTTTCCACGACGCTCAATGCCGTGGTGCCTGCAACGGATACGGAAAGGAAAATATACGCTACGGCCAGTGTCCTTACGCCGGCTATCAAACCAGTTAGTTTCCGTCAGATCAACCCGGCACAGCACGACTATATTATGATCAGTCACGCGCTGCTTCGGCAGGCGGCTGCCGGGTACAGCGATCCGGTCAAGGCGTTTGCCGCATACCGGGCCTCCCCGGAAGGTGGGAACTATGACACGCTGTTGGTCAATGTGCAGCAGGTGTATGATCAGTTTAATTACGGCGAGCCTTCTCCCACGGCCATCTTCAATTTCATGAAATACCTGGCCGGCGTGAAGATGCCGAAGTATTTATTGTTGGTGGGGAAGGGGCTTGATGTATACTACCGGTACTTCCGCAACCCCAATGGTCTGGGGCAATTCCGGGATCTCATCCCTTCATCGGGTGTTCCGGCTTCCGATGCGGCCTATACGGCGGGACTGGGAGGGACGACTTTTGATCCGGCCGTCGCCACGGGACGTTTACCCGCCCTGAAGGCCGACGACGTTGCGGCGTACCTGGACAAAGTAAAAGAAATGGAAGCCGCTCCTTTCGACGACCTCTGGCGCAAGAATATTCTTCACCTCAGTGGTGGCATAGAAGAGGGCGAGCCGCAGTTGTTCCAGTCGTACCTGAGAGAATTTCAAACCATCGCCGAGGGGTATCACTACGGAGCCAAAGTGGCTGCGTTGGCGAAGTACTCCAAAGAGATCCAGCACGTGAACATTGCCGAGCAGGTGAATGCCGGCTTGAGCCTGGTCACGTTCTTCGGCCACTCGTCGGTGAGCACACTGGATTTTGATGTAGGGTATGTAACGGACCCGGTGCTGGGATATAAAAACAAAGGAAAATATCCGATCCTGCTCATGAATGGCTGCAATGCCGGTTCATTCTTTGTGAACTACACCTTGTTTGGCGAAGATTGGGTGTTGGCCCGCGACAAGGGCGCCACCGGTTTCATTGGTCACAGTTCCTTTGGCTTTGTCGAGCTGTTGAAAAAATATTCTGAGACGCTTTACCAGGTGGGGTATGGCGACTCCACCTTTATCCGGCAAGGCATCGGCGACATCCAACGGGAGACCGCCAAGCGCTATATGGCCGACGCCTTTATTTCCCCGGCCAACATCAGCCAGATCCAGCAGATGATCTTACTGGGCGATCCCGCGGTAAAACTGTTTGGCCCACGCAAAGCCGACCTGGAGATCAACGACAACAATCTTTCCTTTGAATCTTTTGATGGCCAACCCGTCACTTCGCTATCGGATTCATTTGCGATAAAGATGATCGTTCGCAATTTTGGCCAGGCCAAGGAGAACACCATACGTGTTGAGGTCCTGCGCACGTTGAATGACAACTCCACCATCACTTATGACTCGCTGATCCCTGCTACGAAATACAGCGACACGCTTACGTTTGTTATCCGCAAAGGCAGAGAAGAAGGATTTGGAAATAATACCTTCCGCGTGACCCTCGATCCCGATCACATCTTGCCCGAATTGAATGAAGAAAACAATGTCGCGGGCAAAACGCTGTTCATACCCTCCAACGGTACGAAGAACTTATACCCTTCGGCCTATGCCATTGTCAACACCGGGCAGGTCAGTGTATCGTTTCAGTCTACCGACCTGTTGTCGGCCGAGCGCGATTTCTTGTTGGAGATCGACACGGCATATACCTTCGACAGTGAGTATAAAAAACAGTTCAAGCTAAAGGGTCAGGTCCTTGCCCGTCAGGAAATAGCGATGCTTGACGCCGATACCCTGGTATACTATTGGCGCACCAAACTGGCCGATCCCAAGCCCGGAGAAAGCGAGGAGTGGACGTCGAGTTCATTCACGTATATTAAAGACGGTCCCGAAGGATGGGCTCAAGTAGATTTTCCACAATACTTATATAATGAGACCGTTGGTTTGTCGAAAGGCATTCCTCCAGGCAAATTTGAATACCTCGAAACCGTTACGCCCGTTTCGTTGACGGTTTATGGTAGTTCCAGTCCGAATTGGGCCACGCTGAGCGTGAAAATTTCAGGCGCGGAGTATAATCTAACCCGCCAGGGTTTTTCCTGTGGTGGGAACACCATTAACTTGATTGCTTTCGACCGTAAGTCGACCACGCCGTATATCGGCGTTCCCTTTAAATGGTATGATCGCAACGGCCGGGCCTGTGGTCGTGAGCCTTGGGTGATCAACAGCTTCCAGGCTTCACAGATGGTGACGGGCAACAACGATGACATCATTCGATATGTAGACAACGTCCACGCCGGCGATTCGGTGCTCTTGTTCAGCTATGGCTATCCCGGGATCATATACTGGCCCAGCGCAGCCAAAACAAAACTGGCAGAGTTGGGTATAGACGCGGGGTTGTGGGATCAGCTCGTGGTGGGAGAACCGATCATTATTTTCGGCCGCAAGGGAAGCGCCCCAGGCACGGCAAAAATTTTCCGCAGCACGCAGCCGTCTCCAACGACCGATGTGCTGAACGTCAATCAAACCATCACCGGTGGCTACTCGTCGGGCACCATGAGCTCGGGTCTGATCGGCCCTGCAGCAGCCTGGGCCTCGCTTAGTACCCGCACCCGTGAAGTGGAGGCAACCGATGTGGTGAGTTTCGACATCGTGGGCGTGAAGCTGAACGGCGCCGAGCAAACGGTGATGGCCGATGTTACCGGCGATCAGAACCTCACTGCGATCTCGGCGGATGACTACCCTTATCTCAAAATCATTTATAAGACCGGCGACGACACCCAGCTCACCGCCGCCCAATTGAAGAACTGGGTTGTGGCCTATACGCCCGTTCCGGAAGGCATACTGGTATACCACGGCAAAGCGGAACAGGAAAAGCTGAACGAAGGAGATCCCTGGCAGGGGGACTACGGCTTCGTGAACATCAGCAACAAGACGTTCAAAGATTCCCTGACGGTAGCCTACGACATCTTCAACCAAACCTCGCGGACGTCGCAGAATGAGCACATCAAAATCAAAGCTCCGGCGCCCGGCGACACCACCACTTTTTCGGTGCGGGTAAACACCGCCCAAAAAGGAGGACTGAACGACATCGATGTCTATGTCAACCCGCGCGTGGTGCCCGAACAGTATTATGACAACAACATCCTGCAATTGGCGGCCCACCTGGACGTGCACGTTGACCGGCTTAACCCGGTGCTTGACGTGATGGTGGACGGCCGGCACCTGGAGAACGGTGATTTTGTTTCGCCCCATCCCGCCATCGTGGTGGAGGTTTGGGATGAGGACCCGCTGGTGTTGAAGACGGACACGGCGGGCGTGCGCATTTTCCTTACCTATCCCTGCGACCAGGAATCCTGCCCGGCCACGCCCATATCATTGGGCAGTGAAACCGCGAAATGGTATCCGGCCACGGCTTCTACGCCGTTCCGGGTGGAATTCAATCCGAAGCAATTGGCGGATGGCACCTACACTTTGCAGGTGGAGGGCGCAGATGCGCGGGGGAACAAGAGCGGCGTCGAGCCCTATGTGATCACCTTTGTGGTGAAGAATGAAAACACCCTCACCGTGACGCAGCCCTATCCCAACCCGTTTGGCCACCAGGTTTACTTTGGGGTGCTCATCACCGGCGACTTGCTGCCCGACCAGGCCACGCTTGAGATCATGAACGTGAACGGCCAGCAGGTAGCGGCTTTCGAGACGGAGGACTTCCCCACCTTCCACAGCGGCAAAAATGAGATTGGGTGGGATGGCAGCGCCAATGGGCGGGCTCTTCCCAACGGGGTCTATATCTTCAAAATGATGCTTTCCGTCGAGGGGAAAATGGTTACCCAGCAGGGCAAAGTGGTGTTGCTTCGGTAGTTTTTGGGGGAGTGAGCGTGCTTATCCTTTCAACGGTTGGATGCCAAGGGGGCCTGGTCATCACGACAAAAACATTGCTTATTCGATCTCGGAGTACAGGGTGGTCCGGTTCACGTCCAGTTTGGCAATGTGTTTCAGTTTGCTGAGGGGATCGATGGGGGTCCAGTATTTCACGTAGTAGATCTCGATGGCTTGTCCGGAAAGGTCCTCCTGTAATTCAGCGAGGGTGAGGCCGTTTTCGAGGCCCTGGTTGAGATAATAAATGCGGTCGTCGCCTTTGAGCTTGAAAACGAGGTCGTTTTCGCCCGTCTCAAACACAGTCTCCACCGTCCCGTGGCTCTTGAGGGTGTTTTCAGGTGAGGCGGCCGGCACCGGCCGGAAGATCGCGGCCAGGCAAACAATAAGCCCTGCAAAAATGCTGGTGATCACAATTTTCTTTCTTACCATAACAGCTAATCGTAAACGATGCGCAAAGGTAACCTTTTTGGAAGAAAGAACCGCAACGGTTAGGAAGTAAAAATCAATACTAACTTTCGTTAGCAAACGAAAAAAATTACAGTCTTTTAATCTAAAGGTTATCTTTTACCAAACTTTATCGTTTAATTTTGCATTCTTGAATGACAACTAAAATTAAACTGAATGATTTTTATCTGACGTTCAACTATTAAACGCTAAGGAAGAAATTGAAAACATTGTTCACCATCCTATCAGCAGCTATCGCTGCGTACCATTCCCAGAGAACGGCTCAGTTCTTGACTATTGCCTGCACGGTGACCAGGCGACCTCGACCGACACGCTTTGTGCGTATCTGATACCTCCATTACAAATCTTTTTTGTTAAAAAAGCGTGGTGTCCAGGACATTGCGCCTTTTGTGCTTTTGGCACGGATGTTTCATCAAGGTTATAATTTTAAAATACATTGGAAAAACATAATCTCATCGTCCGACTGGCAACAGCCGGCGACAAACATTACGCTGAGACCATCACCACCGAGATGGAGGAATCAGCCAAAGCGCGTGGCACCGGTATCGCCAAGCGTTCGCCGGCCTACATCGAAAAGAAGATGGACGAAGGCAAGGCCGTGATCGCCGTGACCACCGACGGCACCTGGGTGGGCTTTTGCTACATCGAAGCCTGGGAGCACGGCAAGTACGTGGCCAACTCCGGGCTCATCGTGGCCCCGGCTTTCCGCAAGACCGGTGTAGCCACCGACATCAAGAAACGCATCTTCAAGCTTTCGCGGGAGATGTATCCCACTTCCAAAATTTTCGGACTCACTACCGGCCTGGCCGTGATGAAGATCAACTCCGATCTCGGCTACGAGCCCGTTACCTATTCGGAGCTGACCTCGGATGAGGAGTTCTGGAAGGGGTGCAAAAGCTGCGTGAACTACGAGATCCTGATGAGCAAGGGCAGAAAAAACTGCATGTGCACCGCCATGCTGTTCGATCCCGCCGAAGCCGAGGAAAAAGTGAAAGCTGCCGAAGCCGCCCGCGCCGCCAAAGAAGAGGAAGAAAAGAAAGCAGTCTCCACCACCGTAACGTCTGAAGGCGAATTGGTGCACCACCGCCATCGCCACTTCAAGGGCAACCTCACCTTGTTCGACCGGTGGGTACGCTTCAAACAGTTCGTTCTGCTGAAAGGAAAACGCAAGGACGACGACAACGGCGACACGCCGGATAAAAAGAGATCCCTGTTAAGCATATTTTTTTGGTAATAGCGTTCGATCGCCGGTCCGCACCGGGAAAGGTTGAAGCATAAACAATAAACATGAAAAAGAAAGTCGTATTAGCATTCAGCGGAGGACTAGACACTTCCTACTGCGTAAAGTATCTGGGCGAAGAAAAAGGTTATGAAGTTCATACCATCACCGTCAACACCGGCGGCTTTGATGCAAAAGAGGTACAAGAGATCGAGACCCGCGCCAAAAATTTGGGTGTGGCATCACATAAGACCGTAGACGAAACAAAGAACTACTACGATAAGGTGATCCGCTACCTCATCTATGGCAATGCCTTAAAGAACAATACCTACCCGTTGAGCGTTAGCGCCGAACGCATGTCGCAGGCGTTGGCTGTGGCCATCTATGCCAAAGAATTGAAAGCCGACGCCGTAGCCCACGGCAGCACCGGTGCAGGCAACGACCAGGTGCGTTTTGACATGATCCTGAACATTCTCGTGCCCGGCATCGAGATCATTACACCGATCCGCGAATTGAAATTGTCGCGCGAGGAAGAGATCGCTTTCCTGAAATCGAAGGGCGTGAGCATGAATTTTGATAAGGCCATGTACTCCATCAATAAGGGATTGTGGGGAACATCGGTCGGCGGAAAAGAAACACTGAAATCGCTGGGCATGTTGCCTGAGGAAGCGTGGCCCACACAAGTAACCAAGACCGCTCCGGAAACAGTGAAGCTCACTTTCGTGAAAGGCGAACTTACAAAAGTTAACGATAAGGCTTTTAGCCATCCTTCGGAAGCCATCCAACACCTCCAACAGATCGCCGGTCCGTTCGGCGTGGGAAGAGACATTCACGTGGGCGATACCATCATCGGTATCAAAGGCCGTGTGGGATTTGAAGCAGCGGCACCCATGCTGGTGTTGAAAGGCCATCATGCGCTGGAGAAACATGTGCTCACCAAATGGCAGCTGAGCTGGAAAGATCAGCTGGCCCAATTCTATGGCAACTGGCTGCACGAAGGCCAGTACCTCGATCCCATCATGCGCGACATCGAAGCGTTCCTCACCAGCTCGCAAGAGCATGTGACCGGTGACGTGCACATCCAACTCTATCCCTACCGCTTCCAGGTGTTGGGCATCGAGTCGGCCTACGACCTCATGTCGTCCAAGTTTGGCAAGTACGGTGAAATGAACCTGGGCTGGACGGGCGACGATGTGAAAGGGTTCACCAAGATCTTTGGCAACCAGGCTGCCATCTTCCACCAGGTAAAAGAAGACGTGGATGGCCAGTAAACTGAAAGTCGGAATAGTAGGGGGTGCCGGCTATACCGGGGGCGAGACCATTCGGCTCCTG
This sequence comes from Chryseolinea sp., assembly GCA_036525235.1. Classification (GTDB taxonomy): domain Bacteria; phylum Bacteroidota; class Bacteroidia; order Cytophagales; family Cyclobacteriaceae; genus Chryseolinea. The sequence goes on along the minus strand of DATDAV010000008.1, from coordinate 27,883 downwards.
CTCAACCACCCCGACGTGACCCTGACCTTCGTGCACAGCCGCAGCAATGCCGGCAATCCCTTGCATGAAGTGCATCCCGATCTATTGGGCGATACAGACCTGACGTTCTCGGACAATATCGTTCCGGGTGCGGATGTTATCTTCCTGTGTCTCGGACACGGTGAGAGCAAGAAATTTCTCCAGGAGAATCCATTGGAAGCGAAAGCCAAAGTGATCGACCTCAGCCAGGACTTCCGTTTGGGAGAAACCAGCGGTACACGATCCTTTGTTTATGGCCTTCCGGAATTGAATAAAAGCGCCATTCAAAAAGCTGACAACATTGCCAACCCCGGTTGTTTTGCGACGGCCATACAGGTGGGTCTTTTGCCTTTGGCGAAAGCGGGCTTGCTGAAGGAAGTATATGCCACGGGCATCACCGGCTCGACGGGTGCAGGACAAAAATTGCAGGACACTACGCATTTCACCTGGCGTGCCAACAACATCTCTGCATACAAAACGCTTACCCATCAACATCTGAGAGAGATCGGCCGGTCGGTTCAACAATTGCAGCCGGGTTTTGAAGCGCCGATAAACTTTGTTCCCTGGCGAGGCGATTTCACCCGCGGCATATTTGTGAGTTCCATCATTGCGGTGGACCAACCGCTGGAACAACTCAGGGCTTTGTATCGCGACTTCTACGCACCGCATCCCTTCACGATCGTGGCCGATGAGACCATTGATCTGAAACAAGTGGTGAACACCAACAAGTGTTTACTGTCGCTGGAAAAAGAAGGCGACAAGCTGGTGGTGCACACAGCCATCGACAACTTGTTGAAGGGCGCTTCGGGCCAGGCGGTTCAAAACATGAACCTGATGTGCGGACTGGAAGAAACCGCGGGACTGAAGCTGAAGAGCATCGTTTTCTAGTCTTGTCTTCCTGAATAAAAAAAGTCATAAGCCAACGTGAAGACGCTGCCGGCAGTGTCTTCCGATAAAATCTTGAAACCATGAAATTATTTGACGTATATCCCTTATTCAACATAACACCTGTCAAGGCCCAGGGCTCGTGGCTTTGGGATGACAAAGGTGAGAAGTACCTCGATCTGTACGGTGGCCATGCCGTTATTTCCATCGGCCATTCGCATCCTCACTACGTAAAAACGCTATCGGATCAATTGAGCAAGATCGCGTTTTATTCCAACAGCGTGCAGAACCCGCTGCAGGTGAAACTGGCCGAGAAGTTGGGCGAGCTTTCGGGGTATCCCGACTACCAGCTTTTTCTTTGCAATTCGGGCGCGGAAGCCAACGAGAACGCACTGAAGCTGGCGTCGTTTGTGACGGGTCGTAAGAAAGTCATCGCGTTCACGAAAGCTTTTCACGGCCGCACTTCGGGCGCTGTGGCAGCGACGGACAATCCAAAGATCGTGGCGCCGTTCAACGCAGGGCACGATATCGTTTTTGTTCCTTTCAACGATGAAGCGGCCTTTGAAAAAGCACTGAACAACGAAGTGGCGGCGGTGATCATCGAAGGCATCCAAGGCGTTGGCGGTATACAGCTACCCCATGATTCGTTTCTTCAATTTTTAGATAAGAAGTGTCGTGCCAATGGTTCGATGTTGATCTTGGATGAAATCCAGTCCGGCTATGGTCGCACGGGTAAATTCTTTGCGCACCAGTTTGCCGGCATCAAGCCGCACCTCATCACCATGGCAAAAGGCATGGGCAACGGTTTTCCCGTTGGGGGAGTGTTGATCCAGGGCGATATTAAACCGTGGAGTGGTATGCTGGGCACCACGTTTGGTGGCAACTACCTCGCCGCTGCGGCATCGCTTGCTGTGCTGGAAGTGATGGAGAATGAAAAATTACTGGAGAACGCTTCGAAACAGGGCGACTATTGTATGCAGGAGCTGAAGAAATTCCCGCTTCTCCAAAATGTTCGCGGAAGAGGGCTCATGATCGGGTTCGATCTTCCCGAAGAGAAGAAATCCGTGCGCAACGATCTGCTCACGAAACACAAGGTTTTCACCGGCGAAGCGAAGCCCAACACCATCCGGTTGTTGCCTTCGTTGGCGCTGACCAAAAATGAAATCGATATTTTCCTCACCGCCCTCAACGCAGCGCTGTCATGAAAAACTTTATTTCCGCCGCCGATGTCCCCGACATCCCGGGGCTCGTAAAGAAAGCCCTGGAATGCAAAGCCAACCCCTTCAAAGCCAAGTCGCTGGGTGCAGGCAAGCGCATGGGGTTGTTGTTTTTGAATCCCAGTATGCGCACACGCCTCAGCACGCAACTGGCGGCACAAAATCTCGGCATGGAAGCGATCGTGTTCAACGTGGGGCAGGACGGTTGGGCACTGGAGTTTGAAGACGAAGCCATCATGAGCGGCAACACCGTGGAGCACGTGAAAGATGCCGCGCCGATCCTGGGAAATTATTTCGATGTGCTGGGCATTCGCACGTTTCCGTCGTTACAAAATAAGGTCGACGACTACAGCGAGCTCTACATCAATCAATTTATAAAATACGCCGGCATACCCGTAATAAGTCTGGAAAGCGCCACGCTCCATCCGTTGCAAAGCCTGACGGATGTGATCACCATTATGGAGAACTTCGACACTGCGAAGCGCCGTCCGAAGATTGTACTGAGTTGGGCGCCGCACGTGAAGGCTTTGCCGCAATGTGTGGCCAACAGCTTCTCGCAGTGGATCAACGCTTGGGGTGAAGCGGATTTTGTGATCACCCATCCGGAAGACTACGAATTGGACGAACGCTTTACAAAAGGCGCCACCATCACCACCAATCAATCGGAGGCCCTCGCGCAGGCCGATTTTGTTTACGTAAAAAACTGGAGCACCTACACCGACTACGGCCGCATTTATTGCAATGATCCCCAGTGGATGCTGACCAACCAAAAGCTGGCCCTCACCAACAACGCGAAGGTGATGCACTGCCTGCCCGTGCGCAGAAATGTGGAGCTGAGCGACGAGATCCTGGATGGTCCCAACAGTGTGGTGACGCAACAGGCCTCAAACCGCGTGTGGGCTGCACAAGCGGTGCTGTCGGAGATTTTGAAATAGAAACACTAGATTAGCGGGTCGATACAACGCATGGAGAAACTATTCATCATCAAGATCGGCGGCAATGTGCTGGACAATGCAGGGGCGCTCGACGCCTTTTTGAAAGACTTTGCCACCATCAAAGGCCATACGATATTGATCCACGGCGGTGGAAAGATTGCCACGAAGCTGGGCGAGCAACTGGGCATTGCGGCCAACTATCACAACGGCCGCCGCATCACCGATGCGCCCACGCTGGACCTGGTCACGATGGTGTATGGCGGATTGGTGAACAAACAACTGGTGGCCCAACTGCAGCGCCTGGGATGCAACGCCTGGGGCGTGACCGGCGCCGACGGCAACTTGATCCAGGCCACCAAACGACCCGTAAAAGATATTGACTACGGTTTCGTGGGCGACATCAAGCCGGAAAACGTGAACACGAAATTGTTGTCCACACTCTTGCAGCAAAACGTTGTTCCCGTGTTTGCCCCGCTCACACACGCAGACGGAAAAATACTGAACACCAATGCCGACACCATTGCATCGGTGCTGGCGGTGGCCTTGGGAAAATTGTATGACGTGCGATTGATTTTTTGCTTTGAGAAGAAAGGCGTGTTGCGTGATGTGAATAAAGCAGAGTCAGTGATCCGGCATTTGCCCCGCGAGCTCTACGACCAGCTCTTGCCAGAAGGCGTTTTTGCCGATGGCATATTGCCCAAACTGGAGAATGCTTACGCTGCACTGAACGCAGGCGTGAAAGAGGTGCTGATCGGCGAAGCCATCGACCTGGTGAAGAACACCGGCCCGGAAACGGAAGGTACTTTGATAACTTTGTAAAAAGCTACGGGCTTGCCCTCGGCATCCGGTAGCAAAATAACTATGGAATCATTACACACAGAAGCCACGGCACTCTTGATGAAGCTCATTGCTACGCCTTCGTTTAGCAAGGAGGAAGAGGAGGTTGCTTCCATCATTGAAGAGTTTTTTGAGAAGCACGGCGTGCACACCTATCGCCGGGCCAACAACGTGTGGGCGCGCAACAAGCATTTCAATCCTGCCAAGCCCACGGTGCTGTTGAACTCCCACCATGACACGGTCCGGCCCAACTCCGGCTACACGCGCGATCCATTCAAACCCGAGATCATCGACGGCAAGTTATATGGTTTGGGCAGCAACGATGCCGGCGGTCCGCTGGTGTCGCTCATGGCCACCTTCCTGCACTATTATCATCGCGACGACCTGAAATACAACCTCGTGATCGCGGCCACCGCCGAAGAAGAGATCTCCGGCACCGGTGGCGTGGAAAGTATCTGGTCGTCATTGACGCCCATCGATTTTGCCATTGTGGGCGAGCCCACCCTTTGCAATATGGCCACGGCCGAAAAGGGATTGATGGTACTGGATTGCCTGGCCAAAGGCAAGCCCGGCCATGCTGCACGCGAAGAAGGAATCAACTCCATCTATGTGGCCTTACCCGACATTGAATGGTTCAGAACCTTCCGCTATCCCAAAGTTTCGGAAACGCTGGGACAAATGAAGATGACGGTCACCATCATCAACTCCGGCAGCCAGCACAACGTGGTGCCGGCCGAATGCCGTTTCACGGTAGACGTGCGGGTCACAGACGCCTACACCCTGGAAGAGGCCCTGGAGATCATCAAACAACATGTTACCTGTGAGGTAACACCCCGCTCATTGCGCATGCGCTCTTCGGGCATTGCCCTGGACCACCCTTTGGTGCAGTCCGCCAAGAAATTGGGGCTTGAATTGTATGGTTCCCCGACAACGTCCGATCAGGCGCTCATTCCCGTACCTTCGGTGAAGATGGGCCCCGGGGATTCGGCGCGTTCTCATTCGGCAGATGAATTCATCTTTGCGCATGAGATCGAACAAGGCATCACCACCTACATCAAACTGTTGGACAACGTTATCGTATCATGACCGCCACCGAGAAAACGGCTTTGATCGTGATCGATGTTCAATACGGGATTGACGAGGCCGGACATTGGGGCGGCAACCGGAACAATCCCTCCGCGGAAGAGAATATTGCACGGTTGTTAAAGCATTGCCGCGCTTTGAATTTGCCTATCGTCATCGTTCAACATGATTCAATTTCTTCTTCATCGCCTTTTCGTCCAGGACAGAGAGGAAATCTGTTAAAGGATTTTGTGACGGTTTTACCCGGCGAGAAATCGATACATAAATCCACGGCCAACGCCTTTATCAGAACGGACCTTGAAAACTTTCTCAAGACGCAACATATTTCAAAGTTGATCATCACCGGTTTTGTTACCAACAATTCCGTGGAGGCCACTGCGCGTATGGCCGGCGAGTTAGGCTTTGATACCACAGTGGTGTCGGACGCCACGGCGAGCTTTGATAAGATTGGGGTGGATGGCACGAAATATTCCTCCACGTTGATCCACCAGGTATCCTTGTCTAATTTGAAAGATGAGTATGCTTCCATCGCCACCACGGCGGAAGTGATCGCATCGTTGACCCCCACCAGCAAACCCCTAACTGCATGAAACTCTGGCAAAAAGATAAGGCCTCGTTGAAAGAGGTCGAAAAATTCACCGTAGGAAAAGACCAGGAAATGGACTTGTTCCTCGCGCCTTTTGACGTGCTGGGTTCGCTGGCCCACATCACCATGCTGGAGTCTATCGGCTTGCTGACCGCCGAAGAATTGAAAGTGCTTTCGGCAGAACTGAAGAATATCTACGCCAGCATCGCTGCCGGTGACTTCAAGGTGGAAGCTGGGGTGGAAGATGTACACTCGCAAGTGGAGTTGGAGCTAACAAAGCGTTGTGGCGAAATGGGCAAGAAGATCCACAGCGGCCGCTCGCGCAACGACCAGGTGCTGGTGGATATCAAGCTGTTCCTTCGTGCAGAAATTGAAAATGTCATCGGGGAAGTGCAGCCGCTTTTTGAATTGCTGCTTCAACAAAGTGAAAAATACAAAGACCACCTGCTGCCGGGCTATACCCACCTGCAATTGGCCATGCCCTCGTCTTTTGGCTTGTGGTTTGGCGCTTACGCGGAAAGTTTGGTAGACGATGTGATCACGCTGCAGTCAGCCTATCGCGTGGCCAATAAAAATCCACTGGGCTCCGCTGCGGGCTATGGCTCCTCGTTTCCCTTGAACCGGACAATGACCACGAACCTGTTGGGGTTTGAATCGCTGAACTACAACGTTGTCTATGCCCAAATGGGAAGGGGCAAGACCGAACGCATTGTGGCCAGCGCATTGGCAAACATTGCGGCCACGTTGAGCAAGCTTTCGATGGATGCTTGTTTATTCATGAATCAGAACTTTGGCTTTATTGGTTTCCCGGATGAGTTGACAACGGGGTCCAGCATCATGCCGCATAAAAAGAATCCGGATGTGTTTGAGCTGATCCGTGCGCGGTGTAATCAATTGCAGGCGTTGCCCAATGACATTGCGCTGGCTACCGTCAATTTGCCTTCCGGTTATCATCGTGACATGCAGCTTTTGAAAGAACTGCTTTTCCCGGCCATCCAAAACCTGAAGGATTGTTTGCGGATGATGCAGCTTATGCTCTCCAATGTCAAGGTGCAGGACCATATCCTGAACGACGAGAAATATAAGTTCCTTTTCAGTGTGGAAGAAGTGAACAAGCTTGTGCTCGCGGGCATGCCTTTCCGAGATGCTTATAAAAAGGTAGGGATGGATATCGAGAAAGGTCTTTATCATCCTGATACGAACGTGCGTCATACGCATGAGGGGAGCATTGGCAACCTTTGTCTTAGCGAGATACGGGGTGCGATGGAGCGTGCGTTGGCGGAGTTCCGTTTCGCGGAGGTTGAGGCTAAATTGAGTGCGCTTGTAGGCCGATAAAAAACTTTTCACCGCAAAGACGCAAAGGGCGCAAAGTCAACGCAGAGAATTCTTTGCGGCAACTTTGCGCCCTTTGCGTCTTTGCGGTGAACCCCTTGACGTCTTCACAAAACACTCCGTGATTTAAAACGTTTTTTTGCTACTTTCACACTTGCTCATGAAGAACCAACCGATTGCAACTTACGTGCTGATGGCCATTAATCTAGTGGCCTACGCGATACTGGCCATTCACCAGCAGAGCCCCATACTGGATGCCGTCGACATCATCACGGTTTTAAAAGCTGGCGCCAATTTCAATCCGTTCACCCTGGGTGGCGAGCCATGGCGGCTGGTCACGTCCATGTTCCTCCACCTCCACATTCTTCATCTGCTGGTCAACATGTTTGCCCTGTTTACGTTAGGGCGTGACCTGGAAGGGGGTGTTGGTTCGCTTCGCTTCGTCGTTCTCTATTTTATTTGCGGATTGGCGGGAGGATTGATGAGCCTCGCCTTCAACGTTTATGTTCCCAGCGTGGGCGCGTCCGGAGCCTTGTTCGGATTGTATGCTTATCGCCTGGGTGCGGACCTCTTGGGAACTTACAACGATCGTCAGCAGTTCACGTCGGTGATCATCAATTTTGTGATCTTCCTCGTGATCATGACAGCGGTTTCGTTTTTCATGAACCTGGATCACGCTGCCCACGCTGGTGGCTTTGTGGCCGGACTGGGGTTGGCCGTCCTGCACTTTAAACTGCGCGTCCTCATCGACACCCGGTACCTGGCGCTGATCGCAATAGCCTTGCCCTTCACCTTGCTGCTTCTTCCCAAGGGCCAACTTCAGTATTATCGCATCTATCAACGCGTTCGCGCGACGGAAGACAAAACCCATCATTACTTTCGCGATCTCCGCACCGATGCCGAACTGGGCGACAGCCTTCGCCTGATCTTAACACGCTGGCAAGACATCCGGCAATCGCTAAAAGATATTCCCTCCGTTCCACAAGCGCTTGCCGCCGACACCGCCGCCTTGAAAATGTATGCGAGCTTCCGGGAAGAAGAAACAGCCTATCGTCTGAACCTCATCCTACGCGAATCCTATGTCTACATGGACAGCCTCGAAGTAGTGGCAGCAAAATTCGGCACCGTGCCACCGTTACAATATGGCCTCAACTTCACTGCGCCCCCCAGCGAGGAGCCAGAGCCTGACACCACCGACACATCGCCCTCGATGGAGATGAAAAAAGTCTTTTTTGATTCTGCTTGGCGCGAGACAGACGACCCCAACACGGCACGCTTTTATCGCATCGGCACCCAAGACTCGGCGGGCCGGTGGCAGGGCGCTGTGCGCGACTACTATCGCGACGGCGCCATCCAAATGAAAGGGCAGTACCTGCGGGGTATGAAGAATGGCATCTTTCTTTACTATTCCGAAAGAGGAACCTATTCTTCCGCAGGACGCTATGACAAGGAAGAGTCCATCGGGCGCTGGGAGATATATCACTGGAACGGCACGCTCGAAAGCGAAGTGTTCTACAACGGCCAGGGCTACACCCGTAGTGTATGGGATTCGTTGGGGAACCCACAAGTTGAAAATGGCCACGGCAAAGCCATCCGCTGGTACGCCACGGGACAGGTGGCCGAAGAAGGTCCGTATCAAAATGGTCGTCGCGATGGCGACTGGTATGGTTTTCATCCCGATGGCAAGCCCTATTTCCATGAGATCTATCGCGACAACCGTATCATTCGCGGCATGTCGGAAGATCGCCGGGGCAAGCGCTATGTCTATGACCAGACGAGCCTCTATGCCTTTCCTGTAAACGGTATGGCAGAATACCGGAAATATCTTTTTCTTCATACACGCAAGCCGCCGGGTTTCAAGAGCGGCACGGTGAAGGTGGTGTTCAATGTCGGTGCCGATGGGTCAATGTGGGATTTTGTGATCATCGAGGGCGTGTCGCCGGAGCATGATGCTGAAGCGATACGCCTTGTCAAAGAAGGGCCCGCGTGGCGCGTTGGGTTATTGCACGGCCACGAGAAGATGCCCTCGCAGGGCTACATCGAAGTTATCTTTTGAAGCGACGATCAGTAAACGTCAACCATAAAAAATTATGCAACGCCGAACATTTATTCAAACAACTGCCGCTGCCACCGTGGGGTTTGCCGCGGCACCACTCATCAAAGTGTTGGGGAAGGATAAAAAATATACCACGGCACTCATTGGCTCGGGATGGTGGGGTGGCAACATTTTGCGCTGCGCCATCCAGGCCGGCGAAAGAAAAGTGGTGGCCTTGTGCGACGTCGATGAAAATCAAATCAAAGCGACACAGGAGGAAGTAAAAAAACTCAGCGGCGACACCCCGAAGATCTATCGCGACTATCGCGAGCTGCTGGCCAAGGAGAAACCCGAGATCGTGATCGTGGCCACGCCCGACCATTGGCACCCACTCATTGCCATCGCAGCCATGAAGGCCGGGGCACACATATATGTGGAGAAGCCCATCTGTCACACCATCAACGAAGGCAAAGCGATGGTGAAAGCGGCACGAGACACGCAACGCATCGTGCAGGTGGGAACGCATCGCCGTGCGTCGCCGCATAATATTTCCGGGATGCAGTTTTTGAAGTCCGGTAAGGCGGGGAAGATCGGATCGGTGAGAGCGTTTGTTCATTATCCCGGCGGGCCGGGCCAGAAGACACCCGATGCCGAAGCGCCGTCTACTTTGGATTGGAACATGTGGTGTGGTCCCGCACCGTTGCGCGCCTACAATCCCACCATGCACCCGAAAGGATTTCGCGCTTATCTAGATTATGCCAACGGCCAATTGGGCGACTGGGGCATTCACTGGATGGATCAGATTCTGTGGTGGACCGAAGAAAAATATCCTAAGAAAGTATACTCCACCGCCAACCGCTTCATCCGCCAGGACAGCACCGACGCGCCCGATACGCAAAACGTGCTCTTTGAATTTGAGACATTCACTGCCTCTTGGGAACATCGACTCTATGCCGGCAACGAAGCGGAGAAGACCAACCTCGGTTGCTATTTTTATGGCACCGAAGGTACCTTCCACATGGGATGGCTCGACGGCTGGACGTTCTATCCTGCGGATACAAAAAAACAGATCATCCATGAAGCGCCAAAGTTGGACGAGCCTGATCAACAAAACATCGCTGCGCTGTGGGCTGATTTTTTAACGTCCATTAAAACGAATAAGCTTTCGATGTGTGATATTGAAATAGGGCAGAGGTCTACCAACATGAGTTTGTTGGGGATGCTCAGTTGGAAGTTGGGAAGGAGTGTGGAGTGGGATGGAGAGAAGGGATTGATCAAGAACGATGCGGAGGCAAATAAACTTTTAAGCCGGGCGTATCGGGGAGAGTGGGTGTATCCTACCGTGTAACCGAATTTTTAACCGCAGAGGCGCAAAGACCGCAAAGTTGGCTTTGGGCTTTTCTTTGCGCCTCTGCGGTTCAACTCATGATTTCTCCTCGCGCAACGACCAACCCAGGCTACCCACCAACACCAGCAGCATGATCCATGAAGCCGCCATCGTTACTTTGTTGCCGGTCACATAAGCTGCTGGCTCGAATTTGAATTCAATGGTATGTTTACCTGAAGGAACGTTCAATGCCCGCAGCACATAGTCGGCGCGCAGGATCTCGGTTTCTTTTCCGTCGATTGTCGCTTTCCATCCTTTCGGATAATAGATCTCCGAGAACACCGCAAACCCGTTTTGCTGCGATTGGCTTTCGTATTTCATCCGGTTTGGCGAATGCTCGGTCAACGCAATGGTGGCTGTGCTATCTGCCGAGAAACTTCCCGCTTTAAACTTCGAAGCATCCACTACGGCCACATGGCGCGTATCGAGGCCGCATACTTTGGCCAGCTCTTCGGTGGGTGAATTTACGGTGACTACTTCGTTGACAAACCAAGCATTTCCAAGCGCGCTGGCGTTTGGAATGACGTTATCGCGTCCAGGCCCATAGACGAGGTATTTGATGTTGAGCATATTCATGACGCCGCGCTTGTCAAGGTCGAACTTGCCGGCTTGTGCGTCGGTGATAAACGCGTTGGTCTCTTTGAAAAGACAGGAATCATAAAGATCCATGTAGCGTTTCAGCTTGGCGCCGTGATAACCTCCAATGGAGTTGTGAAAATAGGAAGTATGCGCTTCGCTGGTGAACGCACCGGGTTGAATGTTATACACGCGATACAGCGACTTGTCCTGCGCGATGGCCTTGTCGGCTTCGGTCATGGTATAGAAGGTGTCTTCGCGCCTGCGCTGATAGTTGGTCTTGGTGAAATAGCGGTTGTCGACAATGGCTACGTCGAGGGTTACCAGGGCGATGAAGAACGCGTAGAAGGCCACGGGTGATATTTTGGTCCACACTTCAAAGTAGATCGCGGTAAACGCCAGCACGATGAAGACGAGGGAACGGAAAGCATCGCTTCGGAAAAGGCTCATGCGGTCGTCGATCATCGCGCCGGTGAACCAGACCGGGAGTTGGCTCTCACCTTCCCGGAGAAAGCTGAACATGCCCGCACCCAACCAAAATAACAAGCACAAGCCGCCGGTGGAGGCAAGAGCGATGAGCACTTTCCGCTTGGCTTCTTTTGTCAATCCTTTTTGCATGATCTTCTCTACGCCGAGCAACCCCAGGAAGGGAGCGGCAAACAGGAAGAGGATCAGTGTGAAGGTTACGGACCTGAATTTGTTATAACCCGGCAGATAGTCGAACAGGAAATAATTGAACGTCGAGAAATTCTTTCCCCAACTTAACATAATCCCCAACACCGCCACGGACGTCAACCACCAAACATACTTCTTATCCGCGAAAGCGATTCCCAAAGCAAAAATGAAAACGATCACCGCGCCGGCATAGTAAGGCGCCGTAAGACCTTGCTCGCCCCAATAGGCCGACGTGTAGTTCGCCAGTTGGTTGGCCATTTGTTCATCTTTCGAACGCACCAGCGCTTTGTACACCTCGCTGTTCTGATCGTTCGCGATCAGGTTGCTGGTGCTGCCGCCATAGAAATTGGGGATGAGCAACACCATCGGTTCGAGGATGCCGTTGCTATAATCGAACGCCCAGTTTTTCCCGGGACCATTCTGGGCTTGCGACTCGGCATCGTGCGAGACCAGCTCAGACTTTCCGCGAATGGAGTACGATGTGTATTCGGTTACAGCCCACATCGGCCCGAAGAATGTGCCAGCGCCGATGACGGCCGCCACGATGAGCACACCGATCGTCTTCGCAAAGTCGGGAAGCGTTTTCTCGCGGATGGCCTCGATGAGGCGGATCAATCCATAGATCAAAACGATCAGCAATAAGTAATAGGTCATCTGCAAGTGATTCTCACGAAAGTGCAATGCCAACGCGGCCGTGGTCACACCAAATCCCAGGATCCGTTTCCCTGAAAAAGCAAGGTGAATTCCCGCCACAACCAAGGGCATGAAGGCAATGGCGCCAACACGCGCATTATGCCCGGCCATTATCCCAATGATCATGTACGTCGACAGCCCAAACCCAATAGCGCCCGCGATCGCTAAATAGGGTCGCACGCCGAACGTGATCAGCATAATGTAGTAGCACAAAAAAGCGAGGTAGATATTGCAAACGGGATGCGGAAGTTTGAAGCTGATTACCGCTTTGAGGTAAGACACCGCCTGGTTGCTCCACTGCACGTTGACCAGGTATGCGGGCATGCCGCTAAACATCGTCTCCGTCCAAAGCGGTTCCTCGCCGGTCTTCTCGCGATAGTCGCGCGATGCCTTGGAAGAACCTTCCCACTGTTGGATGTCATGCTGGTTGATAACCTTGTGGTCGAAGAACACCGGGTTGAAGAAGAAGAACGTTACGATCAGGAAGATTCCAATGGCCACGCCGTGGGGCAGAACGTCTTTGGCGAAGTTTATTTTTTTCATGAATCCGTTAAGGAGATGTGAATTTGATATAAGGGGTGCAAAATAAGAAGGATTTGGGAGAAATAGGAGCCAGGAGCCAGGAGCCGGGAGCCAGGGGATTTCTGCGGCCGAACGGGATTCAATTCTTTAATGGCCAGTGCGTTATGCGGGCGCCAGGCGTATAATTTAACCTCCTATGGTGGACATCGATTCGCTTACCGGGAGGTGATTTTTGCGGCGTTGTTCGGCTTCGAAGCCGTCTTTGGCGCGGTGTTGGAAGGCGGTTTGGAGTTGTTGTTTGATGTATTCGTCGGAGTGATCTGCGCGCAGGAGGGCGCGGAGGTCCAGGACGCCGTCGTCGTAGAGGCAGGTTTTGAGCGTGCCCTGGGCGGTGATCCGGAGGCGGTTGCATGTGCCGCAGAACGTGCGGCTGAAGGCGGCGATGATGCCGAGGTTTCCGAGATGGCCTGGGATGGAGTAGGTGTAGGCCGTCGAGTGCTGCGGGTCGGGAAGTTTGATCAGGTTGGGATAATGGGATTTGATATAGTCCAGGATCCGGGTGTACGTCCAATGAAGGGTGGGGTAGTGATTGCCCTCGCCGTTGAACGGCATTTCTTCGATGAACCGGACCTCGACGCGCTGGTTTCGGGTGAGCTCGATGAGCGGCACAATGTCGTCGATGTTTTTTCCTTCCATCACCACGGCGTTGATCTTTACAGCAATGTCGTGTTCCAGGAGCAGGTTTAGGGTGTTCATGACGGGCTCAAATTCGTCGCGGCGCGTGATGACCCGAAAGCGTTCGCGGTCGAGCGTGTCCAGGCTAAGGTTCACCGAGGCGATGCCCATCTTTTTGAGGGCGCCTACGTGCGGTGCGGTCAACACGCCGTTGGTGGTGAGGTGCAGATCTTTGATCCCCGGAATTTCCGTGATGCGCTGCATCAGGTCCATGAGATCGTGGCGCACAAACGGTTCGCCCCCCGTGAGACGTATCTTCGAAATGCCGAGTGAAGCCAGCAAGGTGATGAGGCGTTCGATCTCTTCAAAGGTGAGCAAGTCTTTTTTGGGGAGATAGCGGATGCCTTCTTCGGGCATGCAGTAAAAGCAACGCAGGTTGCAGCGGTCGGTTACGGCCAGGCGCAAGTAGGTGAGGGGCCTTCCATGATTGTCGTAAAGCGGGGTCACAGCAGCGTTGAATTTATCAGTCGGTAATGTCAAAGATATTCAATATTTGACAATTCCCCCCGGTCGCTGGCTTCGAGCGGCGAGGTGTTGTGATAACGTTGTTCGGGCCAATAGAATTCAATGTTTATGGTGCTTTCGCGCCGCTTGGGCGTTGACCAACACGATATAGAACATGGAGAATATGACGTAAACAAGCGCATACCAGGTATTTCCCGTACGGGCCAGCTGAAAGACGGTGAAGAATGCTCCCGTCACGATCAAGATCACGGCGACTACTCTGAATCTCATAAGCGTAGCATTAGGTTGGTTAAACCGTTAACACGCCTCTACAGAAAACCACAAGCACAGCACACTCTGCATTCCCTTCCCCACGAATGTCGATTCACAGGCAAGTCAAACCGTTTACGCCTTCATCGTATCCGGGCCATGGCGCGAACCGGGAAGGTGCCCACGCCCTTGAATTTGGGTGGGACAGCGCTAAAGGTGAACCCGTCGGCCGGCAGTGTATACAAGTTACACAAATGTTCGACAATAAGTATCTCCGCCCCCAGCAAGGTGGTATGCACAGGCCGCTCCTTATCCCGGGTATCATCGATGTTGTGCGAGTCGATGCCTACCAGTTTTACGGCGCAGTCGCGCAGGAACTCGGCGGCTTCGCGGGTCACATAAGGATGTCCCTCATAATATCTTTCCGTGTTCCAATGCGCATCCCAACCCGTGTGCAACAATACCGCGCGGTTTCGTATTTCGTGGTGCTTCACATGTTCGAGGGTGATGGCTAGCGACTCGGTGTAAGGCACGCGGATCACCACCCCTTCAAGGTCGGCAAAGCGTTCCAACCCAAACTCGGAAACATCTTTACCATGTTCAAACCGGTGAAAGGGACAATCGATATACGTGCCCGTGTTGGTCACCATTTCTATTTTGCCAATCTGGAAGGTTGTGCCCGGCGCATAGAATTGTTTCGAGTCCTCACGGCTCAAATAATCGCAGATCACCGGCGCGGGCAAGCCCTTGTAGGTGACCAAGCCAGCGGTGATGGTATGACTGAGATCGACGAGTACAGAAGACCCGTTTTGTTCTTTGATAGGCTTTCGCTTATGGGGCTCAATCAGAATTTCCTTGTTCAGAATTTTGGCTTCCCCAACCATGAGCAGCCGCAGGTCGGCAATGATGTAGTCGGCCAGGGTTTTGTCTGAAATGGTATCGCCCTCGATGTCGAGGCGGAAATCCTCCCCTTTGATGTTGCCACCGTTGGTGAAGTAGATCTCAAAATCAAATTTTACACGTCTATCCATTCCCCCAGAACGAACAGGATCGCTTCAGGGTTGTTAGAGAAAGCATGGAATTTGAAAAGAAAAATGTGACACCGCCTGACGCCGTTGTTGGAGTTCTTCTCCAACAACACCAGCTTTGTCAGTCATTCCCCGATACCGACCAACGATATCTATCTTTACAGTATAAACACAACCCCATGAGCCAGGCATTTGTAAGAGAAGGCGACGAACAATCGTTATCGGAGATCGCCCCGACCCTGACCGCCCTCATCCGCTTCCTCACCATCGAAAACGGCGGCATCCGCGTCCATGAAAAAAGCGTCAACACAGACGCCACCGGCAACACCTTACATACCATGAGCAACGGCCTCACCTATGGCAAAGACAAAAACGGCCGCTGGGAAATAAGGCAATAGTCCCAGTTTATCGGGGTCCAATATAATCCCTGCCTAAGGTTACGCGTCCCATGGCGACAGGCACGACCCATACTGATCCGCGCTAAGTCCCTTCGCCTCCCGCTGCCCCAGCATAGTCTCCTGCCGTCAGGGACTATGCGTTCAGCAACCACCCGCATCACTACTTATCCACACCAGGCCCTTTCGACTTATTCTTCTCCTTTTTAACCGCCTTACCCTTTTCTTTAGCGTCGGACTTATCCTTCTGCTTGTCTTTTTCTTTAACCTTGGCTTTATCCTTTGCCTTATCCTTATCCTTGCTCTTATCCTTATCAGCAGGCGAGTTCAACTCTTCTTGGAGGATGTCATCATCATCGTTGAGATTGTCATCATCATTATCATCCCAATCGAAGCGATCATTATCCAAGTCAACATCTATGTCCACATCTGGCACATCAATCTCGATCGGATCAATATCAATGTCCATATCCTCAAGATCAACTTCTACGGGCTCCACATCAATGTCCATATCTTCAAGATCAACCTCCACAGGTTCCACATCAATCTCCATATCGTCAAGATCAATCTCCACAGGCTCAATATCAATGTCCAGGTTTTCCATTTCCTCAGCCATCGATTCCATAGCCAGTTCAACACTCGACTCAACATCGGCTTCGATCTCCTCTTCGTCGATACGCACATCAATATCCCACTCATTCGACCGGGTGGATACTTTCCTCAGACCCTTCGTCCGGTCTGATTCATCGGTAGGCTCCTCTGTTTTGGGCTGTTCTTTTTCAGGCTTCTTTTCCTGCTTGGCAGGCGCCGGGCCGATGGCCTGCGAAAAAGCGGGAGTAGCGATCATGGAAACCATCGCGAAAGCGACAAGGAGGCGGCTAAAAGGGCTCATAGGGGTTGGGAGTTTAGTGACATAACTACAATACTGCCACTTTTAAAAAAGGTTACAACGAGCGCGTGAAAGCGCGTTAGCATAGTCTCCGTCTCAGGGACTATGCGACCTCCACACCCTGGGCCCAGCACTCCCTACTCATCCAACCACCTCTCCGCCTCCTCCGCGCTCCTAAAATTCTTCTTCGGAAACTGCGTAGTCTTCGCCACAGCATCAAGCTGCATTTCGGCCACATCGTCCTTCACCAGCTCAGCTACTTTTCTAACACCAGCCTTCAACAACGTGGCCTGCGCTTGCTCATGAAGCTTGCGCACTTCCTGGGGATGGGTTTTCATTTCACGTGCATCGGTCAACAACGTGAAACCAGTTTTTAATTTTGAAATGGCCTTGGTCCAATCCGGCAAATAGTCGGGCACGACTTCCGGACTTCTCCAGAAACCAACGATGGTCAGATAGGCCCGGTTCTTTTCCGGGGACACGGCGATCTTGTACTGCTTGCTTTCGCGTATGGTAGTGAGGGACATACAGAGGGTATTTGAAGAAATGCAAAGCTATTTGAAACCGCGCAAATTCCCAAGAAGGGCCTCGTCCCAAAATTTCTTTTGCCTTTTGTTGTGACTTGCCCTATGGAAAAGAATTATAAGTGTGTTATCTAAACGTTAAAGCCATGAAAACAATTTGCTTTTCTCTGGCCGTCATAATCTTGATGGCGTGTCATTCCCGCAATGAAGAAGTATCCCAGGTTGTAAAACATGCCCCCGCGGCGGTAGCCGAATTTGCAGCGTTGCCAGAAGTACAAGATGCTGCACTGCAGGTACCATTGGAAACCGATCGTAAACTCATCCGCGAAGCTCGCCTGCAGATGGACGTCACCTCCCTGAAAAATGTCACCGATTCCGTGAGCCTGTTGCTCCGACAATACCACGCCTATGCTTCCAATGAGGCGCAGGAAAATCAACGCTATGATCTTCGGAAGACCATGACCATCCGCGTAGGCGAAGAACAATTCGAACCTTTGATGAAACGGCTGGAAGCCTTGGCCACGCGCATCGTCGAACGGACGGTCACCACGCAGGATGTCACCATGGAATACACCGACCTCCAGGCACGCCTTCGCTCCAAAAAAGAAATGGAGACCCGCTATCGTGAAATACTCAAACAAGCCAAGACCGTAAAAGACATGCTCACCATCGAAGAGCAACTGGGCGCAGCCCGCGAAGAGATCGAATCCATGGAAGCACGCCTGAAGCGCATGACCAACCTCACCACCTACTGCACGCTCGACGTTGTCTTCGTGCAGCGACTGGAAGCCCCGCCGACAGGATTCGCCCAAGAGTTTAGCGTAGCCTTGAACGGTGGCTGGCGCAGCATCATGAACGCCGTGCTGGCGTGTGTCAGCGTTTGGCCGTGGGCGTTCGTGGGTTTTGTGGTCATAGGTTTTGTGATCCGTTTCCGCAAACGGCGGATGCTCGAGATGGACGGAAAATAAATTCTTATAAACCCCGTGACTTTTCCGTGACGCCGAAATTATAGGGGAAACAAGCTTCAAAAGAACCACACACGAATTGCCCGTGGCAACACACAAATGGCAAAGCCGGTAGCGAAAAACGACCCGGACAGGAACGACTTTGCCCTTGATGTTCGTCGCGAAAACATATACTTCATGTTCAACCTAAACCGTCTGTTTTTATGAGAAACGAAAATGCAGAAGTTCCCAGCATGGATGACCTGGTATTCGAAAATCGCAACAAGGAATACGGCGCCTACGTCATCCGCAAAGCATACTACGACAATGTCCACAAGGCACTGTTATATGTCATGGTCTCCTTCGCCGGCGTCATGCTGCTGACCATCTTTTATCCAGGCGAACCGCTGATAAAGGTGCCGGAAGTCGCCAAGAAAATTATTGAATTCAATATTCTCCCAACCATAGAAGCACCCAGGCCTGCTGCTCCCACCGCTCAGGTGCGGCGAGCGGCGACAAGAGTACCGCCCACAGTAACAACGAACGCTGTCCCTGATGAAATAAATCCGCCTGTAACAGATGCAAACTCGGGCATACCCGATGGCGCTGTCGATGGTGTAGCACCCAGTGAAGGTACGGGACCGGCCACCGCCGATCCCGTTGTAGCCACGCCCGCAGTAGTAGAACCCACCGGCCCCAGAGACATTGCCGAAGTCATGCCTCAATACCAAGGCGGCCTGCAAGCCATGGCACGATATATGCAACGAAATTTACGCTACCCCGGCATTGCGCGACGGATGGAAATTGAGGGTGCCGTTTTTGTGAGTTTCGTAGTAGATACCGACGGTCGCGTGATCAACGCCAAAGTAATAAAAGGCATCAGCAAGGAATGTGACGAAGAAGCCGTTCGCGTTGTATCCAGCATGACTGCATGGCTTGCCGGTCGCCAAAGCGGCGTACCCGTCATGGTCCGCATGGTGCTGCCCATCAGATTTCAATTGAATAGATAAACCCATCATACTTCCCCTGTGCGCCTTGCCTACCGCATCCCCGTTGTATAGGCCATCTCCGTTGGTTCGGCGCACAGGGGCAAGGTTGAGTTAACCGAGTTGTTGGTGAAGCACACCAACCTCGGGAAACTTTGCCCTCCACGCTCGTCACGAAAACATATACTTCCCGTTCACCCTAAACCGTCTGTTTTATGAGAATCGAAAATGCCGAAATACAAAGCATGAATGACCTGGTGTTTGAAAACCGGAACAAAGCGTACGGTGCCTACGCCATCCGCAAAGCCTATTCCAACAATGTTCACAAAGGGTTATTATTTGTGCTCGTCTCTTTCTCAGGCGCCATGATCATGACTCTCTTTTTTAATGGCGATCCAATTGTAATAGAACCGAAGACCGGCGAGGGAATTGTATTCGTCAATATCCCCGTTCCCAAATTAAAACCACAGAAACCTGCCACATCACCGCCGGTACGTCGCGCGCCCAGAGACATAGCCCCAATCGTATCAACGCGGCCCGACCTCGATGAAACAAAGCCACAACAAACCGAAACTACCACGGGAGCTCCCGATGGCCCCCTCGATGGTGCAGTACCCATAGAAAGCTCGGGACCTGTAGCCGCCGATCCCGTTGTGGCCACACCTGTAGCAGTAGAACCCGTGAAAGTTTTTGTGCACCCCGAAGTAATGCCTCAATATGAAGGTGGCATGGAAGGCCTGGCCAAATACATGCGCAAGAATTTAAAGTACCCTGCAGTAGCGCGGCGCATGGGCACTGAAGGATTGGTATTCGTGAGCTTCATTATTGATATAGATGGCCACATATCGGAAGCCAAAGTAATAAAAGGCATCAGCAAGGAATGCGACGAAGAAGCCGTGCGTGTCGTATCGAAGATGCCCTCGTGGATCGCCGGCCGCCAGGGCAATGCCCCCGTCATCGTGCGCATGGTCCTGCCCATCAAATTCCAACTAGGCAACTGACCCCATCACACTTCCCCTGTGCGCCTGGCCACAAGCATTCCCGTTGTATAGGCCATCACCGTTGGTTCGGCGCACAGGGGCAAGGTTGATACCTGCTTTCTAAAGGCTCACCCTTCGGAAGGCGGGTATTTTTTTTTGACACCCGTGCGGCCCCCCTCGTACCTCGGGGCGGGCCCGCCCGTACCGAACGTGTGACAGGTACTCTACGGAGTATACCCACGGCACGTTCGGGCGGGCTATCCGTTCCAAGTCCGTCCATGCACACAACCCACCCACTACGGGCTTTCCACTTCTATCCCTGGCCGGGCATCCGCCATGCATATGCCCACAATCACAAATCCTCACCAGCCGCATAACCAACACCAGCGTACCCCGTTGTTGGTGTCCCACCAACAACGATTAGCGGCAAAAAGATTTTATGAATAGGGAGCCAAAGCAAGGGAATGCAAATAAGCGTGATATGCTCCCTCTGTCGTAGTCACTTTCAAAAACAATGGGTGTGCTGAAAAATGTTGTTGGTGGGACACCAACAACGGCGGGGAACGTCACATGGTGAGTGTGGTATGATGGGTGTTATTCGCCCTATGGGTTTATCATCATGGCATGATGCACAAAATATAACTATCGCCGTTGTTGGTGTTCTTCACCAACAACAGACGTTGCCAGAAAACATGATGACAGGGGAACGACAAACGGCGAACCTCTCCCAACCGGCTACCTAATTAATTTACCACGATGCACAAATATCTCCGACCCCTCCGCCAGGAAAACCGACAAAGGCTTTTGATGATTCAAGAAACCAAACTCCGCCCCATACACTTTCCCGAAATCCACATCGACCGAATACTCCACCGTCCGATAAACCTCCCACGCCACATGCTCCACCCGATACTCCGAAGTTTTATTTTCCTTCACCTTCGTGTATCCCCAATAATGCTCCGTAATAAATTCCTCCTCGCTCCCCGCAACAATAGGGCTGGATTGGGATGACGTGGTGACACCAATCGAATGCCAAGCCCCTTTCTTCCAATGATACTCCACCCGAAGCTTGTCTTTTTGAGCATCCCACACATGTCGCATCGGCATCGTCTCATAGTTCTCGCTATAGAGCGTGTTGGCCACAAACGCCAACGCCGCGCGCGGAACAATCTCCCTGATAAAGACCACGCCCCGTTTCCACTCGCCCTGATCGCGATAGCGCACATAGAACCTCAGGTTCACTTCCTCGAAATTCACATGAAAGGGAATCTTCACTCCCATCACCGCCGTGTCCACAAACATGAACCCGACCAGGCTCACATAGCAGGCGCCTTGCCAAAGATCGAGTTCGGTTTTGTAGGGAAGGTATGAGGTCAGGGCTGAGGGATCCACAGCATAGTTTGCCATGACTAACTTTCGCCAGCCGGCTTTGAGGAAGGGTTTGCTCATGATTCCGGGTTGTGTTTTTCTTTCAAAATGGCTCGGATAACACTTAACACTACTTCCGCATCCCATTCGTCGAACCCAACGCGATGGTGAACTTCGGGGTTGCCGATTTTATAGACAACAAAGTAACTGTAATATTCTTGAACCGCTGTCTCCCGCCAGGAGAGCGACAGCGTGGGGGTTCGTAGGCCGGACGCGTCGAGGGTTGTTGAGCCTAAGGTAACGGGCGATGAATTGAAGAAGATGTTCAAATGGTGATCGACTATGGGAGTAAGGAAATAGTTCTGAAGGTCGGCGACGATGTTCTCGCACTGCGATGCAAAATTTTTACGCATGCCAAAGAAATTCTTTACAACTACCTCCAGCGTTTTGCCATGTTTATCTTTTAGCATGAAAACGAATTTCTTACCCACATGAAACTTGTACCAAACAATCTGATCCAAACGATATTTCAGGGCAATGACGTCTGGCTGGAGAAGTTTGGTGAATGTATGACCAACGGCATCGTTATTCTCATAGGCAATATATTCGGGCGTGATAATCAAATCCCGCTCCCTGTCTAAGAACCCCGAAACAAGCGTATACTTTTTCATGCCGTGTGCACGCGAGCCGTCACGGCAGCCTCGTATACTTTAGTTCTCGATTCATGAATATACTTCAGCATTCGCTTATCGGACTGACGCAGATCCCAATAGATGAAGATAGGGGAAGTAATCATGGCGCCAATAAAGAAAAGCAAAAATACGGCGTCTGGAGGCATGGTCAGCGCCATGTAGGTAAAGAGCACCTCAAGAAATACAACCGTGGCCACAGGGTACCATGATATCGTATATGTTAGCTTAAGCCATCGCTCGTTATTTATAACAATCACTTTGCCATAAACCAGCACCGTCGAGAGATATTTGCCAAATATATACCTCCTGAGGTTTATGATTTTGAACTGTGTTTTGTCGACGTTCACTTTTCCAACCCAGGGCTTGCCTGTGAAAGCAACCGAAAGCTCCACCGCAAACCTTAGCCATACATCGTCGAGGGATTTCTCGTACGTGTCGTGAAGAAAATCGTGAAAGAGGCCTTTGTCCCAGGTAGAGAGTTTGATAATGCGTTGCCGAAGCGTGATCATAACGGAGAAGTAACCCAATCGCCCGATGTTCTGGTTTTTAAAATAGGCGAACGGGCTGTAAGATAGTAATAATAGTAAAACAAAGTGTTTACACTCCACTCCACTCCATTCACAGCCGCGCAATGTGCCCACCATCACAAATCCTCACCAGTCGCATAACGAACACCAGTGCACACCCGTTGTTGGTGTCCCACCAACAACGATCAGCAGCAAAAAACATTATGAATAAGAGTCCAAAGCAGGGGCAATACAATTTAATGCGCGCCTGCCTTATCCGTCGCACTTCTAAAAAAACCTGGTACACCGAAAGGAGATGTTGTTGGCGGAACGCCATCACAATACCTCACCCTGCATTTTAGCCCCGAATCGGGTTACCGAGCAATGGCCCCAGTGAAGCTGAGGGCATGGACGGTGTGCTGCTATTCGTAGCGCAGCGTGTCGGACGGGTTGGTGAGGGCTGCGCGGAGTGTCTGCACGCTTACGGTGAGCAGGGCTACGAATACAGCGCCGAATGCTGCAAGCCCATAGACCAGCACATTCATCTCCACATGATACGCGAAGGAGGCCAGCCACTGGCTCATGACGAACCAGGCAACGGGCCAGGCGATGAGACTGGCGGCGAGAATGAGCACGACGATCTCTCGCGAGAGCAGGGCGAGGATGTTGGGTACGGACGCGCCGAGCACTTTGCGAATGCCGATCTCTTTGATGCGTTGCAAAGTATTGAACGTGGCCAGCCCGAACAGACCGAGGCAGGCGATGAAGATGGCCATGCCGGAGAAGATGGTGAAGAGTTGGCTTTGTTTCTGATCTTCTTCATAGAGGAGGCGGTAGCGGTCGCTCATGATCTGGTATTCGAAGGGGCGCGTGGGGAGGAACTCTTTCCATTTCTTTTCGAGGTCGGCTATGGCTTGCTGGAAGTTGGCGCCATCGGTCTTAACGGAGAGGTTGTTGTTGGAACGGTCGCCGATGCGGAAAATCATGGGCACGACCTCCTGGTGGAGCGATTCGAAGTTGAAGTCTTTGACGATGCCGATGAGCTTTCCTTGGGCGTCGCCGGCTTTGAAGTCTTTGCCGATGCCTTCGTCGATATTTTTCCAGCCGATCTTGCGTGCTGCTGTTTCGTTGATGATGAAGGCGATGGTGTCGTCACTCGGTATGTTTCGCGAGAAGAGGCGGCCTGCGGCGATGCGGATGCCGTAGGTGGCGAAGAACTCGTAGTCTACGGCCAGGGACCTGAGCAATACGTCTGTGGTTACGAGACTATCGCCTTTGACGACGGAGGCGTTGCCTTGCCAGTCGAGGAGACGGCCTGTAGGGATGCGTGAGGAGCGGCCGATGTTTTGTATGGCGGAGGAGCTTGTGAGCTGGTTGTAGAAGGCGTCGTAGTTATCGGCGAGCTCGGGGTAGCTGCGGAGGGTGATGATCTGGTCTTTGTTGTAGCCGATGTCGCGGGCGTTGAGGTATCCAAGCTGCTGGAAGGTGACGGCGGTGGCGATGATGAGCACGATGGAGATGGCGAACTGGGCGACGACGAGCACGCGGCGTATGCCGCCTTTACCTTTTACGGAAGCCTGCTGGCCTTTGAGTACGGCAGCGGGTCTGAAGGCGGCGATGATGAACGCGGGGTAGGCGCCTGCGAGAAGGCCGACGATACAAGCGAAGGCTATGGTGCCAATGACCACGGGCCAATGGGTGGTAAGATGAAAGGCGAGGGACTTGTGGGTGAAGCTATTCATCCATGGGAGCAACACGCCGGCGAGGGCGGCGGCAAGTACGAGGGCGAATAGGGCGATGAGCACGGACTCGCTGAGGTACTGGGCGATGAGCTGGCTCTTCAACGCGCCGGCTACTTTGCGCATGCCTACCTCCTTGGCGCGTTTGGTGGCGCGGGCGGTGGAGAGGTTCACGAAATTGAAACAGGCGATGAGGACGATGAACAAGCCGATGACGCCCATCATGTAGACGTTGTTGATGTTGCCGTTCACCTCGATCTCATCATCGAGGTGAGATCGGAGGTGGATGTCCGTTACGGGCTGGACATATAGCCTGGTGGTTTTTGAAGCTATCCAGTTTTGTGGTACGCCCCAGTTGGCGCGGCCATGGGCGCCCATATGCTTGTCGATGAAGGCGGGCATGGCGGCTTCGAGTTTTTTGGGATCGGCGCCGGGCTCGAGGAGGACGTAGGTGTAAAAGTTGTTGCCGCCATAGTCGTTGTCGAACGCATTGGGGCCGAAGATGCTGTAGAGGGTGCTGAAGGCTACGAGTAAATCGGGGTGCCAGTGTGATTGAGCGGGGAGATCTTTGTAGACACCCGTGACTTCGAGGTCGAGGTTGCCGTTGCCTTTGAGGTGCTTGCCGACAACGTCGGTGGTGGCGAAATATTTCCGGGCGGTACTTTCAGCGAGCATCACCGTGAGGGGCCGCTCGAGGGCTTTGGCGGGGTTTCCGCTGAGCACGGGGATGTCGAATATTTTGAAGAGGTCGGGTTCGGCGAAGAATAAGTCTTCTTCCTGGGCTGCCTTGGTGATTACACCATTTTCGTCGACGGCTATGTCGAAGCCGTAGCGGCCGAAGGCGAGGGTGCGCGCCATGGCCTGGATCTCGCCAAAGTCGTTTTTGAGGAAGGGGCCGAAGGGTGCGGCGATGCAGGGGAGGTTAAGGGTCGTTTCGCCGTTGTCGCCGAGGAATTCGCGGGTCACGCGATAGGTGCGGTCTATTTTGGTGTGATAGCGGTCGTAGCTGAGCTCGTCGCCGATGAAGAAGTAAATGAGCAGGACGGCGGCCATGGCGATGGCGAGGCCGGCGATGTTGATGAAGGCGGTGAGCTTGTTCCGGAAGATGGAGCGCAGTGCGACTTTGAAGTAGTTCCTGATCATGGTGAAGGTGTTAAAGGTCGCATCGTCCGCAGTCCACTGTAAAAATTCAAAAGGGAGTTGACGGTTTGACGAAGGGCATTTAGCAAAGACTGTGCTAAAGCCAAAAAGATTGCATGGGTGTTAAAATTGAGCGACGCATAGCGGGAAGGTGGCCGAAATCGAAACGCTAGGGAGCGGTTTTGGACACTGTTTAATTTAACTTCATAACAAACAAGCAACCGGGCTTTAGCCCTCACCGCCGTTGTTGGTGTTCTTCACCAACAACAGACGCGACGAGAGTCGTTGTTGATAGGGAACGAACAGCGGCGACTATCCAATTTAACTGCTCCCTGCTGCCTCCGGTACGTCCGCGGCTTCCCTTCCGAAACGATCCCCCTGTCTTGTCACGTAGTCATCCACCAAAATCTTCAAAAGACAATCCAACGAATACACATGACTCGCCAGTTCCTCGAACGTGAGCGGCAGGTCATGGCACCGTTGTAACACATAGGTCTGGTAAAGCTCCATCAGCGTGTTCCGCAGGTCGATGGGCGAAATGTTTTCCGTAATATCGTGCAAGGCTTCTATGGCCTCCAGCGTAAGGTGCGTGCCCGACGGCAGGCTAAAGGTTTTTTGATCCTCCATAGTGCAAAACGTTTTGATTTGTATTGAAACAAACACATCGGAAGGGAATACCAAAACCCATTTTCGGAGTACGATATGATACCACGCTCCACTGCATTCGTAACCCCGAATGGGGTTACCGACCATAGCCCCCAGTGAAACTGGGGGAAACAAAGGCAAGAACAATTGCGCCACGTGGGCACTGAAATCGAAGCACCTCGCGTTCATGGCGCATCGACGCAGCGCCCGGATGCAGAGCGCCGTTGCGGGCCAGAAAGCATGAAGCCAGATCCAATCCTTCCTGTGGCCCTCCATTTGTAAATTTTCTGACTGAGCAAGCAAATCAACTAAATGAATAACCCCGGCCTTTAGGCCGGGGTTATCAAACAAACACGTACCGGGCTTTAGCCCTGACCTCTCCGCGCTGTCCATCAACCACCACGATAGCTTCATCGCACTTTGCGAGTCAGGCATGCAGCGTGGTCAGGGCTAAAGCCCGGGCGAAAGGGGTGATCTTTGTCCCTGGCCTAAAGGCCAAGGTTATTCAGGTTGGGTTTAATTGGGTTGCTGAATCTGATTTCACAACAGACTAATCTTATTTTGCGTGTGCAAGCATTAACGAGTAACCCCGGCCTTTAGGCCGGGGTCATCAAACAAACCAGTGCCGGGCTTTAGCCCTGACCTCTCCCGTGTTGCACCAGGGATGGTTACATTGGAAAATAATTTATATTTGTAACCATGACAACCGAACACCCCAAAGCCACACACCACGGCAGAAACGTGAAGCGCTTCCGCGAAATGAGCAAATTGAAACAAGAAGACTTAGCCGAGTTGCTCGGTGGCGCGTGGACGCAGAAGAAGCTGTCGCAGTTGGAGGCGAGGGAAATTATTGAACAGGAGCTATTGGAGGAAATTGCTAAGGCGCTTAAGGTTCCCGTTGAGGCGATCAAGGAATACAATGAGGAGACTGTATTTTATAATATTCAGAATAATTACGAAGGATCAAAGACTTCAGGAGCCGTTCAAAATTATAATTGTACGTTCAATCCGTTGGATGAATTGATGGAGGCGCATAAGCAGATCGCAAAGCTCAATGCTGCGTTGTTGAAAGAAAAGGATGATAAGATTGCGTTGTTGAAGGGTTTAAAAGGAAAGAAAAGATAGCTACTAGCAGGATAGTATGTCATTTAAGTTCATAACTGAGCGACCTAAGACATGCATTTGTTTTTTTTATCGACAAATCATTCTTTATCCTTAAAGTATTGGCGTAGTAGGAGAGTTGCGTATTTCTCGTGGCAGTATTCACTTAGTTCTTTGTTTAGTTCGATAAAATCCCAGAAGGAAGATGCATGAATCTCCAATAAGTTGGAACCTGGATCTTGTACTTTACCAACGGTTCTAAGCAAGACGACAAAGGAACATTGATCAATTCGGGATAGTAACATTTTCATTTCTGGGTCGGGCGTCCGCATTCTCAAAGCGATGCGTGTTTGCATAGATTCCCAATGCTGAAGCAATACTTGTAATCGCTCCCACATTGTTGCGCCTCTATTGAAGTTGGCGTAAAATATGTGGCCGTTGTGTTGCGGTTTCCAGAAGGAGCATAACTCGAAAAACCACTCTCTGCTTGGATACTCTGTTTGACTCGGCGCGTAATGATTGATCTTATTAGCCCACATTGCGTGAACGTAGACTGCGATTTCTCTTAAATGGTTTCTTAATTCGTGCGCGAGAAAAATCTCTGTGGCTTTTCGTTCCTTAATCTCCTCGTGGAATACCAAAATGTAGTAAAACATTAAGGATACGATGAATCCTAGCGCAAGTTGATATATTAGGTTTTGAAGTTTGTGACCATT
>DATDAV010000007.1:0-1248 GCA_036525235.1 Chryseolinea sp. | reverse complement strand
GGTTTATTACACAGGCATTTTCTGCCAGCTGGTTCTTCTGGGGGGCATTGTCACCTTTGTGAGAACCCGATCTATTCCGGCATTTATTTCCGTTTTATGTATCATTGCAGCGTCGGCCCTGGCCTTTGGGTTGATGAATCTCGATAGCTGGTTTTACAGACTGGAGCATGGGGCAAACTCCGGCGCGTTGGTTCGGGAGTACAAGTGGCTGGAAATCTACGGGCTCAAAATTGTCGATTTATTCATCCCGCCGATCGTTCATCAATGGAATGCCTTCCGAGCGTTTTCGGAGCATCATGCTGGAGAGGCGGTTCTTCAGGATGAAGGTTCCTATCTAGGTCTTGTTGGAATTTCGGCACTCCTACTGCTTGCCGGCACGTCCATATTCGCCGTGATACGTCGGCGGTCGCAAGATATTCCATTGGAGGCGTGGCAGATCCTTTGGATTGTGCTCTTTTTTTCAACAGGGGGACTCAATGCATTTACTGGACTATTTGGATTCACGATGTTTCGAGCGGCCTGCCGATACAGCATCATTATTCTGGCGATTGCCTTGATGTATTCCGCATTGAAGCTGACAAAATTAGGCGAAAAAGGCTCCGTCCTTTCGATGTTTGCCGCGGCGGCGATGAGCCTGATAATTCTTTGGGATCAGGTTCCGCGTCCGCCAACCGCACGGGAAACAGAGTCAATTGCGAGGCAAGTTGCTTCGGACCGAAGCTTTGTCTCCGCCATGGAAGCTGTTTTGCCGAAAAATGCGATGGTCTTTCAGATTCCAGTCATGGATTTTCCCGAGGCACCGGCTCCAGGTGTGCCGCCCTATGATCACTTCCGCCCTTACCTCTATAGTGATCATCTCAGGTTTTCTTTTGGTTCTATGAAGGGCAGGCCTCGCGAGCAGTGGCAGCGTGATCTGGCAAAGCTTCCGCTGACGGATGCCGTTTCACAGATCAGAAACCGTGGCTTTAAGGCAATTTACATTAACCGAAATGGTTTCCCGGACAAGGGACAGGGAATAGAGGAAACGCTTCGTTCATTGGGACATGCTGAAGTAGTAAACAGCCAGGAGGGTGATCTCGTTTGTGTGATTTTCGCTCCGGATCCCTTGGAAAAACCCATTAAGCTTTTTCCATAGCCAGCTGTCGGTTGAATTTTGTCAGAACGGGGACGGGATTAGTTCTCGCCTATATAGACCCAATCGCTGCGGAAGCGCCGACACTCAAATTTTTTCATGTTCATCGCATGTAT
>DATDAV010000006.1:0-1247 GCA_036525235.1 Chryseolinea sp. | reverse complement strand
AGTGAGAGGTGCTGCATGGCTGTCGTCAGCTCGTGTTGTGAAATGTTGGGTTAAGTCTCGCAACGAGCGCAACCCCTATCGTCTGTTGCCAGCATTAAGTTGGGCACTCTGACGAGACTGCCTGGGTTAACCAGGAGGAAGGTGGGGATGACGTCAAGTCCTCATGGCCCTTATGTCTAGGGCTACACACGTAATACAATGGCGCGTACAGAGGGAAGCGAACTCGCAAGGGGGAGCAAATCTCAAAAAGCGCGCCTCAGTTCGGATTGGAGTCTGCAACTCGACTCCATGAAGTTGGAATCGCTAGTAATCGGAGATCAGCACGCTCCGGTGAATACGTTCCCGGGCCTTGTACACACCGCCCGTCACACCATGGGAGTTGTTTTCATTTTAAGACGTGACTCTAACCGCAAGGAGGAGAGCGTCTACAGTGGGAGCGATGACTGGGGTGAAGTCGTAACAAGGTAGCCGTAGGGGAACCTGCGGCTGGATCACCTCCTTTTTAAAGGAAACCTTTTAGGGTCAATCAATCGAACGCGTTTTTCCATTCATCATCATCTCATCAAATAAATTTTATTATTTGATTGAAATGCCACTCGCAAGAGTCAATTCCATTCAAATTCTATTCTTTGACAATCACATAACAGGATAAGCAAGCAGACGAGAACCATGTAGTAATTTTTTTAAAAGAATCCATGCTAAAAAACTAAGATAAAGCTATTAAGGGCATGCGGTGGATACCTTGGCAGTAAGAGGCGATGAAAGACGCGGTTAATCTGCGATAAGCTTCGGTGAGGTGATAATCAACCTTCGACCCGGAGATTTCTGAATGGGGCAACCCCGCTTCACGAAAGTGATGACGACCCTTCTATGAGTAAAGTAGTAGATGAGGAGCCAACGTAGGGAACTGAAACATCTAAGTACCTACCGGAAAATAAATCAATTGAGATTCTGCTAGTAGCGGCGAGCGAACGCAGAGAAGCCCAAACCAAAGTGCGTGCACTTTGGGGTTGTAGGACTTGCATCAAGGGGAGTTGGATAGAAGAACTGTTTGGGAAGGCAGACCATAGAGGGTGAAAGTCCCGTATTCGAAATCTAACAAACCAGGCGAGTATCCTGAGTAGAACGGGGCACGAGAAACCCTGTTTGAAGCTGGGGGGACCACCCTCCAAGGCTAAATACTCCTTACTGACCGATAGTGGACTAGTACCGTGAGGGAAAGGTGAAAAGAACCCCGATGAGGGGAG
>DATDAV010000005.1:0-2341 GCA_036525235.1 Chryseolinea sp. | reverse complement strand
GACTAGGAATTTCGCTACCTTAGGACCGTTATAGTTACGGCCGCCGTTTACTGGGGCTTCAATTTAAAGCTTCGCCTTGCGGCTAACCTCACCTCTTAACCTTCCAGCACCGGGCAGGCGTCAGCCCATATACTTCCACTTACGTGTTTGCATAGACCTGTGTTTTTGGTAAACAGTCGCTACCCCCATTTCACTGCGACCCTCAGACGCTACGTCAGCAAGTGACTTCACGTTCAAGGGCGTACTTTATCCCGAAGTTACAGTACTAATTTGCAGAGTTCCTTAACAATAGTTCATCCATTCACCTTAGGCTTTTCGCCTCATCTACCTGTGTCGGTTTACGGTACGGATTAATACTTATCTCCCTACGAAGCTTTTCTTGGAAGCTTAGGGTCACTCACTTCGGCTTGCGCCTCGGCATCAGTTCTCAGTGTTGAATGGGCCAGCGGATTTGCCTACCGACCCCACCTACGACCTTACACCACAACAACCAGTCTGTGGATGTGCTACCTTTCTCCGTCACTCCTTCAGTCAAACGATAAATACCAAGTTCAGGAATATTAACCTGATGTCCATCGACTACGCCTTTCGGCCTCGCCTTAGGATCCGACTTACCCTGGGAGGATTCACCTGGCCCAGGAACCCTTAGCTTTACGGTGGGAGGGATTCTCGCCCTCCTTGTCGCTACTCATTTCAGCATCAGCTCTTGTGGGACCTCCAGCGCTCCTTACGGTACGCCTTCATCAGCACACACAATGCTCTCCTACCACTTAAAAAGTTCATAGCTTCGGTACGACGCTTAAGCCCCGTTACATTTTCCGCGCAGAACCACTAGTCCAGTGAGCTATTACGCTTTCTTTAAAGGATGGCTGCTTCTAAGCCAACCTCCTGGATGTCACAGTAGTTCCACAACGTTCTCCACTTAGCGTCAATTTAGGGACCTTAGCTGATGATCTGGGCTCTTTCCCTTTTGTCCACGGACCTTAGCATCCATAGACTCACTGCCTATCTGTACTTATCGGTATTCAGAGTTTGATAAAGTTTGGTAGCACGGTAATGCCCCTAGCTTAGTCAGTGCTGTACCCCCGTTAGTAATCACTTAACGCTGCACCTAAATGCATTTCGGAGAGAACCAGCTATCACGGAATTTGATTGGCCTTTCACCCCTATCCACAAGTCATCACAGACGTTTTCAACCGTCACGTGTTCGGTCCTCCACGAAGTTTTACCCTCGCTTCAACCTGCTCATGGATAGCTCATCCCGTTTCGGGTCTACAGCATGCGACTAACGCCCTATTCAGACTCGGTTTCCCTACGGCTACACCTGCAACGGCTTAACCTCGCCACATACCATAACTCGCTGAATCATAATGCAAAAGGTACGCCATCAGGCTTTACAATAGCCCTCTGACTGTCTGTAAGCATGCGGTTTCAAGTTCTATTTCACTCCCCTCATCGGGGTTCTTTTCACCTTTCCCTCGCGGTACTAGTCCACTATCGGTCAGTAAGGAGTATTTAGCCTTGGAGGGTGGTCCCCCCAGCTTCAAACAGGGTTTCTCGTGCCCCGTTCTACTCAGGATACTCGCCTGCTTTGAACAATTTCGTGTACGGGACTTTCACCCTCTATGGTCTGCCTTCCCAAACAGTTCCACTATCGTTCTCCACTTGATGCAAGTCCTACAACCCCAATGTGCACGCACATTGGTTTGGGCTCCTCTGCGTTCGCTCGCCGCTACTAGCAGAATCTCAATTGATTTATTTTCCGGAAGGTACTTAGATGTTTCAGTTCCCTTCGTTGGCTCCTCATCTACTACTTTACTCATAGAAGGGTCTTCATCACTTTCGTGAAGAGGGGTTGCCCCATTCAGAAATCTCCGGATCAAAGCTTGATTATCAGCTCCCCGAAGCTTATCGCAGATTAACCGCGTCTTTCATCGCCTCTTACTGCCAAGGTATCCACCGCATGCCCTTAATAGCTTTATCTTAGTTTTTTTAGCATGGATTCTTATTCAGAATTATTAATTACTACATGGTTCTCGTCTGCTTGCTTATCCTGTTATGTGATTGTCAAAGAACGATTGAAATGTTGACTTCAAAAATGGTGGGACTGGCAAGACTCGAACTTGCGACCCCGTCCTTATCAGGGACGTACTCTAACCACCTGAGCTACAATCCCATTTTCAAATTAGGATCATAGAGACTGGTAAGTACCCTATGAAAAAATCAACATTTCTATTTGATCAGAGCTCTTTAATTCATCCATTGCTGGCGAAGAAAAAAACATCTGATCGATTGATGAGATGATGATGAAAGTATCAAACGATTCAATTGATTGACCCGA
>DATDAV010000004.1:0-17091 GCA_036525235.1 Chryseolinea sp. | reverse complement strand
TTTCCTTGAAGAAGCATATCCTGTTTTCCAAACGACGAGGCCACCAGCGGGTCAAGACTGGCTTGCGCAAAGAAGGCTGCGGATTGTTTCAGTCCATCCAGGAGCGCAGTGTAAACTTCCTGCGCGTCGTCAAACTTCGCTGGCATGGTTTTGCCCGTCAGGTTCAGCATTCCAGCTTGCGAAAACGGAATGTCGCCAAATAGGTCGACCACTTGCGAGGTCTGGTCGTAATAGACGACGTGTGCTGCATTCAGGAACACATCGGCATGGGCCTTGTCTTCGTCCGACAATGTGGCGTATTGCTTTTCGATCTCGCGCATGTGGGCGACAATGCCCGCTACGCCGTCACCGTTGGGCGTGTAGTAGTCTTTCCAGAAATCGTTGAGATAGCTCAATTGTTCCTGGTAGCGCTTTGGCACGTTGGGATAACTCACGATGTTGGTGTAAACGGCGGGGTGCACGAGCAAAAGCGTGCGAATGTTCCAGTAGTCGGCACGCACACGGCGGTTGTCGAGCATCTTGGTGAAGAATTTATCGATCGAGGCCTCTGTGGTTTTCTCTGGGTTGAGATATTGTTCCTCGAGGCGATCCTGGCAGGAGGTTACACAGGCCACAATCATTGCTGCGGCCATTGTTCCTGCTATTAATTTTTTTATAGTCATATGCTAATATTTTCGGTTGATGGTTCTGAATTAGAAGCTTCCGTTAAGGGATACGCCAAAGCTGCGGGTTGCAGCCATGGAGCCTTCATCCACGCCTTGTCTCAGCCAATAGGAGCCGATGGCAACTTCGGGGTCGAGGTCCTTCATTGTTCTGTACACATAGAACAGGTTTCGGCCGATCACCGACACGCGGAGGCTTTGGAATTTCAGCTTTTGAGCGATGCTTCTGGGCAGGTTGTAGGTCAACGCCACTTCACGCATCTTAATGTAGTCGTTCTTCAACACGCCTTCCTTTTCATACCAGCCCGAAGCCCAGTAGAAGGAGTTGATATAATAGTTCGCAGCATCCAAAATTTTGGTATTCTTTTCACCGGTGGTGGTCACGCCGTCCAGCACAAGGCCGTCGTGGTATTGACCGTTGGCTGCAAGTACTTTGTTGCCCGTGCCGTCGATGTTGTAGGACAATCCGCCATGCTCCGCGTCACGGTATTGCATGGTGCTTTCATACATACCGGCGCCATAAGCATAAAGGTGTGGAGCTGAAACCAGCTGGCCTCCGAAACGGTAGTCGAGCAGAAAATTGAGCGAGAACCCTTTATAGGTCAACGTATTCGACCATCCGCCGACGGCTTTCGGCTGGATGTTGCCCACTTTTTCATAGTTGTTGCCGGTGGTCATCTGGTAGTACCCGTCGCTATTGATGATGTAGTTGCCATTGGCATCTTTCTCGCGGGTGTGGGTGTAGATGTTGCCCAGCACATCGCCAGCATTTGCCTTGATGAGCACGGCCCCGGCATCGCCGTTGTAGAACGTTATCTCATCAAGCCCATCGACAAGTTTCATTACGCGGGTCTGACTCTTGGCAAAATTTAACCGTGTGTCCCAACGAAAATCTCCGCTATGATAGGGCGTTGCACTCAATCCGATCTCAATGCCTTTCGACGACAACTCGCCCAGGTTGGCCAACACCGAAGACGCTCCGGTGCTCGGCGCGAGGCTTTGGTCAATGATTTGATCCTTCACTTTGTTCTTGTAAACCGTTGCATCCAGACCCAGTTTGTTTTGGAAGAAGCTCATTTCCAAGCCGATTTCTGTCTCGGTCTTACGTTCGGGTACGATGCTGTTGTTCCCATAGGTGTTGGATGCAGCCAGTTGCGTAACCGTTCCGGCGGTCGTGGCCAGGGTCTGTTGTGCGTAGACAATGTTGGCGGCATACGGTGTTGTACCGTTGGCAATGCGGGCCTGCGAAACCCTGATCTTACCCAGGCTTATGAAAGAGGGCAATTGGAACGCGTCGGAGAATACAAAACCAAGGTTGACGCTGGGATAGAAATATCCGTTGTTGCTCGGAGGCAACGTTGATGTATATTCCTTACGGGCCGTGGC
Source organism: Chryseolinea sp. (assembly GCA_036525235.1). Lineage (GTDB taxonomy): Bacteria > Bacteroidota > Bacteroidia > Cytophagales > Cyclobacteriaceae > Chryseolinea. Next base: position 15,043 of record DATDAV010000004.1, on the reverse strand, counting down.
TTCCAAATACAAGTACTCTTTGAAGCTCAGGTTCAACATGCCCAGGTAGGCATACATGGTGGCCTTGGTGCGGGCCGACGATGTTGACTTCACTCCGTAGGAGTTGTTGAGGCTAAACCAGTTCTCCTGCACCAATCCGCCTTCTGTGCCCGACTTCTGGTCGATATAGTTCTGTGACCGCGACTGGAATCCCCCCATCACCGAAAAACTGAAATCCTTGCTGATATCCTTCGAGTAGGTCAAGAGGGCGTCGGTGTAGAATATAGCGTACCGTCCCTGCGATAATGTATACGAGCCCGTAGACGACGAGGTGTTGAACGATGTGGGATATTCGTTGTGTCTTTCGATCTCGTTGCGCAGACTGGTAAAGTCGTTGCCCACGCGTCCTCTTGCCTTCAGGCCTTTGGCGATTTGGTAGTTCAGCGTCGTACTGGAAATGATGCGATCCTGGTATTCGTTGTCGTTGTCGCGAACGTTTCTCCAGAGGTATTCCAGCAAATCCGTGGCGCGAATGTTATACTTGATCGCTTCCGCAGGATTTCTTTGTGATTGATCGTAGGTAACATACTTATAGCCCGTAGAGGTCTGATACTTGTTCAAATAGGTATCCATATAGTCGGCGCGGCTAAAGAAACCACCATAGTTTGCCGTGAGGCGGTTGATCTGCTCGGGCCGGTTGTGAACGTTGCTGTTGATATAGTTCACCACAATATCCGCTGTTACTTTGTCGCTAAGCTTCAGGGTGCTGTTCAAATTGAACGTGTTTCGTCCCAGGTCGGCGCCGCGGGCGATACCTTTGTAATCCAGGCGGGTATACGAAATTCTGAAAGAACCGCGATCGGTACTGTTCGACACCGCTACGTTGAAACTGGAACTTGAACCGGTGCGGTAAAAATCTTTGTAATTATTGGGCTGGGCGGAGTATGATCTTGTTGTCCCATCCCACCAGGCCACCTGGCGTCCATCCATCTTGGGACCAAATTGTGCCCAAGCGCGGAAGATGGGGCGCACGGTTTCGTTCACTCCATCGCCATCTACGTCCGTCGGTATAAAGCCTTCTTCGTTGGCGCCGAAGGAGGCGGTATTGGTTTCGCGATCATAGCCCGGCCCGTAGGTATTTTGATACTTGGGCGTGAAGGCTACCTTTTCTGTTGTGAAGTTATAGTTGAATTCCACTCCCAGGCCGTTGCGCTTCGCTCCTTTTTTAGTGGTTATGACGATCACGCCGTTGGAGGCCTCGGAACCATACAACGCTGCAGCGCTGGCACCTTTCAGGATGTTCAGGGATTCGATGTCGGCTGGGTTAATGTCGAGAATACCGTTGCCACGGATCTTTTGGTCGTCCCAATAGCCGCCGTTGTTCGTGCCGGTGGCCGCTTGTTCCACGTTCCGGATCATCACGCCATCCACAACGTAGAGTGGCTGGCTCGACGACGCCTTGATGGAGTTGATGCCGCGGATCTGCACGTTCACGGCGCTGGTGGCACCACCCGGAGCGGTGGTGATTCTCACACCCGCTGCCTTACCATACAGAGCAGACGCAAAGTTTGTGTTGCCCACGGCATTGATCTGGTCGCCGCTAACGGTGCTGGTGGCATATCCCAGCGCTTTCTTGTCGCGGGAAATACCTAATGCCGTCACCACAACTTCCCCCAGTTGGGTCATGTCGGTTTCCAGGGGCACGTCGATCGTGGTCCGTCCGCCAACCTGGATTTCTTGCGATGCAAATCCGATAAAAGAGAAGACCAGAATGGCGTTGTTATCGCCTTCCGGTACCTGGATGGTGAAATGTCCATCGGAGTCAGTCGTGGTCCCGGTGGTCGAGCCCTTCAGCAGTACGGATACCCCGGGCAGCGCGCTTGCATCCGAAGATGAAGTTACGGTTCCGGTCACCGTTTGGCCAATGGCCGTGAAGCCGATCATCACAAAAATGACCGACAAATACAGTAGTCGTTTTTTCATAGGTCTAGGATAAGGTTTAAAATAAAACACCCCGATTTGAGGTGCCAGCCTAATGCTAAGGTAGAAGGACGAAATGTAAAGCGCAAGAAAAATATCATTTCGTTTCCGCACACGGTGGCGCCGTGTACGATAACGGAAAATATTCGGGCATACCCCTTCTGGGGCGAAAAATCTTCGTTAACTTACTTTTCAAACCCCCTTTTAACTCTATAGTATATTAGTAGGAATCGATCCATGAAGGGCACCATTAGAATCAAAGACATTGCTAAAATGGCTAATGTCTCCATCGGAACAGTAGACCGCGTTATTCACAAGAGAGGAGAAGTTTCAACCGAATCGTACCAGAAGGTGATGGCCATCCTGGAGAAAACCGGCTACAAACCCAACCTCATCGCCCGCACATTGGGCAATCACAAAACGTTTAAAGTGGTGGCCCTGCTGCCCGATGCGGAGCAGGATGAGTATTGGAAAATGGCGCACGAAGGTGTGCTGAAGGCGGAGAAAGACTGGGCGCAATACGGCGTTGCCATCAAGGTCACACCCTTCGATCTGTATGATAAAAAGTCATTCAAGAAAAACTTCGCTTCCGCCATCAAGTTTGCCCCCGACGGCATCCTCACCGCCCCTATCTTCTACCAGGAGGCGATCGATTCTTTCGAGCAGTGCAAAACCCAGAAGATCCCTTTCGCCGTCTTCAACAACAACATCCCGAAGACCGGGTCCCTCACCTTCATTGGCCAGGATCTCTATGAGAGCGGCATCGTGGGCGCGGAACTGTTGCACATCAACCAACAGCAACCCGGCACCTATGCGATGCTGCACGTGTACGACGACATTCACAGCTCCGTTCACTTGTCGGAAAAAGAAAAGGGATTCAAGCATTATTTCCATGGCGTGAAGACACACAAGTGCACGGTGCTGAGTGTCGACCTGAATGTGAGCCACGAACCCACCCTCGAGAAAGAGATCAATCAACTTTTGAATACCCCCGACCTGAAAGGCATCATGGTGACCACCTCCAAAGGGGCCTCGATCGTTTCAAGACTATTGGAAAAACACGGCAAGAACGGGATCCGGTTGGTTGCCTACGATCTGCTGGAGCAGAACATCTATTATCTGAAAAAGGGGATCATCGATTTCCTGATCAACCAGAATTCGAAACGGCAGGCCTTTACAGGGATCAACCAACTGGCAAGCCACCTGGTTTTCAAAAAGGATGTGTTGGCTAATTACTATTTTCCCCTGGAGATCATTACGAAGAGCAATTTGAATTCACACCTCATGGGAGCCGATCATTAAGGATTGAAACCTTAGGCTGTAGAAATTGTTTCCTTGAGGTGCGTGTTTTATTGTAGACATTCTATAACTACCCACTGTCATGTCAATCGCGATAAAACGGGTTTATGAACCTTTCTCGAAAGCAGATGGCTACCGCATACTGGTTGACCGCCTGTGGCCGCGCGGCATAAAAAAAGAGGATGCCCATGTGGACCAGTGGTTGAAGGAGGTCGCCCCATCGACGGCGTTGCGGAAATGGTTTAATCACGAGCCGGAGAAGTGGAAATCCTTCCTGACAAAATATAAAGCTGAATTGAAAGGGTCAGCGGCGCTGGACGAATTACTAGCCTTATTGAAGCAGCATAAAACCGTGACCCTACTGTATGGGGCTAAAGATGAACAACACAACCAGGCGGCCGCGCTGAAGCAGTTCATAGACTAGCCGGACCGTTGGCTGCATTTGCTTTTTTATTCAAATATTCTCTATCTTTATTACAGCGCCATTTTAGCCATAAGTTTACCCTCTGGACGCTCGTTTTAGCCTGAAAAATATTTTACCAAAAATTAAGTTATAACTTAACTTATGATTAACTTTACCGTTGCAAGAATATCCCAGTTCGACTCCACCCTACAACGCGTTTATAAGCTTATACGCGATGGCAAGTGTCTGTTAGATCCTTTTATCGCGGAACATGAAGACTCAAATTTGGAAGGGGAACTGACCGTGCTCTATCAAATTATTGAAGACGTTGCCAATTGCAAGGTCCACCCGAAATGCTAAAAGCTTCAACTTGGCAAGAGCAGAATTCAGAGGTATGAGGCTAAATCAAAACACTTAAGAACCTATTTCTTTCACGAAAAGGCACCGGCCAAATCGTTGTTATCGGGGGGCAAAGAAGAATCAAGTCCAGGATATTGACCGGCTCAAGAAAATAATAAAAGAATATCAACGCTTTAAAGAGGGTAAAAAATGATTTCAAGACACAAGCTTTTCAAACATCCCGACTATCTCTTGTCGAAATACCAGGCTGAAGTGTACCGGCAGTTACAACAATACATGGACGGCCACGGTCTCACGCAAAAAGAAATCGCCAAACATTTGGGTGTGAGCAGCTCCTACGTCAATCAGATACTAAAGGGCAATTTCAATTTCACGCTCAAGAAATTGATCGAACTATCTTTGATGATGGGCAAAGTCCCCACGCTTGAATTTGTGAATATCGACGACTATTTGGCCCGTGAGGGGAATCCGAATACAAAGGGCACGTTAAGAAACGGCGCCACAGAGAAGGCTACCGCCCCTTTGAAAAGCAAAAGCTCCGGGAAGCCAGCAGCAAAAGTCACCGCCACTAAGTCGGCTAGAAGAACCTGATAGTTCCTATCTTTTTGGTTAGTGCCCCGAATTTGTTGATTAAAATCAACAAACTCTTTTCCAGCAATTCTTACACAACAGAAAAATTATCACATTTTAAATCCTTCTCCCTGAAGCGTGTTGTTGCAAAAACGACGTTTATATAGTTTTGTAGACAGGCCAACCCAATCGCTTCCATGACTAAGCAAATACTGCTTTGTGGAGCAGGTCCAAAGCCTTACAAGTTCCTGACACCAAATAGTATAGATGAGAAACGTATCAACAAATGTTAACGTGTTTGTTTACCAGCTCTCTGTTTCATTTCCGGGAATGGCTTTTATTCAATCCGGGTGTTATAAATTTGACTGGTGGCTAAAACTTAGCAATATTGTGAGCGTAGGGCTTCCGTGGTCGGGAGATTAAATGCTCATTCGTCCAACGTCGGCCCTGCATGTCAGCCGATCATTGCACTGCAACCCTTACAAATTTTTAATATCCTTACCGTGGCTAACGATTGACTCAAAACGAACCATTGCTCAAATGCGTTAGGGAGAAAAAGTCAGGCCGCATAACTCAAGCGAAAATGAAAACAATACCATTCGGAATAACACTTTTTGTAATTGTCTTATTCACCGGTTGTACCGGCGAACAACCGAAAGATGTGGGCACCATTATTCACATCGACAACGTCGTTGATCTGACGCATACGCTAACCCCTGAGTTTCCTTTCATCCCCGTAAAAAAATTGACCTATCCTTTTGAGTTAATCCCGATGGCAACGTTAAAGGACAATGGCGTCGAAGCCAATTCCTGGAAAATACACGAACATTTAGGAACGCATACTGACGCACCGAATCATTTCATTGCGAATCAGAAATCACTCGATCAATTGGAATTGAAAGATTTGATCGTTCCTGTTGTGGTCATTGACATTGAAGAAAAAGCGTCTAAAAACAGAGACGCGGCATTGACCCGGGATGATATTGTTAAATTTGAAGAGGCGTTTGGAAAAATACCTGACCACGCTTGTGTGATGATGTATTCCGGTTGGGAAAAACATTTAAAGGATTCGCTGTTTGTCGGATTGGATAGCCTACAAGTAAAACACTATCCAGGATTTTCAAATGATGCGATAAAATTTTTAGTAGAAGAAAGAAATATCGCCGGCATTGGAGTTGATGTATTGTCCTTTGATCCCGGAATTGATGAAAATTACACAGGACACAAAACGCTTTTTGAAGCTGGCAAATGGGGTGTCGAGTGTGTGGCCAATTTAGATAAAATCCCAAAAACAGGTGCGACTGTGATCGTCGCCGCACCTAAAGTGGGAAAAGCTACCGGCGGGTTTTCAAGAATCATTGCCGTTTGGTAAACCGCAGCGGGAACTCATCTGAAACTTAGCGAGTCGATTGCCATGGCTAAAAAGCTAGTCTGGCGACCTTCACGATTTTATCCTTGTCATCCGTCCAGGCAAAAAACAGTTCGTTGCCCGACTTTGTCATCTGGGGAAACCCGCTCGACCTTGCCTCCGATGAGGATGCAATCGTCAGGGATGAATCCTTTGTTCCATCCCCACGCACTTTGACGGCTTTGATTGTAGTGCCCTCCATCCAGCTGACCATGATCGATTCGCGTTCCAGCATAACGATATCCACCCTGCCAATGGCCCGGCCTTCATCTACCTGAACCGGATTGCCAAAAGACTTTCCTGCATTGTGAGAAAAAATCACGCGTACTTTCGATTTTCCTTCAGACACCGTATACCACGCGATGGCCAGGAAATTTCCATTGGCCACCACACGCGGTCCGTTCACGGGGCATCCCGCGATTTTCCAATTGTCATGATAGATCGCTTCAGGCTTTGTCCACGTGTTGTTCACCAGGCGCACGATGGAAATATCGCGAATTTCGTCTTCCGAACGATCACGGTACACAACGACAGGACCACTCTCTGTTATGGCCGCACTGGTCTGACAACAATCACAGGTACGATTGTCCAATTCCCACTCACTTATTTTATTCCCTTCCTTATCGACAATAGCCGCACGCAAGCTCATCGCGCCATGGTGTCCGGCGTGGTTTTCCATTCCCTCGACCACCGTATTCCTACCGTCGAGCCAGGCAAAGAAAAAATTCTCCTGGTAGGGAAGCATGGACACAAAGCCGTGCTCGGCTTCTTTGCCGTCGTCGTGGAGGGCTACGGGAGTCTTCCATGTTTTGCCTTGGTCGGGTGAGCTTGTCACCTTTACATCATAGGAAAAGGTTCCTTCTCCATTTTTCTCGAGATAATGCGCGATCAAATCCTTCCCCGAAGATGCGATCATCGGATAGTCCGCCCAGTTCACAAACCAATTCTTTCCCGAATCGATCATTATGGGTTCAGACCATTTGCCATCCGTCAGGCTGGAATATTTAAACGCATGGTGGTCATCCATTTTTTCGAGCCACGATAAATAGACTTTTCCCTTTTCATCGGCAAACAGGTAAGGCTCGCCGCTGTCCTCCTTCGCCGGCGAATCCATGGTGATGATCGCCGTGTTTTCATTTGTTTTTCGAACATAACACCCGCCAACCAACAACAGTAACAGGGCGAGAACCGGGTATCTATTCATGGCCGTCAATGATTTTGGTCAGTAGTTCGATATTGGCTGCTTCGTCCCATTCGCGATAGCCGGTCTCTGAAAAGACGAGTTCGCCAGTAGGATTAATGATGTAGGTCGTGGGCAATGCTGGAATATTGAGTTCTTCCAGGTTTTGCAACTGCACATACCGGAGGTCGAGTTTCCGTTTTGTAGCAAAACTCTGAATTTGTTCGATCGACTCATTGGAGGCGACCACAAATTCAATGTCACGGTCTTTCAGCATATTTTTTGCTCTTTCAATGGAAGGCATCTCTTTGATGCAGGGTCCGCACCAGGTTGCCCAAAAATTTATAAAAATCGTTTTTCCATGATGCTGACTTAAGTCAATGGCTTCATTGTTCAGGTCCTTGATCTTGATTTTGGTGGTGATGCTTTCCTTTGTTTCCGGTGCAGCCGCGTGTTCTGAAGTTTTTCCTTTGCATCCCTGCATGCCCCATAAAAGCACTACACACACCAAAGATGTGATAGGCCGGGCGCCGTAGCGTTTGAATAGCGCGGACGTGTATTTTATTGATAAGTCTCCCATTTTATTATGACTCCGTTTTAGATCATCGATATAATTTTCTTATGACACAAAAAAGATGTGGATGGTGCCACACTGGCTCCATCCGCTCTGATTTTTAATGTGGACAAATACCGGTTTGCCGCTTAGTGCTCGTGCTCACCGTGCACTTTTGTGCTGTCGGCGTTCACGGCCACCAGTTTCATTCCGCACTTGGAGCAAGCGTCTCCCGCTTTACCCGTTACTTCGGGATGCATCGGACAGGCATATGCTACTTGTGTTGAGTCCATTTCCATTTCATCATGGTGCGCGGTGGTGTCACCTTCCTCGTGATGGTGTTCCTCTGTGCCTTGTTCTTTTTTGCCACCGCAGCTGGAAATCAATACCGTGGAAGCAAATACTCCGGCGATAACGATGGTCGTGGTTAAGATTGTTTTTTTCATAGTGGTTAGTTTTGAGATGAGTGCCATCCATAGCACCTGTCTTGTTTTCATTTTAAATTCTTTTTTACTAAAACATCGGAGGGCTGGAATGTCCTCCATGTCCTGGCGTGCATTACACAGTTCGTAAATTCAATCGGATTTTACCAGGTGAAGACCATAGGATTCCATGACGGAATCGCTTCCTGGATTTTTAAGAAAGGAAATGAGGTGGGCCGCGTAATGATCGAAGGGAGAGAAATAACTTGTTTGGCAAGTCGCGCGCGTGGGGCACGGGGGAAGGCTGGTAGATCAGAAGCGGCAAAGTCACCGAAACGACCAGGGCTTGTTCAAATGTCAGCTCCGGGCGCTGCTGCTTTTCCTGGAGTGAATATTTTACCGAACCTATAAAATCCGAGTTGGAAAAATGCGCAAAGACCGGCAATGCGGGCTTTGATTTTTCGCCGTGTGAATGTGCGTGCGAATGATGATGACCGTGATGGTGGTGTGAAGAAGCCGTCTCTTTGCCCTGCTTTACCTTTTCCTTGGGATGGGCGTGGGGAACAACACTATGCGCCAATGACATCGCAAACGCGATGCTGAACAGATATGATATCCATTGGCTTCTTATCATTTCGATTAACTCCTTTTGAACAGGAGCGCTTTTGTACTTTTCAAAAATACCTAAAAATGTTGCAAAAAAGCTGAAATGCCGGAATCTGGCGAGCAATAAAAAATAAATGCATCGACTATTGCGCAAGCACTTACTTGCATTATATTTGCAAGCACTTACTTGCATATTATGAAAGCCAGACGGGACGTATACCAGGCCATTGCCGACCCCACGCGCAGGGCCATCATCAACTTGATTTCGGCGGAACCGCACAATGTGAACGCCATTGCCGAAAAGTTTGACGTCAGCCGCCAGGCCATATCCCTGCATGTCAAGATCCTGATCGACTGCGGTCTCATCACCATTACACAGCGCGGCCGCGACCGGTTTTGTGAGGCGCAACTGGATCAGCTCAGCGAAGTGTCGGCGTGGGTGGACCAGTACCGGAGGCATTGGGAGAGCAAGCTCGACACATTGGAATCTTATTTGGAAAAACTCAAAAAACAACGATATGGAAAACAAAAAAAGTAGCACGGCCGACCGCGAACTGCGCCTTTCCAGAAAGCTGAACGCACCCATCGACCTGGTGTGGGAAGTTTGGACTCAACCCGAACACATCGCCAACTGGTGGGGGCCCGACGGCTTCACCAACACCATCCATACGATGAATGTCGTGCCCGGTGGCGAATGGGATCTTGTCATGCACGGTCCGGATGGCACGAACTATAAAAACAAAAGCATCTTCAAGGAAATCATCCCTCATAAAAAGCTGGTCTACGAACACATCACCGGCCCCAAGTTTGTGGCCACGATCGAGTTCCAGGAACAGGGCGATCAAACGCTCATCACCTGGCACATGCTTTTTGAAAGCGCTGAAGAGTTTGTCCAGGTAGTGAAAACCTTCAAGGCCGACGAGGGGCTGAAGCAAAATATCGAGAAGCTCGATGTGTACCTGTCCGGATTGAAAACAAAAACACAACGCTGAATTTGTATGAAAACCATCATCACGTTACTCCTTTTAACTACAACGCTCATGAATGTTGCGATCGCACAAAATGGAAAATATGCCGACGTCAATGGCCTGCACATGTATTACGAGATCCATGGTGCCGGCAAGCCCCTGGTTCTCATTCATGGGGCAGCGTCTACCATACAATCCACGTTTGGCCGGCTCATCCCGGCGTTGGCCAAAACGCATATGGTCATCGCCGTAGAGTTGCAGGCCCACGGCCACAGCGACAACCGCGATGGCCGGCAAATCACCTTCGAACAGGATGCCGACGATGTGATCGCCCTGTTGCAACAATTAAAAATTGACAAGGCCGATATTTTTGGCTTTAGCAACGGCGGTACCACAGCGTTGCAAATTGCCATTCGCCGGCCGGCCATAGTGGATAAACTCATCATCGCCTCTTCCATGTACAAACGTGCCGGCGTGGCACCCGGATTTTGGGAGGCCATGAAGGCCGCAAAGTTTTCGGACATGCCGGACATTTATAAGAAGGAATTCCTGTCTATCCATCCCAGCGAGGAAGCGCTGCACATCATGTTCGAGCAATGCGCGCACCGGATGCAGCAGTTCAAAGATATACCCGACGAGACCATCAGCGCCATTCAAAAACCTGCGTTGATCCTCGCCGGCGACAAAGACGTGCCCTTGCCGGAACATGCTGTTGAAATGTATCGCCGGATGCCGCACGCCAGCCTTGCACTGCTTCCCGGTGGCCATGGAACCTTCATGGGAGAGCTCGCGATGATAAAAGAGGCGCATAATCCGCCAGTAGCCCTGCCGGTGATCGAGGACTTCCTGAACGCCGCCAGCCCGAAATAACATCACACCCCTGGTGTGATCGTCCACCCATTTTTAGTGGTCCTGTATCGCTGGAGTCTATGCACGGTCATAGACTCCGGCAAAAGGGATCTACCCTTACATCATCGTGTAAAAAATTCCCCAATTCTTCCTGGCGCGCTGCAAAAAGATAACGGCGGCAATTCAAAAAACGCCGAGCGCATCAACAAAGTCATAAACTATCAGTCCCCCCAAAGTGGAGTACCGTGTAGCAAGACCGCACTGATTTACACAGGCAAAAGGCATCTGGGGAGCCCCGATGCCAATGCCGCCAGATTTATGTTAACCCTGGCTTCGTCTTGTTGGTGAGACACCAACAAGGGTGGGGAACGCATCTATCATTGTGAGAGGCATACCACACAGGACTGACTTCCTGGCGCGGGAACGGTACCGCCAGCAGGCTGTTCGCCGTTATTATTCGATATCATTTCCGGACACCTGTCTATACAGCAATCGAGAAACAAATTTTGTGACGCCTTTTTGTTAAAAATAATCAACTCGAAATCGCAAACGATTGACTTTGCTTCGATAGTTTCTTATCATTGATATAAATCGACATTTAACAAGGAACACTGCCCTTGAAGTGGTCATAGCGATGCGTGGGTCTTTGTTCATGTTTGAAGCAAAACGATAACAAATCGATAAAAAAGCATTCATCAAAATTGTCAACGGCATTCAAAGAAGTGAGTGCATTTGAACTTTGAAGTTGATCATCCTATCGGTTGTGCGGGATACATGCGCTGAGCTTTTGTGATAAATGGACATCCTGCACAACAACTACTATTTTAAGAGAAATTGATTTAGCGGGCTTATTCGAGCGTCACAAGGTTTACGAGGCTTCCTCACTTTTTCAGAGAGATCCGTTGTAGACCATCAACCCTAGCGTTGGTATTCCATTTTTATTTTGAATCAAGAGTCATGACATCTGTGCACATGCACGACGCATTACCCAGCACGGGTGATGATGGTCTTCGCATATGCGCGGCGACAAGGTTGGCCGAACAACGCGCAACCTTTTTTAAAGATTGTTCACATAAAATCAGTCTATGTAAAAAACAATACCCCCCATGAAAAACATATTTACCCCCCACAAACTGCTGGCCACCAGCAGTACATCAGGCCGCCTGCCTGCGCAGGAAAAATACCGGCCCACCGGCGACTTCCTTGACCGACACGAGTGTCCCGCTTTCGATGACACCCGGTTTATTCACCACAAAAAACTCGGTTTGCAAAATTTCCTGTAAGGAGTCATACGTCGCTTTATTCTTATTTGTATTCGTCAACTTAACCCCCATACCTATGAGTATTCAATTACGCAATGCATTATGCTGTATTGCCTTGTCAGCAACGCTATGCTTCATGCCTGAAGCAGTGTTCTCAAAAGCGCGGACGCCCGACAGCCCGGTGGCGCCCGAGACAACCATCAAAGGAAAAGTAACCGATGAAACGGGTGAATCTTTGCCGGGTGTAAACGTCCTGGTGAAAGGAACCACCTCCGGAACCACATCCGATTCTGATGGCAACTATACGCTCGTGGTTCCCGACAACAGCACGGCGTTGATCTTTTCGTTCATCGGTTATGTCACACAAGAAGTGAGCATCGACAACAGAACATCGATCAACGTGACCATGGCCGTCGACATCGTTTCGCTGTCCGAAGTGGTGGTGACCGGTTATGGATCGCAATCCAAACGCGACATTACCGGCGCCGTGTCCACGATCGCGGCCGACCGTTTGCTCTCCACGCCTTCGACCAACCTCGGCCAAGCCCTGCAAGGCAAGGTTGCCGGTGTTACCGTGGGTAATGAGAACAGCCCGGGTGGCGGTGTCATGGTGCGTATCCGCGGCTTTGGTACTGTAAACGACAACTCTCCGCTCTATGTCATCGACGGTGTGCCTACAAAAGGCAACCTGAACACCATCAACCAGAACGACATCGAGTCGATCCAGATCCTGAAGGATGCCTCCTCTGCCTCCATCTATGGGTCGCGTGCGGGAAATGGTGTGGTCATCATCACCACGAAAAAAGGGAAAAACGGCAAGCCCGTCTTCACCTACGACATGTACTATGGTACCCAGCGTCCCGGCAAGCTCCTGAGCATGTTGAACACAAACGAGTATGCCCAGCTCACCTGGGAATCGCGCATCAATGCCGGCGCTGTCGGAGCCAATGGCAACCCGACGCACGCCCAGTTTGGCAATGGCCCCACTCCTACCATACCGGACTATATCTTCCCGGCGGGCGCCATGGAAGGCGATCCGCGTGTGGCCCAGGACGCCAGTGGCAAGTATGTCAACTATAGCAACAACATCGATGCCGCCGATTTCAACAAAACCAAATGGCTCATCACCAAGGCCAACAAGACCGGCACCAACTGGCTCGACGAGATCTTCAACCCTGCGCCGATCCAGAATCACCAGATCGGTGTTTCGGGTGGTAACGAGAGCGGACGCTACGCCATGTCGCTAAACTATTTTGATCAAAAGGGGATCATGATCTACACCAACTTCAAACGCTATTCGGTGCGTGCGAACACGGAGTTCAACGTCAGCAAAAGATTTCGCATAGGTGAAAATCTTCAGGTCGCCACCACCCAGCGTGTCAACCAGCCCAATGGAAACAGCAACGAGAGCAACCCCACGTCATTTGCTTATCGCATCCAACCCATCGTGCCGGTGTACGATGTTTCGGGAACGACCTTTGCGGGTACCCGCGGCACCGACCTGGATAACTCCCGCAACCCGGCGGCCGACCTCTGGCGCAACAAAGACAACATCCAAAAAGAAGTGCGCTTGTTTGGAAATGCCTATGCCGAATTTGACATCCTCGAAAACCTCACGGCCAAGACCAGCTTTGGCGTTGACTACAACATCTTCAACTTCCGCGACTATACCATACGCGACATCGAATCGGCCGAATCGCGCGGGTCGAATTCGTTGAAGACCACCAACAACTATGAGTGGACCTGGACATGGTTCAATACCCTGACCTACAACGCCACACTCAACGACATCCACAAGTTCAACTTCATCCTCGGCGTAGAGTCCATCAAAGATTACTACGAAACATTCGACGCCAGCCGCACCAATTTTGCTTCCGACGATATCGAGAACCGCTATCTGAGTGGCGGTACGGGCGTGCAGACGAACAACGGTGGAGCGACAAACTGGAGGCTCGCTTCTGAATTTGCAAAGCTCAATTATAACTTGCACGACAAATACCTGCTGGAAGGAACTTTACGACGCGACAGATCCTCCAGGTTCTCTGCCCAAAACGCCGTGGCGTATTTTCCTGCGGTGAGTGCCGGTTGGGTGCTTTCCGAAGAATCCTTTGCCGAAGGCATGAACACGTGGCTCGACCGCGCCAAACTTCGGATTGGTTGGGGACAAACCGGGAACCAGGAAATAGGTTTTTATAATCCCTATACCATCTTCTCCACGAACCCCGCCACTTCCTTCTACGACCTGAACGGCACGCGCAGCACAGCCATTCCCGGATATGAGCTTACGCAGTTTGGAAACCCCAATGCGAAATGGGAAACCACAACCTCGACCAACATCGGTCTTGACGTGACCTTGTTAAATAACAAATTCGATGTCAGCCTTGACTGGTACACACGTGTTACCTCCGACATGCTCTTTCCCGTTGCCGCTCCGCTCACCTCGGGTGTGGCCACCGTGCCGTATCAGAATATCGCAGAAATGCAAAATCGCGGTATCGACCTGTCGTTGGGCTACCACGGCCAGGCCTTGGCCAACGAGCTTACCTTCAACGTAGAAGGTAACTTCAGCATGTATCGCAACAAAGTGACCAAGACCACGGGCGATGCCAACACGCAATATTTCGGCATCAACGACGAGCGCATCCAGAACTTTGTGGTGACACAGCAGAACTATGCCATCTCATCGTTCTTTGGATACACCATCGACGGCATTTTCCAAACCGACGACGAAGCAGCAGCCGCTCCGAAAAACAACCTGGGCACCAATCAAAACCGTGCCGGCCGGTTTAAATTCAGAGACGTCAGCGGTCCGAACGGTGTGCCCGATGGCGTGATCGACACGAAGGATCTTTCCATCATCGGCAATCCGCACCCCGACTTCACCTATGGTATCAACATCAACGTGAACTACAAAAACTTCGGCCTCACCGTTTTTGGACAAGGTGTGTATGGCAACGACATCTACAACTACGTGAAATACTGGACAGACTTCCCCACGTTTGCCGGCAACCGCAGCACCCGTATGCTCTACGATTCGTGGCGCCCTGGAAAAACAGATGCTGTTCTGCCCCAGTTAACGTCGAGCGACCAGGTGAGCATTTTGCCTTCCACCTATTATCTGGAGTCGGGTTCGTATTTCCGGTTCAAGAACATTCAACTTACCTACAGCTTGCCGAAGCTTCTGGCCTCGAAGATTGGCATGAA
>DATDAV010000003.1:0-3990 GCA_036525235.1 Chryseolinea sp. | reverse complement strand
CGGCCTTGGCGACATCCTTCAAGGTGCCGCGAGCCCTCAACGATGGTTTCATTCATGGAGAAGGTAGCATCGCTTCACTTAGAAAATGAATTTATTCTTGACGCATAAAGATCTTCTCGCTGTCATTTACCCGTTAACCATAGACTCGACCTATGCGCACCTCAGTTCTCCCCATGAAATCTAACATATCGAATTCTCTCAGGTCCCTGAACCGCCGTTCTGTTCCTTGGATTTGCTCCTTCTTCCTAGCCTTGTTTCTGTCTCCGACCGTCTTCGGCCAGGGTAAGTTAATTAGGTTCGCTGGAGAGACGGGTGGAGCGGAAGCTTCTTCAAGAGCCGTGGCCCAAGAGTGGGCCCAGAAGACGGGAAACAAGGTCGAATTCATCAGCCGGCCCCAGGACGCTTCGGCGGCGCTGCAGCAAGCTCAGCAATACTGGGCGGCGAAAAGCCCTGATATCGACGTCTATATGGTAGATGTTATTTGGCAAGGTATCTGTGCCCCGCACTCAGTTGATCTGAAAAAGTATTTCAACGAAGGCGACGTCGCCCAATTTTTCCCCCGCATCATCGAAAACAACACTGTCGGCGGCAAACTGGTTTCGCTACCGTGGTTTGGAGATGCGGGCATACTCTACTATCGCACCGATCTGCTCGAAAAATATGGCTACAAGGAACCGCCAAAAACATGGGAAGAGCTCACCGAAATGGCGAAGAAGATTCAGGAGGGAGAGCGCGCGGCTGGCAAACCGGATTTTCAAGGCTTTGTGTTTCAGGGAAAAGCAAGCGAATCCGTGACCTGCAATGCGATTGAGTGGATCTACAGCTTTGATGGTGGCACAATCGTTGAGCCGGATAAAAAGGTCACCATAAATAATCCGAATGCCATCAAGGCGCTTGAAACCGCAAAAGGCTGGGTGGGAACGATATCGCCCAAAGGTGTTACCACATACGGCGAAGAGGAAGCGCGAAATGTTTGGCAGGCTGGCAACGCAGCATTCATGCGCAACTGGCCGTATGCCTATGCTCTGGGCAACGATCCAAAGAGCGTAATTGCCGGTAAATTCGATATATCGGTGCTGCCGAAGGGCGGGGAGAACGGCAAGAACGCCGCCGCGCTCGGTGGATGGCAGCTAATGGTTTCTGCCTACTCCAAGGCCCCCGACGCTGCGGCCGATCTGGTTCGTACTCTCACCTCGGTTGAGACCTTAAAGAAGCGCGCGATCGAGTTCAGTCTGCTCCCATCGCGACCCGCCCTGTATGCGGACGCAGATGTCCTCGCCAAAGTTCCGTGGTTCAAGAACATGCTGCCGGTTTTGGAAAATGCGGTGGCACGCCCTTCAACGGTCACGGGGGCTGACTACAATCAACTTTCAACCTCCTTTTTTCAGAACGTGAATAAGGTGCTCACGGGGGGAGAGACAGCTCCGAACGCGGTCCAACAGGTCGAGAAGGTCGCGAAGCGCATCGCGCGCTAAATCCTTATCCGAGGACGCAAAAAGTGGCCGCCCGACAAATTGACCTTTACGACAAGCAAAGGCGTTTGGCGTGGTATTTGATCATACCGGCGGTACTTGTCGTAGTGCTGGTAATTGGATACCCGCTCGCTCAGGTTGTCGTCTATTCGTTCTTGAAATACAAGCTTGACGGGGTTACCCCGGCAAGCTTTGTCGGCATCGACAATTACGCATTCGTCCTGTCCGACCCGGACTGGTGGCGTGCAGTTTGGAATACTCTGATATTCACCTTCTTCTCTGTCACGCTGGAGACAATTCTCGGTCTGGTCGTGGCGCTGGTGGCAAACGCGAAGTTCAAGGGCAGGACCTTTTTCCGTATTGCTATTCTGATCCCCTGGGCCATTCCCACGGTCGTCTCGTCGCAGATCTGGAAATGGATGTTCAATGATGTTTATGGGGTCGTGAATCTCCTGCTGACCAATTTCCATATCATCCCGGAAAAAATCGCCTGGCTCGCGGTTCCAGAGACAGCCATCCCCGTTATAATCGCCGTTGACGTCTGGAAGACCGTTCCATTTATGGCGCTTTTGATACTTGCCGGTTTGCAGACGATTCCCGGAGATATGTACGAGGCGGGTGCTATCGATGGAGCTACCGGAATCAAAACATTCTTTTATTTGACCCTTCCGTTCATCATGCCGACGCTGCTTGTGGCACTTATCTTTCGGACCCTCGATGCGCTGCGAGTGTTCGATATCTTCTACATCATGGTCGGAGGCGCAGGAGACATGGCGACCATGGCGACTTATAATCGGTTGCAACTGATAGATTTCCTGGATGCGGGTGTGGGTTCCGCGACCTCTGTCATCATTCTCGTATTCATCATGGTTTTCGTTGTGCTCTACACACGCATTAGCAAGACCAGCTTCCAATGAAAGACAAAGATTCCAAGTCGGCTGTCCTCAAGGTGTTATTTTGGGTTATGGTTATCATAATCCTGGTCTTCAATTTGTTCCCTTTCCTGTATGCGCTTGTCTCGTCGTTCCGGCCAAGCCAAGAGCTTTTCTCAACGCAAGTTGTTCCCAGATCCCTAACGATCGAGCATTATCTGGCTGTTTTTGCGGATCCCCGTTTCGTTATGAGCCTCGTTAACTCCATTATCATTGCCGGAGTCACCGTGCTGATCGCGCTCGGACTCGGGAGCCTGTGTGCCTATGCTCTCGGCCGGCTCCCCTTCCGTTACAAGGGGTTTGTACTCTACCTGGTCCTGACGATGACGATGTTCCCGCAAATCGCAGTCCTGTCAGGTCTGTTCGTCATGCTCAAAACATTGGGACTTTTCAACACCCGGCCGGGTCTCATACTCACCTATTTGATTTTCTCGTTGCCTTTTACAATTTGGGTGATGACGCAGTATTTTCGCAGCCTGCCGAAGGAACTCGAGGAAGCTGCCTACGTTGACGGGGCGTCTCCTTTGACAGTATTTTGGGAAGTCTTGCTTCCCTTAACGGTGCCAGGGATGATCTCGACGGGGCTTTTGGCCTTCATTGGCGCTTGGAACGAATTCTTGTTTGCGCTCACTTTTACCGTAACCGATAATATGAAAACGGTTCCGGTTGTGATTTCACAATTCAGTGGTGTGAGCGCTTACGAACAGCCGTGGGGGTCGATTATGGCGGCCTCGATGGTCGTTACGATTCCTTTGATTTTTATGGTGATGTACTTCCAGAATCGGATCGTGGCGGGCCTCACCGCGGGAGCTGTGAAGGGATAGCGAGACTGCGTGGTATGACGATCATGGCCTTTCAACCCTCTTTGACTCCGCAAGGCGTTCGACGAAAGGCTAGGCCCGGACAAAAATTTCCGCGGCCTTCCTCGCTTGTCGAATAAATGATGAAGAACTCCTTAGCCGTTACCGATGAAAACCAAAGAAGACGCCTCAGTAAAAATCAATAACTTGGTCAAGACGTATACCGATGATCGTGGGCGCCCGACGTTTACGGCGGTCAAGAACATCAATCTGGATATCAAGGACGGGGAGTTCATGGTTTTGGTGGGTCCTTCGGGCTGCGGAAAATCCACGACGTTGCGGATGGTGGCGGGGCTGGAGAAGATCTCGAGTGGAACGATCTCGATTGGGGGCAAGGTGGTCAATGACCTTGAGCCGAAGGATCGGGGGATTTCAATGGTCTTTCAGAGCTATGCGCTGTATCCGCACATGACGGTGGGCGACAACATGGCTTTCAGCCTGAAGCTGCGCCGCGCCGACGCGCAGCAGACGGCGCAGCGCGTGGACAACGCGGCGCGCATCCTCAACCTGGACAAACTGCTCGACCGCTTCCCGCGCGAACTGTCGGGCGGCCAGCGCCAGCGCGTGGCCATGGGCCGCGCCATCGTCAGGCAACCGGCGGTGTTCCTGTTCGACGAGCCGCTGTCGAACCTGGACGCCAAGCTTCGCGTCCAGATGCGGGTCGAGCTGCAGGCGCTGCACCGGCGGCTGCGCACGACCAGTCTCTATGTCACGCACGACCAGGTC
>DATDAV010000002.1:0-145984 GCA_036525235.1 Chryseolinea sp. | reverse complement strand
CATTATCGGCTGGCAGCATGGCGAACCGTGCACCGGTAGCCGGCGAAAGCGACTCTACTTTACCCTGGAATGATTCGTGCGGGAAGGCATCTACGGCGATCTCCACTACTTGTCCGGGTTTCATTTTTTCTAATTGCGTTTCCTTGAAGTTGGCGATCACCCATTTTTGTTTCGCCGTCACGAGCGCAAAAAGCGATTGACCGGCTTGAACATATTGTCCGGGTTGAACGCTCTTGCGGGAGATGACACCGGAAGTGGGCGCCAGAATGTAGGCGTACGAAAGTTGCAGTTGGGCATATTCGAGATCAGCTTCGCGTTCCTTCACCACGGTTTCGGCCAGGGCAATGTTGCGATCGCTCACGGTGCTTTGTGCTCTGCGCGAGGAAGTCTCGCGCGACAAAGCTTCGCGTTGACGCTTTGTTACTTCCAGTTGCTTTACTGCCGCATCTTTGTCGGCTTCGGCTTGTTCGTATTGTTGCAGAGTGACGGAATTGGATTTGATCAGCTCCTGGTACCGTTTAAAATCTTGTTCGGCACGACGCGCCCGTACTTCGGCAATGGAAATGCTGGATTCGGATGCTTCGAGGTTTGACTTGGCGGTCAGCACATTTTCGGTAGAGGTTGTAAGGCCTGCTTTGACGGCAGCCAGGTTGGCTTTTGCATTGTCAAGCGAGGCTTGTGCTTGCAGTACGCGCAACGCCAGGTCGCGGTCGTCCAATACCACCAGCGTGTCGCCTTTTTTCACGGCGATGTTGTCATCTACAAATAAACGATCGATGTAGCCCGGCACTTTGGGAATGATGGGGCTGATATCTCCTTCCACCTGGGCGTCGTCTGTTTCTTCGTGGTGTTGTCCGTGAATGTATTTTGTGATACCGAAGGAAGCTCCGGCAATAACCAAGACGCCTAACACGATGGCAAATCTTTTATTCTTTTTTGGTTTCGTTTCCATACGTTTAATGATGATGCTGTTTATTGAAGTGTTCCCATTGATTCCTGAAGTTCATAGTAGGCGATCATGCTCTCCGCCCGGGTTGTAAAGTACTCGATCTTTGTTCGCAGCAACGCCACGTCGGCATCGAGATAGTCGGAGAGAATGAGCAGGCCCTGCTTGTATTTGTTCTGCGAGATCTGAAAGTTCTCCTGTGCTTGTTCGATGGCCCGCTCGTTGATGACCAGCTTGTCCAGCATCTCCTGTGATTTCAGGAATTTTTGTCGAACATCCATTTTCACCTGGTCGGTGGCCAGTTGGTTATAGGCCGTTGCCTGGTCGTAGCGCGCTCTGGCTTCGTGCATGGTGTGCTTGGCGTGAATTGCTCCCGTGATGCTGTATTTCAATGACACACCACCGTTCACGGCGTTGGTCACCGTCAACACATTCGGTATATAAGCATTTACATAACCCGCGCTAAGCGCAACCGTGGGCAGGCGATCAGCTTTGGCAATTTTATAACCCGATTCGCTGGCTTTGATTTGGAGATCGGTTGATTTTATTTCCGTGCGATTAGCCAAACCGTTTTGAAGCGACTCTTCCCACGTAGTAAGTTTTGCCAGGTCGAACATGGAGGTCGTGTCCAATTGAATGGTGGTGTCGTCGGGTAGGCCGAGCAGGATCGTGAGATTGTATTCCGCCACTTTCACACTGTTGTTCACCTCGGTGAGCGCAAGCTCCACGTTGTTGGCTTGCAACTCGGCTTTCAACCGGTCGTTGCGGGGCAGCAGACCCTGGGTCTCCAGGTTTTTAAATTCCTTCACACGCTGCTGTTCGTGTTTTAGATTTTCTTCAATGGTACGGCGGCTTTGTTGCAGCTCATAATATTGATAGACCGCCTTGATCGTGTTGATGGCCACCTGACTTTTGGTGGTCTGCGCGTCGTATTGTGCCGCTTGTTGCAGATAATCATTCATGATCTTGGTGTTGCGGATTTTCAAACCGTTAAACACGGGCATCGACGCTGTTAGTTGGGCTAACCCGATGTCGTGCAAACTGGAGAACGCCGCCAGGGGCGAATCTGAACCGCTGCCGCTATTTGAACTGCCGGAATTGGCCATCGAAATATTCGGGGTATTGATGTGAAGGTACGTTCCACTCACACCCACATCCGGCAATGCCCGGTCTTTTGCTTCCGCCAATTTTGCCTGAGCTTCTTTTACTTTGGCGTTGGAAACCATCAATTGCTTGCTGTTGGTGTATCCCAGGTCAATGGCTTCCTTTAGGGTTATGGTTTTAACCGACTGCGCCTGTAACTGGAACACTGCCAGCAGGCTCGCCAATCCGATACTGATTTTTCTATACATAAATTTGAACATCTATTTCTTTAGGTATTTAAGGAGTAATTCGTACAAGAACTTCTCAATGCGAACGCGGAAGGCGTCGTCGTCTTCGTCGGGATGCCGGTAGCGTTTGCTGAACAGGGCGTGCGTGGTCTGGTAAATGATACCGGACATGGTGGCCATGACCAGGTCCAGGTCCGCTTCTTTACGAAACACTTTTTTCTTTTGACCGTCTTCCAGGAATTTGCGCAATTCGTTGGTGTTGCGGTTCAGGATCTTTGTAAATCCCTCCACGAGTTCCACTCGCGTGGTATTGGCAAACTCGCGGTGAATAAAGTGATAGAATTTACAGTTCGTGAAGATCTTGTTTACGTAGAGTGTGGTGACCAGTTTTAATTTTTCTTCCGGTGTGTGGTTCGACGAGTTGATGTCGCTCAGTTTCATCCGGGTGGTATCCATGGAAGTCTCCATGGTCGTGAAGAGCAAATTTTCTTTGGAGCCAAAGTGATAATTGATCAATGCCACATTGACACCTGCCCGCGCAGCAATTTCACGAACGCTGGTAAGGTCGAAACCTTTCTCTTCAAAGAGTTCGCGGGCTGCCGAAAGTATTTTGTCGCTTGTCATATGCTTGATAACGAGCTCAAAATTAAACGGTTGTTTAAATTTAAACAAATGTTTAAAACAATATATTTAAAACGCTTTTTCAGCGCTATGCAAACGGATGAAGGCCCTGAAGTTTTTTTTAACAAGAACGACAGCGATGCGCCTGCGTCGCCATTTGTGCGACCGCCTTTTCGATAAAAAATGGGGGGAATTAAAAATGTTATTTGGCGGTGTAGCGCACCTGCCAAATAGTATTGGTTACATCGTCGGCGATCAGCAAAGAACCATCGGGGAGCACCACAATACCCACCGGCCGGCCGTGCACCTTTTCTTTTTCGAGGTCCACGATAAAACCGGTGAGAAAATCCTCCGGTTTACCAGACGGCTTACCGTTTTGGAACGGCACAAACACAACCTTATACCCCGAAAGGGTGGAACGGTTCCACGAACCGTGCTGCGCAATAAAGGCACCGTTGTGATATTTTTCGGGAAATACTTTTTGGGTATAAAACGCCAATCCCAACGACGCGGTGTGAGGATGGAGATTGATGTCGGGCACCAGGGCGGCTTTGGCTATCACGGGTTTGTCTTTGACCCGGGGATCTTCGTGTTGTCCATAATAGACATAGGGCCAGCCATAGAATCCTTCTTCTTCCACATGGGTGAAGTAGTCGGGCACCAGTTCATCCCCCAATTCGTCGCGTTCGTTCACCACGGTCCACAGGGTTTTGGTGCCTACTGCCCATCCCATGCCAACCGGGTTACGCAACCCGCTCGCATATACCCGCAGGTCGGTCCCGTCGGGGTTGATCTCCAGGATGTCGGCCCGTAAAAGTTCGTTGGCTATGCCGTGTTCGGCCACGTTGCTGCCGGAGCCCACGGCAATATATATTTTGGAACCGTCGGCGTTGGCAATGAGGTTGCGCGTCCAGTGACGGTTGTGTTTGCCTGCCGGCAAGTCGACGATCTTATTTCCTTTTTCTGAAATCTTTGTTTGACCCGGTTTGTAGGGAAAACGCCAGAGACCATCGGTATTGGCAACATAAAACCAACTCCCCAACACCAGCATGCCAAACGGCTGGTTTAGGTGGGACAAGAATGTTTCACGCACTTCCGGAACCCCGTCGTGATTGGCATCGCGCAACAATGTAATACGGTCGGCACTGTGTTTCATGCTGTTGGATCGGGTGGCGCCGATAAACAGCGCACCGATTCGTTCGAGCAGCGGGTGGTTACTGTTGCTTTCGGCTACCAGGATATCGCCGTTTGGTGTGACGTATAGCCACCGCGGATTTTGAAACGCATCGGCATAGATCGTGACATTAAAGCCCGCCGGTGCTTTGGGCATCATGTCTTTCCAACCCACCACGTTGCTAAAGTTCATCCGCGATTTAGTGGCATACGGCGGCGCCAAGGTGTCGGAGGGGGACGTCTTTTTATAGTTCGCCGCAGCCTCACGGGCTTTCTGTTGCGAACTGCAAGACGCAAGTAGCACGAGACAGATCAGGAGCGTTGTAATATTCCAGCGTGACATAATAATATAGAGTTGGGTGGGGCGCCTCACATCCCCAATTTTTTCAGACAGGTGGTAAGATTCGTTTTTTCCTTGAGCACGCCCGCAAAGAGGTCGCCGGTCTTGGCGAGTCTTTTGGCGATGGTGGTGATGGTGAAAGCGCTGGGGTGCAACCCAGGCTTCACTTCTTTCCAGGTCAGGGGAGTAGAGACCGTGGCGCCTTCCACCGGGCGAAGACTGTAGGCCGAGGCCAGTGTCTGGCCCCTGCTGTTTTGGAGATAATCGAGGTAGATGCGGTTTTTTCTTTTCGATAGCGACCGCTCGAGCGTTGTGGTGCGGGGCAGCTTCTCTCCCGCAAGCCGGGCAACGATCTGTGCAAAATCGCGCGCATGATCATAGTCATATTGAGCATGCAGCGGGACGTAGATATGCAATCCCGTAGCACCCGAAGTTTTACAATATCCTTTGGCTCCCGCCTTGTCCAACACTTCTTTGATGGCAAGGGCCGCTTCGATCACTTCATCGAAAGTACTTTTTTCAGAGGGGTCGATATCCAGCACGAGATAGTCAGGCTTGTCGAGGTTTTTCACCCGCGAGCTCCAGGGGTTGATCTCGATGCAACCGAGATTGTTCAGATAAAGAAGCGTAGCCTTATCGTTGCAGAGGATGTAGTCAATGTCTTTCTCGGCGCTCTCCGAGTATAGCGGGATGTGTTTCACCCACGACGGCGCTGCCTGTCCGGCGTCCTTGTGGAAAAATCCCTTGTTCTCGATGCCGTTCGGATTCCGCTTCAGCGACTCGGGTCGGTCTTTCAGATAGGGAATGATGTAGGGATAGATCGCGTCGTAATACGCAATGACATCCCCTTTAGTGATGCCGCTCTTGGGCCAATATACTTTGCTTTGGTGGGTGAGGTGAAGCTCGTGGCCGTCAACACGCTTGATGACACCGTCTTTGGCTGCTTCCCCGGATTCAATTTTGGAAGCCGTTGGTTTTTTTTGTGCGCTCTTTCTGGAGACGCTCTTTTCCGATGGGCTGTTTTTTTTGTCCACGGCTTTTTGATTTGGTTTCTTCACGTCGACGTGATCGACATCCTTGGCCGGCTTGTCGATGCGCAATCCCATAAAGACCGGGTGACGCAAAATGCCGTCATCGGTGATTTCGGTAAATTTCACCTGGCACACTTTCACAGGCTCAACCCAGGTCACAGGCGAGTTGACCGGCACGTGCTCCTGGAAAGGCGAGGTTTCGCGAATAAGGGGTTTCAGGATGCTGTGTATCTCTTTCAATACTTTCTCCGTGAACCCGGTTCCGGTGTGACCGATGTATTTCAACTTCCCTTTCTCGTATAGACCCAAAACAAGCGCACCAAAATAACTGCGGCTGTTGCGCGGTGCAGTGAAGCCCGCAATGATGGCTTCTTGCGTGTTTTGATTTTTTATCTTGAGCCAATCATTCGAACGTTTCCCTTCCGTATAGAGGCTGTTCTTCTTCTTGGCGATCATGCCTTCCAACCCCATTTCCGAGACCTTTTGGAAAAAAGTTATCCCTTCATTTTCAACGTGATCGGAGTAGCGGATGATGTTGCTTTTTGGGAGCAGCTTTTCCAATATTTTTTTGCGCTCCTCGAGGGGGAGATCGGTGAGATCTTGGTTTTTATAGCGAAGACAATCAAAGACGTAGTACACCAGCGGCCGGCCGCGATTCTCGTCGTAGTGCTGCAATTTTTGAAAACTGGGTTTGCTGTGATCGTCCAGTACCACGATTTCGCCATCGAGCATGACGTCGTCTTTTATTTTTTTCAATTCCCGGGCGATGGGGGCATAGAGGTCTATGAAAGAAAGGCCGTTCCGCGAATACAGGCGCACGTCATTTTTATTTACTTCGGCCACGGCGCGGTAGCCGTCCCACTTCACTTCAAATAGCCAGCCGCTATCATCAAACGGCTTATCGCCAAGTTGGGCCAGCATGGGTTGATGGAAGTCCGAGAGTTTGTCCCGGGCCGACCGCACGGCGCGAACGCTTTTTGGCGATGCGCGATGTTCCTCTCGCTTATGTGTAGCGGCCAGGCTCATTTAGGACGCTTTTTTAATGCTGGCTTTCAACATGCTCATCAGATCTTCGGCCTTGCGGTGTGTCACCTTCATCGGTGCATGCTTCACAGGCTTTCCTTTGGCTTTGGCCTTGATGAGCTTCAGCAATTCGCTGGCGTAGGTATCTTTGAACGAATCGATCTTGAATTTGGTGGTGAGCTGATCGATCAGGGAAAGGGCCATCTTCAACTCGGTGGGTTTCACTTTGGTGGTCTTGGGCACCTTGATGGAAGTGGTGTCGCGAATTTCCTCGGCAAACCGGATCTTGTTTAACAAGATCACTTTTTCATAGGGCTTCAAAATGCAAAGGTGTTCCTTACTGCGCAGAACGAAACTGCCCACCCCAGCCTTGCCGCTTTTCTCCAATGCTTCGTGCAGCAGTAAGTATGCCTTCTCGCCCGATTTTTCGGGCTCCAGGTAGTATGGCGTTTCGAAGTAAAGGCTTTCCACCTCTTCTTCGGCAATGAAATGGTCGATGTTGATGATCTTCGTTTTGTCGGGGCTGGCCTGTTGAAAATCCTTGTCGTCCAACACGACATAGTCGCCGTTGTATTTATAGGCTTTCACGATATTTTTCCAGTCGACTTCTTTTCCGGTGTCTTCGTTCACCCGGTGAAAGCGGATGTGGGCCAGGTCTTTTTTGTCGAGCATGTCCAGGTCCAGATCGCTGGATTGGGATGCACTATAGAGCTTTACAGGAATGTTTACCAGGCCGAACCCGATCGCTCCTTTCCAAATGGCTTTCATAGCATTTCAATTTCTTTATCGGCCATTGCCGGCCGTATCTTGAACAAGTTGTTTTGCTTTTGGTCTTAATTTCTCCAGCACTTTGGCCGTTGCGCCTTTCGCCAGGAAAGGAAGCACGAGCCGCGTAATCCAATTCGACTTGGCCAACAGGTTCTGGCGGAGCAACAACTCCACGCCCACATCGGCGCCAAACTGGAGCAGGTTTTGGTTGGGCTTTCGCTGGAAGACGCTCAGAAACGAGATCGCAGAAAAAATGGGGTGAAGCTTCTCTTTGATCACGCCCACTTCGGTGGCGATGATGGCTTTGTGGTCGCGCATCAAGGCCTCCAAACGGAGGCGCTCGGCCAGCAGTTCGTTGTAATTGCTAATCTTGGTCATAGATCTTTTTGATCAACAGGTTGCGGATATTTGGCAGAAGGACCTTGCGTGCCGTCAGCAGCAGGATGAGCAGCACGATGACATAGAAGCCGCCCACGATAAAGAAGCCGGCCTTCATATTGTCGAGTGTTTCGCCTGCCCACCACGCCAGGCCAACGCCAATAAAGAGCAGGATGAAAACGACCACCAGCAAAAGGAGTATCCCCACAATGCTGACGGATGCGCCGAGCGTGGTTTGCTCAACGATGCGCACCGTAACAAGATTGCGGTAGGTCTCCACCAGGTCGGCAGCGGCCTCTACAATTTTCTCTGTGGATTTCTTCTGCTCTTCCATGGGTGCTACACTTTTTCGCTCAATGCCTTCGTACCTTTCGTCAGGCCTGCCAGGGCTTCTTCGCCTTGTGACCTTGCCTCTGCGGCCATCTCCTTGCCCATGCTGAGGAGAGAGGTGAACTCTGCCAGCCAGTCTTTAGCACCGTCCCTGATCTTGGCTTGGAGATCTTTTCCTTTTTCCGGGGCGAGCAGCATACCGATCATGGCGCCTGCGGCAGCGGCGGCCGCTACGCTAAGAATTACTTTTGTCGCTGTTTTCATAGTTGTGGTTTTTATGATTTACAATTTCGGGTTAACACTTTTAGTGATTGATTTAGCGCGGCCATTCAATCTTCAATTTTTAGATCTTCCGTCTCGGCTACAGGGGTTTGTGATTTCAATGCGGGCTTTGCTTTCGCATGGGGTCGCGGAAAGGTTCTTATTTTCGACAAGACCACCCGGGTGTGTTGTGCCGGCACCGTATCAGGGCATTCGTCTCCAAACAGTACACCCCACGGATTGAGTTCGGGCACTTTATCGAAGATCACTTTGCAAACCGCCATCACGGGTATGGCCAGGAACATGCCCGGAACCCCGCACAACGCTCCGCCGGTTAACACGCCTACGATAGTGACCAATGCATTGATGCGTACTTTGTTGCTGACGATCATGGGCATACCGATGTTGTTATCGAACAACTGCACCACGGCCAACACCACGCCAACCCAAATCACATCGCCAAGACTGTCGGAGCTGACGAGGGTCACCAACATGCACAGTATATTCGCTACGATCATGCCGACATAAGGCACCAGGTTCAGTAGCGCTGCCAGCAGCGCCAGGAAGATGGCGTATTTTATACCCAGCACGAGAAAGCCGATCGTGTTCAGCCCAAAGACAATGGATGTCTCGATAAGCAAACCAAACACGTAATGCTGCCCGATGGTGGTAGACTCCGTCAACACCTCGCGGACCCGTTGTTCAGATCCATTGCGAAAGACACCGATAAGAAAGGCCTTGATGGTGCTCTTATGATATAGAATAAGAAAAGTATAGAGCGGAAGAAAAATCAGATAACTCAGAATGCCCGTCAGCGAGATAAAGGTCATGCCCACCAACTGTGGCACTTGTTCCTTCAGGTTCTCCGCCGCCTGTGCGATGTATTGATTTTGTTTGCGCACGGTGATGTGGGTGTTTTCATTCACCCACTTCTGGAAGCCGGAGCTCACCTCGCCGATCCGTTCTTTCAAGGCGGGGATGTCGTCCAGGAAATTCACGACTTGGCTGGACAATAAATACAGCACACCGACAATGGCAAAGAAGGAAAGCAACACTGGAAGCAAAATGGATAAAACCTTATGGATTCCCCTTCGCCGCAGGAACGCGGTGAACGGCAATAATAAAGTTGACAGCAAAATCGAAAATAACAGTGGAACCAGAATATCTCTTCCCAGGAAAACCAGGAGACCCAATAACACCACCGACAGGAGCGTGAGGCTAAGTTTCTGATAAAAAGGCGAGGTGTGTGGGGTTGCGTCCATAATACTACGGTAACTTTTCCCTTAGCGTAAGGTAATTTCCGTGCCAATAAAAAAGACACCCATCAACGAGAGAGAGTGGTTATGCCCGCAGGGTGGTTGGGTAAATATCTCTACACCAGCCAACTTGTTATTCTACAATACCGGCCTTTCCACGCACGACACGGGCACCATCGTTTGGGAATGTTTCTTGTGAGTGGTGAGTTGATATGAAAAAGTTTTTTACCTCGACCTGGACGATCTTAAAAAAGACGGTCAAGAATTTTATCGAAGACGATTCGTTTAGCTACGCATCATCCATTGCGTTTTATACGATCTTTTCGTTGCCGGCCATACTGATTATCGCTCTGGCCATCGGGTCGACGTTTTATGAACAAGAAGTGGTGCAGCGGGAACTGATCAACCAGGTGGCGCGGCTTATCGGTCGCACCAGCGCCCTCGAAATTGAAAAAATATTGCTAAACGCGTCCATCGATGCCACGAGTTTCTTTGCGAAGACGGTCGGGGTGATCACCCTCGTATTCAGCGCCACCACGGTGTTCATTTCGTTGCAATCGAGCCTCAATAAAATATGGGGGATCAAGCCCAAGCCATTGCGGGGTATTGTGAAATATATTTTGAACAGGCTTTTGTCGCTGGCCATGGTCATCAGCATCGGGTTTGTGTTGCTGGTGTCGCTGGTGGTGGACACGGCCCTGGTGGTCTTTCAGAGCTTCCTGTCGCGAATCCTGGAAGGGTTGACGCTGTATATTTTAGCGGCCATAAACATTGTTATCTCTTTGGGTTTCATCACCCTTATCTTTGGGATGATGTTCAAAGTGTTGCCCGATGCCAAAATAAAGTGGCGCGACGTCTGGGTGGGCTCTTTTGTGACGACGATCCTGTTCACGATCGGCAAGTTCCTCATCGGATTTTATTTGGGGAACAGCACCTTCAATTCGGCCTATGGCGCCGCCGGTTCCTTGGTGGTCATCCTGGTGTGGGTGTATTACTCCACGGTCATTTTCCTTCTGGGAGCCGAGCTCACTTCCGTATACGCAGAGGAGTTGGGTAGAGAGATCACCCCCTACGACAACGCTGTGAAAGTTCAATTGGTGGAATTGGAAAGGGATGAAAAACATGGCGAAACCGTAGTAGCCAACACGCAGGCCCGGCACTCGGAAGAGCCTACCCAACTTTCGGCCGGAGGTCATGAAATTCCACGCGCCGAAAAAGCGAACTAACGCGTATCTTTGATGACCGGCATTCTTGCAAGTGGCACAATTCTTTCTGTCGGAATTAAAAAACGAAAAACACACAGGTTATGGAAAAGAAGACGCAAACACCCAGGCCCGGTAAAAAGCAAGCTGCTGCCCGCGCCCCACGCAAGCGCGAACCCAAGGCGCCGTCAAAAGAGCCGGTGACCGAAACAGAGATCGACCCGGACGAGCCCCACCTAAACCAGGACGAGCAACACAAAGTGGTTAATCACCTCGAAGAAAACGCTCAAGGTTCTGCCAAAGACCGCGACGAGGCCAATTGATATACTAAAAACAGGTTGGGCTCGTTAAAAAAGGATATATGGCTTCGTAGGGGACCTTCTGGCGATGCATGAAAGAAGTGGTTTGTTTGTCAATCATGTGCGCGGGGAGGTACCCTACGAAGCCATTTTTGCATAAAATATAAACTCATGTTAAATTTTATCAACCGCTTGAATCATGAGGATGATGCTGTGCTTTGCCGTAATTGGGGTTATAAAAATAGCGTCACTTTTCCAGGTGTTCTTCCTGAAGGGGCGCTACTTTAGGAGGGGCTCTTAATCTTTCTTTTTCCGGCCGGTTTCTTTTTCTTTCTTCGCCGACCCGTCCAGCACGCTGGACTTTAATCCCGAGAGCAGGGATTTCCACCACAGGTTGAAGATGGCTTTGCGCTTGTCGCGCTCAAAATCGATGACGCCCAATCGTTTGGCTTCGCTCATCGTTTTGTCTTTGTCATTTTTTATAAACAGGTTAATGATCCACGTTTTGAATTCGCTGGCATGCGATTGCTTTTCTTTGGTAAGACCATTGATCTTCAGGTTTTCGTAGTTCACCAGGATGGAGCCCTTCGAATGGTCATCGTTGTAATAAAAATTGAAATACAGATCGTTCAGCCTTCCAGACTCAATATTTACAAAGGCCATATTTTCCATAGCGCGGTTCAACGCCGGCAACGGCAAATTCCGGATGTGACCTTCGGCGCGATAGGACTCTTGTTTTCCATAGGGCAACAGGAACGTGGCAGTGATCAATCCTTTTCCCATAAGCTTGGTAGAAGCGACGAGTGTCGCTTTTCCTTGCGCGGACGAGTCGCGATTGTTGAGGTGTGTAAGCGTCGCGTTCAGGTCGTCGAACTCAACCTGACCCGTGTGAAATCCTTTTTCCGGGAATTCTTCATAAATGATTTTAGCGTCCGAAATCTTCACAGTGTCTATCTGCAAGGCAAAGGGAAATTTGCGGATCATGGCCACGGGCAAAGGCACGTTGTGGTGTTTGATAAACGGAAAACGTTTGTCGCGAAGAACATGAAGGCGAGCTGAAGCGATGTGGATAGACGAGATCACCGTGCTATCGTTGAGCGGATTGAATGTCAATCCCTCCAAGGCAATTTTCGGAATGCGCAAGGTAAACCGGTCGGTTTGCTTGCCCACTTTCCGGGCAAAAGCATAGCGGCCATAGTTTGGCGTAAGGGAAATGGAATCCAGCTGCAGTTTGCCCGCTTTGCTGTCTATCTGTATAGACGAAATTTTGGTGGTATACAATTTCGAAGAAATTTGAACCGAGGTAAATTCTGCCTGAAACGATTTGACTTTTAAAGCCGACTGAATTTTTTGTGCCAGCGTCGAGTCGAGTTGCACTTCCTTCATGGTAAAATTGACCACACCCGATAACGTCTGGAGGGAATCGATATGAATATTGGCTTTGATATTTTTAAAAACCACTTCGCCCACGGCAATCGCTTTGAACGGCAGGGAGGTGGTTGCAGTGTCCGGATGCACCGGGGAGGAATCGGACGAAGAACGGTTGATACTGTCTTTCTTGACTTTCTTTGCCACGCTGTAGGTGGCTTCGCCGTCGACAAGTTCGATCCTGTCTACGGTAATGTTTTTATGGATGAGCCACGCCAGCACGTGCACACCGCTAACGCGTATGCGTTTCACGGCAATGTGATTTGGAACTTTGATCGTGTCTACGGCCGTCCATGTCGCGCCCTGAACGGTGACGGTGCGCTGGAACAAATTAAGATCGAGGTCTTCGAGTGTACCATTCTTTTCCTCCAATGCCGCAATGACCTTGGCTTTCACAACACGCGATAACACTACGCCGGCGACGAGGAGCACGATCGATAAAATGAGGACGGGCAGCAACACCCAGCGTGTCAGTCGCGAACGGAAGAATGGCTTCATAGAGAGAGGGAAAGCTGTCTTGACTCCATCGGGAATCAAGACAGCTTAAAGTTATATCCGCTCTCCGCGAATAAGACGTAAGACGATAGCGACGATGGCGATTACCAATAATATATGGATAAGACCGCCTGCGCTGTACACAAAAAAGCCAAGGGCCCATGCAATGATCAAGATCACGGCGATGGCATACAATAGACTGCTCATAAGGTTGATAATTTTGATTCAACCCAGGGAAGTACATTTTCGTGCCAGCGCGCATCCTGAGTTTGAGACGCTCACAGGCGCTTTTTTAGCTTGAAAATGACGCTTTTTCGCACAGATGGGGAAATAATTCCCCACTCGCAGGGGGATAAAGTCAGGCTTTGGGGCTGGGGCGCGGGTGGCATGATTTTTACCCGTTGGATCGTAAAATCCTTAAGTATGATGGAATTTTTAAAGTTTGTCGCACTGATGGGAGGTACCTATTTGTGCAGTATGGGATTTGCCATAGTTTTGTTTAGACTATTTTTCCCCTTGAAAACCAAGGAGGAAGTGCAAAAGATGAGAACAGCAAGAAGCACCCAGCCCAGACCGAAACGTCAGCGCCGGGGAGTACTAACGCTAGCCGGTCACGGTCACTAGTCTGGCGAATGAGAAAAGTTCTAGTGGTTGACGATGAAATGGAGATTTGCCTATTGGTAACTCAATACCTTAAGAAATTAGGGTACGAAGCTGCATTTGCTCTTTCCATATCGGAGGCCATCTCAAAAATCGCCGGTTCTTCGTATGATATTTTATTTATCGATCTGAATTTAACCGACGGCTCAGGCTATGATCTTATTCATGCCTTGCAGGCGTCGAACAACGCATCAAAAATTGTCGTGATCAGTGCCTATGACAGCGAACGTCAGAAAGCCTTGCAAAAAGGGGCCAGTGTTTTTATGGCCAAACCCTTTTCCGTCAAGACCATCAAAGAATCGCTGCAGCAACTGAAATTTATAAACTAACGACCTGAAAACCGGTCGCTATACTAAACCCGTATTTATTTTTTGCCTATGCCCCGAATACTAATTATAGACGATGACAAAGACATTTGTCTCGTATTATCGAAATTTCTGACGAAGAATAACTACGACGTAGACGCCGCCTATAAAGGCGAAGAAGGCTTGAAACTGTTGCGGGCCTCGCGCTACAACCTGGTGCTGTGCGACTATCGCTTGCCCGATCTGACAGGCGTGGAAATGCTTCGCAAAATAAAATTGCTGCAATCAGACGTCGCCGTGGTGATCATCACCGGCTATTCCGATGTGCGCACGGCCGTGGAAACCTTCCGCTATGGTGCAAATGATTATGTGACGAAACCCCTCTACCCGGACGAGTTGCTGGTCACCATTCGCGAGACCATCGCCAAAAACGAAAAGAAGGCCGTCAATGGTGAAAGCACCGACACAGCACAAGATCCACGCAAAATCAAGTCGCTGGCCAGCTCCAGTTTCTTCATCGTCGGGAAAAGCATTCAATCGCAGACCGTTCAAAAATACATCGAACTCATTGCCCCTTCCGATATGTCGGTCATCATCAACGGTGAGACGGGCACGGGAAAAGAATTTGTGGCGCAATCGGTCCATAAATTCAGCAAGCGTTCCGACAAACCTTTCGTGGCCATTGATTGCGGTGCCCTGC
Source organism: Chryseolinea sp. (assembly GCA_036525235.1). Lineage (GTDB taxonomy): Bacteria > Bacteroidota > Bacteroidia > Cytophagales > Cyclobacteriaceae > Chryseolinea. The sequence continues at coordinate 131,437 of DATDAV010000002.1, read as the reverse complement.
CCAAAGAATTGGCAGGAAGTGAATTGTTCGGTCACGTAAAAGGCGCTTTCACCGGCGCCGTAAACGACAAACAGGGAAGCTTCGAAGTAGCCGACAGCGGCACGATTTTCCTGGATGAAGTCGGAAACCTTTCCTACGAAAACCAGGTAAAGTTGCTACGCGTGATCCAGGAGCGAAGAATAAAACGCATCGGCGCCACACGCGATACCCCCATCGATGTGCGCATCATCGCGGCTACTAACGAAGATCTCATCAAATCGGTAAAAGAAGGACGCTTCCGTGAAGATCTTTATCACCGTCTCAACGAATTCAAAATCCAGCTTTCCCCGCTGCGTGAACGCAAGGAGGATATAATCATCTTTGCCAACTACTTCCTCGAAAAATCAAATCAGGCGCTCCATAAAAATGTGCAGTCGTTTTCACCGGATGTGGTCGAGCAGCTTAGCAACTACTATTGGCACGGCAACTTGCGGGAGCTCAACAACGTCATCAAACGTTCGGTGTTGCTCACCATGGGCGATGTGGTGCAGATGGATAGCCTTCCGCAGGAGATCATCCAAGCCAACAACGCCATGCCCGCTCCGGGTGTTGCGATGGAGGACAATGTAGGCCTGTTGAAATCGATCGCTGGTTCGGCCGAACGCCAGGCCATCATCGACATCCTGGAGAAAGTGAACTATAACAAGTCGAAGGCTGCCGAGCTTTTGAAGATCGATCGCAAGACGTTATACAATAAATTGAAATTGTATAGCATCAACGCATAGTCTACAACATCAACGCATCGTCTATAGGAGTTCAACAATCAAGTCAATAGTAACTCATGGCATTAGGTAATAAACAAAAGAGAGGCTGCCTTTCGGACAGCCTCTCTACCTATTTACCTACCCCTTATTTTTATTGACTGGCTCTATTCAGATTCAGTGCCAGGTAAAGTTGTGCGCATGAGTTTTTCGCGTCACCCAGGACTGTCCGGGCCGCATTGCTATCCGCGATCTTCACCAGACCGTAGTTATAGCGTGCTCCAACCTGGACCGCACCGAAGTTCAGACCGAAGCCACCGACCAGACCAAAGTCGTATGACTTGAGGTTGTCTTTGTTGATTTCGTCTGTACCATTGACAAAATCACCTTTGTAGTTGATGTTGGCATTGAGCAGATAACTGGCATAAGGACCAACTTGAATTTCGGCAGCTTTGCCCAATTTAAAAACGGCCAATACCGGAAGTTCGAGATAGTTGAAATTGTACTTGACGGTTTGGTTGACAAAATTGCTGTATTCTACTTTAGAACCTTTTGTGGTGTACAACAATTCGGGCTGGATAGCGAAGGATTCGCTTGCTAAAATTTGACCGTATAGGCCGACGTTGAAACCGTAGCGTGCATTTTCATCATCTACATCATCTACGTACAGATTGCTTGCATTGAAACCACCTTTGATACCATACCGGGCGTTGCTGTTCATTTGCGCCTTTGCATCCTGGCTTGACACGATGCTGGCAAAAGCGGTTATTAAGAAAATGGATAAAAGTTTAAATTTCGTATTCATGGTAAAAAATCATTTGTTTGCACAACACCCCCAAAACATCAGGCCAAAACTGGAAAACATCCATAATCCTCTTATTTTCAAGGAAAAAAGAAATTTGTGTTGAAGGCCAAACGGTGGCATTTGTACACAACTGTAGACGAGCGACCACAAGATGAAGAATAAGTACATAAAAATTTTGTTCCTCGGGATCGTGATGGTGCTCCTCCTCATCAGTGTGATCACGTATAAGAATTTGAAGAATTATACGGATGAGGTGCGGTTGATCCGTCATTCCAACAACGTGTTCCGGTCGCTGGAAGTGGTGTTGTCCACTATTAAGGACGCCGAGACCGGTCACCGCGGCTATCAACTCACACACGATACCTTGTACCTGCAACCGTATTATGCGTCCGTGAAATTGTTGCCGTTGCAGCTGAGCGCCTTGGAAAACCTTGTGGCCGACAATAAAGTGCAATCCAGACAGGTGGATACGCTTCGCCAATTGGTGAACTACCAGTTTGCCATCATTCAGAAAATCCTCACCAACGTTCAGCGGAGCTCTTTATATATGGACCGCTATGAAAGCCAGTTGTTGTTGGATGGCCGTACGAATATGAACGAGATCCGGGCATTGGTCCGCCGCGTCAATACGGCAGAAGAAGGCATCTACCGCAAACGCATCGCCAGCGAGACCGATATCAGGGCGGTGGCACCCATGGCAATGCTAGGCTATGGGCTGGTGGCACTGGCTGGCATCACCGTGCTGTTTGTGCGCATACTCGACGCGTTGGAGAAGCGGCGTATCGCGGAAGAAAAATTGAAGATAAACTTGCAGGAATTGCGCACGGAAGTCGGCATCCGCGAGTTTACACAAAAAACATTGCGCAGCGTGTTGGACAATTCGTTGTCGGGCATCATGGCCCTGCGGGCCATTCGGGGAAAAGATGGGAGCATTGAGGACTTTGAATGGACGTTGGCCAATGCCGTCAGCGAAAAGATGTTAGCACTTGAAAGAAATACGTTGGTCGGAAAGCGCATGCTGAAAACCTATCCTAAAACTCGTCATGAAGAATCCTGGGCCATCTACAAAAACGTGGTGGAGACCGGTCAGCCGGCGCAGTTTGAAAAATTTCAACCGGCTGCGAGAAACAGTTGGTTGCTCATCACGGCCGTAAAGTTCGAAGACGGCTTTGTGGTTACGGTGACGGACATCACGCGTCAAAAATCACAGCGGCTGTTGTTGGAAGAACGCGGGCTCCTGCTCAATGAAGCCGAACACCTGGCAAAAATGGGCAGTTGGAGATGGACCGAGAAAAACGATGAGCTCATCTGGTCCGACGGCCTCTATGCCATGCTTGGCAAAACCCGCGAAACGTATACGCCAACCTGGGACTCGTTCCTGGAAAATGTGCGCGCCGATGACCGCTTGCTGGTAGAAGATTTTCTTCGGGAAGTGAAAGAGAACAGGGCAAGGCTGGAGATTGAATACCGGGTTGAAGAACAAGGGGCGCTTCGCTATCTGTCGTTGGTGGCCAAACCCACTTCGTCCACAGCGGAGACCAACGATGTGTTGGGAGCGCTGATCGACATTACGGACCGCAAACTCTACGAAAACCGCCTGGAAAAATATACCGAAGAGTTGCAGCGGTCAAACGAAGACCTGGAGCAATTTGCCTACGTGGCTTCGCACGACTTGCAGGAGCCCTTGCGAAAAATACGGGCCTTTGGCGACCGGCTCGCCGTCAAATATGGCAACAAGCTGGAGGGACAAGGCGTTGATTATATCCAACGCATGCAGTCGGCCGCCACGCGGATGCAGATTCTTATTGAGGACTTGCTTTCCTTCTCGCGGGTGTCGCGTGGCGTGGCCGTGCCGGAAGTGCTGGACATGGCGCCGGTGTTGCGCGAAGTGATCGATGACCTCGATGCGCAGCTTCGGAGTGAAGAGGCTGTCGTGCGTGTGGGGATCGTGCCGGCCATTCTCGGCGACAAGACCCAGATGAAACGATTGTTTCAAAATATCATCAGCAACGGCATAAAATTCCACAAACCCGACGAGAAGCCGGTGGTGGAGATCCGCGGCCACAAAGAAAAAAGCACGGTGCTGAACACACGCTTTGGTCTTTCGCTGGCCGACCCGGAATACGTGGTCGTTACCGTTAAAGACAACGGTATTGGCTTTGACGAGAAATACGCCGAAAAGATTTTTACGCTGTTCCATCGCCTCCATGGCCGCAACGAATATGAGGGCACCGGCATCGGGCTGTCCATTTGCCGGAAGATTGTGAACAACCATAAAGGGTTTATCACCGCCCATAGCACAGAAAATGTGGGATCGGAATTTATAATTATCTTACCTGCCGGTTAACAAAACCGCCGTGATATGAAGCTCAATCTAAGCTTGCCCTCTATTCTTATGGCCGACGATGATCCCGACGACCGAATGCTGATCAAAGAGGCCCTGGAAGAAAACAACCTGCTGAATCCCATCCATTTCGTAGAGGACGGTACGGAGCTGCTGGATTACCTGCACCGTCGCGGGCGGTTCCTCACGGAGAAAGCGCCCAAACCGGCCCTCATTTTGCTTGACTTGAATATGCCAAAGATGGACGGTCGCGAGGCCTTGCATTACATCAAAAGCGATCCGTCCCTGCGACGCATCCCTGTGGTGGTGCTCACCACATCCAAGGCCGAAGAAGACATTGTAAAAACCTATGACCTCGGGGTGAACTCTTTCATCTGCAAGCCTGTGCGGTTTGATGAACTGGTGGAAGTGACGCGCGAGATCGGCAACTACTGGTTTGGCACCGTGGCGTTGCCCCGGGCATGAGACCATAGAAATTATGAAGAAAACACCCTCGGTTAAAGTTCTGCTGATAGAAGATGACGAAGACGACGTGTTGTTGGCGCGTGAATATTTGGCGGAGAGCGAATACTACCATTTTGACGTGGAATGGGAACCCCTGGCCGAAAAAGCGAGGGACAAAATGGTCCACAGTCACTATGATATCTTTTTGATCGACTACCGCCTGGGTAGCGAGAACGGTCTCGACCTGATCAAGTTTGCCCAGGACAAAGGCGTGATCACTCCTTGCATCCTGTTGACCGGCCAGGGCGATCTGAACGTGGATTTGGATGCCACGCGCTACGGCGCCGCCGACTACATCGTGAAAACCGAATTGAATCCCTCCATGCTGGAGCGCAGCATCCGCTACGCACTGAGCCAGGCGGGGGTGATCCGGGAGTTGGATGAGAAGGAAAAAAAATACCGGTCCCTGTTCGAACGCTCTATTGACCCGATCTTTTTGGCCAACAACGACCTGAAGTTGATGGACGTCAACGATGCCTTCCTCAAATTTTTTAAGTATACAAAAGAGGAGGCGCTTTCGCTGACCATTAGCAAAATATTCGAGCAGGATGAAGACTTCAACTATTTCTTTTCGTCGCTGAAGACGATGGAGCAAATACGCGATTTTGAGGTAGTGCTCTTGAACAAAGAAGGCGAAAAGAAGATATCCATGATGAATTGCGTCTTCATCCCCGACCAGATCTCGGAATTTTGCTGCTACCAGGGCATCATGCACGACCTGACCATGCGCAAAAAAGCGGAGCGCGACATGCTGGTGGCCGAGCGGCTTTCCATGACCGGCAAGATCGCGCGCACCATCGCGCACGAAGTCCGCAACCCACTGACCAACCTAACCCTGGCATTGGAACAGCTCAAAGACGAAATGCCCCGCGACAACGAAACGGTTAAATTATACAGCGACATCATCGAGCGAAACGCCAACCGTATCGAGCAGCTTATCGGCGAAATGCTCAATTCCTCCAAGCCCAAGGAATTGAACCTGCAGTTGTCGAACGTTGACGAAATACTGGAAGAGACGATCGCTCTCGCCATCGACCGGATGAATTTGAACCAAATCCGGCTGGAGCGGAATTTTGCAGAGTCACTGCCGCGTGTGCTGCTGGACAAGGAGAAGATCAAGATCGCTTTCCTCAACATCATCGTGAACGCCGTGGAAGCGATGAAGCCCGGAAAGGGCGTGTTGCGCATCGAAACACAGATGAGCGACAGCCGCATCACGGTCTGCATCATCGACAATGGAAAGGGCATTCCGCAGGAGGACATTGAAAAACTATTCGACCCGTTCTTCACCGACAAACAAGGTGGTATGGGCTTGGGCCTTACCTCTACAAAAAATATTCTGAACAGCCACAACGCCGATGTGGAAGTGACCAGCAAACAAGACGAGGGGACCACGTTCGTGGTGGCGTTCAGGCTTGCCACCTAAGCCGATCGTCTGAAGTCCACCCCAGACCAACCGTCCTAGAACGGGTAGCCGATGGCAATGTTGAATACAAGATTTTTTCCGCGCCAGGAACTGCTTCCAAAATCGATGTCGTCCGTCACCCAGCCCGAGGTTTGACGCAACGGGAAGGCTGTATCAAACCGAAGTACAAAAAAGCTGAAATCGAAACGGAACCCAAAGCCCGTGCCGACGGCCAGTTGCTTCAGAAAATCGCTGCTGATCTTTCCGCCGGTTCGCAGGGAGTCTTCGTGCCACAGCCAGATATTCCCGGCGTCTACAAATAGGGCGCCTTTCAACATCCGAATGATGTCGAAACGATATTCCACGTTGGATTCCAATTTTATATCCCCACGTTGATCGACAAACAGCGTTCCCTTATACAATTCGTCTGCATTCGGGTCGGTGCGCACGTCGTATGTACCGGGTCCCACCGAACGCGCCGGGAACGCGCGGATACTGTTGGAACCGCCGACGGCAAATTGTTTCACATAAGGCAGGGTCGTGGAGTTGCCAAACGCATAGCCGGCACCGAGAATGAGTCGGGAAGCGATCTTGTTGTGCTCGTCAAATTGCCAGTAATACCGGAAATCAATGTCGCCCTTTACATATTGGGAGTAGGGCAAGCCGAAGATTTCGAGCGGCCCCGTCTTTTCGCCATTGAATGCATCTTGTAGGGTGTGGAGCAGGTTGCCGGCTACGTCTACGTTGCCATTAAAATAGAAACTGTTCGTTTTATACTGACGCTTCTCATATTTCTGCATCGGCGTTTCATTGAGTTGCGTGTTGATGGTATAGGAATAGCGGGTACCCAGAATGAATTGATTCTCAAAGGAGTTGGCCAGCACTGCATTATGTTCCACTAAGTCGTCGAATGCCGGCGAACGCTTGTCCGTTCGAACGAAGTTTAAATCGATGGGATACAATTCGTGACTCCTCGAAACCGTTTCACGCCAGTTGTAGCCATAGGCCGCGCTCGCCGAGCTGAGGCGGTAATAGCCAACCCGGTTCTGCAAATTAAAACCGGTCTTGATGATCGTCTTTGGTAAATATTTCCGGGAATTGTAGTTGATCTTTATGGGCGATATAAAACGCGGAATGGTGAGGCTGGCTTCGAACCCCAACTCGAACGAATTCAGTGGGTTTTGCTGCTGTTTGCTGATCTGCACTTCGTAGGCTGAGTTGAGCTTGAGCTGAAATAATTCCGCACCACGCAGGAAATTCCGGTTGGTGAAGGTGAGGGTTATGCCGGGTCCTACAAAGTTGTTGGACTTGGACACTCCCTGCACTTCACCACGCACCGATTTTTTTTTCAATGGGGTTAGAAAAATATTGCTGCGCAGCGAGGAAGAGTCGCTCCCCGTCTCCATAAACTTGATGTTCACGAACTTGAACACTCCCAAGCCCATGAGATGGCTTAGGGTGAGGTCTTGCGCTTCGCGACTGTAGCGGTCGCCCTTCTTCAGGTTGATCACGTCGGTGATGATCTCCGGCCGAAACATGTTCCCCTTTTCTACATAGGTGACGCCGTTGACGTGTGACACGGTAGCGGCATTCTCCAACGAATCTTCAGCGAGTACATAGTTTGGAAATACTTTTACTTCGCTCAACGAATAGATCTTGCGGGCCTTGGCCGGGATGCCGGGCTCCAGCCGTAACCGGAGATCTACCTTCCGCTCGGCCACCGTGCTGTCGGCCTCAAAGATCAGGTAACGGTCATCGAAATAATAGAACCCAAAGTCTTTCAACACTTTCTCGATGCGTTCCTGCTCGGCCTGGAGGCGCTGCAAGTCATAACGTTGTTTTGGCACCAGCAAAGATTCGTCTTTCAGGGTTCTGAAGATGGAAGCGTAGGTGCTGTCGCGCCCAGTGGGAAAGTTGATCTCGCGCAAACGATACGGTCGCGTCAGGTTCACATGATAGATGACCCTACTTTCCGTTTTGCCGGTTTTTACCTCCGCCTTTACGGTCGATTCGAAATAGCCCTCATTGTTCAATTGTCCGGCGAGTGTCTTGGCTGTGCGCTCGGGTGTGGCATCCTTTAGCAATACGGGAGGCTGGCCCAATTTATTTTTGATGAAGCCGCGCAGGCCATTTTTCTTTTTTGGCTCGCCGGCCACATAGTAAAACCAAACGCCTGGACGCATGCCGAAAAGTTTGCTATTCGGCTTGGGCGTGATGTAAGCGTCGAGATCTTTTCGCAACGCTTTTCTGCGCCCGACACGCCTTCCATGGGTATCGAATTCAATGTCGGCGCCCGTGTAGAACGTTTCACCGTCCTTTAAATAGCTCACGCCCCTGCACCCCGAAAGAAGCAGCGTCGAACAAAGCCCCAGCCAGCAGAGGGACGACCACAGGAGGGTAATGTTATTTTTCCTTCTCATTGGCCCTGAACAGTTCGCGTAGCGTATTATAATCTTTGATATAGATGAGGCCAGCCCCGGTTTCGATCAGTTCACCATCGATCATGTCGTAGTTACTATTCCGGAAACCGGTGATGCGAAGGCGGCCGTCTTCCGTGAGTTTGTATTCGAGGGCGAGGTCGCCGATATAGTCGGCAAACGATTCCTGGCTTGACGCTTCACCCTCCACATCCACGTTGCCGGAGACTTTTACCACCAGCCGGTTGTTTAGCAGATTCTTCGACACACCGAGTTGCACCTGGGTTTGTCCCTGTGCGGTGCCGGTGGAATAATCGTCGTACGATTTCACATCAAAGGTCAATTGCACACCTTTGATATTTTCAGAGAGACGGTTGAGTTGTTCCGTTAAAAGTCTTCCTACACTTCTTCGTGCGGTGGCGGAGACATCGGAGCTTCCTTCGGCAGTGAAGGGGTTGTCGGTGATGAACCGTTTGAGGATCAACAAGGCAAAGACTTGTTTATTGAGGTCGGACTCGCGCGTGTTGATATCCTTGATGATGGCATAGACGGTCGGGTTGCGCGAGTTCTCCGGCATGTCGAGTTGAAAACTGATTTCAGGGGTCAACAAATTTCCCTTCATCTGTAAGTAGACCAGGAAGGGCATGCGCTGCTTGCGGTCTTGTAGCGAAATGTCAGCACCCGCTTGGGCAAGCAGTTCGGCGGGCGAGGTCTCTACCGTGTAAATGGCGCGTATCGCCATCGTTGCATCCAGGGGATCGCCGGCCCAGGTGAGCGAACTGCCCTTCTCGATCTTGAAGTTGCGCTTTACCAGTTTGTAGAACGAAAGATCATACGAACCTTCGGTGATTTCGTAGCGCCCCGCAAGTTGCATGTTGCCCGTGGGATCGATGTCGAGGGTGAGCGTGGAATTTCCCCGCACGGAAAGTTTGTCGCCTGTTACCGGGTCGATAACGATGTTGAAGGTCGCTTTATCCGTTAGTTCGATGTTGGCCGTCAGCTCCAATCCGCGAAACCTCGACTTGATGGTGTCTTTCGGGTGGATGTTTTTTAGAAAGGGATCTTGCTCGGCGTCTTTGTCCACCCACCTGACAATACCTTTTTGTTCCAGCACACCTTTCTCTGATTGCGGTACGATGTAGGTAAAATTACTGTCCTCCGTCAATCCTGCGGTCGCGCGCACGTTGGGCTGATTGGCATTGCCGGTGATCTTCGCCTCCAGGTTGATGCCCACTTTGCCATAGAATAAGTCGCTGTTGTCTTCGGTCGTGTTCAGCAATTGAAAATTGTCGGCATTGAGGGTTAGGTTGAGATCGAAATTTTTATAGGATTTTGTCTGGATGGTACCTTTCAACGTGGCTTTGTTGTTGTTTTCATCCAACACCGTGAAGTTGTCGATCGCGATACCTTCTTCGGTAAACTTCAGCGTTTCATTTTTCAATGTAAAACGACTGTTCACAAAGGACGGAACAAAAGAAGCATCGTGAAACTCGATTTCACCCCGAATGTCAGGCGACGACGGCCGGCCCGTTATTTTAATGTCGCCCACGATAGCGCCGGAAGATTTTTTCAACTGCCCCGCCGAAAGAGGCTCGACGATCGCGAGGTCGGAGATGTTGATATGCGTGGTCAAGTCGATTTCGGGTGCCGTCTCGTCGGGGGTGAAATGCCCCGATACTTTGACTTCGGCTTTTTTTCCGTCGACCTGGAGGTCGATGATGTAGGGCTTGTCCTTGCGCTCCACGGCCAGTGCCAGGTCACCCCACAACTGGTCGAACAGTTTGAAATCTTTTATGGTGAGTTTCGATTGAAACGCGCCCTGCGCGGCCAGCTTGAAGTCTCCATTCATCAAACCCTCGGCGGGCGTTACGCCTTCCACCAAGTTGGTGAGGTTGGGCAGGTTCAGATCCTTGAACACGACCGACAGCGTGGAATCCGTTTCGCTCTTCGTGATGAGCGAGATCTTTTCGTTGATGTTCGTCAGCGAAAAATGACTCGCCACCAAACCCTGCCGCGTAAAACGAAGCGCATTGTCGGGTGGCGTTTCCCAAGGGGAATAGTTCATGATCACTTCGTCTTTCAAAAAATGAAACTGGAACACGTTCTTCAAACTGTTGAACACACCACCCCAAACATATTTTTCCTTTTGCAGCGAGTCCAGCAAGGTGAACTTGGTGCGGATGGAGTCGTCTGCTACCTTGCCGGTGAGCTTGATGGCGGAGATATGCAGGGTGTCGATCTTGAGATTCCTCAAACCGAAAGCATAGTCGAGCGAATTTTTGTCGGAGGTGGCTAAGAACGTAAGCGAATCAACACCAAAGGCGGCGTACTTTATGCCGGCAATGTCCACGCGCAGGTCCAGCTTGCTGGCTTCACTGTCGAACTCTCCTGCGATCTCGCCGGGTACAAAGGGTTCCAGATCAGGGAAAATGATGTCCGTGAGCAGGTCGGTGTTTTTGATGACCAGGTTGAATGCGAAATTTTGAGGTGCCGCTGGTTTTTTGTAGGCCACATCTTGCAGGGAAAAATAGTGATCGAAGTGCCGTCTCAAGACCTCCGGCAAACTGTAGAGATTGATGGTGCCCTTGAAGTCGCCGGAAAGAATGTCGGAACGGATGGTAATCTTGCTTTCGCCGTGTTGATCGATAGAAGCAAACAACAGGGAGTCTACTTTATATAGAGACTCGCCATTGAAGATGGCAACTTTGCGGATGTCGAGGTTGCCGTTGATGACTTTGAAGTCGGCGGTGGCAAGGTCGACATCTATCGTGCCTCGTGCGCGAAGTGGTCGCTCGGAGAGGTGCAACGCTTTGAAGTCGGCGTTCTTTAGTTCAAGCGCGAATTTGTATTCGGGCACGTCCTGGTTATAGTCCAGGTCGCCTGTTAATTTAACGTCCAGGTTCTTGTCCTCCAGGAGCGCCGTGCCGGAGAAGAAATACTTTTTCATGGAGCCGTTCACTTTGAAGTCGTGATACGTGTAGCCGGCATATTTGAAATTGACCACGTGCACGTCCAGCCGTGCGTTCAGGTCGTCGATGGAGAGGCCTGAGCCTTTCACGGCGGCCCGCATGTTCAGCGTGCCCATGGAATCTTGCTTTAGCAGTTTGCCCAATTCAAAATCCTTCACGAGCACTTGTGCTGAATAATTTTCCTTCTGAGATTTTTCCAGGTTCATCCGGCCGTCCAACTTAATGTTTCCCAGCGACGTGGTGAGCCAGGCGTTGGCCTGGGGTGCCTGCAGGGTGCCGCTGAATTTCCCAGTCAACTTTATCCATTCCGGCAGGGCGATCGATTGCGGGATCAGGGAGTCGGGCACGAGGGTGTGTATGTCGGCGGCGGTGGTGTAGAATTCCTGTAACGTCAGGAGCGCCTTGGCGTGCTTCACATCGGGCAGCCCGGTCAGGGTGCCGTTTGCTTTCAACGATGTGTTGGAAAGCAACCCTACGCTGAACTTGTCCAGCGAAAGTTCTTTCACCTGGCCTTTGACGTCGGCGCTTATCGATACTGTGGCGTTGGGAGGGAGGGTCAGTGGCAAACTGTCGGTAAGGGCAGGATAGAAATATAGTATATCCTGCACGGCCACCGTCAGTTGGTTTAGGTTGAGGTCGATGCGGGCATCCGGGTATGTCTTGTCCAGCGAAGCCAATGACGCAAATTGTGCTTTGGCATTCAAGGCGATTTGGCTCTCCGGCGACTGAAAATAAAAATCCTTTACGCTTAGCGACTGGTCGGTCAGCGCGAAAACGGTTTTGAACGTGGTCACGCCAAACCCGCTTTTTTCCTGGAGCGATAAATTTTGAAGATTGCCACCGATCGTGTTGCCGGCATATTTCAGGTCTTTGGCGTTGACATGGAGGCGTGTAACCCACAAGTGATTAAAATCCATCCCCTTTTCCAAAAATGGCTCGCGGAAATTGTGATACTGCACGTTGTCGTTGGCCAGTTCCAGGGTTCCCAAGGTGATGTTCCAGGGCTTAGCGACCGTCGTGTCTTTTGATTCGGATTGGGGTGGCGTTTGACCGGAGGTTTTGGTGGCGGCCTGGTGATAGGCCAGGAACGTATCGGAAAGCGAGAGTTTATCGATGGCGATGTCCTGGTTTTCGAGATCCATCTTCTCGATTTCCAATAAAAGTTTACCCAGGTTTAAATGAACCATCTGCCCGGTAACCGAATGTTTGTAGTCGGCCGCGATGTCGTTTAGACTAAGATCCTTGATGGATAATGTGAATCCACCTTCGGATTCAGTGGGGGGGCGGGGTGGAGGAGATGCATGGGAAGCCTTGCTCTGCAAAACGGTGGCCTGAACATTTTCCAGGTCGATCGAATTTATTTTTAACACAGGACCCTCCAGTTCGAACACGTCGATGTCGACGGCCAAGGTTGCTAGCGTCACGTCGACGTCATTTCCTTCCAGGGCATCCTGGTAGCGGACATGGATTTGGGTGAGGTCAAGGTTGCCTACGGTGAATTTCCAGGGACTCTTCGTAGTATCCGGGGGAGGAGCGGGGATGGAATCGCCGGCAAAGGCTTTGATGATGTAATTGAAGTTGAAAGCGCTGTCCTGAGCTGAGCGCTTGATGTTGGCTGAGCAATGTTCGAGGCTCACGCTGCTCAAGTCGATCTCGTGACGGGTGAGCCCCCAAAGGTTGGTGTTCACGGCCAGCCTGCCGGCGTAGAGCAAGGTGTCGGTGGATTGATCTTCCACGTAAAGTCCTTCCAATACAATTTTCTTTGGGAAGGAGAGGCTGATGTGATCGAGCCGCACTTCCGTGCCGATCTTGTCTTTGAGAAAACCAACGGCCTTGGCGGTGAGTTTATGTTGAACGTAGGGAATTTGAATGACCAGGGCGAGAACCAGGAGCATGGCGATCACCGACAGGAAGATCCAGCCAAAGATCTTCAAGGTCCTGATCATATATTTTCGTAGACGCCACTGCGTGAGCATTCAAAGTAATGTTAAACCTGGAGCTTCAATTTTCAGGAGTGGATGACCCGGCGACCAATATCCTTAACCAACTATTTTTTTTCCACTCGCAACGCTGCTGAACCATACCGTTGTGGCTATGGTTTGCGTTTTGTTTTTCGCTTGTGCAATATACGATCTCCAGGCTCACTTTCCAGCGCACCGGGCGCATTATCCTCCTCGCGGCTATCGTTGACGCTATAGTTGAGGCGCGTCACAGAAGCATAGAGAGGCCGGCCGGTCTTGTCTTCCTGGTTGGGATGATGTTGTATGCGTGAAGCGTTTTTCATGCTGTTGTTGTATAGAAACGAAAATCCCGGCGCACACGTACGCCGGGATTTCTGTTGTTCTTTGTCATCGCTTAAATATGCTGGCACCAAAGACCAGCGAGAGTACGAAGAGTACCAGGAAGATAAAGAACAAAACCTTGGCAATGGCCGCAGCACCGGCTGCGATGCCACCAAATCCGAAGACGGCGGCTACCAATGCGATAATGAGAAATGTGACTGTCCAGCGTAACATAGTTTTAGCGTTTTAATGGTTATTGTTTGGGAAGATTGGAAGGATGGATTAGGCTGCGTCTTCCATGGCAGCTTGCTTTAATTCCTGAGTCAGGGGATAGTGGAGCACATTCAAGCCGACGATGCCGAAAAACTTGTCCAGCTTCCGCAGCACGACGATTACGGAATTTAAGGCATCAACTTCCGATGAGAACAATGCTCCGGAAGCCTGCTTGTCCTGGTGATAGAGACTTTCCACCAATTCGTCGAGATGCGTGATGTTGTTCGCTTTCTCTTCATAACGCCAGTTGGTAACGAAGAGCAACTGGAAGAGGCTCGGCATTTTCTTGATAAAGAGCGACGCTTGGTCGTGCGACAATGATTTTCGCAATTGCGAAAGCACAGCGCGCACGAGTTTCACGATTTTCTGCGTGGAGTTCGCCCCGAGATCGTTTTTTATCTCCCGGAAGAATTTTACAGCCTGCTCTTCTTGTGCTAAGGTATTTTCCGACGGTGTAGTCATGGTGAGTATAGGTTGGGTTAAGAGTTAGTTGTTTCCGGTGAGGGGATATACATTCTTATACCAAACCCACAAACCTTGAAATTTTGCTGATTTAGGCTGTTCATTGGTTGATAGTGTGGAATTATATACCCGTTGCGGGGGATAGATTGAGGAGTCTGAAACCAATTGCTGATGGTGAGGTGGTCCGCTTCCATCGCAAGGCTCAATATGGAGGCGGTTGATCTTCATGTGATCGTTCTTTTGCAAGGATCACTTTCCGCAGGTTCTACATCGGGGGTTCCAGAGGACGCGAAGGCTTCGCTGCTGATTTCCCGGGTCAATGTGTAGAGATCACTACACGTTTGTTGCGCATAGAACCGTTCAATACCTGCGCTCAGCGATTGGCATAATGTTTTCTAAAGGTTAGACGAATGTTTTGAACATCATCACAGAAATTATCAAATAAATAAAACAAACGTGTTATGAAGGACCCTAAGAACTTGATTGGAGGTTTTATCGCAGGCGCAGCACTGGGAATAGCCGCCGGAATGTTACTGGCCCCGGATTCGGGTCAACGCACCAGAAAGAAAATTGTGGACGGTTCGATAAAACTGAAAGACGATCTGATGAATACGGTAGACACTTCCCTGGATAATATTCGCCGGCAATTCAATTCGAGGATTGATCAGCTGGCGCGTGCCGGCAAGCAAAATATCGACGAGACGAGTGAAAAGGTTAAAGCCTGACGCCCGTAATTTTTTACTTTTTATTTTATCACACACTAAACAACAGAAATCATGAACAAGCTCACGATAAAAGGATCATGGAACGAAGCAAAAGGTAAGCTGAAACAAAAATATGGAATGCTTACCGACGACGATCTCACCTTCTCTGAAGGTAAGGAAGATGAATTGCTAGGCCGTCTTCAGAAACGACTGGGTAAAACCAAAGAGGAGATCCGCAAAGAACTGGAATCACTTTAAACCGTTATTCGGTTTTAAAAAAAACAAATCTGTGGGGAAAACCTTGAATGGTTTCCCCACATCAACATAACCCCCAATAGAAATGAAACGAATCGTATATATGATCGCCATTGCGAGTAGCGCGGCGGTCTTCTATCAGTGTAGCCCGTCCTCCAAGGAGAAAGTGGACCAGGCACAGGAAGAGGTAAAAAAGGACATCAGCAAAGACAAAGAAGAGATCACCAAAAATCTTCAGTCGATACGCGACGATATCAACGGGCGGCTCGACAAGATCACGGCGAAGCTCGAAAATGCCAAAGCCGATTCCAAAGCACAATTGGAAGAAGCCAAGGAGAACCTGACACAACAACGCGACCGCGTGGAAAAATCGCTGGATGAGATCGATAAGGCTTCCGAAACCGCGTGGGATGATATTCAACAACGTGCCCGTAACACGGCCGACGACGCGAAGATCGAGGTTCAACGCTGGGGCGATAAGATTGACGCAGCAATAAAGGATAATCCTTAACGATCAGTCAAAACAGACGACTATGAAAAACAGGATCATAACATTCTTTGCTGCCTTCATGATGTTCCTTGCCGTGTTGCTGACGCAACTTCTGGTAGGATGTCAGGCTTCCAACACAACAAAAGGCGGCGCCATTGGTGCCGGTGTGGGAGGTGCCATCGGCGGCGTGATTGGACACCAATCGGATAACACGGTGGTAGGCGCCATCATCGGTGCAGCCGTGGGAGGCACAGCCGGTGCGCTTATCGGCCGGCATATGGACAAACAAGCCGAAGAGTTGAGAAATGACTTGAAAGGTGCACACGTTGAACGCGTGGGCGAAGGCATTCTCATCACCTTTGATTCGGGGTTGCTCTTTGAATTGAATTCGTTTGGCCTGCAATCGGCGACGAAAACAAATCTCACCAACCTTGCCCAAACGCTCAATAAGTACGAAGACACCGACATCCTCATCGAAGGACATACCGACAACACGGGAGAGGATGCCTACAATCAAACGCTTTCGGAACGCCGTGCTAATGCGGTGGAGGGATACCTGGAACAACAAGGTGTGAAAGCCACCCGCGTCACTACGAAAGGATACGGCGAGAAACAACCCCTTGCTTCCAACGACACGGAGACAGGAAGACAATCCAATCGTAGAGTGGAAGTGGCGATCTATGCCAACAAAGAGATGAAGAAGCTGGCGAAGAACGGCCAGTTGGGTGAGTAGTAATAACTGTGCTATTTATATAAAAGCGAAGCGTTATGCTATAACCATAGCGCTTCGCTTATCGGTTGACGGATATTGAAACCATAACAACGATGAGACTACGATCGAAGGAGCCCTACTGGCTATTGAAGAACGGCATCCTTCATGCCTACCCATCGTTGCGAAAAGACATTTCCTGCGATGTGCTCGTGATGGGTGGCGGCATAACCGGCGCCCTCCTGGCCTATCAGGTGGCAAGCGAAGGATACCGGACCGTGCTGATCGACAAGCGCGACGTATCCCAGGGCAGCACCAGCGCCACGACTTCCCTGTTGCAATATGAAATCGACGAACCCCTATATTCTCTCAAGAAAAAAGTCGGCGACGCCGTGGCCGTAGAGAGTTACCGGCAAGGCATTGCGGCCATCGGGCAACTGGGAAAATTGGTGGACGAGCTCGGCATCGACTGTGACTTTGAGAAACGGAGAAGCCTCTACATAGCACACTCAAAAAAAGATGCAAAGTGGCTGACCGAAGAATGTAAGCATCGCGCCGAAGCCAAGATAAAAGTGCGATGGGTGACCGGTGAAGAATTGAAAGAAGATTTTGGCGTTCAAGGTAGCGGGGCCATTCTTTCTGAAGATGCAGCTTGTGTGGATGGCTATACCCTCGCCCACGGCTTGCTGACCTATGCGGTTGAGCATTTGCACCTGGAGATCTACGATCACACGGAAGTGACGCAGGTAAAGTTTGATCACCGCAAAAATTTCGTGGGCACCGATAGCGATCATGTGATCACCGCCCAGCACGTGATCTATGCCACGGGCTACGAAAGTCATGAGATTTTAAAAGATAAAGTGGCGGACCTCATCAGCA
This sequence comes from Chryseolinea sp., assembly GCA_036525235.1. GTDB lineage: Bacteria > Bacteroidota > Bacteroidia > Cytophagales > Cyclobacteriaceae > Chryseolinea. The sequence continues at coordinate 114,199 of DATDAV010000002.1, read as the reverse complement.
CCTATGCCTGTATCAGCGAGCCGTTGGATACCCTGCCGGCCATCTTGAACGACACGGTGCTTTGGAACACAGACGATCCCTATCTCTACGTTCGCAGCACACCCGACAACCGGATCCTGGTAGGCGGCGCCGACGAACAGTTTAAGGACCCAGAGCGCCGCGACCGGCTGATCGAAAAAAAAGAGCGTGTGTTGATGGAGCAGTTTGGTCATTTAATGCCGGGCGTGCCCTTCATACCCGATTTTAGCTGGGCAGGAACATTCGGTGTGACTAAGGATGCGCTGCCCTATATCGGCGGCCACCCGGATTTTCCGCAGAGTTATTTTGTGCTGGGTTTTGGAGGCAACGGCATCACCTTTAGCGTGATGGGCATGCAGATGATCTCCGATGCCCTGGCGGGAAGGCCTAACCGGTTTTTGGAATACTTCAGGTTTGGAAGATAGAAATATAATCGTCAAGCATTATGGAAAGCAACATCGAGAAATTGAAAGCGCTGGTGGCCAAGTGCCGCGTCGGCATGCTGGGCTGCTGGGAGGATGAGGAAACGCCGATGCGTTTCCGACCTATGTCGCACGTCGACGTGGATGATTCGGGAAACGTATGGTTTTTTACGTCGGTAGATCCGGAAAAGATGGAACAGCTCAAAAAGCATCCGGCCATCCAGCTCACCTATTCGTGCGAGAGTGAAAGCACTTATCTCCATATTTCCGGTGCCGCACACCTGAGTACGAACAAGGGCAAGATGAAAGAACTTTTTAATCCCTACGTCAAGGCGTGGTTCCCGCGTGGTCTGGACGATCCGGAGATCGCACTGCTGGTGGTACGGCCACTGGAAGTTGAGTATTGGGTGAGCGACGAGAAGAAAGTGTTGCAGAACCAATGGCTCATGGGACGCGAAGAAACGGCGGGAGCCAAAGACATGCACGGCAAAATGCACGTTTGAGGGGAGACGACGCAGCTATTCCTCTCAAGTGTGGACTTAGTACGCAGGAAAAAAAACGAATATCCCGAAAACATTCTGCACGGGCAGATGGTATCCTATTTGGGAAAGACATTTTTAGAAACTTCAAAAAGAAAATGCTCATGAGAACCACAACAAAATCCAAGGCGGCCGTTTCCATGAAACGCGCGCCGGCCAGAACGAAAGCGATTAAGTCTTCCAAAGAAAACCTGGAAGATATATTTGAAGACCAGCTGAGAGACATTTATTGGGCCGAGAAGCACCTCATCAAAGCCCTGCCAAAAATGGCCCGGGCGGCATTTAACGACGAGTTGAGAGATGCCTTCAACACGCACCTCGACGAGACGCGGATGCAAGTGGGCAGACTCGAGAAATGCTTCGAGCTGTTAGAGAAAAAAGCTGTGGCCAAAAAGTGCGAAGCCATGGAAGGCCTGGTGGAAGAAGGCGAGGAGGCCATTGAAGAATATGACGAAGGCCATGCCCGCGATGCTGCGCTCATCGCCGCCGCTCAAAAGGTTGAACACTATGAAATTTCCGCCTATGGCACCCTCCGCACCATGGCCAATGTGCTGGGCAAAACCCAATGCGCCCAATTGTTGGAGGAAACCAAAGACGAGGAAGCGCAAACCGATTTGAAGCTGACCAAGCTGGCCGGAAAGATAAATCATCTTGCCGCTGAATTGGAAGAAGAAGAGGTAGAGTAGAAAAAAGATAGTCTTTTCGTTAGAGCAAGAAGTCACCCTCTGGGGTGACTTCTTTTTTTATGGGTCCGTGCATTGGCGAAGGTGAGCGCCATGGATCAGATCGGTTCGCTGGTGTGTAGATCCCATAGCCTGTGACGCGTTTTGGGGAAACTCCACCACACTCCATCGCGCAGCGGTCGTTGAAATCGTGTGTTTTTTCCTGGCAGGATTTTTTATAGACCTCCACCGAAAACCAAAACAAGATCCCTATGAAAAAGGACGAACAAAACGCTACTCTCCAAATGCCGACGCTGCTGGAGATCACCAACAAGGCGATCCAGGATGGATATACCGAAAATTTTAAAGTGGTGTCGGAAGGATTGACCAGCGGCAAGGAGGAGAAATTCTATACGCCACAAGAAGTGTCCATCGCCAATTTTCACCGGTTCGAAGGCTATTCCAATCCGGAAGATAATGCTGTGGTCTACTTCATCGAAACCAACGACGGCCTGAAAGGCTTGCTCATCGACGCTTACGGGGCATATGCCGATGCCAAGCAGTCGAACTTCATTCGCGAGGTGGAAGATATGCAAAATCATATCAAGAAAAACATCAAGAAATAACCGACGAGGAAGATCGCCATGATACGGTTCGCTCAAACTTTGCCCGTTCCTGCTGTGAAGAGTTTACAACGCCACACTGAACCTCCTGTCATCACCTTTCACCGGATGGTGTACGCCTGTCTTCACAACGATTGGATCGCGCTGTTGAATGCCTCCTGTATTTTAAGTGTCACCTTGCTTTTCGTGCTCGTGTCGGGCGCGCATTCCGGTAGCACCAACGCCTGACCCATGCAAGTTGTGCCCATCCCCATCACGCGAACCGAGTCCATCAAAATTCACCGGGACTACAAGCGCGCTGCTGCCGTAGCCAGCTTACGCTATGTGAGCGATGGTATGTCCGGCATCCGGAGGAAAAAGAAGGGGACCGGATTCAGCTATTTGCAGGAGACTCGCCCTGTAAAAGATAAAGATACGTTGCAGCGCATCCGTAAACTGGCCATCCCCCCGGCATGGATAGATGTATGGATATGTCCCCAAGAGAATGGTCACATCCAGGCCACGGGCTATGACGTGCGGGGAAGGAAACAATACAAGTACCACGCCCAGTGGGGCACCATCCGAAGCCAGACAAAGTTCCATCGTCTTCTTGAATTTGGCAAAGCATTGCCCGCGCTGCGTCAACGCATCGAGCGCGACATTTGTGCATCCAGCCTCACCAAGGAAAAGGTGTTAGCCACGGTGGTGAGCCTCATGGAGCGGACGTTTATTCGCGTCGGCAACAATGAATATGAAAAATTGTATGGATCCTACGGATTGACCACGCTGAAGGACGGTCATGTGAACATCACCGGCGCCACGCTGAAATTTTCGTTCAAAGGAAAAAAAGGAATTTATCATTCGATCACACTCAAGAGCAAACGGCTGGCCCGCATTGTAAAGGCCTGTCGCGATATTCCCGGGAAAGAGTTGTTTCAATATTTCAACGACGAAGGCATTCGCTGCACGATCGATTCGGGCATGATCAACAACTATATCAAAGAGGCCTCCGGCAATGATTTCTCAGCCAAGGATTTTCGCACCTGGGCAGGAACGCTGTCGATGTTGAACTCCCTCAAATCACTCGGAGAGGCCCTGACGCCAGCCGAAACCAAGAAAAATGTTCTTCAGGCCTTGGATGACGTGAGCGCCAAATTGGGGAACACCCGCACCATCTGCCGAAAATATTATGTGCATCCGAAGATCATCACGCTCTACGAAGAGCATGGCTTGCAAAAATACCTCTCCCAACTGGAAGACATCGAAGCCTGCGACGGGCTGGTGGATCTCACACCGGATGAAAAAGTATTGATGCGTCTTCTACGGAAAGTATAGGCGAAGAGAAAGCCCGGTAAGGATTTCTGGACAACGCTGAGTAATTTGGCCTTGAACTGGAAATAACCACTGTGCATATGAACTCAACAACGCCTTCCAACGACGACAAGAACCTACCGCAAGACATCACCGCTCCTGAGCCTCCTGCCAAATCGATGAAGATCTTTGATAAGATCTCAAAATACGTGACCCGCGCCGCCGGTCGCCCCGCAGCGTTTATCACCGCGTTTTGCGTGATCGTGGTTTGGGGCTTCACCGGGCCCATCTTTAAATATTCCGACACCTGGCAACTGGTCATCAACACCGGCACCACCATTGTCACCTTTCTCATGGTGTTCGTCATCCAACAATCGCAAAACCGAGACACCCTGGCCCTGCAACTGAAGCTCAACGAGCTGATCGCTTCACAGGAAAATGCCAGCAACCGGCTCGTTGACGTCGAAGATCTTACGGAAGATGAGTTGGTCGTGCTGAAGAAATTTTACATCCAGCTGTCGGTGCTGGCGAAAAAAGAGAAAGATCTCTACGGCTCCCACTCCATCGATGATGCGGTGCGCGTGCACACAGCAAAAAGAAAACGGAAAGCTCCCAAGGGCAGTGTGGAACAATCTCCACAACAATAGCGGGTTTCCATCCGATGAATGGCTGAAATAGCCCTTTTAGGAGAACGGCGGCCTTATTGTGCATCTGGCACATTATTTCTCTGAGTCTCTTCACGTAACACAGATGTGAATGAAATTCAGAAAATTCCTTATCGCCCTGGCTGAGGTCTTCAGGTTTATAAAAAGATTTTTCAAAGAGGCTTTTTATCCGCCCTTCGAAGTGAAGGAGACCCTGCGGCAATGTTTCCTGTTGGGAAACCGGTCCTTGTTCCTCATCGTATTCACTTCTTTTCTGGCAGGCATCGTCTTCACCAAGCAGTCGCGACCCTCGCTGGCTTCGTTTGGTGCCGAGTCGTGGTTGCCGTCGCTGGTGTCTCAGGCTGTGGTGCGCTCACTGGGACCGCTCATTACGGGACTGATATGCGCGGGCAAGCTAGGCTCTAACATCGGGGCCGAATTGGCCAGCATGCAAGTGTCGGAACAGATCGACGCCATGGAAGTTTCCGGTACCCGACCCTATGCCTACCTGGTGGTGAGCCGTGTGCTGGCAACCACCCTCATGCTGCCCTTGTTGGTGATCTTTGCCGACATCGTGGCGCTGATGGGCTCCTTTTTCATGGTGCATGCTATCAACAAGACGAGCTTCACGCTCTTCCTCAACGAAGTGTCGGCCGTCGTCACGTATCTCGACATCTTTTCGTCGCTCATCAAATCGGCATTCTTCGGTTTTGCCATCGGCATTGTGGGAAGCTATGCGGGCTATCATTCCGAAAAAGGAACAACGGGTGTCGGCAAAGCGGCCAACACGGCCGTGGTGGTTTCCATGATCTTTATTTTTGTGATCGACCTGGTGTCGCTGCAAGTCCTAACCTTATTCCGCCCCCAATGAGACCCCAAGCCGATACCATCACCGATCCTAAGCCCGATACCCAAGGTAAGGTAGTGGCCGAGATGCAGCACGTTCATAAAAGCTTCGGCGACCGCGACGTGCTCACCGACTTCAATCTCCAACTTTTTGAAAGAGAAAACCTCGTCATCCTCGGCAAGTCGGGAAGTGGAAAATCCGTAGCCATCAAAATTATGGTGGGTCTGCTCAAGCCCGATTCCGGATCGATAAATGTATTGGGCTACGATGTGCCCAAGCTGTCGAACAAAGAATTGAACGAACTGCGTCTCCAGATCGGATTCTCTTTTCAACTCAGCGCCCTCTACGATTCCATGTCGGTGCGCGAGAACCTGGAATTCCCGCTCAAACGAAACCTGGGTATTTACGATCGTATGAAACTAGATGAAAAAGTGATGTCGGCGTTGCAAGACGTGGGCCTCGAATCGGCCCGTGACATGAATCCGGCTGAACTTTCGGGAGGGATGAAAAAACGCATTGGTATTGCCCGCACACTCATCCTAAACCCAAAGATCATGCTCTATGATGAACCCACTGCCGGACTGGACCCCGTCACATCGGGCGAGATCAACGAATTGATCCTGCGGGTAAGAGACAAATACAACACCTCCTCCATCATCATCACCCACGACATCAGCTGCGCCCGCGAAACTTCCGACCGCATTGTGGGTTTGTTCGATGGTCGTAATAAAGTGGAGGGGACCTTCGAGGAACTAAAAAAACAAAATGCACCTGATTTGCAGCCATTCTTTAATTACTAAAATCGCCTTACCATGGAAACCAATGAATTGAAACAAAATATAAAACTGGGTGCCTTCGTGTTGGGCGGCGCTCTGCTGTTCATCATCGCCCTGTTCTACATTGGAAGTGAAAACACCATTTTCAATAAGACCTTTACCATCTCGGCCATCTTCAAGAACATCGAAGGTTTGAAGGAAGGCGACAAAGTGTGGCTCTCCGGTGTGAAGATCGGGACCGTGAAACACGTGCAGATCGTTTCCGAGGGAAAAGTTATCGTTGCGCTCGCCTTGCGCGACAAGCAAAACGAATTCATCAAAAAAGACGCCACCGCTTTCATCGGCTCCGACGGCCTGGTGGGCAACAAGATCGTGATCATCCGCACGGGCAACGACAAAAATGTCATCCAGGACAACGACACCATAAATTCCTTGTCACCCACCGACACGCAGGAGCTCATCAACATTGCCAAAGACGTGGGTTCCAATACACGCAGCCTCACCGAAGACCTGAAGATTATCACGGCTAAACTAAAGAAAGGAGAGGGCGTCGTTGGCGATTTGCTGCAGGACGGCCCGCTTTCGAACGACATCCGCCAGGCTGTATTGTCCTTGAAAAATGCCGGTGAAAATACCAATCGCGCCACGGCAGACCTGCAAGTGATGCTGCGGGAAATCAAGGATGGTGATGGGTTGGTCACAAAGCTTATCGAGGACACCACCTATGCCGTCACGTTCGAAAAAGCACTCAACAACGTGGCCGAAGTGGGGAGGAATTCCAAACAAATGTCGGAAGACTTGAAAGCGGTCATCTCCAAGATCAACAGCAACGACAACGCTATCGGCGTGCTGCTGGCCGACACTGCTTTTGCAAATAAACTGAGAGTTACATTGGGAAATGCCGAGTCGGCGTCGGTAAAGTTGGATGCAAACATGGAGGCGTTGCAACACAACTTCCTGCTGCGAGGCTATTTCCGTAAACAAAAGAAGGCCGAAGAAAAAGCAAAGGCCGAGCAACTCAAGCAGTAACCCACATCGCTATCCTCCCAGAACCTTCAACGGATTTACGTTGGTAGTGTCCGGCTGACTGGCGCGTTGTATTTTGAGCTTGCGCTTATACAACGTTTCGAGAAAGGTTTCATTCGGTGGTGCCTTGGAGGTGTCGGCAGCAATCACCGAATCGCGTTGCATCACTTTGCGCTTGATCTGGGCCACCAGCGTATCACTCAATTCATACAAGTCGCAATCCAACTCCCGCTGCAACACCGGTGGAAGCGTTTTGAACTTGGCGTCGGAAAGATTTTTGAATGCCGGATCCTGGTTGACGTGTTTCATAAAGTAGCCCACCATCGGCAGCGCCGTGTTGGAGCCCTGACCCAGTTCGGTATAGCGGAAGCGAATGCGTGGATCGTCGGCACCCACCCAGGTGCCCATCACCAGGTGCGGGGTCATGGCAATGAACCAGCCGTCGGCATTGGACTGCGTAGTTCCGGTTTTACCCGCCACATCGTTGTAGACCCCATAACGCCAGCGCAGCCGTGAAGCCGTGCCTTCATGCACCACCGTCTGCATCATGCGGGTAACCAATTGTGCAGTCTCTTTTGACAAGGCCCGTTTGCCAGTGCCTTCGGGTTTAAAATCGGTGTACACTTTCCCTTCCAGGTCGCGCACGCCCGTGATATAATAAGGAAAATTCGCCACGCCTTCATTGGCAATGCACGAATAGGCTCCCGTCATCTCAATCAAAGAAATAGAAGAAGACCCCAACGCGATCGAGGGCACATCGGGCATCTCGCTGTTTACACCCATCTTACGCGCCAAAGCGATGGTGTTATCAACACCGGCGAGTTGGATCAACTTCACGGCTACTGTATTGACCGAATAAGCCAACGCACCCCGCATCGTATATTCCACCTGGTAGTCGTTTTGAGAGTTGCGCGGCGTCCACTTTTCGCCTTCTTTGTCGATGTAAGTCTGCTGACCAGCCGAAATCAAGTCACACGGCGGCACGCCTTTCTCGATGGCCATGGCATAGACAATGGGTTTGAATGTGGAACCGACTTGCCGTTTTGTGGAAGCTTTTACGTGGTCGTATTGAAAGAAGTCGTGTTCAATGCCGCCAACCCAAGCTTTCACTTTCCCGGTTTCTGGCTCCATGGCGAGGAAGCCGGCGTTGAGGTATTGCAAATGGTGTTTGATGGAGTCGATCGGGCTGATCTCGGCATCCTCTTCGCCTTTCCAGGTGAACACGCGCATCGGGATCGGCTTTTTCAGGATGTCCATAATCTCCTTTTCCGACAGGTCACGCGCCTTCAATTGGCGGTAGCGCGCCGAGCGGTGGATGGCTTCGGTCACCACCTCGTCTTTGCCTTTCCATGGTTTTTCTTTTCCCCAGTGATCGAAGAATTGTTTTTGCACATCTGCCATTTGCTGACTCACCGCCTTCTCGGCATAGTCCTGCAACTTCGAGTCGATCGTGGTGTAGATCTTCAATCCGTCGGTATAGAGATTGTAGGTGGAACCGTCTTCCTTGGTGTTGTTCTTGCACCACGTGAGCAATTCGGCTTTCAGGTATTCGCGAAAGTAAGGTGCCAACCCCTGGTGATGCGAGATTTTGTTGTACTTCAATTCGATGGGCAGCACCTGCAGCGAATCGGATTTGCGTTCCGCAATAAAGTTGTACTTCACCATCTGGCCCAACACCACGTTGCGCCGGTTGAAAGCACGGTCGGGGTAGGTGCGCGGATTGTAATAGGTCGTGGCTTTCAGCATGCCCACCAGCACAGCGGCCTGATCCAGTGTCAGGTTTTTGGCGGTGGTGGAGTAAAAGCGTAGTGCAGCGGCCTGTATGCCAAAGGTGTTGTCGGCAAATGGGATCGTGTTCAAATATAAAGTGATCAACTCCTGTTTGGAATAGATGCCCTCCAAACGGCGCGCCGTGATGGCTTCGCGCAACTTGTTGATCAGCATGGAAAGGATCCAATAGTGCTTTCGCGGATAAAGATTCTTGGAGAGCTGTTGCGTGATGGTGCTGCCACCCCCCGAAGATTCGTCCTGTTGCAAAATGGATTTTATCAACACACGGCCCAGGCTGATGAAGTCCACGCCTTCGTGCTCATAAAAGCGCACGTCTTCGGTGGCGATGAGCGCGTCGAATACCATGGGGGAAATATCCTCGTATTTCACTTCCGTGCGATCCTGGATATAGTATCGTCCCAGCAGCACGCTGTCGGCGCTATAGACTTCGGAGGCGACTTGGTTTTGGATGTTACGAAGCTCCTTGTTGCTGGGGGTTTCGATCCACACGACCAGGAAAAGCAGGAACACGGCGCCAAACGGCGGTCCTAAAATGAGGGTCCATTTACGGGCGCGGGGATGGGTTCTGTAATATTCGCGGACCCGCTCGTATTGCACGCGCAACACATGCAGCAGCGGCCGGGCTTTGCGTAGCCCCAGAATATAGTAATAGCGAATACTGCGTTTGAGCTTCCTGAGTTGTTCTTCCATAATCCGTTACACCACCAACCGGGGGCGGAAGATAGTGAGTGTCAAACTAGGGCGCAAATCGTGCCCTTTGCCAAAAAGGTCCGTGTCCGGCAACCCGGAATGGAAGCCGCCGAAACTCTGAAAAAAGCAGTTTATAAGACGACGCAAAAACAAATTTGAAAAGATGTAATTTGTCGCCGCCGGCACGTCCATACCCGGTTTTGTATCGACCATGACTCCTACCGCCACGTTCATCGATCTCCAGAAGATCAAACAAAAAAAAGTCAGAAAATTTCTGACCGACAAAGGCATCACCACGACCGCTCAGTTCCCCATACTCATCCCCGTTTGCACGGACACCGCCCGGTTGGACACCTACCACCAGCACGCCAAAACATTTTTGATCCACAGACGTTTGGCGGAAGTTTGGGAGACCTACAAAACCATCAGCCCTGAAGAAGCCTGGCGCGGTGAAATGGTGAGCTTTGGTTTGCAATACAATCGAGCAAAAGACAGGGTAACGTATATGCACGATCCCTACGAAGGCATGGAAAAAGGCCAGGTCATCATCCTAAACCTGCGCCTGTTCGGCGGATTGTTCAACCTGGCCGTCGCCCACGAAGTGATGGAGGTGAACAACGAAGCGCATTCCTTGAAGTTGTGCTATATGAAAGGCGGTGCCTCCGAGGGGTCGCAACACATCAGCTTAAAGGAAACGGCGGAAGGCTTTACGGAAGTATTCCATCTCACTTACTACAAAAGCGGTTCAAATTTTCGCGACACGCGCATCTATCCCCCTTTGCACACCAAGGCGATCTCGGAGTTTCATAACAATGTGAAACGGAAAGCAGAAAGCCTATGACCCCACCGTGGCGCGGGGCATCGAAGAGGTTCCATCCAGCTTTTGGATGGCTTTTTCCGCGCGCTCATAGGCGAGCTTCTTCTTATAGTTGAACCACTTCTCGTCGTTCATCTTGCGCATGATGTTGTCGGTGGTCCGCTGGACGGTAAGATTATAGACCCCCCGCATTTTCATCTGCCAGCTATAGCCCATCGTGCGCACCGACAAACCGAAGCCGCCTTCGAGATATTCGATGTGATGCCAATAGCCGCTGGGCATGAACAAGGTGTCGCCATGCTCGATCACCACCGACTGGCCTTTCACATAATTCAATCCCGGGTAAGCATCGTAGTCCGGGTGGTCTACGTCTACGGTGGAGTGAACATTGAAAGGCAAACGGTAGAGTAAGGTCGATTGATCGGGAGCAAACAGGATCACGCGCTTCCGGCCGTGAAACTGTGTGAGAAACACGTTGCTCATGTCGATGTCCTGGTGCATACGCACAATGGATTTGGGTGGTCCAAAGAACATGAACGGGATCTTGATATAGCCCCCGGCAATGGACGGATACCCGAAATCTTTTAGCAACTCGGGTTTGTATTTGAAAACGGGAAAGAGAAACAGGCGCAGGTCGGTGGGCTCGCGTTCGATCAGGTTCAGGTATTCGTCGAAACGCATCTTCGCGTTGGGTACTTGCAGGGTCTTGGAAATGTCTTCGGGCCGGTTGCCGAAAAGCCCCACCTCGATGTTGCCCATCGTCTTTTTGAAAAAGTCCATGGTCCACTTCGAGTATGCCGGGTATTGTTTCCACAGACCGCGCAAAACCACCGGTTTTTGAGGCCGGTAATATTGGGCATAGAATTCTTCGCGGGTCATGGTGGAGCCGTCCACCAAAGGAACAGGAGTCTGCACGTCTAAGGCCATATCCGGGATGTTAGTGTCTTTGACAAAAATAACCCGATATTTTTAAATAAACACGGTAAATCCGGTCACATTGAGCGGCCCTGGGTTGAGTCGTTACATCCGGAGTTTTTTGAAACCGACATAGGCCTTGCAATAATTGAGCACAATGGAGTAATTCCGCATCACCTCCATGCCCACCGACGCAGAATCGTGCCATTGCGAATACACAATCCCCGCCTTGGGCGCCATGATCTCGAAGGCCTCCACCAGCAGCCGGTCCGGATAGGCCTCCGTGCCTTCGATGTTGCCGTTCAGGCCCCGTCCCAAAACACCCTTCGTATAGCCCGAGGGATATTTTTTCAGATCGGAAGTTTTCAACAAAAGCCCAAGCGACGAGCCCGTGTCGATCATCAGGTCGCACAATTGGCCCTCCTGGCCGGTAAAGAAGATGCGCGAACTGATCACCGGTCGCGAATCGACCACACGGATGGGAAGGCGCTCATACTCCGCCGGGATCTCGGCGCGGGCAGCAGGCCGGAAGGTAATGATGTGCTCCACGGGGTTGAGCTCCACCTCGAACTTGATGAAAATGTCATAGCCGATAACACCATGAACATTGTCATACTCTATAAAGATGTTTTGACGGGGAACCACCACCACCGGGATGCGCTCGCCGATCACCGCGTGGATCGACACTTTGTTGTTCAATGAAACACCACCCACCACCGGATGGCCTGCACCAAGTCCCGAGAATTTTACTTCCCTGCCCGGCTGTATGTCGAAGAGTTTCTGAAAGCGTTTGCCAAACAGTACCAGGTTCCGGCAACCGGTGTCGAGGATGAGATTCACTTTCACCGTATCGTTTATGATCACCGGCAAGAGGATGAGCCCTTGAATGGTCTTATAACGAAAAGTTACCTCGCGCACAGAATCCGGCATCGAGAAACCTACGTTGGCGAGTGTCGATTTGTTGCCTAGCACCGCGGCTAAAAGCAATACATTGAAGAGAGAAATTTTGATAAAGGCTTTCATGGAAGTAGCGTTTGCAATAGAAAAGCTACCTCTCCTCTTCTTCGTGGGAAACACGCGTAAAGGCGGATATTTTATCACCCTCGAAACATCACCCTGGTGAAACTGCTGAAGGGTTTCACGCGATCTCGGTAGGCAAGTCGGTAAATATCAAACTAATCCTTCACGTCAATGACGGGATTTTTGGGTGCGAGCGATCAAAAAAAAATGCAAACGCCATGCGTTTGCACGTTTCTTGTTTCGATAGTGAACGGTTTGTGTACGCTTTACTTGTTGGGAGGCGTCGATTTTATAGATTCGGCAAGCTTCACCGCCTCGTAGGCGTTGATGACGCCACCGGTGATGCTCAAATTGTCGAGTGTCACCTCGTTGGCCGTGCCGGGCTGAGTAACTTTCAACGAAGCGAACTTGCGCGTCGACTGATCAATGATGGTCTTCACCTGGTTGGCCGTGAGGTCGGGAAAATAAGAGAACAAAAGCGCGGCAACACCCACCACCGTGGGACACGCCATGCTGGTGCCTTGCAAATCTTCATAGCCGTTGTTTGGAATGGTGGAGTAGATCTCTACGCCGGGGGCAAATACATCCACTGTTTTTTTACCATAGTTCGAAAAATCAGCTACCAGATTTTCGTTGGCTCCCCAGGAGGAAGCGCCCACCTCAATCCAGGTTTTTGTTTGCCCGCCCTTTTGAAACGTGCGGTTAGGAAAGTCGGGATCCACATCCAGGTTGTCGTTGTCGTTGCCCGCGGCATGGACCAGCAACACCCCTTTGGACTCGGCATATTTGACCGCCGCATCCACGAGGTCTTTGTTGGGCGAGAATTTTTTTCCGAAACTCATGTTCACCACCTGCGCCCCGTTGTCGACGGCATAGCGAATGGCGTTGGCAATGTCCTTGTCCCGCTCGTCGCCGTTGGGCAAGGCGCGCACCGACATGATGCGCACGTTGTCGGCAATGCCCCGGATGCCAATATTATTTTTTCGATTGGCACCGATCACGCCGGCGATGTGCGTGCCATGTCGCGCATAAGGACCGGTGACATCGTTGTTGCCATAATATTTCTCGTGCACGTTGTTGGGATCGTCGCCCACGATGGTGCGCGGGTTGTAGCTCATGTTGTAGCCGTATTCAACGGCGGTGCCATAATGATCGACGCCTTCTTTCAATTGCTTCAGGTATCCATCCAGCTCGTTCAGAAAGCTGGTAACAGAAGTGCTATCGTCCGTTTCTTTCAACACGCGGAGCAGCGTTTCCTTGGCGAAGCGTATGGTGTCATTTTTTGGCACGATGGCCGTCAGCGAGGTTTTGGTCAGCCTTGTTCCATGGCCCTGTGCGCGCAGCAAGCTGTCGCAGAAACTCAAGGTGCCGTAGGCATTGATATAGACCTGATATTGTTGGTTGTATTGATCGAACTGATCCTTGTTGAATTTGAAGTCGTGATCATACTTAGCCTTCACCTTTTTATACAGGGCATAGTCGGCCTTGTCTTTTTTGGCGATCTTGTTTTCATCAGCGTTCTCGAAGCGGTGCTTGAGGCGCGCGTATTCGCGGGTCACCTCGTAGGTATCTTTCTCTACATTGCCATTCTTGCCACCGATAAAATTCCAGCCGTGCACATCGTCGATGTAGCCGTTCTTGTCATCGTCGATGCCGTTTCCTGGAATTTCATCTTCATTGGTCCAGATCACATCTTTAAGGTCTTCATGATTGATGTCGATACCAGTATCGATCACCGCCACCACGATGGTTTTGGATGGGCGGTCACGCAACAGGGTGTTGTAGGCTTTCTCCACACTGAGCCCTTGCAGGTGATCCGTTTCGGGATCGCGTAAGAACCAATCCTTCGGCACCGTTGTCGTATCCTGAATTTCAGGTGTGTGGTGCGTGGCCTGAACATCTCGTACATGGACTAAAACGATTATAAAAATCAGGAAGCGGGCGGCATTTTTCATCATAAAGACTTGATTTTCAATGGGCATGGGGCAAGTTACGGCGGCAAACTTTAAATTATAGAAACGTTATACGAACGGTTTTCTGGTTGGAAAACAAACAAAAGTCCTGCCGATCTTACCTTCGTGCCCCCCGCCTCAATACCGCCAAGTCTACGCGTCGCCGATCAGCCATATTTGTATCCACAACACCACCACTACGCTATGATTGGAGTCTTTACAACATTTATACTTTTTTTCACCTTACTGCTGAGCTACGCGGACCGCTACAACCGCACGCACCAGCCGTCGGCGAAAGAAGAAGAAAAATTTATGACTGGCGCTAGATTGGGTCGGTCGTTTCCACGGGTTCTCGCAGGATGGTTCTAAGCTTTACTTCCGCCGTATTTCTGAAGTCAGAAAGATACACTTCCTGGTGCAGACCGGCTTTGGTAAGCTTATGGTCCGTTATAAACATCTGTATCCTCTCCAGTGTCTCGGGTTCGCGTGAAAACGCTCCCGTGTGTAACATCTGGACCACCGTTCTCTGTTTCATGTCGTGCAACCCCACCTCGTTTATCGTTGCCACCTTCCTCTTTTGAAAGGCTTTCGCCAATGCCTCCGTCACCAGGTCGGGTGTTATAAAATCGGGCAGGCGGATCAATAGCCGGTAATACCACAAGTGACGCGGAATTTTCAAGGGCGCTTCCGCCATCGATACGTCACCAAAGGCCTGCTCATCAAACCACCACAATCCTTCCAGCTTCGGCACCACAAAGTCGCGCTGATTTGCCTTGCTGAGAAATTTCACACCATACGCCACGGCATACAACGCCTCGATTTTTTTGCCAAAGGCTTCCGATGACGGATCGCCCTGGCCGGGGATGGAGAGATAGGTCACCGGCTCGATCGTTGCCAGTTCGGGATGCGGTTTGGCCGTGTAGTAGGCGCGGTACTTCTTTGCCAGATCAAGTTTTTCCATGAAGATTATTTTTTGTTAGAAGAACAAAGAAGCGCTGCGCGGTTGACAGCGGTATGTCAGTAGCGAAAGAAGGGTTATATTTTTTAAAACCGAGAACGCCTATCTTGAGCATCCTAAACCTAACATGATCATGAAAGCCGTCTTTTGCATCGCACTCCTCGCAGGAATATGCACTGCCTGCAGCCACAAAGAGATCTCCACCGCAGAACTCGAAAGCATCGTAAAGAAGAACAACACCCAATTGGGCCATTATTTTATGACGGCGAATGCCGATAGCCTCGCGTTGTTCTATGGTACAAACGCCACCTTATGCCCCAACGGCGACGACTTTGTGAAAGGTCGCGACAACATTCGTCAATACTGGAAAGAAGACATGAAGACGAGCAAAACCCTGTCGATGGAAACCGAAACCATTTCGATCGCCGGCACGCCGGAAGTGATCTATGAAACCGGCCGTACCCATCTCAAAATTTTCTATAACGACTCCACGTTCACCACATCGGTCAAGTACTGCAACGTCTGGCGCCAACAGGCCGACGGCACTTACCGCTTGGAGGTAGACATCTGGAACCGGGATAAGACCCAATAATGGCCATCCCAACTCCGTGACCATCCCAGGTCTGTGTGTAAAATTCTACACACTTTTCTGCGCAAACGAGGAGCCTTTCACACGCCGATCGTGTTTGTTTGTGAAGGATCGACCTGCCAGGAAGGGAAGTCTTCTGCAAAGGTTTGCGAACGGGCCAGGGGAAACTCCCATTTCGGCCGGTTTAGGCTGGTAGGCAGCCAAAAACCTTGAAAGAGTAGTCAAAATGGCCACAAAGCTTTCTGTTTCATGACGTTTTGACGCGAGCCCTTGATCTGGTACAGAGCTTGATTCTTAATCCATCAGGAAGGAGAAACACAACATGAAAAAAGAACAGTATTATGAGTTGCTTACTTCGGTAGACGTGATGAACACCTTGAACGGAGGCAGAACGGAGCCTGAGGTAAACATAAAAAAACACGATCAGTTCAGGGAAATGCGTGTCAAGGTTCCCGGCATTGATCCTGAAACCATTCAACTTGAAGTAAACGATAACACGGTTTCCGTATACTATGTCCGCAATTTCGTTTCGTTCGACAAAGAGGTGCAATTGCCCCACACGGTCTACAATCAACCGCAACCGTATTTCATCGACGTCACCAACATCAACGCCCATGTAGAGGGAAGTGAACTGGTCATCCAGCTTCCTTTCAACCGCCTGGCGCAAGGATATCACAAGAACATTCCGAAGCAGGAAGAGTGATCTTCCTTCACATAAAAAAGGCCGGTGCATCTGTATGCACCGGCCTTTTTCTTTTTAGTCAGTTAAGCTTAAACTTTAACGTGTCCCCAGTTCTCGCCGGTTTTGATCCGGTGAATCTGCATGTCGGAAACCCTGTACTTTTTAGCAAGAGCCTTCAACGTAGGCTGTTTCTTGGATTTGAACAGGGCTTGCTTGATCACCTTCACTTTGTCGGCCGTGAGTTTGGGGCCTTCGTCGGGGTTCATGCGCACCAGTACGTTGGGATCTTTCAGTGCGTGTTTGATCTGATCCTCGTGTTTCACCCAGCGAAGGTTGCCCGCTTTGTTATTCTCTTTTTTGTGGTCGGTGTGGATAACGAAATTGTAGAGTGATCCGGGCTGTTTGCAAAAGTATTCCGCCACCAGACGATGGATATAGTAATTCTGGCGTGTTTCCTCCCGGCCGATGGTGATGCTGGGATAACCTTGAGTGAGTCTGGGTTTGAGTGCATAGCCATCATCCAGCTTCTCCTTGAAGCTCACAATGCGTCCTTTGTCAGAAACGGCATACCGCTTTGTGGTCGTGCCTTTCTTTAACTTCAATTCCTTCCAGGTTTCCCCCGCCAAGGACTTGAATTTGGGTTGTTTGGTTGTTTTCGCCATAGGTTTAAAATAGTAAGGGTTCAGATAGTTTTGGTATAAGTAAATGTAACTGCTCCTGGAGGGTAGGCAGCAGATTACGGCCTGCGCGATTGATGATCGCACGGCCGTCCATTTCGGTAACCGGGGTCAATTCTCCCATGGTGCCGGTGGCAAAGACTTCGTCGGCGTTGTAGAATTCGGTAAGGGAGAGGTTGCGCTCTTGCAGCGGGAGAGCAATGGAATGGCATATGTCTATCACAAGGCCTCGCGTGATACCGTGAAGGCATGCATCGGGGAACGGTGTAAATACTACTCCATCTTTTATCATAAAAAGATTGGTATCGTTAAGTTCTGCTACAAAGCCTTGAGGGTCCAGCATAACGGCAGCATCTACACCCGCTACATTGGCTTGAATCTTAGCGAGTATATTGTTTAACAAGTTATTATGATGGATCTTAGAATCCAAGAACTGCGGGTTGTTTCTGCGTTGCGAGGAGCTAATAACGCGAATACCCCGGGTGTTGTCATACACCAAGGGCTTCCACTCCGCCAGCACGATAAGACATGATCCCTTGGTGTTCAACCGAGGGTCCATCCCCGACGTTATCTTCTCACCCCGGGTCAGCGTAAGGCGGATATGGGTCTCGTCGCGCATGCCGTTGGCTTGCAACGTGTCGAAGATCGCGCGCCGGATGTCGGCCTTGGATGGAATATCGGTGAAGGCCAGCGCATGCGCCGAAGCATGCATCCGGTCCAGGTGATGATTCAGACAAAAGATGCCCCCTTGGTAGACCCGCAGTCCTTCCCACACGGCATCTCCACCCTGCACCACACTGTCGAACACCGACACCTTGGCCTCGTCGCGAGGCAACAACTTACCGCCAACATGCACCATGATGTTGGCATTACGGACATCGTATTTCTGTAGCATATTTTATTTTAACCGGCGCGCTATCGTTCTGCATCGTGCAAGAACGTCTATGCGTCAAGACATCTTTTATCTCCTACGACTTAACAGTTCACAACCGGATAGGTTCAACAACGGGCTCCGATGATAAAGTTAAAAAATTAATTCCACTCCAGGTCACGGCTGTAACGAAAATGGTAACAGCATCTCGTAGTAGCGTTGTGCTGTGTCGTTCAGTGATTCCAGGGAGCGCGGCAACGGCCGGCTGCTGGTCGTCTGTTGCTCGAAGCCGGTAGACCGGTGCACGTTGGCATACCAATGCGGCGCCCACACACCGTCGTAAGACTTGGGTCCGGCTGGCCACTGTAGCATGGCCTCCTCAAACGGTAGCCCCACCCGCCTGCACAACTGACTTAGGATGGCCGTTGGATGCGCGACCACTTCAGCCGAATCCAACACCACCGGATCCTGCCCGTTCGCTTTTAAGCGTTTGAACAACGATGCCTGGTATTCGATGCCGATATCACGAAGGGTGGGGGCCTCGATCACCTGCGCGTAGCTCGCAATAATTTGCCGCGGGTTGCGGATGAGGAACACATTGGTGAGACCGGCCAGCAAGGCTTCATCCATCAGCTCCAGGTGGTGGGCCATGTTCTTGATGAAGAGCACAGGCTTCTCCCATTCCTGGTAAAGCGTGGCATATACTTCTTCGTAGTCCAGGGGTTGTGCTTTTAACACATCTTCCTTGCCCGGATGATACACGCCGCTTTCGTGGAGGTAGAACGCATAGAAGGGTTCGTCCAACACGGTAGTATCGCTCCGTTGCGCGAAGGAATACATGAGTGCTGTGGAAATGTTGCGGGGTCCCGAAATAAGATTGATGCGGATCATGCGGCGGCGGCAAGTTTGGCTCCTAGCTAAAATACAACATTCCGGGGGAGAATGTTACAGGTTTAGGGTGGAAGTTGAGAAGGGAACCACGCTTTGAAAAACGTTAACACGGCAAACGGTCGGGCAAAGGTTTTAGCGGATCATCAGCACTAGCCTTTGTGAAGTAATGTGAAGTGCCATTAGCGGATCACAGCAATGCACTTCAGTTCTATGGCAATCGGCGTGGGCAGCGCGTTCACCTCAACCGTTGTGCGACAAGGTTGATCGGTTTTGAAATATTGCGCATAGATCGCGTTGAACACGGGGAAATCCTGTTTCATGTTGGTCAGAAAAACCGTCACGTCCACCAGGTCTTCCCAGCGCGCGCCGGCATCCTCCAGGATAAATCGGACGTTTTGAAACACGGCATGGCATTGTTGTTCGATGTCATAGTGCACAATGCGGCGTTGATCATCCAGTGTCACGCCCGGGATTTCGGAAGCGCCTCGCTTTCGCGGGCCTACGCCCGAGAGGAACAACAAGTTGCCCACACGGCGTGCGTGTGGATAGGCGCCAACCGGTTCGGGCGCTTGTGAAGATTGTATTTCACTCATACATTTTTATTGATGGACTCCATACACCAGACTGCCCCAGTAGCTTTGCCAATCGGCGCCTTCCTGTTTGCTGGGCACCATCTTCACCACACTCACCATCCACATGCCCGGGTTGCTCACACGCGTCTCCACAACGCCGTTCTTTTCGGTGTAGATATTCTGAATGGTGGTGCGGCTATCGAACCGGTTCCAGATGCGCACCTTCGCGCCAAACAAGGGCTTGCCGTCATACAGTATTTTGAATCGGATCACATCACCCAGCTTCAACGCATAAGGGTTTTGTTCGGGCACGATCTCCAGCGGAAAGCCGACGACCTTGCTAAAGGTGTTATCCGTTTTGTGACCCATCTGCACCAACAACTTGGTGAAGCGTACAAAATATTCCTTTGAAGGTTCGGTGAGTGTGTTGGTTTTTTTGCGTTGATCATACACCTCATCCAGGCCGTCTTCTTTAAGATATTCGTTGAACTTGTCGGCCTCCATTCCAATGAAGGTGTTGTCGCTTTGCAGGGCGAGCAAATGCGTGCCCTCTTCCCGGAGCCGGAGTGAAAGATTGTTCTTGGCACCGGGCGCGACACTGTCCCTTACACTTCTGGATTGGTTGAGGTGATGCAGGTCCAGGCGCTCGATCTTGTGTGCCGTAAGGTCCCACGGTTCTCCCGCGAAATTCTCACCCACTTTGAAGCTGACCACCAGGTGCTCGCCAGGTTTCAAAAAGAAGTTGACCGGCTGCAGCCAGAACTCATGCGCCTGCACAAGGCCCACACCAATGATCAGCAACAGGAGAGAGGCAATTTTTTTTTGCATAAGCAGGATCAGGCGTTCATTAAGTCTTCGATCTCTTCCACCTCGATGGGAATGTTCTTCATCAGGTCGAGCACACCGCGTTTCTGGATCACCACGTTGTTCTCGATGCGTATGCCCAAACCTTCCTCGCGGATATAAATGCCCGGCTCCACGGTCCACACCTGTCCAACTTGCATGGCGTGATACATATTGCCCACGTCGTGTACGTCGAGTCCCAATTGGTGGCTTGTGCCGTGCATGAAATATTTGGCAAACAGGGGGCGGTCGGCCGGCTGATTCTTTACATCTTTTTTATCGAACAACTTCAGACCGATCAGCTCGCTTTCCGTGATCTTCTGAACCTCCCTGTGATAGTCGTAATATTTCACACCCGGGGCCAGGATCTTCATGGCCTCGCGTTGCACGCGAAGCACAGCCTTGTAGACATCCTTTTGACGTTTGGTGAACTTGCCGTTCACCGGAATCGCGCGGGTAAGGTCAGCGTTGTAGTTGGCATACTCGGCCCCCACGTCCAGCAACAGTATATCGCCGTCCTGACAGGCCTTGTCGTTTTCAATATAATGCAGCACGCACGAATTGGCTCCCGATGCGATGATGGGTTCATAGGCAAACCCACGCGATCCGTTGCGCAAAAATTCATGTGCCCACTCGGCTTCAATCTCGTATTCTTTTACACCCGGCTTCACAAACTTGAGCACGCGCCGGAATCCTTGTTCGGTGATATCGCAGGCCCGCTGGAGCAGATCGATCTCGGCATCCGACTTCACGCTGCGCAGGGCGTGCATGACCGGGGCCAGCCGTTCGTATTTGTGCAGGGGATATTTTTGTTGACAGGATTTTACAAACCGCATCTCGCGTGTTTCAATGGCCACGTCGGCGCGGTAGTGGTCGTTGGTGTTGAGGTAGACATGTTCCACGTCGCCCATCACCATCATGGTGTGGAAGAGGCGGGGGAACTCGGAGATCCATTGAACGGTTTCAACGCCCGTGGCTTTGCGGGCTTCTTCTTTGGTGAGTTTGTGGCCTTCCCAGGTCGCGATCTGTTCGTTGGTTTCGCGGAGGAAAAGCACTTCACGAAATTTTTTATCCGGGAAACCCGGGCAAAGGACCAGGATCGTCTCCTCTTGGTCAACACCGGTAAGATAAAAGAGGTCGCTGTTTTGCCGGAAGCGCATCGTGCCGTCGGAGTTGGTTGGGTTGATGTCGTTGGCGTTCACCACCACTACGGCGTGTGACTTCAGTTCTTTCAGCAGCCGCTTGCGGTTGGCGACAAACAGTTCTTTGCCGATGCTTTTGTATCTCATAGCGAATCCTTATTTTTCAATGACGCAATTTAATTAAAACTCAATGAAGACAACCAGAATTTCATCGTTCCAGCAACACCCCGGTCATAAACCGTGGCCGGTATGTGTACTGCTCGGATTATTATTACTGACCACCCCAACCTTTGCACAGACCTACCAGCCCACACGTGAGAACATGAAAAACCGCGAATGGTTTCAGGATGCCAAGTTCGGTCTCTTCATCCATTGGGGTGTCTACAGTGTGCTGGGCGACGGTGAGTGGGTGATGAACCAGCAACAGATCCCCGTGAAGATATACGAGAAGATCCCCACCTTTTTTAACCCGACCGACTTCGACCCGAAGGCGTGGGTGCAGATGGCCAAGGCCGCCGGCATGAAATACATCACCATCACCAGCAAGCACCACGACGGCTTTGCCATGTGGGACAGCAAGGTGTCGGACTATAACATCGTGAAACGCACACCCTATGGCAAAGACGTGCTGAAGATGCTGGCCGACGAATGCCACAAAGAAGGCATCAAACTTTTCTTCTACCATTCACAACTCGACTGGCACAGCCCCGACTATTTCCCTCGCGGGTCCACGGGCGGAAGCTGGACCGGCCGGCCCGAAAGCGGCGACATGAACAAATACCTCGACTACATGGATGCCCAACTTTCCGAGTTGCTCACCGGCTATGGCGAAGTGGCCGGCATCTGGTTCGACGGCATGTGGGACAAGAAGAATGCCGACTGGCGTTTACAAAAAACCTATTCGCTCATTCATAAACTTCAACCCGGCGCCATGGTAGGCAGCAACCACCACGTGACACCCTTTGAAGGCGAAGATTTCCAAATGTTCGAAAAAGACCTCCCGGGTCATAACACCACAGGGTTTTCGAGCGAACAAACGGTGGGCGCACTGCCGAAAGAAACCTGCGAGACCATCAACAATTCGTGGGGCTTCAATCTGAAAGACGATCATCACAAATCGAAAAAGGAATTGGTGCAATACCTGGTGAAGGCTGCGGGGTATGGCGCTAACTTTTTGCTTAACGTGGGGCCTATGCCCAATGGAAAGATCCAGCCCGAGCACATCGCTTCGCTGAAAGGTGTGGGCGAATGGCTTAACGTGAATGGCGAAACCATCTATGGCACCCGCGGCGGTCCGCTCACCGCCCGCGATTGGGGTGTGACCACCCAAAAAGGCAACAAGGTATACGTCCACCTCCTCAACTTGTTCGACGAATCCATCACCATCCCTTCCTGGGGCAAGAAAATAAAGTCGGCCACGCTTTTCCCCGGCAAGACGCCTATAAAATTTTTGGAGAACGACTACGGCATCACCCTTAAAATTCCCAAAGCAAACCTCGACGAGATCGACACGATCATCGAACTGGAACTAAAATGATTTAAATAATCGGTGTGTAAAATAAAAAAGGCGTAGAGACAAAACTCTGCGCCTTTTTCTCTGCTTGCCCGCCGAAGCCTTAGCGAAGGAGGGCGCCTTTTCTCTGCTTGCCCGCCGAAGCTTTAGCGAAGGAGGGCGCCTTTTCTTTTCTTACCCGCCGAAGCTTTAGCGAAGGAGGGGCGTATTTCTGTGCCCGCTGAAGCTTTAGCGAAAGCGGGGTGGTAGGACTTATGATTTTCTATCAATCGGATCATTCACCTGATCCGTATTCACCCAATTCAGCAATACGAAGGTCACCAACAATCCCGAGAAAAAGCCTTCCAATACCACGATGAACGCCGACATGTAGGGATTGAGGTAGCGCCCCATGGGCTCGTTCTTTACGATAGATTCCATCATGGATCCATCCAATTGCATATAGATAAATAAAAAGAGACCAAATCCAAGCGACCCGATGCCCGCGGTGGCGACACCCATGATGAGGCCGCGGAAATAATTCAAGTGATCGGAATGCTCGTTCTTGAATTTCTTCAAGGCCAGGTAAACGCCGACGGAAAGAATGATCAGATTCACCAACCGTAGCTCTACGTGATGGCTCAACCCGATAACTTTCATCAATAGAAAATAAGCAATCAAACCGACGGCGATGCGCAGCCCATAATTTTCGGGAATGCGATTGGGATCTGTGAACAGGTTCATAGTTGTATCAGACGTTTGGTGTTGCCTAATTTTTGCATTTTTAGAGACATTTACAACGTTTTCGGAAGTTATAAATTTGGTATCTTAACAACATCAACCTATAAACCCAAATAACCGTATGAAAGCGCTCAAAATCATCGGCATCGTTGTGTTGGTCATCGTGGTCATCCTCGTGATTGCTGTGCTCGTGCAGCCTTCACAAGCGCACATTGAAAAATCCATTACGATCAACGCCCCCGCGGCATCCGTTTTTCCGGAAGTGAGCCGGTTCAGGAATTTTACCGCCTGGTCGCCGTGGTCGAAGATGGACCCGGAAGTGAAACAAACTTTTGAAGGCGAGGAGGGAACCGTAGGAGCAAAAATGATGTGGGACGGCCCAAAGACCGGCAAGGGCTCACAAGAGATTGAGGCTATCGAAGAAAACAAATCCGTGAAATGTGCGCTGCGATTCGACGGCTATGATGGCGTTTTCTACAGCTCGTTTATCCTGGAGCCCGAAGGCGAAACCACCAAAGTGACATGGACCTATGACGGCGCCAACAACGGCTTTGGCGGCAAGGCCATGTGGATGTTGATGGGAAGCATGATGAAAGATCAATACGACGAGGGACTGATGGATCTTAAAAAACTGGTGGAGGCAAAGCCCAAACCGGAACCCGTCCCTGCAGATTCTACAGCAGTGAACCAATAAACCGCCATCCATGGTAAAAAAGATCCTCATCGTAGTCGGCATTTTGGTGGTGTTGATCATCATCGTCGGTTTCATGCAACCCCACACCACCACGCTGTCGCGCCAAAAACTGATCAAAGCCCCGCCGGAGGTCGTCTTCGCAGAAGTGAATGACCTCCGCCGGTGGCCGGCGTGGTCGTGGTGGATAAAAAATGACCCCACCATGAAGATCACTTACGGCGAGCCTGCCGCGGGATTGAATGCTTCCTATGCCTGGACCAGCGACGACGGCAACGGAACGCTGGACATCGTCGAAAGTGATCCGGGCAAGGCATTGAAAACCGCCATCCACTTCTCCGATTTTGGAACGGCCTATGGAACCTATACCTTCGCACCCGCCGGCGACAGCACGCGCGTGACCATGGAGTTTTCGTTCGAGAACGGAATGAATCCCATCATTCGACTTATGAGTGCCTTTATGATAAAACCCGAGGTGGACGAGGCCTTTGAATATGAGCTCTCCACACTCAAAACGATCGTTGAAGGGAAGCCTGCTGTCGCGCCGTCACCGTAAATAACGATAACCCCCTGTCATGACGTTCGACGAATTCAACGCCACCCTAACCCACAACGCACCCCCTGCGGGACTTCACAAACTGGTGGAGGCCCTCTGGTACGATGCCAACAACCAATGGGACAAAGCCCACGACATTGCCCAGGATGTGCACACCGATGAAGGTTCGTGGGTGCATGCCTACCTGCACCGGAAGGAGGGTGACCAGGGCAATGCTTCGTATTGGTACAGGCTGGCACACCGGCCTGCCAGTCAAAAGAGTTTGAAAGAAGAATGGAAGGAAATCACCACCGCCTTGCTTCGCTAGTTTTCATGCGGCCTGGATGGCATCGTCTGTTTTTTCCATAACTCCAATTCCGCACGGCGTTGGGCCAGCTCCGCTTCGCTCGGCCTATAATCGATAAGACTTTTCAGATCCGGCTGTCCGGCGTCCACCCAGGCTGTGAACCAGAGGTCGCCCACCATTTTAATGGCATCGCGCATACGTTGCTCGACCATGCCCTGCAGCGCGCGGTGATAGGCTGCCGCAAACGCCGGCGCGTATACCTTTACCGTTTGACGGCCCTTCGTTTCGAAGGTGTATTTTTTGTCGCCCATCTTTTCCGATAACTTCTTTTCTTCGTCCAGCACCTGTCTCAGGTGGCGATGCGAGTCCTTCACGGCCTTCCAGGCGGCCTGTTGCGGATTGGCGATGTATTCGGCCTTGCCCACGAAAAAGTCGTAGCGGTCGGAAAACAATTCTGGTAAACGCGATTCCCAAAATCCATGGATGCCCTCCTGGCCGGTGAGCTGGCCGTTGTAGTTCTCCGTGGTATGCAGCGGCACATGCGCATCGGCCACATAGTGCCCCAGTTCGGCCGACACTTTCAGAATGCGGGCGGGATCGCGCAATTGAAAGGCATCCCGGAGGGAGCGATACATGCGGGTGATGTGCCATGGCACGATGCCATAGGCCTGCAGCGTGTCTTCGGAATATTTTTCCATGGCCGCGGCCCAGCTTTGCGGCATTTTATAAAACACGCTGTCGCCGTAGTGGTCCAGGTCGATGTAGTGGCGGGGCGCTTCCTCTTTCACAGAATAGCGCCGCCGGTCGGGGTTCACGGCCGCTTCGACGATGTAGTGCAGGTTGGCCTTATAAAATCCGATCATTTCGGGGGGCAGGATGAACACCGCCAGGCGGTTGATGCGCTCGTGCCCAAAAAAGCCCCAGTTTGAAAAAAGAACAAGACAAGCCGCCAGCGCGGTGGAGAAAACGATCCGCTTCATAACCATCAACGGTTTAGTATAGAGAAAAACGAGGGACGCTTTGGTACGTCTAATCTAAACAATGACCACCCGAAATGAAAAATTCCTGGTGTTTCCATGGGGGAAGTCAGCCTTAAAACCGCCGCCTTGAAAATGCTCCTGGACCGGTGACTTCGTCGTTTTTGGGATGGCCAGGCCTTTCGCGGCCAGCTAAATGGGCGGATTGATCAAAAATATTTTAAGGTGGTGGAGGTCGAGATCATCGAAAAAACAGGTCTGAAGGGCATTTTTCTATCTTTATGACAGATTTAACGGAGCCAACCTTTTGCAAATTCCACAAATCCCTTACCTTTGCAGTCCTTATTTTTAGAGAAAGCATATGGCAAATCATAAGTCAGCAGAAAAAAGAATCCGCGCCAACGAAATCAAGCGTGTAAGAAACCGCTATCAGCATAAGACTACCCGTACTTTCATCAAGAAATTGAGAAGCTCTACCGTGAAAACGGAAGCTGTGGGGCTTTTGAAAGAAGTTTCTTCGATGATTGATAAATTGGCAAAGAAAAACGTGATTCATTGGAAAAAAGCTGCCAATCAGAAGTCGAAACTGACCAAATTCGTTAACAAGCTCGCGTAACTAAGGAGTCAATCCTTTGCTATACAATACTTTGTAAGCCCTGTTGGACAGGGCTTATTTTTTTGTGTTTTTTTTGGACTCATTCCGCGGGGAGGACGTATCTTGGTCTGCCGGTTAGCTGATATGAAGACAAGAGAACAAAAGATCACCATCAAAGATTGGGCGCCCGAAGACCAGCCCCGTGAGAAACTCCTCAAGAAAGGAAGGCCTGCCCTGAGCGACGCAGAATTGATCGCCATTCTGCTGTGCACCGGCACCGCTACACTCAATGCCATGGATGTGGCCAAGGAGCTGCTCAAAAGCGTCAATAACAACCTTCACGATTTTGGCGGCCTGACCGTAAAAGACTTTACAAAGATTGCGGGCATAGGGGAAGCAAAGGCCCTCACCCTGATGGCCGCCCTCGAGCTAGGACGCCGGCGCGTCGATTTTATTCCCGATAAAAAGCCTACGATCGCGAGTTCCCAGGCGGCTTATGACCTGCTGCAGGGCGAACTTGCCGAGGCTGCCCATGAACAATTTTGGGTCATTCTTTTGAACCGGGCCAACCGGGTGATAAAAAAATGCATGGTGAGCCAGGGGGGTGTGTCGGGCACCGTGGCCGATCCGAAGATCATCTTCAAAGCGGCGCTCGATGAATTGGCTTGCAGCGTGATCCTGGCACACAACCACCCGTCGGGAAACCGGGAGCCAAGCATGGCAGACCGCGACCTAACCCAAAGATTAAAAGCCGCCGGTAAACTGCTGGACATACAAGTTCTGGATCATATTATCGTGGCGGGCCGGAAATATTTTAGCTTTGCAGATGAAGGACTGATGTGAAGAGACCCCACTGTCCGGAGCCGCAGGATGAAATTGAAACACTATATTTTTATCGGCGCCCTGCTGATCATCATACCATTTTTGGTGGCCCAGGTTGCCAAGGAAAAGGCTGCCTTGAAGGAGCCTGCCCCGAAGGCCACCGCCCGGCCCAAACCGGTCAATCCCTTCCTGGCTGAAGTGTTGCAAGCGTATGACGAGCAACTCAAGGTGCTGGCCGAAGCTTCGGGTACGCCCGGTGCTGCCATTGCCGTGGTGCAGGACTCCACCATCGTTTTTTTGAAAGGCATGGGCCGTCGCAGTGCCGACGCGTCGCAACCCGTGGACGTGAACACGTTGTTTCGCATCGCTTCGGTGTCCAAGTGTTTTGCCTCGTTCCTCACCGGCATCCTGGTGCAAGACAGCGTGCTGCATTGGAACGACCGCGTGGTGGATCGCCTGCCGCATTTTGCTTTGAGCTCTCCGGAGGAAACGCAGAAGCTCACCATCCGCCATGTGTTGTCCCATACTACCGGGCTGCCCTATCACACCTATACCAACATGGTCGAGGAAGGCAAGCCGTTGGATTCGATGTTGTCATGGCTCAAAAGAATTCCCCTGTCCTCGCCAGTAGGAGAAACCTACAGCTATCAGAACGTAGCGTATAGCCTGATCGGGAGGGTGATCGAATCGGCCACCGGAAAGAGTTATGAAGACGAGATGCGCCTGCGGGTGTTCGGTCCGCTGCATATGCTCACGGCGTCTATCGATTATGCCGGCATCCAACAAAGCACCAACGTGGCCAAACCCCATAAGCGCCGTGGCAGCCAGTGGGTGCCCGCCGCGATCACATCCACCTATTATAACGTGGCCCCTGCCGGAGGCGTGAACGCCAGCATCAGCGATATGGCGCAGTGGATGATTGCCTTGCTGGGCAACCGCCCCGACGTGATTTCCCCGGAAACCTTGAAACAGCTATACGCCCCGGAAGTAAAAGCCCGCTCGAAGAACCGTAACTATGGCCGGATGCACCGGCTGAGCGATTCGTTTTATGGTTTAGGATGGCGTGTGATTTATTATCCCGACGATACCTTGTTATATCACGGCGGTTATGTCAACGGCTATCGCAGCGAAGTGGCGGTGAACCCCAAAGACCACCTGGCCGTGTGCATCCTGGCCAACGCTCCGGGCGACCTGGCCGATAACGGGATTCCCTTATTTTTTAACTTGCTGCAGCCCAAACGAGATTCGGTCCGCGCCTGGGAGGAGAAAGAACGAAAACTCCGTCAGCAAATCCTGGTTCCATGAAAACAAAAAACATACTGTTGCTCCTTGCCGTTGCCGTGGTGTTGGCAAGCGTGCTGTACTCGTTCATGGGAAGCCATGACCAGTCTGCTTATGTAGATGAAATAAAAAAAGAACGGGAAGAAAAAGAACGCTTCATGCGCACATCGCCCGAATCGCCGTTTGTTACCGATGCAAAGGCCTTTGAAGGGTTGAAGTATTTCCCGGTAGATCCCAAATACAAGATCACGGCCGACATCACGCCCATTCAAAATAAAAAGATGGTGGTGCTCACCACCAGCGATGCCAACGAACAGCGCTATATCGAATATGCCTATGCCGATTTCGACCTGGATGGTTTTCACAACCGGCTGCTGATCCTGGAGGTGACGGATATGGGGCCCTTCCGTGGAAAGCTTTTCCTGGCGTTTGGAGATGAGACCAGTGCTTCCGAAACGTATGGTGCGGGACGCTACCTGGACGTGAACAAGACGCCCGGGAGCAATACCATTGCCCTTGATTTTAACAAAGCCTACAATCCGTATTGTGCGTATATCGAAAAATATTCATGTCCCTTTCCTCCGGCGGAAAACCTGCTGAAGGTTGCCTTGCGGGCGGGGGAGAAGACCTATCACTGAAGTCATTTTGAACCCCAAAGACGCTGCCGACGCAAAGCGTGTCTTGTGTTGTTTGTGGAATGGGTCTTTTCGGTTCAGTTCTTTTACGGAAACTATTTTTACTTCCTTTCAAAGGGCTTATTTTTACACCCTTTACAGTATAGCAAATGACCATTTCTTACAATTGGCTGAAGGAGTATATCGACATCCCTGAAACCGCCGATGCCATTGGCAAGGTGCTGACCAACACGGGGCTGGAGGTGGAGAGTGTGGAGGCGCATGAAACCGTGAAAGGTGGATTGCAGGGGCTCGTCATTGGCCAGGTGCTCACCAGCGCCAAGCATCCCAATGCCGACAAACTTTCGGTGACCACGGTAGATGTTGGTGGCGGCAGGATCTTGCCCATTGTTTGTGGAGCGCCCAACGTAGCGGCTGGCCAGAAAGTGGTAGTAGCCCTTCCGGGAACGAGCGTGCACCCCACGAAAGGGGAGCCCTTCACGATCAAGCTGGCGAAGATCCGCGGCGAGCAGTCGGAAGGAATGATCTGCGCGGAGGACGAGATTGGGTTGGGCGAAAGTCATGCCGGCATCATTGTGCTGAATACGGATGTTCCCAACGGAACGCCCGCGGCTTCTTTCTATAACATTTCTTCGGACTACATCATAGAGATCGGGTTAACACCCAATCGCGCGGATGCGGCATCGCACATCGGTGTGGCGCGCGATATCAAAGCGTCGCTGAGCCGCGAGATCCGCTGGCCGTCGGTGGATAGCTTTGCCGCGGACGATTCAAGTCTTACTATTCCCATCGAAGTGCAGAATGCCGCGGCGTGTCCGCGCTATTCGGGTGTGACGCTTTCCGGGGTGACCGTAAAGGAATCGCCCGAGTGGTTGAAGAACCGCTTGTTGGCAATCGGGCTCACGCCCATTAACAACGTGGTGGATATTACCAACTTTGTTTGCCACGAACTGGGACAACCGCTGCATGCCTTTGATGCCGACCAGATTGCAGGAGGCAAAGTGATTGTGAAGACCCTGCCCGCGGGCACCAAATTCGTGACGCTCGACAATAAAGAACGCACACTGCTCGATACCGACCTGATGATCTGCAACGGCAAGGAAGAAGGCATGTGCATCGCCGGTGTGTTTGGCGGTGCAAAGTCGGGCATTACCGAACAATCGAAAAATATTTTCCTGGAGAGCGCCTGTTTCTCGCCGGTGTATGTTCGTAAAACATCACAACATCATCAGTTAAAGACCGACGCATCGTTCCGTTTCGAGCGGGGCACCGACCCGAACATCACCGTGTATGCATTGAAGCGCGCTGCGTTGTTGATCAGGGAAATTGCCGGTGGAAAGATCTCGTCGCCGGTGACCGATGTTTATCCGGCACCCATTCAAAACCGGAGCATTGAAGTAAAAGACAAAAATGTTAACCGGTTGATCGGTAAGGTCATTCC
Source organism: Chryseolinea sp. (assembly GCA_036525235.1). Taxonomy (GTDB): domain Bacteria; phylum Bacteroidota; class Bacteroidia; order Cytophagales; family Cyclobacteriaceae; genus Chryseolinea. The sequence goes on along the minus strand of DATDAV010000002.1, from coordinate 83,425 downwards.
ACGAAACGAAGTTCACGGCATTCTTTCCAGGCTCGATATTCGTGTGATGGATGTAAAAGAGGATCGGTATACAGTTTCGGTTCCTCCGTATCGCGTGGATGTGATGCAGGAAGCGGATGTGGTGGAGGAGATTCTGCGCATTTATGGCTTCAACAATATCGAACTGTCAGACATTGCGCGCACCGACTTCCTGGCAGAGTTTCCCGTAAAGGACATTGACAAGTATAAGCGGAATCTTGGCGAGTTGCTGACCGGCAATGGCTTCAACGAAATTTGGACCAACTCGCTGACCAATTATGCCTATCAGCAAAAGCACAACCTGAAGTTTAAGGGTGAAGCCATTGAGATCCTGAACAAGTTGAGTGAGGAGCAAGGCATATTGCGGCAAACGCTCCTGTTTACGGGGTTGGAAGTTTGTGCCTATAACATCAACCGCCGGCAGAAAGACCTGAAGGTGTACGAGTTTGGCAAGATCTATTATAAAGAAGACGGTGCCTATAAAGAGGAGGAGCGCCTGGCGTTGTACATGACGGGCAACGTGGAGACGGAGAACTGGCGGCATAAGACGCAGGCCGTAACGTACTATGACCTGGCGCAACACGTACAGCATATGGCGCTAAAATCGGGACTAAGCAACCTAAAGCAGGAATCCATTACTGATCCTGTACTGGAATATGGTGTGAAGTTGCTGCGTGGAAATGTGGAAATCGGCAAGGTTGGAAAAGTAAAAGCTGCATTGCTGAAAGATTTTGGCATGAAGCAGGATTTATTTTATGCTGAGCTTTATACGTCCTTGCTTTTCCAATCGGCAAACCCTAAGTTAGTAATTCAGGAAGTGACGAAATTTCCCGAAGTAAGGAGAGACTTGTCGTTGGTGATCGACAAGCAGGTTAGCTTCGATGAGATACGCAACCTGGTCATGGCTACCGAGAAGCGGTTGATTAAAAACATTATTGCGTTCGATGTGTATGAAGGAGAGAACATCCCGCAAGGAAAGAAAGCGTATGCCCTGGGCTTCACCCTGCTGAACGAGCAGAAGACCCTGACGGACGAGGAGATAGACCAGACCATGGCGGCATTGATGACGGCCTTCGAGGAGCGACTGGGGGCCGTAATCCGGAAATAAGGCAACCCTTGACCTGGGTTGGAACGTAATGACTATAGGATGGCAGCGGGGATAAGATTTGGAGACCCGGCGTGCAGAGTGGAACGAAGGGAAGACGGATTCTCGGATTTTATCGAGGGCTGCGACAGATAAATTGGTTTTAACGGCCGACGCGTGGGCGAAGGCAAAAAAAATTCGCATGGATCAGGAACTCTTAAAAACCAACCTCAACGGGTTGGAGCGCAAAATCTTGGTGCTCGTCAACGAGCACAAGAACCTAAAGGAAGAGCTGAAAAGCCTGAAAAAAGAGAACCAGGATCTGAAGGGAGCCATTCGCGCCCGCGATGAGCAGCTGTCAGGCTTTCATAATCAAGCGAAAATCACTAAAATTGTGGATAGTTTAAACCCGGAAGACGGAAGTGTTTCGGAGTTGAAGAAGAAAGTGGATGAATACATTCGAGAGATCGACAAGTGTATCGCCCATTTAAGCAGATAAAAGGAACCCTGTAAGCATATTTCATGGACGACCTCTCAATAAAAATCAAGATAGCAGACCGCGAATACCCAATGAAGGTGAAGCTAACGGATGAAGAGCGCGTTCGACTGGCCAGCAAGATCATCAATGAAAAATTAAAGACTTACCGGGAGCAATTTGGGATAGATGATAAACAAGATCTGTTGGCCATGGTGGCCTTCGACTGCCTGGTAGACAAGATGGCGGCCGAGGAAACCTACCAGGTGATCGACCAAACGGTGTTTGAGAAAGTTAGCCAAATCAACCACCTCGTCTCCCAATCCATTCTCTGATTTTCTTCGCGCTCCCTCTCCTTTCCTGAGCCAAGGCGGCAATCCGGGGTTAGTGTATATATAACCCATATCTATTTTTATGTCAACGACCGTCATAGTTATCGTGGTCAGCGCGATCGCAACGATCCTGCTGAGTCTGTTGATCGGGTCACTCCTCGCTAAACGAAAACTTCAAAAGAACGAGGAGAATGCCGACGCCAAAGCCAAGCTCATTATCAAGGAAGCCGAAATCGCTGCAGAAAACCTGAAAAAGGACCGCATCCTGGAAGCCAAAGAGAAGCTCCTGAAAATGAAGACCGAATTCGAGGACGAAGCCAACAAGAAGAAGAGCCTCATCATCAGCAACGAGCAAAAGATCAAACAACGCGAGGCCACCCTCAGCAAAGAGATCGAGAACCTCAAACGCAAAGAAGGTGAATTGGACGACATTCGCCTCGACCTGTCGGCCCAACTGGAACATACCAAAAAACGCAAGGAAGAGCTCGACAAGTTCAACCAGCAAAAGATCCAGGTGCTGGAAAACATCAGCAAGCTCACCGCCGACGAAGCCCGCGAGCAACTGATCGCCAGCCTGAAAGACGAAGCCCAGACCCGCGCCTCCAGCTATGTGAAAGACATCATGGAGCAAGCCAAGCTGTCGGCCACCAAGGAAGCCAAGAAGATCGTGATCGAAACCATCCAGCGCACCGCCACCGAGCATGCCATCGAGAACTGTGTATCGATCTTTAACATCGAAAGCGACGACATCAAAGGAAAAGTGATCGGCCGCGAAGGACGCAACATCCGCGCCCTGGAAGCCGCCACCGGCGTGGAAATTATCGTGGACGACACTCCCGAAGCCATCATCATTTCGGGCTTCGATCCCGTGCGTCGCGAGATCGCCCGGTTGTCGCTGCACCGGTTGGTTCAGGATGGACGCATCCACCCGGCGCGCATCGAAGAGATCGTGGCCAAGACCACCAAGAATATTGAAGACGAGATCGTGGAAATCGGCGAACGCACGGTCATCGACCTGGGCATTCATGGATTGCATCCCGAGTTGGTGAGGATGGTAGGTCGCATGCGCTTCCGCTCGTCGTATGGACAAAATTTATTGCAGCACTCGCGCGAAGTCGCCAACCTGTGTGCCATTATGGCCAGCGAACTGGGGTTGAACGTGAAACAAGCCAAGCGTGCCGGCCTATTGCACGACATCGGCAAGGTGTGGCCCGAAGAGTTAGAGAAGCCCCACGCCATTGTGGGTATGGAGTTGGCGCTGAAATACAAGGAGCACCCTGCCATTTGCAACGCCATCGGCGCCCACCACGACGAAATTGAGATGACCAACATCATCTCACCCATCGTGCAATCGTGCGACGCCATCAGCGGTGCCCGTCCCGGTGCACGCCGTGAGGTGATGGAACAATACATCAAGCGTCTGAAAGAATTGGAACAACTCGGTCTCAGCTTCGACGGTGTGGACAAGTGCTACGCTATTCAGGCCGGCCGTGAGCTCCGTGTTATTGTAGATGCTGAGAAAGCCACAGACGAACGTGCAGGTCAACTCAGCTTCGATATCTCGCAAAAGATCGAGCGCGACATGCAGTATCCCGGTCAGGTGAAAGTGACGGTGATTCGTGAAATGCGCAGCGTTGCCTACGCGAAATAATATATAAATTCAGCCTTGCGAAAAGGCTATGAAGAACGTTCGGTCCCCGCGGGCCGGACGTTTTTTGTTTTACGGTAACGCCTGGCGAGCCCCGCATTCACTGCCCGGCCGCGCTCATAATTCTTTCCGGTTTCGTCTCGTGAATCGCGGCGTTCGTCGCGGCCCTAACGCCCGCTCGTGTATTCAAACGATTGTATAATTTACTTTAACGGTATGGTACTTTTCGGTATTAAAAGTATTTTTAGAAACCTGTTACCTACGCTCTACTGGAAAATGACCCGTCTCCTATGCCTAGCAGGCTTCGGCCTGTCTCTCTTCTGCAGCATCCACTGCACAGCACAGCTTAAGGCTGACACCGCTTTTGTTGCCCTGGCCGACGCACGCGCCAAGCAAGTTTATTCGCACTATATACAAGGACAAGCGCGCCTCTTCAATGGCGTGGAGTACACGGAATATGTTTCCCGAAACGACGAGTTCCCCTTCTACCTTTCCGACGATTGGATCTTTGGCGATGTGCTCTACGACGGCGAGTTGTATGAAAATGTTCCCCTGGAATACGACATCCGCGTCGACCAGGTGGTCACCGAACACATGCTCAATGGTTCAAAGATCCAGTTGATCGTCGATAAAGTGGACCACTTCACGGTTTCCGGCCACACCTTTGTGCACCTCTATGGCACAAAGACCAACGGTATCACCACCGGGTTCTATGATCTTTTGTATGATGGCGCCACCAAGGTATATGTGAAGCGTGAAAAAAGTCTACAGGAAACCATCGAGTCGCAGGTGATTGTGGCCCGCTTCGAAGAAAAGAATCACCTCTATATTGTAAAAGACGGCGTGTTTTACCCGGTAAAGAAAAAAGGATCGGTGCTGGACGTGCTGAAAGACCGGAAATCGGACGTAAAATCTTTTCTCAACAAGAATAAAATACGCTTCAAGAAAGATCGTGAGAAGGCCGTAGTGCGGGCGGCAGAGTTCTATGACGCGCCTAAAAACTGAGCATGAAGACACTTTACACGTTTATCATTTGTGGGATGGCCATGCTGGCCCTGACGCAGACCGCAAACGGTCAACAACGGGGACTCATCACGGTAGAGCTGAGCGGCGCTCCGTTCAAACAACTCGTTGACGCGATCGAGTCGCAAACGGATTATCATTTCTATTATAATCCCCGGACAACCGATAGCCTCAAGATCACCCTGTCGGCCCAAAGTCAAAACGTGAACGCCGTGCTGGGACATGCGCTGGCGGGCACGCAACTGCACTTCGCCGTAGACGCTCAAGGGAACATCTTTGTGACGGAAGGCCGCGACATCATGACCGACCTGCCGGCAGATTTTTTTGATACGGGCGTTGCACCTTCGCAACAGACATTGGTTTCCGGATTTGACTACACGGCCTACGAAAAACGGGAAAAGGAGAAAAAACTGGTGGAGAGCAAGCTCTACGCCATCGGCCCCAAGAGCAGCAACCTGCAGGGCAATGCCACCATGGCTGGCCACATTCGCGACGTAACAAATGGTGAGCCGCTCGTAGGCGCGACCGTGTATATAGAGAACCCGTTGATCGGCGTGATCACCGATCAGTTCGGATACTACGCCATCACCCTGCCCAAGGGACGCCACGAGCTGAAGATTAAAAGTATCAGCATGAAAAGCACCGTTCGCCAAATCATGCTCTATGCCGACGGCAAACTGGAGATCGAACTGGACCCCGACGTTACTCCACTAAAAGAAGTGGTGGTGGAATCCGACAAGGACGTGCGCGTGATGGGTATGCAGATGGGTATGGAGAAGCTTGACATCAAGACGATGAAAAATATGCCGCTGGCCTTGGGTGAGACCGACATCATGAAGGTGGTGCTGGCCCTGCCGGGAGTGCAGAGCGTGGGCGAGGGCACGGTGGGCCTGAACGTTCGCGGGGGTGCGGCCAACCAAAACCTGATCCTGTTCAACGATGCCGTGGTCTACAACCCGTCGCACCTTTTTGGATTTTTCTCCACCTTCAATCCCGATGTACTGAAAAATGTGGAGCTCTATAAAAGCGGCATCACCGCCGACTATGGCGGACGTTTGTCGTCGGTGTTGGATGTTTCTTCGCGGGAAGGCAACCTGAAAAAATTTCAGGGCTCCGGCGGCATCAGTCCCATCACGGGGCGGCTAACCCTCGAGGGGCCCCTGATCAAGGAAAAGACCTCGTTCCTGATCGGCGCCCGCTCAACCTATTCCGACTGGATCTTGCGCCAATTGCACAACGAACGTTTAAAGAACAGCCAGGCGTCGTTCTATGATGTGAACCTCAACATCAGCCACAAGATCAACGACCGGAACAACCTTTACCTGTCGGGCTACATGAGCCATGATAAATTCAAGCTCAACACCGACACCTCCTATGCCTATAGCGACCGCAATGCGTCGATCAAGTGGAAGCACATTTTCAACAACAAGCTCTATGCGGTGGCCACGGGGGGCATCAGCAAGTACAGCTATACCATGAGCAGCGACCTGAACCCGGTGGAGGCGTTCGATATGAATTTTTCTATCCAGCAGATCAATGGCAAAGTGGACTTCAGCTATTTTCTCAATGCCAAGCATACCATAAATGCCGGCGTGAGCGTGGTGCGCTATTCGCTGCAGCCGGGCCACATTGCGCCGAAAGGCGAAGAGTCGACACAAAAAACAATGGCCCTGCAACATGAACAAGGCCAGGAAAACGCGATTTATATCGGCGACAATTTCGAAGTGTCCCCCAAGCTTTCCATCTATGGAGGGGTTCGCTATTCATTCTATGAATACCTGGGGCCGCGCAACGTATATCAATACGCTAACGGCATTCCGCGCACGGAGAGCGCCATCACGGACAGCCTGTACTACACCAGCGGCAAATCCATCGCGTCCTATGGCGGTTTGGAACCACGGTTCTCGATCCGCTACAGCGTGTCGCAAAATGCGTCGGTGAAATTTAGCTATAACCGGATGCGCCAATACATTCAGATGCTATCCAACACCACGGCCATGACGCCTACGGATATTTGGAAGCTAAGCGATGCCTATATCAAACCGCAAGTGGGCGATCAGGTGTCGGTGGGATTCTATAAGAATACCCGTAAGCATTCGCTTGAAATTTCGTTGGAAGCCTACTACAAGACCACGCAGAATGCACTCGACTTTAAAGGTGGCGCGGTGTTGTTGCTGAACAAGCACATCGAAACGGATGTCGTCGATTCGCGGGGCAAGGCCTATGGGGTGGAGTTTATGCTGAAGCGCGCTGCCGGCAAGCTGAACGGCTGGTTGAGCTACACGTATTCCCGCTCGTTCCTGCAAACGGTGAGCCCTTACGCATCGGAGGTCGTCAACAAGGGCGATTATTATCCGAGCAACTATGACAAGCCGCATGCTGTGAACTTTGTGGGGAATTATAAATTCAGCCGTCGCTTCAATTTCTCGCTCAACATGACCTATAGCACCGGGCGGCCCATCACCTTGCCGCTGGCCAAGTATGAGTTGGGTGGCAACTACCGGCTTTACTACTCCGACCGAAACCAATACCGGATCCCCGACTATTTCCGCACCGACATCTCCATCAACATCGAGGGCAACCACAAGATCAAGAAGCTGGCCCACAGCTCGTGGACGTTTGCTGTGTACAACCTGACGGGCCGCGCCAATGCTTACTCCGTGTTCTTCCGTTCGGAGAATGGCCAGGTAAAGGGGTATAAGCTTTCCGTGTTCGCTCAACCGATACCGACTGTGACGTATAATTTTAAATTCTAAGATGCACGCCGGCAAACCATATGGACTCTTCTATTACACCTGCATGACGATGATCGTTTCGGGATGTCTGGAGCCCTATGCGCCGCCCGACGCCAGCACCGCCGTCGACATTTTGGTGGTGGAAGGATTTCTCGATCAGGGACGTTCCTCTGCATCGGTGCGTTTGACGCGCGCCGTGGCGTTGGCCTCGACAGAAAAGCCCACACCGGAGGTGAATGCTAAAGTGACCATCGAAGAAAGCGATGGCCCCACGATCACATTGACAGCCGACACGATCGCCGGTTCATACATCGCCAACGACCTTACCATCAATCCCGGCAAACCCTATCGCCTGCACATCACTACCCGACAAGGAAGTGAATACCTGTCGGACTATGAAAATGTTTACCATACGCCCGACATCGACAGCGTTACCTGGCACGGCACGGCGGCGGGCACCACGGTATACGCCAGCACGCATGATGCCACGGGAAACGCAAGGTACTACCTGTGGGACTATGTTGAGACTTATGAATACCGGTCGGCGTATGCGCCAGGCTATCAAATCCAAAAGGGTGAAATCGTGCAATTGCACGAAGATGAGTATGTGAATCGTTGCTGGGCCACAAAATCGGCGACGTCTATTCTTTTGCATTCGACCAAAAATCTGGGTGTCGATGCCATGCTTGATTACCCGCTCGTGTTCATGCCGTTGCGGTCCATCAAACTTTCGATCCGCTATAGCATTTTGGTGAAGCTGAAAGTGGTGTCGGAGCAGCACTATGCGTTTTGGCAACAGTTGAAAAACACCACGGAGAACATAGGTGGTCTGTTCGATCCCATGCCATCACAGGTGGTGGGCAACGTACACAATATACGCGACGCCAGGGAACCCGTGTTGGGATATTTTGGAGCCGGAGAGCTGCGCGAAAAACGGATCTTCATCAAGCACGACGAATTGCCGGAAGAATTGCAGCGCGTCACCCCCAAGCCACAGGGCTGCGAGATTGATACCGTGTTACTCGGGTTGATAAAAGCGCTTCCCGACAACACGTTCCTGATCTACCCCGTAGGCGGCAATGGCCCGGGCACTGCGGGAGGCTACACCACGGCGATGCCCATTTGCATGGACTGTCGCGTGCAGGGAGGCGTTACAAAGCGACCGGATTTCTGGGATTGAATATGAAATGATGGAAGGAAGAATGATACAAGAAGAAACCATGATGCTCCACACCGATCCCACGATAGGGAAGCTTTTGTCGCAGGCTATTGAACAGATCGGTTTGAATTTTAAAGTATGACCTTTACAAAAAAACATATTTTGCTCTACGCGTTGGCGGCCTTTCTGTTTTCGAGCTGCCTCGATCCCTATTCGCCGCCGGGCACGACCGAAAATGTCGACCTTCTGGTAGTAGATGGTTACCTGAGCGTGACATCTTCCTCTGTCGCCGTGCGACTCTCGCATGCTGTGGCGCTGGACGAAAGCGGCGTTCCTCCCGTCGAGCAAAATGCCACGGTCAGGCTTGAAGAAAGCGACGGCGGTGCGGTGACATTGTCCGGTGGCGCGGATGGCAACTATACGGCCACGGGATTGACCATCGATGCATCCAAAAAATACCGCGTCCACATCCAGACCCTTGGCGGGAAAGAGTATTTCTCCGACTACGTCGATGTGCTCCGAACTCCCGACATCGATAGCGTGACCTGGCGGCCAAGCGACAACGATGTTACGCTGTATGTGAATACCCACGACGACACAGGGCAATCAAAATACTACCTCTGGAATTATGTCGAGACCTACGAATACTCCGCGCCCTATCCCGCCGGCTATGAAGTGATAAATGGCGAGCCCACTTACCTGCCCGTTGATGAACGGGTGGACATCTGCTGGAAAACGAATCTGTCGACGACCATTTTGGTGACGTCCTCGGAACGCCTTTCCGCCGATCTCATCCGCGATTTTCCGTTGGTGGTTATTCCCGGCCGCACCATCAAGATATCCAGACGCTATAGCCTGTTGGTGACCCAACGCACGATCTCCAAAGAGGCCTACACCTTTTGGACCCAGCTTCAAAAAACAACGGAAAGCCTGGGTGGATTGTTCGACCCTATGCCTTCGGAGGTGGTGGGCAACGTTCACAGCGCCACCAATGCCAACGAGGCCGTGTTGGGTTTCTTTAGCGCCGGCGAAGAAAAGCAACAAAGGATCTTCATCAACAACCGCGAGCTGCCCGACAACATCCGGAGAATGCCGCTTCCTTTTTGTCCATTAGATTCCATTCAGCTCTCGGTAGTCAAGTCATTTGGAGACCATACTTTTCTCGTATACCCCTACGGTGTTCCGGTCACCATAGGCTATGTATCGACGACGATTGATTGTATGGATTGTCGGGTCAAGGGCGGCGTAATACAGAAGCCCGATTTTTGGTAATTAAGAAATTCAGCAACTTTCATGAACGTAAAAAAGATCTTTTCGCTTTTCTATACACGCCTTCCACTCGGGGTAGTGATGACGTTGCTGGCAACCTCAATAGCGTCTGCGCAGCAAGCGGGCCTGGATTCGCTCCAGCGGAAATTCGACCGCTATCGCATCAATCACCTGCAGGAAAAACTGTATGCCCACCTGGACCAATCACTTTACTTGACCGGCGAAACCATGTGGTTCAAACTCTACCTCGTCGACGGTGCACAGCACAAGCCTTCGGACATCAGCAAAGTGGCCTACCTCGAAGTGATCGACAAAGACAAGCAAGCCGTGGTGCAGACCAAGGTGGCTTTGCAACACGGTGTGGGAAATGGATCAGTGTTTTTGCCCGCATCGATCACATCGGGAAGCTATGTGGTGCGTGTATACACGAATTGGATGAAAAACTTTGCGCCCGAATTTTATTTTCATACCCCCATAACCATCGTCAATACGTTCCGAAAGCTCGATCTTGATAAACCCACAGCCTCCACACCCGACATTCAGTTTTTTCCGGAAGGTGGCAACCTGGTGAATGGCATTCCGGGCAAAGTGGCTTTCCGCGTCACGGATAAAACCGGTAAAGGATTGATGTGTAAAGGCGCCTTGCTGAATCAGCAGAACGATACCGTCGCACGTTTTGAGCCTCATAAATTTGGCATTGGAAATTTCTCCTTCACACCCCTTCCGGCAACGGAATATCGCGTGGTGATCACCGACGACCAGGGCAGAAAGAACACTGTAAAGCTTCCCACAGCGCTGGAAGCCGGCTATGCGTTGCAGGTGAAGGACAGCACCAATGATCTGTTGTCGGTAAAAATAATCCAGAAGGGCATCGTGTCGTCCGCGCCTGTCGTGTATTTGTTTGTACACGCCCGCAACGTCGTGTCCACGGCTGCGCTTTATTTTCTACAACACGGTCAGGCAACGATCGCGCTCCCAAAGAAAACCCTGCAGCCCGGCATTTCGCATATCACGCTCATCGATAGCGATCTTCATCCGCAATGCGAACGCTTATATTTTACGCAACCGGATAAAAAGCTTACACTGGGCGCAGAAATAAGTCAAGCCCAATTTGGCATCCGGCGCAAAGTCTCCGTCGACCTCACCGCACAAAATGCGCAACATCAACCCGTGACATCGAACCTATCGGTGGCCGTATATAAAACGGACTCGCTGCAAGGCCCGCTCCAACAAGACATTTATCCCTTCCTCTGGATTTCTTCCGATCTGAAGGGCGCCGTTGAATCGCCGGAATACTACATGGACGGCACCGACGCGCTCGCGACCGACAATTTAATGCTCACCCACGGCTGGCGGCGCTTCCAGTGGAACGAAGTGTTGGGCACAGCGCCGGCGCTCACATTTGTTCCAGAGTACCGAGGGCACCTCATCACGGGCCATGTCTTTGATCCGATCGGTGGCACAGCGCGCGGCATCACTACCTACTTATCGTCACCCAGCAGGAAAATTCAACTCTACACGTCGGTGAGCAACAACAAGGGCGAAGTGTATTATGAGGTAAAGGATTTTATCGGCCCCAAAAAGGTCATCGTTCAAACCAATACTGAGAAAGACAGTACGAGCGTTGGGCGCATCACGATCGACAATCCTTTCTCCGACAAATTTGCGCCGCTCAAATTTGCACCGTTTGCCTTTTCTACTGCCTTGGAAAAACGATTGCTTTCCCGCAACATGAGTATGCAGGTGCAAGACATTTTCTACCAGGACAGGGCGCCCATCGCGAATGCCGTGAGAGATAGTTCCAATTTTTATGGAAAGCCAGACGCTTCCTACCTGCTCGACGACTACACCCGCTTCACCGTGATGGAAGAAGTGATGCGCGAATACGTGCCCGGGGTGATGGTGCGCAAGCGCCGGGATGGGTTTCATTTTATGAATCTCAACGACGCCCACAAGAGCGTGTTCACCGACGACCCGCTGGTGTTGCTGGACGGCGTTCCCGTGTTCGATATCGACAAGATCATGGAGTTCGATCCGTTGAAAGTGAAAAAGCTCGACGTCTTCACACACCGCTACTACCTGGGCAACGTGTCTATGACGGGGCTCGTGAGCTACACCACCTACACGGGCGACCTGGCCGGCTTTGTGCTGGACCCAAGCAGTGTCGTGGTCAACTACGAAGGGCTGCAGCTTCAACGCGAATTTTATTCACCTCCCTACGACACACCCAAACAACGCGAAAGCCGCTGGCCCGACCAACGCAACGTGCTGTTCTGGGCGCCGCAGGTCGTGACCAAAGAGGGCAAGCAGCACCTTGAATTTTATACGTCCGATGTGGCCGGCGACTACAACATCGTGATCCGTGGCATGACCGCGGATGGGCTTTCCGGGTCGGCTGTGTATCCTTTCCAGGTAAAACAATTTGATCATTGATGTCCGGAGAGCGTTCTCCTGCAAATGGCTATAAAAAGATATAATCTAATTTTCCTGTTGCCCGCGCTTATTTTTTTCGGGTGCCTGGATCCTTATTCGGCACCGCACGTGAAGGGTAATGTCGACCTCCTGGTGGTCGACGGATTCTTGAGCGCGACGTCCTCTTCTATTGTCGTGCGCCTCTCTCATGCCATGGCGCTGGACAGTGCAGGCACCCCGCCGCCCGAACTTAAGGCTACCGTACAGTTGGAGGAGCAAGAAGGCGCATCGGTTCCATTGAGCGGCACTGCGGACGGCGACTATACGGCCACAGGATTGAACCTGGATCTCACGAAACAATATCGACTCCACATCAAGACCCTCACTGGAAAAGAATATTTTTCTGACTACGTGGAGGTGATGAAGACACCCGACATCGACAGCGTGGCTTGGCGGGCCGGCAATCAGAACCTGACCATCTACGTGAACACACACGATGCTTCGGGGAAAGCAAAATATTACTACTGGGACTATGTAGAAACCTACGAGCATCACGCACCGTTTCCTGCGGGCTATATCATGAGGAAACACGAGCCGATACCCTTGACGTTGGCCGAACGTGTAGACCATTGCTGGACCACGCAACCATCTACCCACATTTTTGTAGCCTCCTCAGAAAACCTGTCCGCCGACGCCATCCGCAATTTTCCATTGATCACGCTCCCCGCGGGAGGAATAGAAGTCTCTATTCGCTACAGCGTGCTGGTTCGGCAACGCGCGATTTCCAAAGAGGCATATACTTTTTGGACACAGCTTCAAAAAACAACGGAGAGCTTGGGTGGACTTTTTGATCCCATGCCGTCGCAAGTGGTGGGCAATGTCCACAGCACGAGCAATTCGCAAGAACCGGTTCTGGGCTTTTTTAGCGCGGGAGAGGAAAGGCAGGAAAGAATCTACATCCGTCATGATGAGCTGCCTGAAGAGATCCGTTTGTACCCGCATTATTTTTGTCCTCCGGATTCCATTCCAATATCGGTTGTTAAAACGCTGCCCGATAACACACTCTTGGTGTATCCCTTTGGCTTTGCCGCCCCGGTAGGTTATGTATCCTCGACTTCTGTCTGCATGGACTGCCGCACGTTGGGCGGTGTTACGCAAAAGCCCGATTTTTGGTAAGGAGCAAAGCTTGCACCGTCCCGCGCATTCATCCCGGAAAGATTTCTTTCTTTTCAAATGGCCTGGCCAGAAAACCATACCTTAGCAGTAGTCTGATACCATCAAAACGTCAACCGCCGTGCTGCGTCATCGAATCGCTGTAAAAATTGCCTTCTTTGTTAACGGGTTTATCCTGGCCAACTGGGTGTCGCGGCTGCCGCGTATACAGGAGCTTTATGGGGCCGACAATGGCGACATTGGTTTGGTGTTGTTCTCATTGTCTATCGGGGCCGTTGCGGCCATGCCGTTTGCCGGCTGGGTGATCATAAAAAACGGAAGCCGCAGCATCTCGTTGCTCACAGCGATCCTCTATGCGGCCATTGTGCCGCTGATCCCCCTCATGCCCAACTTCGCTTCGCTGATGGCCCTCTATTTTTGCATGGGCTTGGTCACCGGCATGTTCGACGTGGCCATGAACGCGCAGGCCGTGATGGTGGAGCAGGAATACAAACGCCCCATCATGACGTCTTTCCATGCCTTCTTCAGCCTGGGCATGATGCTGGGCGCATGGTCAGCCGCGTTGTTTACAGACATAAAGGTAGACCTGGAATCACATTTTCTGATCGTGGCCAGCGTTTCTCTCGCAGCCGTCGCCTGGGCCAGCAGAAATCTGATACACGATAAGCCCGACCCCAGCGCGCACACCGAAGGACCCTTGTTCCGACTCCCCAATGCCTCGCTTATCAGCGTCGGTGTCATCGCGTTTTGTTGTATGATGGGAGAGGGGGCCATGTCGGAATGGACCGTGAACTTTATGGAGAACATCGCCCGTGCCTCCAAGTCGCTGGCACCTATCGCGCTCTCTGCATTTGCCACGGCCATGACGTTGGGACGATTTTTTGGCGACCGGGCGCGTGCAACCTTTGGCGATCGACCGATGATCATCCTTGGCGGCGTGGTGGCCTTCTCCGGCCTTTCACTGGCCCTCCTGATCCCACTGCCTTACGTTTCCATCGCAGGATTTTTTCTCGTGGGCTTGGGCCTGTCCACCATTGTACCCATCGCCTACAGCATCGCGGGCAACACGCGTGAGCTTCCCTCGGGCGTGGCGCTGGCAATGGTCACCACCGTGGGATACTCCGGATTTCTCATTGGCCCGCCCGTGATCGGCTTCATCGCCGATGCTCAAACACTTCGGGTGGCCCTCACCGTGGTGGCCGTACTTTTTATCGTGATGACAGTTTTGGGAATTCGATACAAATCAAGATAAACACATGGATATAAAACTGGAAGAATCAGGCACACGGGGATATTTTTTTGTAGAGGAAAACGGCAAACGCCTGGCCGAAATGATCTTTACCAAGGCCGGCGACACCCGCATCATCATCAATCACACGGAAGTGTCGGAGGCCTTACGCGGGAAGAACGCAGGCAAGCAACTGGTCGCAGCGGCCGTCGACCATGCCCGCAAGCATAACCTGAAAATATTTCCACTCTGCCCCTTTGCTAAGTCAGTGTTCGATCGCGTGCCGGAATACCAGGACGTGCTCGATAAATAATCAACGGTTCAGCGTGACGGCCTTCGTGCGATAGATGTTGCCGGCTTCGCCAGGCATGAGCTCGCCAAGGCGCTTGTAAATGTCCACCACGGTGCTGTCGTATTGAAGGGCTTCCTGGTAGAGCGGTATGGCCTTCTGAGGGTTGCCCTTTGAATCATAGATATACGCCATGATATAGCACAGAATATGACTGCGCGAATTGGCGTTGATATACACGCTTTCATATAATGGCAACGCTTCATCAAATTTCTGTTGGGTATAATAACAGTCCCCCAGCGCCAGCCGGGCATCCTCGTAGTCTGGATAGTCCGCGACAAGCTGGTTTAGGATGGTGATGGCCTCGTTATGTTTTTTTTGATCGGAAAGCACCTCGGCCTTGCGATAGGACGCTTCTTTCAAATCGGGGTCGATGGCCAGCGCCTGGTCGAACACGATGATGGCCGAGTCGGGCTGGCTTTGCAAGAACAGTGTTCTTCCATAACCAAGATAGGCTTCCGCATATTTCGGGTTCACTTGCCACGCCCGCCGGTAGTTCATGCGGGCGGAATCGTATTGCTGATTGTAGTACTGATTGTCGGCCGTCTGAAAATAGCCATAGGCCTCCATGGAGCCGTCATCCGAAAACAGCGAAGAGAGGGTGACGACCAGAATGATGGTGAACACAAAAACAACAAAGATGATCGCCACCGCCGCGCTTCGACGCTGGGGATTGGCCGGTTGGTGGGTGGCCTGCTGCCCTTTCAGCAATCGTCCGAATAAAACGGAAAGAAATGTCGCGGGCGTATAGTCCCTTTGTTTTTGGAAGACCGGACCCTCGCGTCGCGGCGTTGAGGTAGGCCGGCTATTGAATGCAAGCAGAAAGCATACGGCTGCAACGCCCAACGAAATGGCAACCAGGGAACGATCGACCGACCACAGCAGCGCCATGATAAAAAGGCCTGTGCATCCCAGCAGGAAATAGATGCGGGCTTTGTTCGGTTGAGGGCCGGGAGAGGTGCCGTCGTTCATCCCTTCAAGGTACGCAGAATTTTCACTCCATGTGACGGATCACTTCGCGCTCGTCGATGCGAATATCGTCTTCACCCAATTCGTCGAAGGGATGTTCAAGGTGGTCCTGGATGTTGTCGAGGCTCACCAGGATAAAGCTATACAGGACGGGCATGACGTATTCTAGCGACGAGGAAAAATCCTTGAACGTGCTCGCAAAATAAGGACCGTAGATGATCGGGAAGATATAGATGAACACCTTGCTGTAGGCCCGCAGCGTGATGGGCGTGCGGTACACGTGAATGATCTTCAGGTTGTCGAAAGCGATGATCATCTTGCTCACGTATTGGCTCAGCCGCGAGAACTCGCCGCTGGGAATGCCATACTGTTTATAGGATGTGGTGAGGGCAGAGAGGCGTGAGAAATACTGAAAGATCTTTTGCTCGTTCTCCTCCCAGTCGCGGCGGTGCGACGAAGTGAACATGGTGCGCATGACACGAATCATCGCCGTGACGATCTCGCGGGTTTGTTCGGGCAAGTCGTTGTCCTTATCGGTGGTCCAGTCGCGCGAAGCATAGTAGAGGGCAATGGCATGGCCTTTGAAATCGGAGAAGCGTTGGAGCGCGACTTCCCTGCGATTATACGCCGACCCAATCGAGAATACGACCGGGAATACGATGGCCACGCCCACTAGCATGTCGGGAAACTTGGCGATGAGGCCCAGGTGAAAACAAACATACGTGGAGATGACCGACAAGGTGGTAATGATCAGCGTCTTGTAGTTGATGATCAGAAAAAAGCTCTTCAATACTTTTGTCATAGTGCCGTGGCTCGGGGGAGCAAATAAAATACATTCAAAAACAAAAATCGTCCATAAATGCCAAAAGCCCTAACAGGGCTTCTAGCGGGGCTCCAATCGAGAAAAGTTTCTTATTCGGCCAGCATTTCTACCTCCACGCGAACGTTCTTCTTGGCGTTCACGCTATTCTTGTCATAGATAGGACGCTTCCCGCCCCAGGCTTTTATTTCCATGCGCGTCGGGTCGATGCCTTTGCTGACCAGGTAGTCTTTGATGACCTCGGCGCGTTTGTACGAAAGATCTTTGGCCGAACCCACGCCTTCATGGGCGCCGTCCAGTGTGAAGAATTTCTTTTCGGGACCAACCGACAGAATCTTGCCATGGTAGTTGCCATTGCTGTGGCCATGAAGGAGGATCTTGTATTTAGGATTTTCTTGCATGAGCTGTAACAAACTATTGAGCTCATAGGTAGACTCGGGCAGCATCAGCGCCGCGTCGTTGTAGAAGTAAACGTTATACAAGGTGGCGATGTCGCCCTTGTGATAGCGCACCAGGTCGAAGTCGATCACCAGCGTGGTACCCATCAGATCGATGTATTCTTTCACCGTATCGGCCAGCGGCAGCGGGTAGTTGATTTCCTCTTGGATCTTCCGGTAACCGAAAGCCTCGCACACCAGCGTGAGTTGTCCCGACTTGCTTTTCGGATCCGGCAGCACCAGGTATTCATTTCCTTTCACGTTGGTGATGAGCCGCGAACGGTCTGTGTCGATTACCTGTATATCGCCATTCACGATGCGGTTGTTGCTTGCATTGTAAAGACTGAGGAAGACTTCGGTGTTGCCCAGCGTCATGACTTTGTGTTGCACGATCTCGGGATTGTCTTCGATCGCTGGCTCGGTTGACTCCACCGCGGGAGCGGCTTGCGTTTCCTGTGATGTGGCGGCCACGGCCGTTGTTTTAGGAGGCGCGGGCATTTCAGGAGCCGGTGCGTTGGGCACGGCGGCGTTGTGTGGTGTGATATCGCCGGGCACTACACGCACCCAGGCATCTTTGAATTCCGGGGTGTTGCGCGCATTTGTCATGTACTGCAACGACTCTCTCAGGGTCTCAAAATATTTCAGATAAACAAAGAAAAATCCGCGACCGGAATTAAATCCGTAGTGTGCCTCCTTACCTTTCATTTTCAGGACCTCCACGTAATTCTGCGCCACGTTCTCGCGCGACGGCGCATAAGCGTTGATCACTACGTAATAGCCGGGGGCAAGCTCTTTAGAATCCTGGGAGAACAACGGGAGGGATAGGCACAAAAGCCCGAAAAAGAGGGCACTTCTAGTTAGGTTCTTCATGTAAGGACTACCGTATATTTGGGCGAATATTTTCTAAAAATATCTAATTTTTTAGTCTAATCAAGCTATTCGCCACATTTATTGGTTTACCGGGGTGTATGATTTCCAAACTTTTCTTTCAAAAAACCGATCCCATAGCCCCACAGCTGAAGCAGGGCGGCAGGCACCGACAAGAAGGCTACGGTGAGGTCTTTGCCCTGCCGGAACGAGTCGATGAAGATGGCCAGCAAATAGACCAGGAAAAAGCCAACGCCGATCCGGAACAATGCAAGGCTGATGAACGGGAGAATGAGCAATGCCCCCGAACCCAATAAGAAAAGCGCGGGAAACCAATGGGCGAGCTTCACCGCCCCGGGATGCACCCGGCCAATCTGGATGCGTCCCTTGCCAAAGTTGGACACCTGCTGATAGAACTGACGGAACGTGGTGCGCCGTTTATGATACACAAACGCCTCCGGAATCAGCCCCACCTTGAAGCCCATCGTGCGCATGCGAATGCTGAACTCGATATCTTCTGCAAAACGATCCAGCTTGAATCCCCCGGATTGTGTGAACACTTTTCGCGAGATGCCCATGTTGAAACTTCTCGGCTGAAACTTCGCCGCCTGTTGTTTACCACCGCGGATACCCCCCGTGGTAAGCACCGAAGCCATCGTATAGCCCATCGCGCGCTGCACCGGTGTAAAATTCTCGTGCGCCCGGTCAGGACCACCCCAGGCATCCCACCCGTTTTCCTGCAGGGAACGCTCAACCGAGGCCAGGTAGTCCGGCGGAATGATACAGTCGGAATCGAAGACAATGAAATACTCACCCCGCGCCTGCGCATAGCCAAAATTACGACTCGGTCCAGGCCCCGAGTTGGGTTTGAAGAAGTAGTGAATGGAAAATTTGTCGCGGTAAAAATCAACGATGCTATCACAGCGCAACGTCGATCCGTCCTCCACCACAATCACCTCAAAGTCTTTCACCGTCTGCAACACGAGACTGGCCAAAAGCTCATCCACTTCCTGTGGACGATTATAAACGGGAATGATGATGGAGTAGCGCGGCGTTGCCATGCGGCAAAATAAGCAGAACTAACCGAAGAAGCACGCGGGACTCCCTTTGCGTCAACTTTGCGTCTTTCTCTGCTCGCCGAAGCTTTAGCGAAGGTGAGGCGGTAAAATGATTTCTAAGGGGAAACGCCCGAAGTTATTCCTGCAACTTCAACCGTTGCTCCGTTTCAGGCAATCCCACCTTCTCAATAACGAGGTAGTCGCGCTTGGACAGCGACTGCATCGCGAACATCTCCGCCAGGAAGCCCGTCACAAAAAGCTGCACGCCAATGACCAACGCCACCAACGCCAAATAGAAGATAGGTTGCGCAGTGATGTCGCGCTTCACAGGAATCCGGGAGATGAATAGGGCATCCATCTTATCATAAAAAAGCTTACACGTAAACAGAAAGCCCACCAGGAACGACAGCGTTCCCCAGGTGCCAAAGAAGTGCATCGGCTTCTGCCGGAAACGGCTCACAAACGTGATGGAGATCAGGTCGAGAAACCCGTTGATAAATCGCTCCAATCCGAATTTGGTCACGCCAAATTTGCGTTCGCGGTGTTCCACCACCTTCTCGGTAATTTTGGTGAAGCCCGCCCACTTGGCGATCACGGGAATGTAGCGGTGCATCTCGCCATACACGTTGATGTTCTTGACTACGCGCGATTGATAGGCCTTGAGCCCGCAATTGAAGTCGTGCAACGGTATGCCCGACAGCTTGCGCGTAATGTAGTTGAAGAATTTGGAGGGAATGGTCTTAGACATCGGGTCGTGGCGTTTTTTCTTCCAGCCCGACACGAGGTGAAAACCATCGTCGGTAACCATCTTGTACAACGCCGGGATTTCGTCCGGGCTGTCCTGCAGGTCGGAGTCCATGGTGATGACCACTTTTCCCTGTGCGGCGCGGAAGCCCGTTTGCAGCGCGGCCGATTTGCCAAAGTTCCGGTTGAAGCGGATGCCCTTGATGTTGGGGTTGGCTTCGTGGATGGCCGTGATCTGCTGCCAGGTGTTGTCCGTGCTGCCGTCGTCGATGAAGATCACTTCATAGGAAAAGCCGTGTGTTTGCATCACACGGCTTATCCACTGACACAGTTCCGGTATCGATTCTTCTTCGTCCTTGGCGGGAACAACAACTGAGATGTCAAGATTCATTTCGTAAATTAAATAGCGGGTTCAGGCCGCGGTTTCTGTGTGAAAATAGAAAGGATCAGACCGATCACGAGCATCATAATAAGTGTAAACACGATCCCCATGATAAACATGGCCAGCGGCGAGGTCATGTAGTCCACCATTTTCATGGCCATATCAATCTGTGCTTCCGGAGTCCCCTTTGCCTCCATATCGGCCAAGGCTTTGTCGCGAATACGATTGACAAACTCCGGGTCAACAAAGTTGATATAAATCGTGCTGAATACCGAAGCAATAGCGGCACAGATGAGTCCGATCCAAAAGGCAATGCCGACCCCCTGGCCATAGCTCATGAAGCTGTCGCCATTGTCTTTGTAATATTTTTGCGCCATGAAAGCGATAACCAGGCCGATCAGCCAATTTCCCACTTGCGCAAGTTTGGCTTGATCAAGACCAGCGACATTGAGGAAGACAAAGTAGACGATGCTTACCACCGCGCAAATCACGCCGTATCGAATACCTACTGATCGTGTCGTGATGGATGTGGTTTCTGTTGTTTCAGTCATATAGATTGGTTTTTAGGTTGTCGTCTTAATATTACCGATACGATAATGTTAACAAAAAAGCCGATGATCAGTCCCTGCGTAAAATACGTCACTGTCAATTGCCACATGTTAGTCGTAGGCAACCCCTTTAAATTACGTTCATATATGTCTTTCCCGATGCGTTCAATATCTTCTTTTGGAAATGCTTTCAAGTACGTCGTCATCTCGGCGATGTAGCCCGGCACAAACCCTTTCTCCCAGCTGCCAAAGGCAAACAGCAGCACCGAGGTGATGGTGGTCATCAGCAGCACGACGATGGTGCCACCGAGGGTCGCCTGCCAGAAATACAACACCCCTTGTTGGTCGTAGTCCCTGAATTCCTTCAATGAAAAGTAAACAAACACGCCGAACAATAAAATCCTGAAATCGAGGAAAGGAGAAACCAGCAACGGATGCCGGCCGAGGTAATACATGACCACGTGCATGATAAACGCCAGCACACCGGCCACTGCGCCCCACCGCGCGGAAATGCGGAGTAATTTTGAAGTCATCTTCGTCTCAGTCCTCTATTTTATGCCGTCCGTTGTTGAAGACCGCGATCGCTTTTCCCTTGATCTGTTGGTTGAGCCAGGGCGAATTCTTCGACCGTGACAAATTGGCCTTTTCGTCGAAGAGCCATGTGCGCTCCGGGTCAAAGAGCGTGAGGTTGGCCTTTTCCTCCACTTCAATTTTGGGGATCTCCAGGCCCAGCAGCTTGCGCGGGTTCACCGTCACTTTTTCGATGAGCGCATCCCAACCCACCGGCTCGGCCAGCGCACCCAGGTGCATGGCAAACGTCTGCAGGTTGATCATACCAAAATCGGCCAGGTCAAATTCCAGGCTTTTGCTTTCCTCTTCGTGCGGGATGTGGCCCGAGCAGAGCACGTCGATGGTGCCGTCTTTCAGGGCCTTGATCAACGCATCGTTGTCCTGCTTCTCGCGAAGGGGCGGATTCACTTTATAGTTGGTGTCGAAATCCGACAGGCGGCTGTCGTCCAGCAGTGGCTGGTAGATGGCCACGTCGCACGTGACATTCAATTTCTTTTTGGCGGCGCGGATCATGTCGGCCGATTTGCCGGTCGAGATCTTGGCAATGTGCAGGCGCCCGCCGGCATAGGCCAGTAACTCCAGGTTGCGACCTACGGCAATGTCTTCGGCAATGCGCGGCATACCTTTCAGCCCCAGCATGGTGCTGTTGATGCCTTCGTGCATCTGGCCAAACAGGTTCAGCCAGATGTCTTCGGGATGGTCGATGATGAGGCCATTGAATTTCTGAACGTATTGCAGGGATTTCAACAGGATGTCGGTATGCCAGATGGATTTCAGACCGTCGGTGAAGGCCGCCGCACCGGCTTCGTGCAGGTCGATCATTTCTGTCAACTCCTCGCCTTTGTTGTTTTTGGTGACGGCCGCCAGGGGATGGATCTGCACCAGTTGGCTGTCGTTGCCCTTCACCAGGTAGCTGATCTCGTTCTTGGTTTGCACGCAAGGCACGGTGTTGGGCAGCAGGGCAATGCCCGTAAACCCGCCGGCCGCCGCGGTGCGTGCCACCGACTCCAGGTCTTCTTTGTGCTCCAGTCCCGGGTCGCCCGCAAAGGTGCCCAGGTCAAACCAGCCCGCCGAAAGTTTCATGCCCTCAGCCTTGATCACTTTGTCGGCCGTATAGTTCTTATCACCGATCTCGATGATGCGACCGTTGTTGATCAATACATTTTTTTCTTTTTGATGGAAGGAGGACGAGGGGTCGAGAATTTCAGCGTGTTGTATCAGTATCTTCATGCTTACTATTTTTCACGGGGTTGCCTCCGCAAGAGAAGCGTTACTTTACTTCATAAACCTGATCAACAGGATCTCCGCCAAAAGGAAGGTCAGGGCCAGCAAAAGCGCGTATTTCCACAATGGCGTGCCCAAATATCGCTCCTTTATTTCTTTGCTGAAAGCGTCGGTTGAACCAACCTCGAAAATAGTGATGTTGTCGCCACCGCCCAGCAAGGGCTTCATTTCGGACCCGGAATATTGGTCCATCAGCGATTCGGCCTTGTCGAGGTTGAAAGCCAGTAGATTAATGGTGTCGCGGCGCATCACCACCTTATAGAAACCCCGGCTGATCGAAAATTTGGGGATGTCGAAAATGACGTCGTCGTTCACCGTGCGCTGGGCGGGGATCACCTCCTCGGCGCCTTCCCACCGCAAAGGCTCCTCGCCCTTCAGGCTGTCCACATGCAGGGTGATGAAATCTTCCAGCAGGGTGTAGTAGGGCTTCAGGTCGTTCTTTTTGCCGCTGGCGGCGATGCGGTACATCACCGGCACAAAGATGGCGTGGTTGAAGAAGTCGGTTTGGGAAGCGTCCAGCGCGCTGGCCAGCACATAGACCTTGCCGCGCTGCGGGAAAAGCGAAAGAAAGGGCTGGCCGTCCTTGAATTTCAATAAGGCCGAGTTGTCGCCTCCCCAATCCAGCCGGCGGATGGCCTTGGGCATGGCCAGGGAAACCGACCGCTCTTCGAACACATTTTCGAAAAAGGGATTCGAGAAGTCGGGCCGGTCGAGTTCCAGCGTGGCTTTGTTCTCGGTGTCTTTCAAGGTGGCCAATTGCAGGAAATTTTTTAGGCTTGCCACATCCGGCGATGTGCCAGGGGCCAACAGCAACGTGCCGTTGTCGAGGATGTAGCGGCGCAACGCTCCCCCTAAGGAGGCGTCGATGCTGTTGAGGCCGTTCACTACCACCAGGTCGGCCTGGGGCAGCAGCCCGTAGTTGAAATTGTTCACCGGGTAAGAGGCAAAATCAAATACGTCCTTGTTGCCAAACACTTTTTCGACCATCGTGGGCGCTGCCGAGTTCTTGATCTCTACCACCCGAATCTTGTCGGTGAAGTTCAAGGCAAGATAAAATTCATTGTCGAAGCTCACCGGGAAGTCGTTGAAGGTGAGCCGGGCCTCGTTCAGCCCCGACAATCCCGTGGCGAGGTCAAAGGTGGTCTCGGCAATGCCGCCTTGGGCGATATCCAGCAGCGAAGTTCCGGCCTGTACGCCGTTTAGGGTCAGTTTCAGGTTGAGCTGGGTCACTTCCTTGTGCCCGTCGTTGCGCACCTTCACGTGCAACACATTCTTCCCACCCCCGGCCGAAAATGGATTCTCGAGGTAAGCCGAATCGATAAAAACGTTCGACAGCTGGCCATACGCAATGGGCACCAGATGCAGGCGTGCCGTGCTGTCGGGGGCGATCACTTGCCCCAGGGTGGACTTCTGGAAGTCGGAGATCCAAAAGATCTCGCGGCCCCGTTTGGCCCCTTCCTGGCGGATGCGTTCTTGTATTTCTACCTGCGAACGGCTCACGGGCGAAAGGCGGATCTGTGTGAGCAGGTCCAGTACCTCCGCCTTGGTTTTGTAGGTATTGGAAAAAGGCGAAAAATCGTTCGTGATCAGCC
This sequence comes from Chryseolinea sp., assembly GCA_036525235.1. GTDB lineage: Bacteria > Bacteroidota > Bacteroidia > Cytophagales > Cyclobacteriaceae > Chryseolinea. The sequence continues at coordinate 59,249 of DATDAV010000002.1, read as the reverse complement.
GGTAGCGCGTATCGGGCGGGAAGACCTCCACGATGCTCCGCGCAAAGCTCACACCGGCGTCCAGTCCCCGCGTCTTATCGTCGGTGAGGGCCGACATGCTCTGTGAGTTGTCCAGGTACAGCAAAATGTTCTGCCCTGTGCCCACCTGCTCCCGGGCCGGAATCACCGGCTGGCTAAACGTGATCACCAGAAAAAACAAGAACAGCAACCGCGCCGCCAGAACAAGATAATGCTTCAGACGCCGCTTAGCCGTGGTGACCTCTTTCACCTGCCGGAGGAACCGCGTATTTGAAAAATATACCCGGATCGTTCTTCTGAAATTAAATAAATGGATAATAACGGGTATAGAAAGTGCGCCCAGCGCCCACAGAAAAGAAGGGTATAAAAAACTCATGCGAACAAAACTAATTAAAAAAGGATGCTTCCAACACCCACTCCTATAAACGACCGAACTAACCCCATCATCTGCAATCCCCCAGCAAGATTCAACCAAATCCAGGCGCTGGAAAGTCATCTACAGGGATCCCCCAAAACACCGTCCTTAAACTCACCCAAAAGGAACTCAATAATCCCAGCCCTCCTGGAAGGGCTTAGCCCTGAACCTTCAACGACGGAATAGCCAAAACTAGCCGTCATCTTCAAAAAAAATGTCATTTCCCACCGACATCGCCAGTACACGGAGCATCAAAAAATACAGTATACGCGCCACTGCAATCCAGTTGCAGTAAGGCGCTTTTTCTTTATGACACTAACCAAAAATGTTAATTGCTATGAAAACCAAAATCTTACTCACGTGTTTCGCTCTCACCTGCATCCTGGTGGCATCCGCCCAAAATTTCAAAAAGTTTAGAGTAGGCGTCGGCGTTGGCTATGCCAAACCTTCGGGAAGTGGCTCCCAGGGAGGAGGCCTTGTCTATCTCGAGCCTTCCTACCGCCTCAGCGATGTCTTGTCGCTGGGCTTGCGCGTGGAATCGGCCATTGTCGCGCGCGGACTCTCGGGTAGTTCCATCGACATGGAGCGTTTTGATTTGTCGGCCCAAGCATCCTACACGCTGAATATGCAGTATTACCTGGGCACAAATAATTTCCGCCCCTTCCTGGGGGTCGGTTTCGGGCTCTATAGCCTGTCGGCCATGAAGACCGATGTTGTTGTATTCGATGTCACTGGACAAGGACAACTACAGGTCCATACGGAATCGGTAAGCCTTAGCGATGCGCAATCGAAGCTGGGATTCTATCCGCGTCTCGGTTTTGACTTGGGCCATTTCACACTTTCGATCGACTATAATTTTATCGCCAACACAAAGACCACCGTTTCCGGAAGCGACGCGAGCTTCAAGAATAGTTACCTCGGCGTTCGTCTCGGGGCGAACTTTGGTGGCGGAAGAAAATAATAGCGGTGATCGTGGAGTCCGGTGGATCATCATCGGACTTGTTTACATGTCCTGTCATCGGTAATCTCATTGCATGGGCTATTTGTTGTACTGAAATTCAACGACACGGTTGTGGTGAAATCCATATCTTTATCCTTCCTATACCGATGTAAGTGTTATGATCAACAAAATGTTGTTAGCTTGTCTCGTCACCGTGATGTCTTTTGCTGCATCCGCACAGAATTTCAAGAAATTTAGAATGGGGATTGGCGGAGGCTATGATATTCCCACCGGCGCGGGTACCGCAAGCGCTGCACTCTTTTATATTGAACCCGCTGGCCGAATCAATGATAACTGGGTACTGAGTCTTCATCTGGAGATCGCCTTCCCTCCTAATCGATTTTCTCCCAACGACAGGACCAAGCCGTCAATTCTCTCGTCCTATACTTTCAACGGCCAGTACTATATAAACCGTTTGATGTCGGGTAATCTCCATCCTTTCGTCGGGGCCGGTCTGGGTTTTTATTATATAGCCCAAATGGATCTAGACCAGGGAAACTTCAGCAGAAACTTCAGTTCATTCGGACTGGCGGTTGGGTTTTATCCGCGTGTGGGCTTTGACGTTGGTCACTTCACCTTCTCGGCCGACTACAATGTCCTCCCCTTAGCGCACACGGATATTTCAGGGGCGAAAATAAATTATAACTATTTGGCCATTCACATCGGAGCAAATATTGGTGGAGGAAGCCGGTAGATGAGCGTCTTGAATCAGTCTTTCCGACTATTCAGCGAAATAATAATTGCCAAGGCTTTATTTATCTTCGAAGCGGCTCTTCCAACCTTTCGGCTGCTGGCCGTGTCTTTCATCAAGTCTATACCAAGCCTACTCGTTAAAAGTTATGAAAAACAAAATATTGCTCACATTCTTGGTTGCCATGCTGGCTTTCGGGACACACGCCCAGATATTTGAGAAATACAGGTTCGGCTTTGGTGGAGGCTTTGCGGTTCCAACAGGCGAAAGCTCCAGATTTGGCGTGCTAGCCTATATCGACTCTTCTTACCCAGTCAACAATGCTCTCCGGTTGGGAGTACGGGCGGAGTGGATATTGATGTCACTTGGGCTTCCAGATGGAAGAAAATACGGTACGCCCATGCGGGCAGGATATACCGCCAACGCAAAGTACTATCTGAATACAGGGGACCATCGTTTTTTTTGTGGGGGTGGTCTGGGCTTTTATCGCCTCGGACCTGTTCGCTATATCGACGAAACATCCGGGGGGCTTCTCGGGTACGATAAAGTGGCTATTACATTGGCCGAAACAAGGTTCGGCTTTTATCCAAGTATAGGTTTTGAAAATAGGACCCTTGCGATTTCGCTCGATTATAATTTTATTCCCTCCACTGCGGTGACCGAGCCCGGTAACAATGCACGCATAAAGAATGGCTTCTTTGGCATTCATGTGGGCGCCCTCTTACGTGCCCATAAACCGGGAGGCAGCAAGAAAGTCTGACCTAACATGAATACCTGGAAGAAAACTTCCTTTCTTTTCGTTGATGTAAAGGGGTGGAACGCCTGACGATCGCATTAGGTATTGCCATCAACGGCATTTTGCGTGTCGACCACTTTTGCGCCGTTTGTCGTTTTTATACCTATCGGAGAAAAGTGAACAAGCATGTTAACAACGGCATAGCTATTGCTATTTAAGCAACGTCTTTCTTTATTACGTTAACTTTTCTATTTTATCGGTTATGAAAAATAAATTGTGGTTGGCCTGTTTTGTCCTCTTGTTAACATTCCAAACGCGTGCCCAGGCGGTTGTCAGGGTAATGGAGAAAATCAGATTTGGTTTCGGAGGCGGCTTTGTCTCCGCTCCGCCGCACCTGGGCCTGTCGACCTATCTCGAGCCCTCGTATAACATCACCGATGTAATTAGCGTAGGCGCACGCGCAGAATGGCTCATGCTCACCTACGGACTTCCTGACGATACAATGTATGAAACATTATTCCGCGGCACGTATTCCCTGAACGGAAAGTATTACCTGGGAAAAGGAAAATTCCGTCCGTTTGTTGGTGTCGGCATTGGTTCGTATGGGCTGTCGCCGGTCCGCTATCGTGAGGCTGGCGAGAAAACGGGAATGTTTAGTGGAGGCACTCATATCACGGAGGCTGAAAGAAAGATTGGATTGTATCCACGCGTGGGTTTCGATTTATGGGGTTTCACGATCTCGGTCGACTATAATTTTATTCCGAGATCAAAGGTCATCGAGCCTGGCAGCGATGCGTATGTGAAGAACAACTATCGGGGCATACACTTTGGAGCGAACCTCGGTCTTCCCATACCAAAGCATTTGCGTCGCAATTCAGATTGATACCCAGCGACGGACGTTCAAAAAATGGCGACTTCGACCCCTCACAATAGGTGTTCATTACGCGTGAAGACGCCAGGAGAGAAGTGAACAAGTATGATTAACAACGGTACAGATATTGGCAAGTCAAAAGACATTTGTCCTTGTTGCGTTGACTTTTTATTTTTACGGCTATGAAAAATAAATTATGGTTGGCTTGCTTTGTCCTCGTGTTTGCGTTCAAGACGCAAGCGCAAACAACCCGGACGACGGCTCATAAAATCAAAATCGGTTTCGGTGGCGGCGTTGCCGTCCCACACAACAACCTGAGGGAAAGAGCGGGTGCGCTAACCTACATTGAGCCTACCTACGATCTTACAGACGTGGTGACGGTAGGTCTAAGAGCGGAGTGGCTCATTTTCGCCAAATTCGGACTCGATGATGGCAAATCCTACGAAAGGATATTTCGCGGGTCTTATACGCTCATAGGAAAGTATTACCTGGGAACCGGCAAGACTCGCGTTTTCGTTGGCGCCGGCCTTGGGCTTTACGCGTTATCGCCCGTGCGCTACAATAAACCCGGGGAAAAGAACCCGAATTTGTTTAGCGGCGGTACGTCCCTCACTGCGGCCGAAACGAAAGTTGGATTTTGCCCGCGTATCGGGATCGACTTTTTTGACCGATTCAGTTTGTCTGTCGACTATAATTTTATTCCAAGCTCAAAGGTCATCGAGCCCGGCAATGAGGCGCGCGTGGCCAACAGCTACCTGGGTCTGCACCTTGGCGCGCTTTGTTTTGTAGGCAAACAGAATTGACAAGGGCTATGAGAAGCCTGACGATCATCGCCAGGCTTTTTGTTTTGCTCCCAACGGGCACTCGCTTCATTTGTTCGCTCCTAACATCAATAGCTCGCCGACATTGATCTCGGTGAAATATTTTTTTTCTCCCGCGCTGTCCTCGTATTCCCGGTGAACCAAGCGGCCTTCCACGGCGATCTCGTTGCCTTTTTTGAGATACTTTTCGGCAATGTCGGCCAGCTTGCCCCACATCACCAGGTGGTGCCATTGCGTGTCGACCACCTTTTCGCCTTTGTCGTTTTTATACGAATCGTTCGTGGCCAGATTAAACGATACTTTTTTGCTCCCGCTTTCGAAGACACGCACCTCGGGGTCCTTGCCCAGGTTGCCGATGAGCCGCACGCTGTTCTTTAGATTTTTCATAAGTAGTTTTGGTATAATGAATAAAACATCAGGCCGGAAACGATCACCCAACACCAGGGCTACCCGCCCGATCGCTCTACGAAGATCAAACAAGAAATTATGGCTAGCCGTATGATAAACGTTTAATTTCGGTTATATTCGATCATCAGTTGTTGGTTATTTTTTATGTCAAATCACGTTCACAAATTCTGCCAGGAATGCGGGGCACTTATTAAGGGAAGGGCCGACAAGAAATTTTGTGACGATCACTGCCGGGCCAACTACAACAATCGCATCAACAGTTCCGAAACCCACTACATGCGTTCGGTCATCCACGTGCTCCGCCGGAACCGCCGCATCCTGAAGGACCTCAACCACACCGGAAAGACAAAAGTCGGTTGCGACAAACTTCGCCACCGGGGATTTGATTTTACATATTTCACCAACATCGACGAAACCGGAAGCGAAGGCCGCTATTACTACTGCTTTGATCAGGGCTATATTCTTTTGAAGGATGGCGATCTTCTTTTAGTGACAAAGCAACCCCATTGACGCATTAGACAAATGACTTTCTCGGCGAGGAAATTCTGTGCAGGAAGGTGTGTGAGTAAATTGGGGGGAGATAAGAAGTGTTCTGAAATACAAAATGGCAACCCTTCAAAGATTGCCATCTGTCAGAATGCGGCTGTTCACCACATTCATAAAATAATAAGTTCAACAGCCTTCCGGAGTGACCCGGAGGTGCAACATCGATATTGCTCTAAGGATTAAACCGCGAAGCTCTCACCACAACCGCAGGTGCGCGTGGCGTTGGGATTGATGAATTGGAAACCTTTTCCATTCAGTCCATCCGAAAAGTCGAGCGTGGTGCCCAACAAATAGAGGAGGCTTTTTTTGTCGACCAGGATCTTGATACCCTTGTCTTCAAAGATCTGGTCGGCCGGTTTGATCTCGTCGTCGAAGTTGAGATCATACATAAGTCCCGAGCAACCACCGCCTTTCACGAGCACGCGGATGTTATTGTTGTCCGGCTTGCCTTCTTCGGTGCGGAGGGCGATGATCCGTTCTTTTGCTTTATCGGTTACGCTGATCATAGTCTGAAATGTTCTCGTTTTATGAAATTGGGTTGAGCACTACGCTGAAGACGGTAAGCGTATTCATATCGCGTCCGTAATACAGCTTTTGCAGGGCGTCGAGGATATTGCTGGCCTTGAAGTAGGACGTGTGCAATTCCGTATCGCCTTTGGCAACCCATTGTATGGTATAAGAATTCTCTTTCTCTTTATACTGCTGCACATAGGCCAGCATTTTCTTTAGCGCATCCACTTTGTCGGCCCCGGTTTCGTTGTGGAACAGGAAAGCCTGGTTGTGGCGCGGGTTGATGGTGATGAGGTCCAGCTTCACTTTATGGCCATCCACCGTGCTGTACTCAAACACGAGGTCCGACGTGCGCAAGCCCAGGTAATCCTTGATTTCTTGTTGTATGCGGGCCGCTTCTACGTGCATTTCGCTGAGTGTCTCGATCATAGATGCCAAAGTTTCACAGTTTAAACTTTCGATTTCCCCTAAAAGTTTCTTTTTTGATACAAAGTTAACAATTATGGAAAAACTTGAGCACATCGGAATTGCCGTTAAAAACATGGAAAAAGCCAATGCTCTCTTCGGAACCCTGCTGGGACGCGAGCACTACAAGGTCGAGGAAGTGGCCTCAGAGGGCGTGCGGACGTCGTTTTTTGAGATCGGCGGGGTGAAAATCGAGTTTCTGGAAGCCACCCGCGACGACTCGCCCATTGCCAAATTCATCGAAAAAAAGGGTGAAGGCGTGCACCATCTCGCGTTTGCGGTGAGCGATATCCGCAGCAGCATGGAAGACTATAAAAAGAAAGGTTTCGAGGTAATAAATGAGGTGCCCAAAAAAGGGGCCGACAACAAGATGATCTGCTTCCTCCATCCCAAAACCACCGGCGGAGTGCTGATCGAGCTCTGTCAAGACCTCTAGCCAGCATCAAGGTTTCTTCATCTGACTGGCGCTTTTGCCGCCAAATTGGATGTCGTTGTAGTATTTCTGCTTTTTCTTTCCCTTGGCAGTTTTGTAATACGGCTTCGGCGAGCTGCAAGCGCCCAATACGATAAACAGGATGAGCAGAAGGCCGGTAATTTTTCTCATGGGGTCGTGGTTTTTACCAGTGCATAGGTACACCGAATATAAGACCCAAATCTGTCATATTCATCGATAATCTTACTTTTGCAGGATGAATGGTTCTTCGGGCGCCGAGGAAGATCATTTACTAACCTGTCATAAACGTATGAGCGAAAACAGATCAGAGATAAGCAACCTGGGTGAATTTGGATTGATCGACCGCATCCACAAAAATGTCACCCTCACCAACCCCACATCCCTCACCGGCATTGGCGACGATGCCGCCGTTATCCAAGGCCACGACCAGGATTGCATCCTGATCTCTACCGACATGCTGGTGGAAGGCATTCACTTCGATTTGTCGTACGTGCCCATCCATCACCTGGGCTACAAGGCCGTGGCTGTGAACGTGTCCGACATTGCTGCTATGAATGGAAAGGCGGAACAAATCACCGTGAGCCTGGCGTTGAGCAACCGCTTTTCGGTGGAGGCGATAGATGCTCTGTATGCCGGCATTCGTACGGCCTGTCAAAATTATGGCGTCGACCTGGTCGGCGGCGACACGACGTCGTCTACATCCGGGTTGGTCATCTCCATCTCCGTGATTGGCCGCGCCCGGCGCGAGAAGATAGCCTACCGCAGTGGCGCGCAAGTCAGCGATATTCTTTGCGCCACGGGTGACCTGGGTGCTGCTTTCATGGGACTTCAGGTGCTGGAACGCGAAAAGCAAGTGTTTCTGTCCGACCCCAACATGGAACCCAACATGGAGAAGTATGAATACCTCGTCGGCCGGCAGCTAAAGCCCGAAGCGCGCACCGACATTGTTTTTGATTTGGAGGAAGCGGGCGTGAAACCCACGTCCATGATCGATATTTCCGATGGATTGGCGTCGGAACTTTTGCACATCGCGCGAAACTCGGGTGTTGGCGTCAGGATCTACGAAGACAAAATTCCCATCGATCATCTGGCCTACGAGACCGCCGTCGAATTCAACCTCGACCCTGTAACGTGTGCGCTGAATGGCGGCGAGGACTATGAGCTGTTGTTCACCATCTCGCAAGCCGACCAGGAGAAGATCAAGAACCACCCCGACATCCATTTCATTGGCTATGTGCACGACCGCAAGGATCAGAACGTGCTCATCACCAAGGGAGGTGCAGTGGTACCGTTGCGCGCCCAGGGCTGGGACCATTTCCGGCCCTGATCAATCTTCCGGGAAGGGGATGAAGACGAAATTGGTGAACTGCTCATCCACCACGAAAAGACAGCAAAATTCATCGGGATCTTTGTAGGCCGCTTTAAAATCGTCCACCTTGTCGGGGGTGATCAGGCCGCGCTGCAGGAATTCGTCAAAAAAGGAGGCATAATAATACCAGGCTGTGCCGTTCACGGCGGGGGCCATCAGCATTTGACCGATAGGTTGTTCTTCTTTGCAAAGCGGGAAAATAGGATATTCAAAGCCTGCCGTCCTGATTTGGTAGGAGGCTTCTTTTAGGGTGTCGGCTACCCGCACAAAGTCTTGTGAGATGGTGCCGAGATATTTACCGCTGAGTTCAGGATCGTTGTGCATACGAAAAGTTGTGGTGTAAAGGTAAAAGATTTAATGCTGACCGTTGGACATTGAGAGTGGAAACACCGGTCCGGGCAGCGGGTGCAAAAAAGAGCGCGACATGGCAATAAGGTCCGGGAAAAAAGTTTCGAATTCGGTTTTAAAGGCGTCGTAAGACTCCTCCAAATCCTGAACCGACTGTTCCATGTGTGAGTCGTGTCGGGTTCGGCTGGCCAATCCGCTGAGGGCGCGTTGCAGTCCTTGGAGGTTGCCATAGTTCAGCAGCCAGTTGCCGCGTTTCATGTGCGGCAGCAGATGGCGCACGCTCTCGGGCAACACTTCGCTTTGGCTTTCTAAAAAGAGGTAGGCCTCGCGGGAAAAGTCGGGGAGGGGTTGTGCATGATAATGGTCCCAGTACCGGGAAAGAAAATGGTCATAGAAAACATCGACGATCACCGGGGCGTAGTGTCTGTACTTGGGCCGCAGCCGGGTCTTGCTTTGCAACACCACGGGGTGGTGGTCGGTAAAGGCATCGATCTCGCGGTGCAAGGCGATCCCTTTGGCAATGCCGTCGCCAAATTGTTCCAGCAGGTTCCGGCCTTTCACAAAATCGCCGATGAAGTTGCCCACCATCACAGATGGATTGTTCCCCGATAAATAAATGTGCGCCAAAAAATTCATGCCGTGTAAAGGTATTGGTTATTTGTTATTAAGTTCTTAGGTTGGACGTTCATAGTGATCATGTTCAGTTTACCCTCGTCTGTCCCGTTGATACACCTTAACTTTTAACTAAACTACCATGTCTGCACTTGCCCAAATGAAATTGCTGATCAGCCTCGCTCAAATAGACGGCACCGTGGCCGACCGGGAGCGGAACTATATCATTAACATCGGCCGGGCCAACAACGTTTACCCCGACGAGGTGAAACCCTTGTTCGACAAACGCCACGACCTCATCGTTCCCGAAGATCTTTCCGACGACCGGAAGTTCGATTATCTTTTCTCGCTGGTGCAGCTCATGAAGATCGACGAGCGCATGTACAAGGAAGAGATCATGTTCTGCTCCCAGATCGCTTCCAACCTGGGCTACGATCAGCAGGTGATGTTCGAATTGCTGCTCAACGTAAAGGCCGCTGCCATGGGCGCCGATGAAATGAGCCGCTTGAAAACATTGGTGCAAAAATATCTCCATCATTAAATTGTCATTTTTCTTTTGAAGCCTATCTTTCCCTCATTAACCTAAAACCCGTATGAAGAAAATTTACCTCCTACTGTTGTGCGTGGCTTCCCTCGCGAGCTATGCGCAGAAAACCTATGTCCACTGCGGCAACCTCATCGACGGCAAGACCAACGACGTCCAGCCCCAGATGACCATCGTGGTGGAGGGCAACAAGATCACTGCCATCGAAAAAGGATTTTCGAAACCCGGTGCCAGCGACGTGCTCATCGACCTCAGCAAAAAAACAGTAATGCCCGGACTCATCGACATGCACGTCCATCTCGAAAGCGAGACCAGCAAAGACCAGGCACTCCAGCGCTTCACCCTTAACGACGCCGACGTAGCCTTTCGCGCGGCGTCGTATGCCCGCAAAACGCTTATGGCCGGGTTCACCACCGTGCGCGACCTGGGTGGCTCGGGTGTTAATACTGCCCTGAGAAATGCGATCAACCAAGGCATTGCCGTGGGACCACGCATCTTTTCGGCGGGAAAATCAATTGCTACTACGGGCGGCCATGCCGATCCCACAAACGGCTATCGCAAAGACCTCATGGGCGATCCAGGTCCTAAAGAGGGCGTTATCAACGGCCCCGACGATGCCCGGAAAGCCGTGCGTCAGCGCTACAAGGAAGGTTCTGATATGATCAAAATAACCGCTACCGGTGGCGTGCTCAGCATCGCTAAAGATGGCTCTGGCCCTCAATTCACGGACGAGGAATTAAAGGCGATTATCGAAACGGCAAAAGAATACGGCATGCACACCGCGGCCCACGCCCATGGTGCTGAAGGCATGAAGCGCGCGGTGATGGCGGGGATAACCACCATTGAACATGGCACAAAAATGACCGAAGAGATCATGGACCTGATGAAGCAAAAAGGGACCTTCTTCGTACCCACTATCTCCGCTGGAAAATTTGTGGCCGAGCAAGCCAAAGTGCCGGGCTATTACCACCCGCTGGTGGTGCCCAAAGCGTTGGAAATCGGTCCTCAAATCCAGGAAACGTTTAGCAAAGCCTACAAACGCGGTGTTAAAATAGCCTTCGGAACCGATGCCGGGGTGTATCCGCATGGCGACAACGCCAAGGAATTCGGCTTCATGGTCGAAGCCGGCATGCCCGCCATGGAAGCGATTAAATCGGCCACCATTGTACCCGCCGGCATCCTGGGAATGTCCGACAAATTCGGCTCCATCGAAACCGGCAAATTCGCCGACATCGTGGCTACGGACGAAAACCCGCTCAAAAACATCAAAACCATGGAAAAAGTGAGCTTCGTCATGAAGGAAGGCGTAGTGATAAAACAATAATCCCACAACCCACCATGAACAATGGACTTTTCTTTTCCATTGTTCATGGTTCCCTACTCATTGATCGTTGTAATTCCTACTTTTGCAGTCTTAAACAAGGACAGGAGCAAACCCCAAAGCGGAAACAGCCGCGAAATGGGAATTTTGCCCGATTTAGGAGACTGAGAGCATGGAAAACATCCGCAATTTTTGCATCATCGCACACATTGACCACGGCAAAAGCACACTGGCCGACAGGCTGCTGGAATTTACCGGCACCCTGAACGAGCGCCAGATGGAAGCCCAGGTGTTGGACAACATGGACCTGGAAAAAGAAAAAGGGATCACCATCAAGTCCCACGCCATCCAAATGAACTACACCATGGATGGCAAAACCTATGTGCTCAACCTGATCGACACCCCGGGCCACGTAGATTTTTCCTATGAAGTATCGCGTTCCATTGCCGCCTGCGAAGGCGCACTGCTCATTGTGGACGCCAGCCAAGGCATCGAAGCTCAGACCATTTCCAACCTGTATCTGGCCTTGGAACACGACCTGGAGATCATCCCGGTCCTGAACAAGATTGACCTTCCCCATGCCATGCCCGAAGAGGTGACCGACGAAATTGTGGAATTGGTGGGCTGTAAGCGCGAAGACGTGATCCGCGCCAGCGCAAAAGAAGGAAAAGGCATCGAAGAAATATTGCGTGCCGTTGTGAACCGCGTCAAGGCCCCCAAAGGCGATCCTAAAGCGCCCCTGCAGGCCATGATCTTCGACTCGGTTTTTAACTCGTTCCGTGGCATCGAGATCTACTTCCGTGTCTTCAACGGCACCATCCGCAAGGGAGACAAGATCAAGTTTGTGAACGCCGACAAAGAATATGGTGCCGATGAGATCGGTATCTTGAAACTCGACAAACAACCCAAGAACGAGATCAGCGTCGGCAACGTAGGCTATCTTATTTCCGGTATCAAAGTGGCGAGCGAAGTGCACGTCGGCGATACGATCACAAACGTGCTCAATCCCGGCGAGGCCTTGAAAGGATTCGAGAAAGTGAAGCCCATGGTGTTTGCGGGTATCTATCCCGTGGACACGACAGAATTTGAAGAATTGCGTGCGTCCATGGAAAAGCTACAGCTCAACGACGCGTCGCTGGTATGGGAATTGGAAACGTCGGCCGCACTCGGCTTTGGTTTCCGTTGCGGATTCCTGGGGATGCTCCACATGGAGATCATCCAGGAACGTCTGGAGCGCGAGTTTAACATGACCGTGATCACCACGGTGCCCTCCGTACAATTCCAGGCCTTCCTGACCGATGGAACACAGATCTTTGTCAACGCACCTTCCGAAATGCCGGATCCCACGCGGATGAAAAGCATTGAGGAGCCTTATATCAAAGCGCAGATCATTTCGAAATCGGAATATATCGGGCCCATCATCGGCCTGTGCATGGACAAGCGCGGAAGCATCATCAATCAAAACTATCTCACCACCGATCGCGTGGAGATGTCGTTCGAAATGCCGCTGTCCGAAATCGTATTTGACTTCTTTGACAAACTGAAATCCATCTCCCGCGGATATGCTTCGCTGGACTATCACCTCATCGGCTTCCGTGAATCCGACATGGTGAAGCTCGACATCATGCTGAACGGTGAAAAAGTGGACGCGCTGAGCGCCATCGTGCACCGCGGCAAGTCGCAGGACTGGGGACGCAAGCTTTGCGAAAAACTGCGGGAGCTCATTCCACGCCAGATGTTCGAGATCGCGATCCAGGCGGCCATTGGCCAGAAGGTTGTGGCCCGCGAAAACATCAGCGCCATTCGCAAGAACGTGTTGGCAAAATGCTACGGTGGTGATATCTCCCGTAAGCGCAAGCTGCTGGAGAAACAGAAGAAAGGAAAGAAACGCATGCGCCAGGTAGGCAACGTGGAAATACCGCAGGAGGCCTTTATGGCGGTTCTGAAAATTGATTAAATTAACCGTTGTATCACGAAATGAAACCGTTATGGAGAGAAACTATGATGAAGTCATTGCTGAAATGCTGATCCACTTGGATCGCCTGGAGAGCAACATGAAAAAATTTGGTAAGCGGTTGGATCTGACGATTCAACGCATGGTGAAAGCGGAGGCTCGTCTTGAGAAACAAGAGGCTCGCATGGAGAAGTTTGATGCGGAATTCGAATCACGGGTGGCGAAATGGGGAGTGGAATTTGAGGCTCTTTCGACGAAATGGCGGGAAGAATTTGAATCTCGTTCGGCGAAATGGCGAGAAGAATTCGAAGCTCGTTCGGTGAAATGGCGGGAAGAATTCGAAACTCGTTCGGCGAAATGGCGGAAAGAATTCGAAACTCGTATGCAAAAAGCCGATGCTCGCGCAGCGAAACTCGATGCTCGAATAGAGGCGTCGACTAAATATTTTTTAGATCGATTTGAAAGAAGCGACAGACGCACCGAAAGGGGGGAGAAGCTTTTTATCCAATTGATCCAAAAGAATGGCCTGAGACTTTAACGTTTGGAATAAAGAAAAAGTAGAATATCAGATTGAAATGACGCAGGACTTGCAAACCACCACCACCTACACACTCATCGACGGCAGAAAAGTGTCGTCCGATATCAAGGATGAAATTGCCGCGAAGGTGGCCGAGCGCAAACAGCTTGGCAAGAAAATCCCTCACTTGGCGATCATTCTGGTGGGCGACGACGGCGCCAGCCAAACGTATGTCGATAATAAAGTGAAAGCCTGCAAAAGTGTAGGATTTCACTACACCATGATGCGTTTTGCCGACACCATCAGCGAAGAACGCCTCATGAAACACATTGATCACGTCAACAACGACGACGATGTGGATGGCTTTATCGTGCAGTTGCCTTTGCCTGCACACATTTCCGTAGAGAACATCACCGAGAAGATCCGTTCCGATAAAGATGTGGACGGATTCACCAACCATAATTTCGGAAGTATCATTTCGAAAAGCCCGCTGCTGTTGCCCGCCACACCCTATGGTGTCATGGAACTGCTGCGCCGTTATGCCATAGAAACCGAAGGAAAGCATGCCGTGGTAGTAGGAGCAAGCCGCATTGCCGGCGCACCCCTGAGCATGATGCTAACCGAACAAGGTCGCGCCACCGTAACGATCTGCCACAAATTCACCAAAGACCTGTCGAGCTATACACGCTCTGCCGACATCTTGTTGACCGCTGTAGGCAAACCCGGATTGATCACCGCCGACATGGTGAAAGAAGGCGCTGTTGTCATTGACATCGGCACCACCCGCGTGGAAGGCCCCGAATATCCAAAAGGATGGGCCATCAAAGGAGACGTTGATTTTAAAAACGTAGCACCCAAAGCATCGTACATCACCCCCGTGCCCGGCGGTGTGGGTCCGATGACCATCGTATCGCTCTTGCTGAACACCCTGCGCGCCACCGAGCTGCGCCATCCGTAGCACACGGAACACTTGCTGGTAGCACGCGAAGATCATGGCTGTGGAAATCAAAGAAAAAAATCTGGTAACAACCCTTCCCCTCATGGAAGACTTCTACACCATCCAAGGTGAAGGATTCTACCAGGGAAGCGCCGCCTATTTCATCCGCCTCGGTGGATGCGACGTAGGTTGCGTGTGGTGCGACGTGAAAGAATCTTGGGATGTGAATGCGCACCCCTCCGTGAGCGTCGACACGATGATGGAGCGGGCCAAAACCAGTGGCACGGAGATCGTGGTGATCACCGGCGGCGAACCGGCCATGCACGACCTCACCGCGTTAACGCAGACGCTAAAGGCCAACGGCATGCGCACCCACATTGAGACATCGGGCGTGTATCCACTCACCGGAGCGTGGGATTGGGTATGTTTCTCCCCTAAGAAATTCAAGGAACCCCATCCCACCGTATTTGGCCAGGCCGACGAATTGAAGGTGATCGTCTACAACAAAAGCGACTTCGCCTGGGCAGCGGAATTTGCCGCGGTGGTTCGCCCGGACTGCCAGCTTTATCTGCAGCCCGAGTGGTCGAAAGAAAAAGAGATGCTTCCCCTCATCATTGACTATGTGAAAGCCAACCCACAGTGGCAGGTGTCGTTGCAAGTTCATAAATACATGAACATTCCTTAGCACAAGCCCTTCATGAACATCACAACGTTCGCGGCAACCATGAACCGGTGGGGACAAGAGAAGGTCCCCTTTTTGTTTGTGGTGGATTTTGAAATGCAACAGCCGTTGCTCATACGCCTGCAGGACGTAGACGCCACAACGCTGCTCTACCGGATCCAGGGCATCACAAACGCAACCCCTCAGAGCCTCCCTGCAGGCTCAGTAATGCTGGAAAAAATTCCACCCACCCCGCAGGAATATCAGCGCAAATTCGCGGCGGTCTACGCGCACCTGGCCTACGGTGATTCTTTCCTGACCAACCTCACCGTAAAAACGGAAGTAAAGACAGACCGCTCCCTGCGCGACCTTTTTTACCTGAGCCGCGCCCGCTATAAACTGCTGTTTGACAACAGGTTCCTCGTGTTTTCGCCTGAGATCTTTGTCCAGATAAAGGACAAAAAAATCTACAGTTTTCCCATGAAGGGAACGATGGACGCCGCGTTGCCACAGGCGCGCGAAAGATTGTTGGCCGATCCAAAGGAAATTGCTGAACATGTCACCATAGTAGACCTGATTCGCAACGACTTGAGCCAAGTGGCCTCCGGCGTGCATGTGTCCCGTTTTCGATACATCGAAGAAATACAAACCGCCTCAAAAACGTTGTTGCAAGTGAGTTCGGAGGTGGTGGGTGACCTGGAGGAGGACTACGCCGCCCGCATCGGCGACATTTTGGTAAGGTTATTGCCCCCCGGGTCGGTGAGTGGAGCGCCAAAGCCCAAGACGTTAGAGATCATCCGCGACGTGGAGCAAGAACAGCGGGGATACTATACGGGAGTGTTCGGAGTCTTCGACGGCGAAAGGCTCGACAGTGGTGTGATGATCCGTTTCATCGAAAAGCAAGGCGACCGCTATTTCTACCGGAGCGGCGGTGGCATCACCACCCAAAGCACGGCGGCATCGGAGTACCAGGAAGTGATCGATAAAGTATATGTCCCTCTTACTTGAAACCATAAAGCTGCAGGACGGCGAATACCAGAACCTGTTCTTCCACGAACAGCGCATGAACCGTTCGCTGAAAACACTCTGCGGCGAGCTCGATCATTTCGACCTCGAAGAATTTCTAAAACACCTCGAAAGACCGGCGCAAGGATTGTTCAAATGCCGCATCGTGTACGACGAACAATCCAAAGAAGTGGAGTTCATACCCTACACGCCCAAACCGGTAAACAGCCTGCGCGTGATCGAACACGACCGCATCTCGTACGAATTCAAATATGCCGATCGCAAAACGCTAAACAAGCTCTACGAACTGCGCCAGGCCAGCGATGACATCCTGATCGTAAAGCGCGGACTGGTCACCGATTCTTCATATGCCAACATCGTATTTCGCCGGGGCAAGCATTGGTACACGCCCTGGTCGGCCCTGCTCAAAGGAACGCAGCGCGCCAAATTGCTGGAGCGCGATGTGATTCACGAAGAAGAAATTCGCGTGGAGGATATCGAGACGTTCGAAACCTTCAAGCTCATCAACGCGATGCTTGAATTTGAGTCCCCGGAAATTGACGTATCCAACATTGTTTTCTAGTTTTAGGCATGAATCATGCCGCCGCCATCGTGCTGCTGTTGCTGTGTAGCACGGTAGCGTTTTCGCAACCCCAGTTAACCACCAAGTCAAAGAAGGCCATCGAGCTCTATACACAGGCCGACAATTTTCGCGTGCGCGGCCAATTCGAAGAAACCATCAACCTTCTGAACCAGGCCCTCGACAAAGACAACAAGTTTGTGGAGGCCTATTACCGCCTGGGCCTCACCTATGCGAACATGAAGCAAAACATCAAGGCCATCGAGGTCTACGAGAAAGGCCTTGCCCTCGCCAACGAACTGCGCCTTCAGAAACCTTTCTGGTACGACCTGGGCGAACTCTATCTGCTCACCGGCGACTATGAGAAAGCCATGAAGGTGCTCAGCGCGTTCGTGAACAACGAAAGCCAGAGCAAAGCCCGGATCGACCGGGCGACCATGTTGTTCAGGAGCGCGGAATTTGCTTTGAAAAACAAAAACGACTCGTCGGCCTACCATCAGCGGCCGCTGAGTGATACCGTTAACTGCTTCGTCCTCCAATATTTCCCAGCGCTAACGGCCGACCAAAAGCAATTGATCTTCACCCGCCGCCAGGGCAACGATCCCAACGACACGGAAGACCTGGTGGTGAGCAAAAAGGATAACCGGGGCCGCTGGACGACGCCCGTCTCCATTTCCAAAAACATCAACACCCGCCTCAACGAAGGAACCTGCACCATCTCTGCCGATGGCCGGAAGCTGATCTTCACCTCGTGTGTTGGCCGCGACGGCGTTGGCAGCTGCGACCTCTATGAAAGCCGCAAGATCGGCGACGATTGGACCGCGCCTGCGAACCTCGGCCGCAATGTGAACAGCCCCGAATGGGAATCTCAACCCTCGCTCTCCGCAGACGGCCGCACCTTATATTTTGTTTCCGACCGCCGCTCCGGTCTTGGCCGCAGAGACATCTGGATCTCTACCCTTGGCGAAGATGGTAAATGGACCAGAGCCGTCAACGCCGGCAAATCCGTGAACTCCCAATTCGACGAGATGTCCCCTTTCATCCACGCCAACAACCGTACACTTTTCTTCGCGTCCAACGGGTTGCCTGGATTTGGAGGGTATGATATTTTTTTCGTGGAAAAGGATTCATCACAATGGTCGGCACCGAGAAATTTCGGCGCGCCGCTGAACGACCACGATGATCAGTACTCCTTATTCATCACCGCCGACGGAAAAAAAGGATACTATGCCCACGAAGAGACGCTGCCCAACGGTCACTCCCGGAGCAAGATCTATGAGATCGACATCCCCGCCGAGAACCAGATGAAGTATCGCAGCAACTATGTGCAAGGCATCATCCGCGACAAGGACGACCAACATCCCCTGGCGGCAAAGGTGGAATTGATCAACATCGGCAACAACGCGATCGAGTCGCTCGTGGAGTCGGACTCGGTAAACGGTGAGTACCTGATGGTGCTCACCCAAGGGGCAAACTATGCGCTCTATATCAACAAGGTGGGCTACCTCTTCAAGAGCTATAATTTCAATTATTCCGAAGTCCGGGATTTCCAGCCCATCGTTGTCAATATTGACCTGGAGAAAGTGAAGGAGGGCTCCGTGGCCGTTCTCAACAACATTTTTTTCGAAGTAGACAAATACGACCTGCAGCAACGATCCAACCCGGAGCTGCAAAAGATTGTTCGCTTCCTCAATGAGAACCCCGGCATCCGGGTGCAGATCAGCGGCCACACCGACAACTCCGGGGCAGCAGACTACAACCGTCAACTTTCGGAAAAGCGGGCGCTCTCGGTTTATAACTACTTGATCAAATCCGGCATCGACAAAAAGCGTCTTACTACGAAAGGTTTCGGACCAGATAAGCCTGTAGCTTCCAACGATACGGATGAGGGAAAACAGTTGAACCGGAGGATTGAATTCAGAATTGTGAAGTAATATTCTTGTACAAAAACAACCGTTTATCCCAATTCGGACAGGTAAGTTTTGGGCGTTTAAAAAACGAAATTGGGGCCAATTATGCCGTTTTAAATCGATTTCCGGCCCATTTTTATTTGGGGATTGCCTCCAAAGTACCCCGTTTATGGTGATAAAGCACTAAAAATAAGTACCACATACTAAGGTACGTTAGTTTTACGATTTAAGATTTTGTTATAAGTTTGAACGCTTAACTCCCCCGCAGGGGGCTGAGTAATAACTTCATTAACCTAAACTTAACAAAATGCGGAAATTTCTACTTGTATGCTTAACAGCGGTGTTTGCTCTCGCCAGTGGCGAGTTGCGGGCGCAGGAGCGAATTGTTACGGGGAGGATTTTGTCACAAGAAGATGGCAAACCTCTTCCGGGCGTAAACGTCCTCTTAAAGGGCACAACAACGGGATCTGTCACTGACGTTGATGGACGGTATTCTATAAGTGTCCCCGCTTCCGGAGGAACACTTGTTTTTTCATTTATCGGATTAAAAACTCAGGAAACTGAGATCGGCAACAGAACTTCCGTGGAGGTAAACATGGAGTCTGATGTGACCCAGCTCTCTGAAGTTGTGGTATCGGCACTCGGTATCGAGCAAAACAAAGATGAGTTGGGAACAGCTACGTCGACGATTGCCGGTAACGCCGCTGCAAAATCTGGTGAAACAGGATTGATCAACGGCTTGGCTGGAAAGGCCTCCGGTTTGAGCATCGTGAAAAACACAGGTGATCCCGGTGCAGGTTCTTATATCCAGATTCGTGGACAAAGCACCATCACGGGCAACCTTCAGCCCCTGATCATATTGGATGGTGTTCCGATCTTTAACTCGTCGAGCCCAACCGGTCTCATTGCCAACGACGGAATGGTTGGCGGTACAGCCCAACAGTCTCGTTTGAACGACTTAAACCCTGACGACATCCAGTCGGTAGAAATCCTGAAAGGTGCCAGCGCAGCGGCACTGTGGGGATCACGCGCAGCAAACGGCGTTATGGTGATCACTACCAAGAAAGGATCCAGCGAAAAAGGAAAGATCAACGTCTCCCTTAAATACTCGCACTCCGTCGATAAGCTCTACATCACGCATGACCTTCAGAATAACTGGGGATCCGGAACCTTAGGGCATTTCATGAATGCACCACAGAGTGGATGGAGCTGGGGTGATTATATCCCCGGACGTTCGGGCGGAGCCGACGCGTATGTGACCAACCCCGGCGATCCATTATACCGTGGATATTTCCAGGGCGCTGATGGGACCAAAATCTATAACATTCAAAACGGTGTTGACAACATCAATTCTCACGGCGGTAAAAATTCTCGGTCCACTTACGACTACAGAGATCAAATGTTCAAAACCGGTAAGTACGATGACTTCGGTGTTACACTGAACGGCGGCGACAAAGATGGTAACTTCTACATCAGCATCGATAACCTGAAGCAAGACGGTATCGTCAAAACGAACAGCAACTATCAACGCACATCCTTCCGCGTCAATACCAACAAGCGTTTCAATGACGTCATCCGGATTAGCTCTAACTTTGGTTATACAAAGACAAGCTCAAATCGTGCACAGCAAGGATCGAATACTTCGGGTATCTACCTGGGTGGATTGAGAACTTCGCCCGACTTCAACAGCGACTATTATGAAGGCACGTATATCGATGCAACCGGCGCGGCAACCCCAAATCGCCAGCGTTCTTACAGAAACCCGCTCGGTGCCAGCGTGTCTTCCGTTTATGACAACCCGCTCTGGACAATGGAACACAACATCAGTACCTCCGATGTCGATCGCTTTATGGGATCGTTTGAGGCTGTGGTGTCCCCTACGAAGTGGTTGGATATCACGGGGCGCGCAGGTGTAGACAGCTACGTCGACCGTCGTTATGACTTTCTCGATCCGTTGTCGTCGGCTCTTCCGAATGGTAGATTGGATCTCCAAACCATCAAGGAAACACAGTTCAACGGCGACCTGTTTGGTCGTGGTAAATTCAACCTCAACCCGGATCTTACCTTTATCGCCCTGGTGGGGATGAACTTGAATCAGCGCCTCTATGAACGCATCGGTGGTTATGCACAGGATTTCGTTATCAAGAGCCAGATTCCGTTGGATGTCACCAACGCCGGTTTGACAACTAGCAATCCCTACAACGAGTATATTATCCAGCGCACGGCTGCCCTTTACTCCACGTTGGATTTTGCCTGGAAAGACCAATTGTTCCTTAATTTGACCGGCAGAGCTGAGAGTGCATCTACCTTTGGTAGAGCACAGAGCAGCACGTTCTATTATCCGGCCGCAACGCTGGCATGGCAGTTCAGCAAGTTGATGGACTCGAATGTGTTGAGCTTCGGAAAGCTGCGTGTGGGCTATGGTCAGGTGGGTGTACAGCCGTCACCGTATAGAACCGCCACATACTATGGCATCGGCGGATACCTCGATGGCTGGGGATCTGGATTGTCGTCTGCAGCCTATGGCAACGGGGGGTATACCGAAAGCACTACTTTGGGTAATGCCTACCTGAAACCGGAAAGAAAAGCCGAGGTTGAGTTTGGAACCGATCTGCGTTTCTTCCAAGATCGCGTTTCACTGAGTGCTACGTATTTTACAAACAAGACTACCGATGCTATTCTGCCGGTAGGTACGCCGGCTACCATTGGCTTTACCAGCAAATATGCAAACGCTGCGACCCTGGAGAACCATGGACTTGAATTCGATTTAGGAGCCGATGTTGTTAAGGCCGGTAGCTTCACTTGGAAAATTAGTGGCGTGTGGTCAATGTATCGCAACAAAGTCACCGATCTTGCAGGAACTTCTTCCTTGTTCTTGAATGGTTTCACTGGAGCGTCGTCCAGAGCGGTGCTGAACCAACCCGTAGGCGTGCTTTGGGGTATTGATTGGATGAAAGATGACAAAGGACAACTTATTCTCGATGAGCAGGGATTCAAACAAGCCGCTGCTTCCGAATCCGTTATTGGTAACCCGAACCCGACCTGGAAGGCTGGCATTGGAAACACGTTTTCGTATAAAGGCGTCTCCCTGTATGTTTTGATTGACAGAACACAAGGTGGTCAGATTTGGGCTGGTACCCATGGTATCATGAACAATTTTGGTCGTTCGAAAGAGACCGACGTGATCACGACGTTGTCTGCTGCTGATGCTGCGGTGATACCCGTATACGGTCAGTCGCTTGATGGAGCGACCACAGTCGCCGAACGTTATGTAGCGAACGCTGATGGAACCGTTACCTTCCGCGGCAGCGTGGTAGATAATGGTGCTGGTAAAGTGGCTTTGGATCAAGGATGGTATACATCGACTGGCGGTGGTTTCGGACCCGTAGCCAGCCAATTCATCAAAGATGCTACCAACACCCGCATCCGCGAAGTAACCTTGTCCTATTCCCTGAACTCACCCGGTTTCAGAGCCGCAACCAAGTTGACTTCGATCGATTTCTCCCTCACGGGCAGAAACTTGCTGATCTGGGGTCCCGACCTCAACTACATCGGAAACGATCCTGAAACGAACTTAACTGGTGTATCGAACGGACGCGGATTGGAATATTTCAATAACCCGTCTACACGGTCTTACCTGTTCACCATCAAGATTAACTATTGATTACACTTAGGATTATCAATCATGAAAAAATATAATAAAATGTTTCAACGGATAACCCTCCTCCTGGCAATGGGCATGTTCGTCACATCGTGCGAGAAATTCACGAATGGCGTTTCTGAATTTGACCCCACGTTACCTCGCGATGCCAGCCTGGATCAGGTGATGAACTCTTCGGAGGTAGCTTATGTCGGCTTCGTGGAAGGCGAGCTTACCCGTATCGCCGGCATGTGGAGTGGCCAATTTACCGGAGTGGATCGTCAGTACGTCAGCCTCGACAACTACGTGTCCACAGCTCCAGATTACGACAACGGATGGAGCCTCCTGTATGCAGGCGCTTTGAAATCCCTCAAGATTGCAGAGAGAAAGGCAACGGAGCTCAACAACCGCAAGGCATTAGGTTTGGCGCAAGTACTGGAAATTCATACCATGCTGTCGGCGACTTCCATGTTTGGTGACGTGCCCTACACCCAAATGTATAATGTGACTGAATTCCCTAACCCGGCTTTTGATTCGCAAAAATCGATCTACACGGCCCTGTTGGCTCTTGCCGATCAGGCGATCGCAAACATCAGTTCCGGAACGGGTTCTTTCGCTGGTGATTATTTTGGTGTCAGCGATGCATCCGCGTTGGGTGCGGCCTATACGCTCAAAGCAAAAATGCACTTGAACTTGGGCGAGTATCAGAATGCCCTGGATGCAGCAAATAGCGGATTAGCCGCTGGCGATGATCTGGTGTCACCCCACTTTGGGAATTACAATTTGGACATGAACATCTACTACTCGTTCCTGGTGCAGGACCGTCCTGGCTATATGGGTGCGAAAAATTCTCATTCCGCCAGCATGCTTGACCCTGCCAACGTGGGAGAGGCATATAATATGAACAATGCCAGCACCGACGAAAGTGACCGGTTCGCATTTATCTATACGAAAACGGGTGGTGTATATGATCTGAATACTTGGGATAGTGAAACGGTTAAAAAAGTAGCCTTATTTTCTCCCGACGCATCCTTCCCGCTTATTACCTATCGCGAAAATGTGTTGATCCAGGCAGAAGCCGCCCTGCGTTTGGGCAACTTCGACGACGCTTTGGCTTCGTTGAATGAATACCGCGACTACCTGAATGAAGGCGGATATGTAACAGCTGACTATAGCATTAAAGGCAATTACCAGCCGTTTGCAGCGGTAGACTTCAATAGCGGTGGCATCCAAAATGCGGACGGCCTGGCAAAAGAAGATGCCCTGTACCGGTCAATCATCGCTGAGAAATACGTTTCGATGATTGGTACTCTGGATACCTTTGTTGATCTGCACAGAAAAGGTTTTGGTTCTTTCTCCGGCAAACAAAACTGGGAAGTGATTGGCCTTAAGCCTACGACGGGTTCCAACATCCCCCAACGTTTGCTCATTGCTCAATCCGAAATCAACACCAATACATCGACACCCCGCCCTTCACCGGGCCTGTTCGACAATACAGAGGTTTTCAAATAGTCATTTAGATCATTCGATCAAAAAAGGGACTGCCTCGAAAGGGCAGTCCCTTTCTTTTAAAAACGGTGTTGATAGCATCGGTTTGAGGAGTCTGGCCATCGACCTATATTTGTCACAGAATCGAAAGAAAATGGTCTACGTCAGCCGCAAAGAACACTTCAACGCCGCCCACAAGCTCTACAACCCCCAATGGTCGCAGGAGCGGAATGTAGAGGTCTTTGGCCCCTGCGCAAACGATAACTGGCACGGCCACAACTTCGAACTCATCGTGACCGTGAAAGGCCAACCCGATCCCGACACCGGTTTCGTGGTGGACCTGAAGCAACTGAGCACCCTCATCCGCAAGGAAGTGATCGACAAGCTCGACCACAAAAACCTGAACCTGGACGTCGACTTCATGACCGGCAAGCTGGCCAGCTGCGAGAACCTCATCATCGAGATCTGGCGCATTCTGCACGTACACCTTCCCAGCATCACTCAGAGCGGCAAACTGCACAGCCTGCGCCTCTACGAAACGCCCCGCAATTACGTGGACTACTTTGGAGAATAAACCCGAAAGCCCGTACCTTGCCCGCCTTACCTCGTAATTCCATATGCGCTATTATATCATTGCGGGCGAACGATCAGGTGATTTACATGGCGGCAACCTCGTCAAAGCTCTTCGGCAACGCGATCCCCAGGCTACCTTCCGGGGTTTTGGTGGGGAATATATGCAGGAGGCAGGCGTAACGTTGACCCTGCATTATTCAGAGATGGCCTTTATGGGTTTCGCCCAGGTGGTTCTCAACCTAAACCGGATATCAAAATTCATAAAGCAGTGCACGGCCGACATTAAGGACTTCAAACCCGATGTCGTCATTCTCATCGACTACGGTGGCTTCAACCGCCAAATGGCGGCCATCTGCAAAAAGAACGGCTTCAAGGCTTTCTATTACATCACGCCCAAAGTATGGGCCTGGGGCGTGTACAGGGCGCGTGAATTGAAGAAAAACGTCGACCGGATGTTTGTGATCCTTCCGTTCGAAAAGGACTTCTTTAAGAAGTTTCAATGGGATGTGGATTATGTGGGCAACCCGGTTTTGGACGCTGTCAAAGCCTACCACCGAGACGATCAATTTTTGTCGAAGTGGAATTTGAATGACAAGCAAATAATTGCACTGCTTCCCGGCAGTCGCAAGCAAGAATTGGAGCGTCTCGTTCCAGTGATGGCAGATGTTGCCCGCAGGTTTCCGGAATATCAGTTTGCCGTCGCTGCAGTTGCCAATCTTGATAAAACATTATATGCTCCTTTTTCGGAATTGAAAAATGTGAGCTACGTGGAGGAACAGACGTACGATTTACTTTCTCATGCGCGTGCAGCCATCGTCACTTCTGGAACCGCTACGCTGGAGACAGCTCTTTTTAGAGTGCCACAGATCGTGGTGTACAAAACTAGTTGGATAAATTACAAGATCAGCAAGTGGGTTATTCAAGTGCCCTACATTTCGCTCGTCAACCTCATTGCTGGAAAAGAAGTAGTCAAAGAAATGATCCAGGACGATGCTAACGTGGATGATATCGCAGCAGAGCTCAAACAACTCCTTGCCGATTCACCCAGGCGAGAAGGGGTGTTACAGGGATATGACGAGATTATTAAAATATTAGATACGGGATCAGCCTCTGAGAATGCGGCCGATCTAATGATTAGGTATCTGCAGAATTAATAGTAGTAGTTTTTGAAGATCGTTCTTTAACCCGAAAGTTTGATCAATTGCAACAACAAAAGGGGTGGTCTTAGCCTCTTCTGCTCTGTAAATGTTACCTGGCGAATATGCGCTGTTTCGCTCGGAGTATGCACATCGATTCGACATTGCAATTATTTTTTGACACCCCCATTTTCGGGGGTCATGCGTATATACTAGTAGTTGTATCAGTTATTTGAAAGGAAGATTCCATTTGGGAATGGTTTTGATTTGCGTCGATTAATTTCTTACTTTATCAGAAGGTTCTCATTCGCCCCCCGCCGAACCACTTTTTCTTTTTTCGATGTTTTGTAATGCACCAAGGCTACGATGATCACGTAGTTATTGAAAATTCTTTCCTATGACCTGACTTGCCGAAAAAAGATTTTATGCTGTGTATAATGTTTAACTAAACCCTGTTCATATGTTATCTTCACTACAAATCAGTTTGCGCATCAGAATTTTTCTGTTGTGCATCGTAGCAACGTCGGTTGCTTTTGCCACAACGATTACGGTTTCCGGTCCAACACAAGTCTGTCCCAATCAGAGTTATACCTACTCGGCATCTGCCAGCAATACATTTGGCTCTGTACCGGGAATTTTTCAATTTACTTTTTATAAAAATGGCGTGATCGTTGGTCATACCGGAAATCTTGATTGCACTTCTACTAACCTGACCACCTCAGCTTCCGCTGCGGTAACGTGGCCAAATGAGCTAGGTGCCGTACAGGTTAAGGTCGATTTCAGAGATCTGGGATGTGGCCTGACCAGCACGGTCTATTACAATGCCAATATAAGCGTGTGGACTCCCGGGCAGATATCCGGCCTATTGTTTTGTTCATCTGGGCAAACACAAATTGTATCAATTCCTGGCATTCCGTTCAACACCGCAGCGGCTTGTTTCTATCACTATAAATACGACTGGATTTTACCTGCCGGGTGGACAGCCGTGCCTGCCGATGGAAATGGCTACGAGACCATCACCGGTGGCATCCGAAGCTTTGCCACTTCCATCTACCTCACAGCCCCGGCGAGCACGTTGGCAACAGGCTACACCGGCAACTATAACGTGACCGTTCAATCAGAACCGCTTTGGCCCTTTCCGGTATCGAGCACTGGTAAAATATGGGTGGGCGCACCCACCATCACAGGGCCGACAAGGGTTGGCCCGTGCGGGGATGAAACGTATAATTATAGCGCAACCCTGGTTACTGGAGCAACCTACACTTGGACGTTCAACAATCCCAATTTACTGGGCCAGCCTCAGGAAAGCACGTTTTCCATCGACGCAGGTGATGCCGTTCCTGGAGGAAATCCATTTACGCTAGGCGTTTCTATGCACTACGGCGGGTGCACGTTGACCACATCGAAAACAGGCAGCTACATAAAGAAGACACCCGATCAATGTAGCGGTAGTGGAGGCGGAGGACAGCTAATTTCCTTAAACGTCTATCCCAATCCTACGGCTGACCAATTAAGGATCGAGTCGATGTCGGTAGATGGTGAAGAGGCCTTAGTACAGGATGAGACTATGCCAGAAGACTTCTCGGCTAAGCTCCTGGATGCCAACGGCCAGGTAAGGAAAGCGGGCACCAGCAGAGGAGGGAAACTCAGTCTGGACACGCATGACCTTGCGCGCGGGATTTACTATCTGCATCTAAAAAGAGGTGACCAAACCACACGAGAACAAATCGTAATTGACAAATAGTCTCCGATAATAATCCAAGCGTCATTGATTCAATTTGGGGCTAACCTTCTTTGGTTAGCCCTTTTTTTTAATGGCGGAAATTGTAACGAGACGCAGCCAAAACTGTAAGGAAACCTTATTAGGCTGCAAAAGCATTGAGTAGGCAAGCTGATCGGGCTCAACGAGTAGCGTCGGGAGCTGCTAAAGAAGGAGTAAAAGAAATGATAAGAAGGAAACAACGGTCTATGATAGTGGCAGTTCACAACAAGTAAAATTGAACCAATCTATTTTCTTTTTGCAGGATTGGGATTTACATCGACAGCAATTTTCATTAGCGTTAAAACCTCTTTTTTTGTTTGTCCTTCCTGGCCACCATGGCGCTATGGGCGTATTTTTAATGAGCATTTTTAGTTTGATTTTTAATAAAGGAAAGCTTTTTGCTATTAACTGAGTTAGTGTCTTTAGGTCTGCTGGCGACAACTAAGTCAATTATACTTTATATCATTTTTGGATCTTAAGCACTGCTTAAATCAATGTCTATGGGGTTTGTAATTGTAATCGTAGTGGCTGGTTATATATGGATAACTAAAAAGATAGCTGGCGCGGATATATATGCTCAATTGCGCCGTCTTAAAATTTTCTAAAACGTACAGCATGCCAACGCCATGCATCATGAGCTCCCCATTCCATTTATAACCTCCTCCCTTCCTCCGCATATCGCAATCGAAGTACGTATTTCTACGTAGGTATAATCGCCCTTACATCCCTGATTATCAATATGTAACTTTGATTTTTTTGATGCAATGGCGATGAGATTGAAAGGCAAAAAAGGAGATATTTCCTTCAACTGCGAGGAACTTCCGATGCCTGTGATTGTCTATCGGCAGGACAATGGGTGTGTGTTGAAGTTCAATAGCGAGGCAAAGCGGGTACTTGGTCTGTCCACTTCAGGCAAAGCCTTGAATATTTCTAAGATCAGGTCAGAAAAACTTCCCAACCCGCCAAAAAGTAGATCCAAAAAGCCCCTCCGTTTTGGCCCGGTAATCCATCGCACAAATAAAGGCAAAGAGATTTTATTGAGTGTGTTACGCAAATCCATCACGTTTCAGGGCGTCCATTGTTTTGTTGATTTTTTGGAAGGTGCCAATGCGTCTATTTTAAGTAAGGATGAAAAAGCCAGTATCAACCTTAGCGAGACCCTGGTTTTCGGAAAAATGGGTAGCGCAGAACTGGATCTGCAAACTTTTCAGCTCACGGTAAGCAAGGAATTATTTCAATTATTGGATGTCGTGGTACTGGAGCCACAAACATTACCCATCGAACAATTTCTGAAAACATACATCAGTGCTGATTTTCTGACGATGATTCAACAGAAAATCGAGGAGGGTATGAGCCATGGAGCTAACAAAAAGGTGGTGAATGCCGAGTTTGAGATGCTCACTGGAGAGGGGAGGAAAATATGGATCGAAGCCATCGGTATTTTTAAAGGAGATACGGCCTTAGCGATTCTTCACGAAGTGACGGAACCCAGAAAAACGCAGGAAGCATTGGCGGAGACCAACGAATTGTTTAAGCGTTTGGCAGACAATGTCCCGGGGATGATCTTTAAATATCAACTCCTGGATGAGAACACCGGCCAATTTCTTTTCGCAAGCAATGGATGCGAACCGCTTTTCGGAATATCGGCGGAAAAAATAAGAGCACAGGGATTATGGCACATCATTCACCCCGACGATGTTGCGTTGATAAGACAAACCATGAAGCGTGGATTTCATGATCGTCGCCCATGGGACATCGAGTTTAGGGTGATCGTGCCAACGGGTTCTGTCAAGTGGATAGCGGGTGTTTCAAATTCATATAAAAGTAAAAACGGAGAATATTGTTGGTTCGGGTTCATGCACGATATCACGGTGCGCAAGGTGGCGGAACTTAAAACCTCCGAAAGCGAACTTAAAAATCGCCTGATCATTGAGAATAGCGGCGAAGGAATCTTGTTTGCAAACACCGAGGGGGAAATTTTTTCCGCCAATCCTGAAGCCTGCCGCATCTTTGGCATGACAGAAAAAGAAATCTGTGAAGGCGGCAGAAATGCATTGTTGGATTTAAGCGACCCTCGGTTGCCGGCGATCTTTGAAGAGCGTAATAAAAAAAGTTTCTACCAAGGTGAGGTGCGATTAAAACGCAAAGATGGCGCTGTCTTTACGGGTGAAATAACGTCTAAAGTATTTTCAAACCTAAAGGGCGACTTAAACATCACCTTGCTAGTCCGCGACATCAGTGAGCGTAAAATGGCTGAAGAGGAACTCGGAAGAAGTGCGTCCCGATTCAAGCTCCTGTATAATCAGACTCCCGTAATGATGCATTCCATTGAAGTCGATGGGAAATTGAGCAGGGTAAGCGACTACTGGTTACAAAAAATGGAGTATTCAAGAGAAGAGGTTCTGGGGAAGCGAAGTGTGGAATTCATGACGGCTGAATCCCGGGAAAGAGCAGTTAAGAACTTGTTGGATTTTATTAAATCGGGTATAGCCATCAATTTGGAATATGACTTTGTGACCAAAAGTGGTAAAGTTTTAAACACGCTTTTGTCGTCAAGTGCTGAGTACGATGAGCAGGGCAAAGTCGTGCGATCGCTCGCCGTGGTTACGGATATAACCGAAACAAAGAAACTGGCGAAACGATTGGAACTCGCTAACAAGGCCGCCCGATTGGGCGTTTGGCAAATCGATTTCGTAAAGAATTCCTGGGAATGTGATGATCGATTGAGAGAGATATTTGGCATGGAGGAAAATGTGCTTACGCGTGAAAAATATTGGACGATCATTCATCCGGATGAAATTGAGGCAAAACGGACGCGGGACAAGGGATTGCTACAGTCCTCCAGTAGCCAGTACTACGATGAATACCGGATCATCAGGCCGATTGATCAGGAAGTCAGATATATAAAATCGCAGGGCTTATTTTTCCGGGATGAACAAGGCAATCCTTTGAGTGGGATCTCGGTTGTGTACGATCAAACGCAGGAGAAATTAACAGAACAGAGAATACTGCAATCGCTGAAAGAAAAGGAGACGCTGATAAAGGAAGTGCATCATCGCATCAAGAATAATCTTCAGCTGATCTCCAGCATTGTGTATTTGAAGTTGGCAACTTTTAAGCAAAATGACATTCGTGAATTTTTGGAAGGACTGCGGCAGAAGATAAAATCGATTGCCGGACTTCATGAGCGCCTGCTTCAAACCGAGGAACTTGATTCGGTGAGCATAGATGATTTTTTAAATAAAGTGTTGAAGGACATTCAAGTTTCATTTTATAGACCGGACTTGATCGTAGAAGCTAAAACCGAAATTTTGCCCACTCAACTTCCCTCCGATGTGGCCACGTATTGTGGCTTAATTGTGAATGAATTGGTGACAAATGCAATTAAGCATGCCTTTCCCTCAAAAAGCAAGGGAGAAGTAGTTGTCCGCTTTTTGCAGGAAGCGAAGGGGAAGTTTTTATTGAGTGTTTGCGACAATGGCATTGGACTGCCAGAGCATGTTGCGCCACAGGAAACCGGTAGCTTCGGCATGTCGCTGCTCTACATTTTTATGAAACAGTTGGGTGGTGAGTTTTCAATTCTTAGAAAAAATGGAACGGACTTTCAAATACGGTTTTCTGCCTGATGAGGAACTGTGCGTTGGAAAATAATCGTGAACGGATGAAGATGCAAAATAGCAACGTAAACAAACAATCTAAACGAGATGATCAATAAGCGTAATGTACCGTTGGTAATTATAGTGCTGGTGTCCACGTTGCTCATATTGATCGACTATTTCACCATCCGGACTACTTCGGCAGTGCGGGCTTACATCAATGGAGAATCCCGCTACTCAAAGGGGCAAAAGGATGGCTCGCAGCATTTGACCATGTACATCCATACCGAAAATCCAAAGTATTGGCAATTTTTTTTGAAGGAACTGAAGGCGCCTTTGGGGGATAGCGCGGCGCGGGTTGGTCTGATGAACAACGGTAGTGAAGCCGCCGTTAGGAATGGTTTTTTACAGGGCGAAAATCATAGCGATGACCTGGACGACATGATTTGGTTGTTCCAAAACTTTAAGGACGTCTCATTTATGAAACGGGCCATTCAGATTTGGAAACAAGCGGATGGCAAAATTGGCAAGCTTGTTTTGTTGGGAGAGAATGTGAGAACGCAAATAACGGCTGGAAGCTTGTCGTTGCAAGAAAAGGAATTGATGACGCTCGAAGTAGACAGGTTGACCTCGGAGCTAACGACACTGGAACGGGAATTCAGTGATGTATTGGGTTCTGCCGCACGCGAGATCAATATTTATCTCTTCTCCCTCAATATCTTTCTGACCCTTTTGATCATCGGAAGTGCCGGCAGCTATTCCATGTTGATGATCAGAAAATTGAGAACTTCCAACGAACAGTTTCAGGAGACCTTGCATTTTGGGAAAATGGGCAGTGCCGAATTGGACCTTCGCTCATTGCAACTCACGGTGAGTAGAGAATTGTTTCAGCTGCTGGACAGGGAAGGTAATGGGCCGGAGCGTATTCAACTCAGCCAGTTTCTCAAAACCTATGTTCATCCACACCACCTTTCCGTCATCCAACAGAAAATCGTGGATGGAATGTCGGGCGTTGCGGACAAATCCAAAAGCATGGTGGAGATGGAGTTTGAAATGATCACGGCCACCGGTAGAAAGATTTGGATCGATGGTAAAGGTATTTTTAAAAAAGATACCGGGCTTTTCATCTTGCATGACGTGATGGATAAAAAAGAAGCCGAGTTAAAAATTGTAAAGGAGAGAGAGCTTTCTGATTCTATTATCAACGGACTACCGGGTGTATTTTTCCTTTTTGACGAGCAGCACAAGTATTTGAGATGGAACAAAAACTATGAAACCGTAACGGGATATTCGGAGAAGGAAGTGGGTGCCATGACCCCGCTCGAGTTTTTTGATGAAGGGGATAGAGCATTGGTGACTGAAAAAATGCAAGCCGTTTTCTCAGTTGGGCAGGCAGAAGCGGAAGTAGACCTCTTCACGAAGGATAAAGTCAAGATCCCCTATTTCTTCACCGGCTG
Organism: Chryseolinea sp.; assembly: GCA_036525235.1. Taxonomy (GTDB): domain Bacteria; phylum Bacteroidota; class Bacteroidia; order Cytophagales; family Cyclobacteriaceae; genus Chryseolinea. Next base: position 26,904 of record DATDAV010000002.1, on the reverse strand, counting down.
GAGAATAGAGTATGAGGGCAGGCGATGCGTTATTGGAATCGGAATGGATATCACGCAGCGAAAAAAGGCGGAGGATGCTTTGCTCCTAAGTGAACAACGCCTCAAGACGATCCTAAACCGTTTTGAAAAACTCTCCGATAATATTCCCGGCTTTATCTATGAATTCTGCATGCGTCCCGACGGCTCCACATACTTCCCGTTTGCCAGTAAGGGCATAAAGGATATGTATGGCCTCTTGCCAATGGAAGTTTCGGAGGATGCTGCACCGTTGTTTAGTCGCATGCATCCCGGTGATCTGGAACGGATCAGCAGGGAGGTGGAACATGCAGCCAGGACATTATCGGGCAATGTAAGTGAGTTTCGTATTCAAGCCCCGGATGGTAAATCAAAATGGATGAGAACCCAGGCCACCATCGAGGCGCAACAGGACGGCAGCATCCTTTGGTACGGTTATACTTTTGAAATAACCGAACTGAAAAACACGCTGACGGTTTTGGAACAATTGCTCAGGGAAAAAGAGGAACTCATTTCCGTTAAGGATAAATTCTTCAGTATTGTTTCGCATGACCTGAAGAGCCCGGTGAATACGTTGCATAGTTTCATCTTGTTGATCGAGAAGAATATAGAAGCCTTGTCAAAACCGGACATCAAAAAGATGGTAATGGAGATCAACAAGGCATTCCAGGATACCAAAACCCTGATGGACGATCTTACCACGTGGGCCCAATCGCGGATGAATGGCAACGGGACAACGACCGAAAATATTGACTTGAAAAGGAACATCGATTCCATTATCGACTTTACAAAGGAAGTCAGTGCCGTTAAACAGATCGCCATTACCTATAGCGGGCCGGCGGCACTTCCTGTCTTTGCCGACAGTCATCAAATTGATTTTATTGTCCGTAACATACTCAGCAATGCCATTAAGTTTACTCCGCGGGGAGGAAAAATTGACATTTCAGGGTGCTTGGAGGAGGAGGTTGTCAGGTTATCTATTCAGGATTCTGGTATTGGCATTTCGGCGGCAGACCTTGAGAACCTTTTTCAAATGGGCAAGGTCAGAAGTACAAGGGGGACAGAGGGGGAAAAAGGAACCGGCCTGGGGCTGGCACTTGTAAAGGAGTTTATTGAAAAGAATGCAGGGGAGGTTGCCGTGGAAAGCGTTCGCGGAAAAGGCACTGTATTTCATGTATCGCTGCCGCGAGGGGCGGGATATCACTCCGCTTGAAATGAAAATATATAATGATAGCTAAATGGAGTCCATCACCCTAAATTAGGGTACGGTAATCAAAGGGGACTAAGAAAAGTGTTTTGTAGCAGAAAGAAGACCCATTTTAATTTATCGCATAACCCGTATGTCAAAAGCGCGCATCTTGATCGTTGAAGATTCTTTTATTGTTGCCTATCATTTACAAACTACTTTGGAAGGAGAGGGCTATTCCGTTTTGGGTAAATGTGATTCCGGAAATGCGGCGATTCAGTATGCCGAGCACGATCGCCCGGATTTGGTTTTAATGGACATTATGCTCAATGGAGAAATGGATGGCATTCAAGCGGCTTCTATCTTAAAATCAAAATTTAATGTGCCGGTGATCTACATTACGGCCCTGACGGACAAAGACACCATTCAACGGGCGAAGATCACAGAACCCTATGGATATTTGACGAAGCCCTTTGAAGACCGTGAAATTTTCACGGTAATCGAAATGGCCTTGTATAAGCATGAGATCGAATCAAAGCTCCGGCAAAGTGAGGAGAAATATTTTGCCACGGTCAAGTCGATAAGCGACGCCGTCGTGATCATCGACGATCAACACATGATCTCATACCTTAACCCCAAGGCGGAGTCCATCACCGGATATGCGCTTCAGGATGCCCTTGGAATGAACGTGATGGATATCGTCCACCTTCGAAATGAGGCAACCGATGAATTTCCCGTTAACCCCATCCAATGCGACATCGTTTCACAGCACAATGCAATGCCCGAGGGTTTGTTACTGGGATCGAAACAAAATGAGTGGGTGCCCATAGGGGAAGGAAGCCTGAGCCCGGTGATTAATGCGCACGGCAAGCGGATTGGTCTGGTAATGATATTTAAGGATTTGTCCGAGAAAAGAGCCAATGAAAAGATGGCAAGGGACTTTGAGAAGCAACGGCTCAGCGCATTAATTGAAGGGCAGGAGAAAGAAAGAAGTCGTATTGCCAAAGATCTGCACGACGGACTCGGTCAAATACTAAACGCCGTGAAGATGAACGTGAATGTATTGGTGACGGACAAACGCAAGGCTCAGAATTTATACACGTTGTTGGATGAAGCGATTCTTGAATCGGTGCGAATATCCGAGAACCTTTTGCCCTCGAAATTAAAAGATTTTGATTTGGCTACTTGTCTGCGCTCGATGTGCAGACAAATGAACGAAGCGGTGAACATACCCATTTCGTTCCAATCCATGGGTGCACCTGCGCCGTTGGCGCAAGCCCATAAAGTGAATTTATACAGGATAGCACAGGAAGCGGTCACCAATGCCATCAAACATGCTCACGCAAGTTCAATTGCCGTGCGCCTGAGTGAAAGGGCCGAAGCCATCCACCTTAGCATCGAGGACAATGGCAAGGGCATCCTTCCGGTAAAGGACGATCGCAGTCACAGTGGATTGGTAAATATGCGTGACCGTGCAGAAATTTTGCAGGGTAAACTTTTTGTCAAACCTGGTTCAGAGGGAGGCACCCTGATTATGATCGAAACGCCCGTTCACCCGAATTAAAAGATGTATGAAAAAGTATAAAATAATGTTGGCCGATGACCATGCCATGATTCGCGCAGGCGTAAAAAACTTGCTGAAACAGTCAAAAGACATCGTGGTGGCAGGGGAAGCAGAAAACGGTCGCCAGGCCGTCGAGTTGTATGAAGAACTAAGACCCGATCTGATCATCCTGGATATCTCACTCCCCGATATGAATGGAATGGAGGTAACGCAAAAGATTCTCCAATTCGATTCCCAGGCAAACATATTGATGCTTTCCATGTATGATGATGAAGACTATGTGAGCCGGTGCATTGAGAATGGTGTGAAGGGATATGTGGTGAAGAGTGAAAGTGGGCAAGAACTGGAGTATGCCGTGCGAACGATCCTGGAGGGAAAAACATACTTTAGCCACCAGGTGCATAAAATAATTCTCAACAAGTACAAACAGGCGTTAAGCAAGAAAAAAGAACGCCATGAAGATATTAGACTGACGACCCGTGAAATAGAAATTATCAAGCTGATTGATGATGGACTTACCAGTCAGCAGATGGCCGACAAATTATTTATCAGCCCACGCACGGTTGAAACCCATCGGGCCAACTTGATGAAGAAATTCGCGGTTAAAAATTCGATTGAACTGGTTAAAAAAGCCAGGACAATAAATATTCTCACCTGAGAAGTTCCGCCGATCCATACGTAGTTTCTCTTGCGTCCGCTATGTAGTTCTACGGATCACAATTCGATAAAAACCTGTATTGGGCGAAGCATTCCTTTTTCCAAACTTTGAACCGGATCAGAATGGTACAATCATGGATCGAAAAGTTGGGATCAATACGCATAAACCGGCGTTGGAGAAGAAAAAAAGAAAGCCGTTCAAAAGCTCCGATCAGTCGTTTTTTGATAATACGTTCGAAATTATTTTCCGATCTTCCTCTGATGACAAGATACTTTTTTGTAACAAGCTTTTTGATGAAGGATTTGGGTTTGATGATATCCACAAGGCAAGAGATTTCTCAGCCTTCGATTTGTTTGTAAACCCGGACGATTATTGGCGTATCAAGCGGAGACTATCCACCGGCGAACAGATTCAGCGACACGCTGTTAATTTCAGAAAGCTAAACGGAAAGAAAATCGTAGCCCTCTTAAATGCCCAAAGCCAGATCGACGAAGAAGGAGAGTTAGTGTTTAATTGGGTCGCCCTGGATATTTCCGAAAGGGTGCAATTTGAGCAAAACCTGGAACAAAAGAATCTGCAATTGGCCAAGATCAACAGCCAAATGGAGAAGTTTCTTTACAGCACATCACATGATCTCCGATCTCCCCTTACTTCCATTTTGGGGCTGGTAAATCTGACCCGTTTGCACACCGCCGACCAGACCATAATGGAATATGTTGGAAGAATTGAGTCCAGCGCGCAGCGCCTCGACAGTATCATTATCGATATTATTAGTTTTTCAAAAACCACCTATCAAAATATCTACAGCGAGAAGATTGATTTCGACGCCCTGATCTGGAAGGTCATCAATACCCATCACAGCCATGAGAATTTTGGTCGCTTAAAAATAGAGGTAGCGATTAAGGGAGAATCGACTTTTTACAATGATCCGGATAGATTGGAAATCATACTGGAAAACCTCATCCGGAACGCTATCCAATTTTTGGATGCGACGAAATTGCGACCCTTTCTTCACATCCTTGTAAATGAAGTGCCCGAACATGTGACCATTGAGGTCCATGATAATGGAATTGGCATAGCCCGTCAATACTTTGATCAGATCTTCAATATGTTTTACAAAGCTTCTATTCAATCCAAGGGCGCGGGCCTCGGTCTCTATATCGCCAGGGAAGGAGTTGAGCAATTGGCCGGAAATATTTCGGTTGAGTCTGAAGTCGGATTTGGAAGCGTTTTTAAAGTTTTCATCCCCAACAGCGTCAAGGGGAAACTCATCCATCGCAAGAGCCAGCTGGGAAGAGAAGAAGTGAAGCGGTAGGTACGTAAAAATACGGATTCAGTGTCCGTAAAACATCTTAATTCAAAATACAAAATTCCTCTGATTTTCCTCGCCAAGGGCAGCAGTACATTTATATAAAATGCCACGTCAGGTTTTAATGTAGGATGAAGCGTTGGGGAAAGTGAATGGTTCTCTTTGTTCTATAGCGATGGGTTTGCCGATGCTATCAATTAAGTAAATGCGCGCGTTGTGGAGTGAAGCGGAAAACCAAATCAAACAAAGGAAAAGGCAAGTAAGTCAAAATCTCAAATACAAAATAAAATGGAAAAGAATTTGTACCAGGAAAAGGAAAATGGAGTCAGTGGCGGTTCCCCTTCTAAAGTTGCCTCTGCAAAGAAATCTGATGAACAGGACTTGAAATTGGCCGACTATCAAGGCCAGCTTGAAGCAATCCATAAATCGCAGGCGGTGATTGAATTTAGTATGGATGGCATCATAACGGCGGCCAACGACAACTTTCTCAACGCCATGGGCTATACATTGAGTGAGGCGAAAGGAAAACACCACAGCATGTTCGTGGAAGAGTCGTATGGAAGAAGCGCTGCGTATAAGGAATTCTGGGCAAGGCTAAATCGTGGTGAGTATGTGACGGATGAATTCAAGCGGATCGGTAAGGGCGGAAAAGAAATTTGGATACAGGCGTCGTACAACCCTATCCTGGATTTAAACAATAAGCCGTTTAAGGTGGTGAAGTATGCCACCGATGTAACAGCACAAAAGATAAGAAACGCGGACTATCAAGGCCAGATCGCAGCCATTGGGAAAGCGCAGGCCGTCATCGAATTTAATATGGACGGCACGATCATTCAAGCGAATGATAATTTCCTGAACGCTGTGGGCTACACGTTAGGTGAGACGCAGGGCAAGCATCATCGCATGTTTGTGGAGGATAGTTATGCACGAAGCGCTGCCTACGCTGATTTCTGGGCCAAACTAAACCGGGGCGAGTATGTTGCCGACGAATTTAAGCGCATGGGCAAAGGCGGCAAGGACGTTTGGATACAGGCTTCCTACAATCCCATTCTGGATCTGAATGGAAAGCCGTTCAAAGTAGTGAAATATGCTACGAATGTTACCGAACAGAAGATTAAGAACTCGGACTATGAAGGTCAGTTGGCGGCTATTGGCAAATCGAACGCTGTCATTGAATTTAATATGGACGGCACCATTATTTCGGCAAACGAAAATTTCCTGTCGGCCTTGGGAGGGTATTCACTGAGTGAAATCAAAGGCAAGCATCACCGGATGTTTGTTGAATCAAACTACGCCAGAGGCACAGAGTATGCCGACTTCTGGAGAAAGCTGAACAACGGTGAATTTTTTGTAGGCACCTACACGCGCATAGATAAGAGCGGCAAAGAAGTGTTTATCCAGGCATCCTACAATCCTATTTTGGATTTGGATGGAAGGCCCTTCAAAGTTGTGAAATATGCGCTCGATATGACCGAGGTGATCCGGGCGATAAAAGGCATGGCCGCCGGCGATTTGAGTTTGCGCTGCGATACGGCAGTGGACAATGCAGGCCTTACGGCTGAAGTAAACAGGGCACTGGATAACCTGAACAACGTACTCAGCAACATCAGCCAGGCTTCGGATGTTGTCGCGAAATCCTCTGACTTGTTACAGAAGAAAACCGACGAAATGAAGCGCAATACGACCGAGGTGGCGTCAGCCATTTCACAAATGGCAAAAGGCGCACAAGATCAAGCCTCGCGCACGGACGAGTCCTCGAAGCTTATCAATCATGTGATGACTTCCGCCAACGATATGGAGAAGAAAGCGAACCTGATCAACAAAGCTGCGGAGAAAGGTTTGGAAGGATCTAACCAGGGGATGCGCACCGTAAAAGTATTGGTCAACAACATGGGAGGCATAAAAGAATCGGCCGCGCAAACATCCCAGTCGATTGGTGTGCTCACAAGACGTACAGAGGAAATTGGTCGCACGTTGAATGTTATTACCGATATAGCCAGCCAAACGAATTTGCTCGCCTTGAATGCAGCCATTGAGGCCGCGCGCGCGGGCGATGCAGGAAGAGGCTTCGCGGTAGTGGCCGAGGAGATCCGGAAGTTGGCGGAAGACTCGAGGAAATCAGCGGTCGAAATTGAAAAAATTATAAGCGATGTACAGAAGGATACACAAGCCGCAGGAAAGGCCATTGAAAACATGGAGTCCAGCGTAAAGGAAGGAAATAAATCGAGCGGTGAGGCGGAAATGATTTTCCAGGAGATTGCCAAGTCGAGCGAAGAAACCTTTGGTGCGTCTAAAGAAATCCAAACCGCGACGATAACCCAGAAGGATTCGATAGGTTCAGTGGTTAAAAACTTCGAGCAAATTGTCGTGGTGTCAGAAGAAACAGCGGCAGGAACGCAACAAGTTGCTACTTCCAGTCAGCAAATGAGCAGCGGCATGCTGGAGATTGCGAAAGCGGGCGATGAGCTATCGGCGGTTGCGGCCGAACTTCAGGCCGGTATCCAGCAATTTAAACTTAAGAAATAGTGACTGGCCGTTACCGGTATTGCTCATGGTTAACCTTGAGCAATCCGGCCGGGTAGTTTGTTAAATCCTATTTCACCTTAAAAGAAATAAGCATGAAAGAAGCTATAAATACAGAAAAACAGAAAAACGGCTCTAACCGCGCGCTTCAGATTGTCGTGTTCAAATTGGGTAATGAAGAGTACGGATTGCACATCGATCAAATTAAAGAAGTAGTGATTACACCCACGGTGACGCGCATGCCGCAAACCCAATCCTATGTGAAAGGCGTGGCCAATATACGCGGTAACGTAATTGCGATTTTTGATCTGGAAGATCGGTTTAACCTTACCCGGACCATTCAAGACCAGGGTAGTAAGTATACCCTGGTAGTGGAAAGTGAGGATGTGAAGTTGGGGCTGCTCGTGAATGAAGTTCCCAACACGGTTTCGGTGAATGCGTCCGATTTGGATGAATCCGTCGGCATTATTAATGATGCCAATGTGGAAACGAATTATATCAAAGGTATTGTCAAGGCGGGTAATCGGCTGATCATTCTCATCGATATTTTTAAGGTGATTGACCAGGAGACGGCGAACACGCTCAGAAAAACAGCGGCAGCGGCATGATCGAGCATACGTTAAGCATTGGCGATGTGGTCATTTCAGCGCGGCCGGCAAGCTATACCTGTTTTGGACTGGGTTCCTGTATCGGACTTTTTATACAGGATCGGCCCAAAGGCATTTCCGGTGGCGCACATATTTTTCTTCCCGAAAATGAAAAAGGGCCGAACGATTACGCAAAGTTTTATAACGTTTCCACGGCGCTGGACGAGATTTTCAATCAGTTTAGGATGCACGGGAGCAATCTCACGTCGCTGAGGGCAAAAGTTGTGGGAGGTGCTAACGTGGTGGGAGTAAATGCACACGCTGGTTTGCGAAATTCAGAATCAGTCGTGAGTCACCTGGTAGCAAACAGAATTTTTATTGCAGCCCTCGATGTTGGGGGACACCTTTCCAGAACGGCAAGGTTTCAGGGTGACACCGGGCAGCTAAGGGTGTGCATGCCCGGAAATAACCATTGTAAAATTTATTAACTAAAATCAAAGCAACACATGGCAAAGAGTGTATTGATCGTTGATGATTCTCTGTACATGAGAACGCTCATTAAAGACGCCCTCGAATCGGGAGGATACAATGTCGTAGGTCAGGCGGCCAACGGCGAAGAAGCTATTGATTTGGCCTTTGAGCTACAGCCCGATCTGATTACGTTGGATAACATTCTTCCCGATATGATCGGTACGGACATTTTGAAAGTGTACCAGGAAGAGGGATTGAAATCAAAAGTGGTCATGATCAGCGCCGTGGGGCAGGAGTCGGTTGTAAATGAGGGGTTGCGGCTGGGTGCCAAGGCATACATCGTGAAGCCCTTCACAAACGATCAGTTGGTGGAAGCAATCAATAAAGCGTAGTCCACCTATGCCCTCCAACCGCATCCGCACAGTGCTCATCGATGACTCGGCATTTATGCGCAAAGTCATCGGCGATATTATTCATGGCGATGGTTCACTTGAACTGGTTGGCGTGGCGACAAACGGGCGGCAAGGGACATCCATGGCGCTCGCGTCAAAAGCGGATGTTGTCATTACAGATATGGTGATGCCGGACTATGATGGATTGTTTGTCATAAAATCCATCTTGGAGCAGCGCCCTGTCCCCATCATTTTGCTCAGCTCACTGGAGAAAACGGATTCCCGGATTTTTGACGCGCTGAAATACGGAGCTTTTGAGTTTATCGACAAGCCCACCGATATGGAACAAGTGCGGAGAGGAGATTATAGGCTGTTGGATCTGATTAAAGAAGCTGCCCGAACCGACATCACGTTGCTGAAAACAAAGCAGGCCTCAGCGAAAAATAATCATGTTCATAGTTTCGGCGAAAACCTGAACTATGAAATTATTGTGATCGGTGCTTCCACCGGCGGCCCGGGTGCGGTTGAACTCATCATCAATAACCTCCCCGAAAATTTGAAGGTACCCGTGGTGATCGTGCAACATATGCCTACCCGGTTTTTAGAAACGTTCACCGAACGCTTGAATGAAAATAGCCCGCTTCCGGTGCGCCTGGCTCGCAAGGGTGAAATTGTAAAAGGTGGAAACGTCTATGTAGCCCCCGGAGAATACAACATGCGAATAGAACAAAATCATCTGAATGCCGAACCGATGGTTACTTTCACAAACGAACAGTATAAGGAGTTTAATTACCCTTCTGTTGATTGCCTCTTCGAATCGGTGGCGGATGTCTATGGCAAACACGCCATTGGCGTCATCCTCACGGGCATGGGAAAGGACGGCGCCGCCGGGCTAATGAAAATAAGAGAAAAGGGAGGCTACACCATTGCGCAAGACGGGGAGTCGTCGGTAGTGTTTGGTATGCCCAAGGCAGCCATCGAAAGAGGTGCGGCAAAACAGGTCGTTAGTTTAAAACAGATGGCGGGTTTTATAGTGAGTTGTTTATAAGTCAACAAAAAATCAAAACGCGTGAAAAGCAAAGAAGAGGAGTACGAAGAGATTTTTCTGGCAGAAGCGATGGACAATTTTGAAGAGATCAACCGCTTGTTGACGCACCTGGAGAAAAATAGAGCCGACAAAAATACAGTGCACGCCTTGTTCCGCATCACGCACACTCTGAAGGGGAATGCGTCCGGAATGGGCTTTACCGGAATTTATGAGATTGCGCATGTCTTGGAAGATCTATTTGGTGAGGTACGCGATGGAAGAATTGCGCTGGACGAAAATCTTTTCAGCTCGATGTACAAAGCGGCCGATATATTGGGCAGCCTCATCAACTGTATTAAAGATAAGACTGAAGTAAAATACAAAGGAATAAAAACCAAATTAGAGGTGTTGGTGAAGCGTGCTAAAGAACGCACGACCGAAATTCAAAACGCTGATGCTAACGTCAATAGTCCTTTCGTCCTGGAGCCGCCTGTAGGGGGCGGGGCTTCATCCCCGTGGGATGAAGCCGTTCCAGACGAAGCGGACAACAAAGTCTCTTTTTCAGATCTGGTGCAGGTTCCCGTTCGCAAGCTCGATAATCTCCTTAACCTGGTAGGTGAGTTGATCATTGAAAAAGACAGAATTCTTGCTACCCAGGCAGGTAGCGGCTTACACGCTTCCAATGAGTATGCACGGTTAAGTAGAATTAGTTCCGATCTTCAATATTCGGTAATGGACGTGCGCTTGGTTCAGGTAGGGTTTCTCTTCAATAAGTTCCACCGCGTAGTACGCGATGCGGCTTCGGTTGAGGGAAAAAATGTCGTGTTAAAGCTGGAAGGAACAGACACTGAAATCGACCGGAATGTGCTGCAGGTAATTAGCGATTCCTTAATTCACCTGATTAGAAATTGTATAGGGCATGGAATCGAAGAACCCGACGAGCGCCTCAGACAAGGGAAGTCAACAGACGGCGTGGTAACCCTCACCGCCCGCAGTGAAACGGATGCCGTGCGCATTGAAATAAGTGATGATGGAAGAGGATTAAACTATCAAAGAATCAAGAGCAAGGCCATCAGCAAGGGATTAATTGCTGCTGAAGATGCCGACAAACTCAGTAAAGAGGATTTGAGCATGCTCATTTTTGAACCGGGATTCTCCACCCAGGATGAAGTGACGGCCATCTCCGGCCGGGGGGTTGGCATGGACGTCGTAAAGAAAACGCTTGATTCCATTGGGGGAACAATCCAGTTAGCAAGTACGGAAGGAAAGGGCACCGTGATTCAACTTACACTTCCCTCGTCTATGGCGGTGAAGTCGTCGCTGTTGTTTGAATTGAAACGGGAAGTGTACGCCCTGCCACTCGCCTATACCGAATCCGTTATTTCCCTTCATAAGACCGACATTCACAAAGCCGGCGGAGGACTGGTGGCGACTCATCTGGACAAGAATATCGCCATTGTTTTTTTGAAAGATGTTTTTGAACAGGATGTTGAGAAGTCAGGCTATAATGCCAACGTCTTGCAGACTGCTTTTGATGCGGTGCACCCGGAGGCTAAATTGGAAATTGTCGTGGTGAGCTTTAATAATCGCACGGTAGGTCTCGTCGTGGACAAGCTGTTGCAACAGAAGGAAATTGTGGAGAAACCATTGATGAAACCGGTTGACAGGGTAAAGTTTATAAGTGGCTTCACGATCCTGGGCAGCGGTAATGTGTGTCTTGTGTTGAACGTACCGTATTTGCTCGGTTTCATATTTAGCCTTTCCGCACAGCATAGAACTTCTAAAAATTTCAACTTAAACTAAGCGGAGGATGGAGAATCGAAACCGAGAAAATTTCCTGGTCCATGTGATGAATACCGGGTTTGAAAGAGCTGCAGCATCCTTTTCTAAACTCATCAACCAGCGCGTTACCATCACCAGCGCGCAATCTACCGTGGTCCGCTACGACGGGAATTTTTCATATCTGTCAGAAGAACAAGGTGAGGTATACGTACTGATCACCCGGATTATTGGAGAAATCTCCGGGAAAAGTTTTCTGATTTTCAGTCAGGATGAAAGTCTGGAGATTTTTAAAGCGATAGGCTTGAAGGTACAAGACACGAAGCTGAACGAAGCTTTTCTATTGGAGATCGATAACATCATGTCCGCTTCGGTCATCTCGGAGTTGTCCAACGCGCTTGATCTCGAGATTTATGGCGATGTTCCGCAGTTGGTGAAAATGCACGCTAAAGAATTAAAGAATTTCATTGGTGCGGAGGTAAACAAAGACGATCCCTCAAACCTGATATTTTCCAACACGACTTTTCAATTTGAAGAACGGGGTAGCGTTCATCCACAGTTTATCTGGGAAATGAGTAGCAGAATCTTTGCGCTAATCCCGGCAACAAAGATATGAAAAGCAGAATGGCCGCTTGCGTAGTTGTCCTGGTCGCCTTTTCGGGTGGCGGGGCAATGCTTTTGGTTGGCCAGAAGGTTTGGTTTGCGGCGGGCTGTGGTGTGATGGTCTTGGTTGCGGTAACGGGTATACTCAGCATGGGGATGCAGTATGTAGTTGAGCTGTTGATAAAATCTGATAAAGTATTAAACCGGGAAGAAGAGAAATATTCAAAATGGTCACTCAGCAATCTCATTCGTTTGCAACAAAATCAGAATTTATTGCACGAAAAATTTGAGATCACGGCCGATGCGATTGCCAAGTTGTCAAGCCTGGAAAGGACCAACGATGCGCTGGCAACGGATGCCATTGGGATCGCTCTGCAAAAAATGCGCGCCGAAATGCTGCATAGGAGAGACGAGGACGATAAGCGGGTATGGATCAGTGAGGGGCTTGCCAGGTTCAGCGAGATCTTGCGCAACAAATCGGAGGTAAGAGAATACAGCCATCAAATCATCAGCCACCTGGCGAAGTATTGCAACGCCAACCAAGGTTCACTGTTTATAGAATATGAAAATGCAGAGCACGGTAGGCATTTGGAGTTAATGGGATGTTATGCATACGAAAAACGAAAGCATGCCGAAGGTAAAGTGTTTGAAGGTCAAGGTTTGCTGGGGCAGTGCATGCTGGAAAAGGATTTCGTTTTTATAACCGATGTACCACACGACTACATAAAAATCACGTCAGGTCTTGGCTTTGCGACGCCTCGGAATATTGTCATCGCGCCATTGATGTTTAATAATTCTTTTTACGGTGTCATTGAACTGGCCTTCTTTCACGTGATGAAACCGCATCAGGTCGAGTTTTTGAAAAGTGTATGTGAGAATATCGCGTCGGAAGTAGCCTCCTTAAAAAGCATCCAGCATACGCAGACGCTGCTGGGAGAATCCAATACGCTTGCCCGGGAATTGCAATCGAGGGAAGAAGAGATGAAGCAAAATCTTGAAGAACTCGCCGCAACACAGGAGGAAATGGCCCGCAAACAAGCGGAGCTTTCCGGCATGATCAACGCCATTGACAATACATTGGCGACGGCCGAATTTGATCTCACCGGGAGGATCAAGGGCGCCAACGATATCTTCCTGAAAATAATGGGATTTGAACTGATCGAGCTAACCGGAAGAAATGCCGCTTTTTTGATGGGACACGATCCGACCGTGGTAATGATGTGGGAAAATCTAAAACTTGGCAAATCCTTTTCGGGCGAATTCCGGATGAGGGATAAGGCAGGAAAGGAACTATGGCTGGCAGGAACTTTCAACCCGATCGGGGTGAAAGGAAATGGCCCGGAGAAGATTGTGATGCTCGCCCAGTTCACGACGCAGGAAAAAGAAAAGATGAACGATTTGAATGGGATCGTTCATGCTTTGAAATCGACTCTTCCGGTAATCGAATTCAATGAACAATTCGTTTGTAAAACGGCCAATGAAAAAGCGCTGAAGCTTTTCCAGGTTTCGCGACTGGAGCTTCGGAACAAAACAATTTTGGATTTTATTTCCACTTGCTATCACTTCGCCTGGAAGAAACAACAAGGCGATGTTCTAAAGGACGAATTTTCGAATACCATACTCCCGATTGTCGCGTCGGGGAGTGAAATTTCGTATGAAGTAACAATTTCCGTTATTAGAAATCCGGAAGGCAACGTTACGAAGGTCATCCTGATTTTTGTGAAGGAGGTTATGGAGAGCGTATCTGTTTTGGCTGTCAGCTAAAGAGCTATGGAAACCGTTAATGAAGAAGAGGTACGATCATTCACACAAGGTATTCTCACCCGCTATGGTATTGATTTCACATGCTACGAACCCAAGTCGCTACGCCGCAGAATTATTCGTGTCATGGGGCTGTTCGATCTGCCTACCGTGCATGATTTGTGGGTAAGATTCTTACGGGATCCCGGGTTCATTCATGTTTTTATGAACGAGATCAGCGTGGGAATGACTTCCATGTTTCGTGATCCCCTCCTTTGGAGAAAACTGGAAGAGAAATTGAAAAAAGAGTTTATGTTGCGGCCCTCGTTTTCTGTTTGGCATGCTGGGTGCTCAACAGGAGAGGAGGTCTATTCCTTTTCAATTCTCTTGCATGAGCTCGGCATGCAGGAGAAAAGCACTGCCCTGGCTACAGATTTTAGTACAGCCGCTCTTGACGAAGCAAGAAATGGCGCGTATGACAGATTTAAAATGATTGAAAATGATGCGAACTATCGCCAGGTAAATATCCGCAGTGATTTCTCAAAATATTTCACATGCGAGGGCGACCATGCGATCATCCGCCCGGATTTGCGAACCCATGTCGAATTTCGCTATCAAAACCTGATCACCGATCCGGCTCCAAAGGGTTTTGATTTTATTTTTTGCAGGAACGTGATGATATATTTCGATTCGACCGCCAAAATCAATTTGCTTGATAAATTCTATGAAGCACTAAACCCGGGGGGCTATTTTATCATCGGTTTTTTTGATACCATGAATTACCTGGTCGACCATAAGAAATTTTTATTGGTGGATGACGAGGCCAAAATTTTTCGGAAAGTTTAGAACTCCGTCCGCGAGAGACTCAATGGCTTAGTAGAGAAAAGTATACAGCACCGGCGCTCTGTCAAAAATATATTCAGGATACCATACCTGGCACGTTTTTTACAGTAAGTAATTGATCTCTAAGAAGTACCGTGCCGTTTTTAACCTCAAGCCATGACCGAATCCCTCGGATTTTGCGAAGAGCCTAAACAAGTATTATCAAGCCTCCTCACCAGTAAGGAAAATAACTCCATGATCGGCATCAACTCCCCGAAGCTCGATCCCCCAACCTTGGTCACCGTTGTCAGAGAGATTTTCCTGGACAGCGAATTGCTTTTTTTGCTGGCCCCCTTCGATGCCACAGGGCATATGCTCAATTGCACCGTCTTAAAATTCTCTGAAATAGAGAGCGTGATCCCTTTCACCTCAAAATTTGTAAACCCCCTCCTCAAGGAAATTGAAGGCAGGAGCTCCTGGCAGCAACGACTTTATTTTTCTCTGTTCCCCACGGATGAGTTCCGGCTTTGATGATCGTCGTGTCGTTAAATCTCCTGGAGGCGGATGGTCAATTTGCGTATTTTTTTCTACGCGGTGGGTATATTTATTCTCAAATCCACAATATTAGCGAGTTCATTTACCCGATTATCTTAAAAGATAATGATGAATTTGGCCGCAAAGGCTAACGCTAAATTAACGTAAGTAAAGATTTAGAATGACAAGGTCTGCTTAACGCTTACCCATGGAATTTTTCCGATGCTGAAGGCCCCATTTCACCATCACATCCAGCACGTCATTAAACGACTCTCCCGATTTAGTCAACTCATATTCCACCGTCACCGGGATCGTGGCGTGCACGGTTCGGGTCACGATCCCATTCACTTCGAGGTCTTTCAATTCCTTCGACAGCATGCGGGGCGTTATTTTCGGGATCTCCCGCGCGAGCTCTTTAAACCTTTTCTTTCCAAAGTGCAGCGAGCCGATAATGGGTAACTTCCATTTGCCGTTGATCACGTTCAGGGTGTCATTCACCGCCAACACATACGTTCCCGAGCATTTCTTCACCTGTTCCAGTTCTGATATTCTTACCATAGCATCTTTTTGTTAGCTGGTATACTTAAGTATACCGGTATACTTAAGTATAGTGATTACTTATGTATAGCAAATGTAGATAGTTTTGTGCCACTTTAAAAAAACTAAAAAGTATCTATGAAAAAGAATATTGCATTTTTCGTTGTTTTGTTGTCGCTCTCATTCCAGGCTGCCCTTGCACAAACCTGGTCACTGGATAAAGCTCATGCTAAACTTGGATTCAGCGTAACGCATTTAATGGTCTCCAACGTGGAGGGCAATTTCAAAGCTTTCGATGCCAAAATAACGTCGGCAACGGATGACTTCTCCAACGCAGTGGTGGAGCTTTCGGCCGACATCAACTCCATTGATACTGACGACGAAAAGCGCGATGGCCACCTGAAGAGCCCCGATTTTTTTGACGTAGCGAAATTCACAACGCTCACCTTCAAGAGTACCTCCTTCAAAAAGGTAGCCGACAAAAAATATAAAGTGGAAGGCGACCTGACGATGCACGGCGTAACAAAGAAAGTGGTACTGGACGTAACCCTCAATGGAACGGCTGTTCACCCTTACACCAAGAAGACCATCGCGGGCTTCAAGGTAAGCGGAATAATAAAGCGCTCTGATTTCGCCATCGGCGCCACTGTACCGGGAGCCGTCGTAAGCGATGAAGTTGAAATCAGCACCAATGCTGAATTTGTGAAGGGATAAAGAAGTTCAAAAGCTATCGATCTAACTATCGGTGATAGTACTTAGGACGGGCCATGTGCCCGTTCTTTTTTTTAAATTGCTTTTTCGTCTGGCTGCTTGGTTGCGTGTGCGACCAGGCGTTTCGTTTGTAATACCCGGATAGCAGTAAGAAACGGGAGCCTTTTCCGGAAGAGTCTTTACCTTGGCCACGTCGCTCCCGTCATTTGTGCTTTTCAAAGGGATGTAAGAATTTGAATGAATCTAAAGTAATTCAACGGCAATATTGATATTACTTTAAGTGAATTCAACCGTCCATTCCATATGAAGAACATAAGTATAAAAACCGTTTTAAGATACTTATATGAACAGCTAACCGGCAACTTTGCCGGCTTCCTGATCGGCGTATCGGCAACAGGTCTTGTGTCACATTTCTTCGAAACGCGGAGCATCAGAAATCTGTGGGGACTGACGGCAAAAAAGACGATCGTCAACAAAGAAACATTTCACCAATTGGAATGGATCATATCCATAGTCTTTGGGTTTATCGTCTTTGAAATCGTGACGAAAGTAATCAAAGAAAGACTGGAGAGAAATTTCCCGACAATGAAGATGGCAGTCTATCGGTGGATCATCCGAAAAGATCTCCATTCCAAAGTGCGGTCCCTCATCCAGGTGACAAAGGGCAAGAGCCTGGTTTTCTACGCAGGGGTTCATCAGGGCGTGAAGCAATCTTTTAGAAATCGCTTCAAATCATAATCAAAGCCATGATACGGGTCATCGCGCTACATTCGCGCGCAGGAAGCTGAGAATCTCCGGAAGGAACTGTGGAAATTCGCTCAAATCGTTATGATGACCATCCTCCACGGCAATCAATTGCTTCTTGCCGTCGAACACATCATACAGGGCCTGGCCATGCGGAAAGGGAATGAGATCATCACGCCGGCCATGGATCACCAGCAAGGGTGCCTTCACGGCATTGATTTTGTTGAGGTTATCAAAACGGTAACGTAGATAGAGCGAAGGAAAAAGGTAGCGATATTTTTCAATTGCCAATTGTTCAACACTGGTATAGGGTGATTCCAAAATCAACGCCGCGATTTGCTGGTGGGTCGCCAGATGAACGGCAACACCCGAGCCGATCGATCGTCCGTACACCACGATATGGTCTGCTTCGAAGCCTCTGGCCAGCAAGAAGTCATAAGCAGCCTGTGCATCCTGGTAAAAGCCCGCTTCCGAGATATTGCCTGTGCTCTTTCCGTAGCCGCGGTAATCAATAATGAAAAAGTTAAAGCCCAGCGACTCAAAGTCGTGATAGACAAATTGCCAGTCTTCCAGGCTTCCGGCATTGCCGTGAAAATACAAGATCACCTTGTCGCTGGGCGCAGGGAAAAACAGCCCGTTGATCTTTTCGCCGTCGGGTGAGGCCAGAAAAACTTCTTCGTGCTCGCTGTCGGTGTGGAATTTAAAATCGGAACGAAGCTTGGTAGGATGAAAAAGCAATTTCGTTTGCAACAGGTAGGCCAGCAAAACAACGAGGAGGTAGGCCAGTACCAGGAATACGGCGATCTTCAAAAGGAACCTCATGCGTGATTGTTCAGAAAAAATAAAAAAGGGAAGCCGGTTTCAGAAAACGCGCTTCCCTCTCTATGCGGTAGCATAACCACTACGCCACCTTCAACTTGCTGTATTGCGACTTGCTAAATTTCTCCTCTGCATACGCCCGCGTAATCACCAGGCGATCCAAATTCTTCTCCGAAGGCAACTCGAACATCGCATCATTGATGATCGCCTCGCAGATGCTACGCAAACCGCGTGCACCCAACTTGAACTCCATCGCTTTCTCGACGATGAAATCAATCGCGCCATCTTTGAACTCCAGCTCGATATTCTCCATATCAAACAACTTCTTGTACTGCTTCATCAAAGCATTCTTGGGCTCGGTCAGGATCTTCCGGAGCGCTTCGCTATCCAAAGGATTCAGGAACGATACCACGGGGAGACGTCCGATCAATTCCGGGATCAGACCAAAGCTCTTCAGATCCTGTGCGGTGATAAATTGCAACAGGTTGTCTTTGTCCAAACCGGGATGCGCGTTGTCGCTGCCGGCTACAAAGCCGAGGGGCCGTGTATTCAGACGGTTGGCAATGAAACGCGAGATGCCTTCAAACGCACCACCACAAATGAACAGGATGTTTTCGGTATTCACCGTGATCATTTTCTGGTCCGGATGTTTCCGTCCACCTTGGGGTGGAACGTTAACTGCCGTGCCTTCCAGCAATTTCAACAAAGCTTGTTGAACGCCTTCGCCACTCACATCGCGGGTGATGGAGGGATTGTCCGACTTACGGGCGATCTTATCGATCTCATCGATATAAACAATACCGCGTTCCGCAGCCTCTACATTATAATCAGCCGCCTGCAAAAGGCGGGTCAAAATACTTTCTACGTCTTCACCCACATAGCCGGCTTCCGTCAACACGGTAGCGTCGGCAATACAGAAGGGAACTTGCAACAGTTTGGCCAGGGTGCGGGCCAGGTAGGTTTTACCGGTACCGGTTTCGCCGGCCATGATGATGTTCGACTTCTCGATCATCACATCGTTGTCCAGTTTCCGCTGCATCAACCGTTTGTAATGGTTGTAGACGGCCACCGACATGATCTTTTTTGCCTCATCCTGACCAATCACATACTCATCCAGGAATTTTTTGATTTCCATGGGTTTGATGAGCTTGAAATTGGGGGAAAAACCGGCTTCGGTCTTGCTTTTCTTCTCCTCGCCCAGGATTTGGTTTGCCTGGGTCACGCACTTGTCGCAAATGTGCGCGTGGATGCCGGAGATCATCAGGTCAACGTCTTTCTTGCTTCTGCCGCAAAATGAACAGGTAACTTCAGCCATAACTTAAAGGATTTTAAAATAAAACCGATGTGCCAAACTCACTGCAAAAGTAGTGAATATTTGGCACATCGGTGTGAAACGGATATGGGGCGAAAAGGATCAGATCTTTTTGCGCTCCAGCACTTCGTCGATCAGGCCGTACTCTTTGGCCTCAATCGAACGCATCCAGTAGTCGCGATCCGAGTCTTTTTCGATCTTTTCGTACTTCTGGTTGCTGTGTTTGGCGATGATGTTATAGAGGTCTTTTTTCACCTCCAACGTTTGTTTCAGGCTGATTTCCATGTCCGACGCCTGACCCTGCATGCCGCTCATGGGCTGGTGGATCATGATGCGGGAATGGGGCAGACCCGATCTTTTCTTGGCTGCACCGGCGGTGAGCAACACGGCGCCCATGGAGGCGGCCAGACCCGTACAGATGGTGGCCACATCGGGGTTCACATACTGCATGGTGTCGTAGATGCCCAAACCAGCATAAACTGACCCACCCGGGCTATTGATGTACATAATAATGTCCTTCTTGGGGTCCGACGACTCCAAAAACAGCAATTGGGCCGTGATGAGGTTGGCGATCTGGTCGTCGATGCCCATGCCTAAGAAGATAATACGGTCAGAGATAAGCCGCGTGAACACGTCGATGGCGCGGAAATTCCCAGGACGTTCTTCGATGACGTACTGGGTCATGTTTTGGATTTTTTGTGCGTAACTGTCGATTGTATTGCCGCTCATGCCCATGTGGTGAACAGCATACTTTCTGAATTCATTGTTATAGTCCATAATTTGAGGTTTACGATACGATTTTTAAAATGGGTAGGAAACCGGTGCGATTGCCCGCCGGTAGACAATCATAGGCATCCTGATGCTAAAATACAACCCTATAACCCCCTTAAAAAGAAAATGGTTTTAGGTTGCCCTAAAACCATAGTCGTGTAAAGTTATTATTTTATTGTACCCCGGCCTGTCTTTGCATCTCCTTTGCGTCTTTGCGCCTCTGCGGTTCAAATTTTCACCGCGGAGGCGCAAAGACGCAAAGAAAAGGCGCAAGGTCTAGTGCTTGTGTTCTTCTACGATCTTCTTGAACTCGTCCACGGTCACTTTCTTTTCCTGTACGGTGATGTGCTCGCGGATGTACTTCAGGATCTTCTCCGAACGCAGTTGGTTGTAGAGCTTCATGAAGTTCTGGCCATTCTCGTTCTGAAGATAGTTGTCGGCGATGGCGTCGAGCTTGTCGCCGAGCTGTTCAGCAAAAGCGTGGCCACCGAATTGTGAGATGATGAGATCCTTGGCTTTGGCGCGAACTTCGTCGGCTTCCACAGTGATCTTGTTGTCGTCGGCGATGCGGTTTTTCACAAGGTCCCACTTCAGACCGCGCTTGTAGGCTTCAAATTCCTGGCCCAGCACTTCGTCAGTCACCTGACCTTGGCTGCTGGATTTCAACCAGGCCTTCAGGAAATCGTCGGGCAGGTTGATGGACGTGTTGGCCACGAAATGATCTTCGATGTGGTGTTCCAGGAAGTGGTCCGACTCGCGCTTGTAGTTCTCGCCGATCGTTTCCTTGATCTTGGCAATAAACCCCGCTTCATCCGTCACAGCATCCTTGCCAAACACGCGGTCGAACAATTCGATGTTCAATTCGGCGGGTTCGGTGCGGCTGATGGTTTCAACGGTAAGAATGTATTTTCCTTTAACGGCTTTCGCTTCTTCGGGAGACAATCCCAACACTTGGGCTTTCAGGTTCTCGTCGCTAAAAACTTTGTCGATGTCAAACTCGATGGTATCGCCTTTCTTCGCGCCGATAAATTTCTTCTGCTCTTTCTTCTCTACTTTATCTACGGCGATGAAGGATTGCTCACGGGCAAAGTCACCTTCAGCTGCTTTCAGGGGACCGAACAGGTTGTCGTCGGCGTCGCTCACTTCGGGATAGTTCACTTTGCCGAAACGCTTCTTCAGGTCGTTCACGGTTTCATCGATGGTCTTTTGGTCCACCTCGATCGGGTACGATTGTACTTTCACTTTGGGAGAAAGGTCGTACGGGAAATCGTCCACCATGCCGATCTGGTATTCGAACTCAAAATTCTTTTGAACATCCCAGTCGATGGTCAAGGCCTTCTCTGTGTTGGGAAGGGGCTCGCCCAAGATCTTGAGATTATTTTCTTTTATATAGTCGGAAAGCTTGTGTGAAAGCAGATGATTGATCTCGTCCACGAGGATGGATTTGCCAAACATTTTCCGGATCACGCCGGTAGGAACCTTTCCTTGACGGAAACCTTTGATGTTTGCTTTACGAGCGTAATCTTTTACTTTTTCTTCAACGTTGGGTTGATAATCACCTTCGGTTAATTTAATTTTAATTAAACCTTCGGTGTTGTTCTTTTTGTCTAATGTAATTTCCAAAGTTTAAGTTGTTTATTGTTTTACCAGATAAACCAAGAACCCTCAACGCCCGTGCTGATTAAAGAAACGAACATCAAGGGTTCAATGGTGCGGATGGAGGGACTCGAACCCCCACGCCTTTCGGCACCAGATCCTAAGTCTGGCACGGCTACCAATTACGCCACATCCGCAAAAGGAGGGCGCAAATTTATGGAATATTCAAAAATAAGAAATAGTTTGTATTTGTTATCAGAAAAAAGTCATTTTTACTTTTAACGACTCACAAAAACCGCTCAAACACACCAAATCTGCCGTAAATAATGGTAATAGACGCCGAACTGGAGAAGAAAGAGATCATTAACCGTTACAGGAGATTACTGCGCAAAGCCAAGCCCATCCTCAAAGACGGCGATGCCAAGCTGATCAAGAAAGCCTTCACCATCTCGCTGGAAGCCCACAAAGACATGCGACGCAAGTCGGGCGAGCCCTTCATTTTCCACCCCTTGGCCGTGGCCGAAATTTGCGTGGAAGAGATCGGCCTGGGAACCACCTCCATCATCGCCGCCCTCATGCACGACGTGGTGGAAGACACCGACATCGAGCTCGCCGACATCGAAAAGATGTTTGGCAAAAAGATCACCCGCATCATCGACGGCCTCACCAAGATCCGCGGCGTCTTCGAATACGGCACCTCCCAGCAGGCCGAGAACTTCCGGAAAATGCTCTTCACCCTGTCGGACGACGTCCGGGTGATCCTCATCAAACTGGCCGACCGTCTGCACAACATGCGCACGCTCGACAGCATGCCCCGGAACAAACAGCTCAAAGTCGCCAACGAAACCATATACCTCTACGCCCCCCTGGCCCACCGCCTGGGACTGAATGCTATGAAAACTGAGCTGGAAGACCTGTATTTAAGGTTTACAGACCGGCCCGTCTACAACGGCATCGCCGAGAACATCGACGCTACCCGCGCCGTCCGCACCAAGTTCATCAAACAATTCATGGTGCCCATCAAAGACGAGTTGGACAAGCTCAAGATCGAATACGAGATCAAGGGCCGCCCCAAATCGATCTATTCCATCTGGAATAAAATGCGGAAACAGAACATCCCGTTTGAAGAGGTGTTCGACCTGTTTGCCATCCGCATCATCCTCGACACCACCGTGGAATATGAGAAAGCGCTTTGCTGGCAGGTATATTCCATCGTCACGGACTATTACACCCCCAATCCCGACCGGCTCCGCGACTGGATCAGCACGCCCAAATCCAACGGCTATGAGTCGTTGCATACCACCGTCATGGCCAAGAACGGCCAATGGGTAGAAGTCCAGATCCGCAGCAAGCGCATGGACGAAATTGCCGAAAAGGGCTATGCCGCCCACTGGAAATATAAAGACCGCGACACCACCGCCGAGTCCAACCTCGAAAAGTGGCTCGCCCGTGTCCGCGACCTGCTGGAACAAAACAACCACTCGGCCCTGGACTTTGTGGACGATTTTCGCGGCAATCTTTTCAGTGAGGAAGTATTCGTTTTCACCCCGAAAGGAGAACTTAAAACCCTGCCCTATGGCGCCACAGCGCTGGATTTTGCCTTCGAGATCCACACCCAGGTAGGCTCCAAATGCATCGGCGCCAAGGTCAACAACAAGCTGGTGCCCATCAACTATGTGTTGAAGAATGGCGACCAGATCGAGATCCTTACTTCGCAAAAGCAAAAGCCCCACGAAGACTGGCTGCGGTTCGTGGTGAGCTCCAAGGCAAAGGCCCGGATCAAGGACGAGCTGAAGGAAGACAAGCGGAAATCTGCCGAGGAAGGCAAGGAAATACTGGCCCGGAAGCTGCGCCAGCTCAAGGAAGAGCCCACCCAGCAATTGCTGGAACAAATGCGCGAATATTTCAAGGTGCCCGCCAATTTCGAACTCTACTATAGAGTAGGGCGTGGCTTTATCACCTCGGCCGACATCAAGAAATTCGCCGAAAACAAGCCCGCATCCCCCATCAGGGCCCGTCCTAATGCCCAGGTGGCTGACGCCAAGTCCATCGAACAGGAGATCAAACAAGCCAAGGGTCGCTACGAAGACATTTTGCTGATCGGCGAAGACATGGACGTGGTGGACTATAAACTGGCCAAATGCTGCACGCCCATTCCCGGCGACGATGTTTTTGGTTTTGTCACCGTCAACGAAGGCATAAAAATACACCGCACCAACTGCACCAACGCCCCCGAATTGCTCTCCCACCACGGCAACCGGGTGGTAAAGGCCAAGTGGACCTCCCAGCACGAAGTGGCCTTCCTCACCGGCCTCAAAATACTGGGCACCGACCGGGTTGGCCTCATCAACGACGTCACCAAGATCATCTCTGAAGAGCTGAAGGTGAACATGAGTTCCATGTCGATCCACACCGATTCCGGCATTTTTGAAGGCGAAATCATGCTTTATTTGAACGATACGCGGCATATGGAGCAGCTCATCGAGAAACTCCGCAGCGTCGAAGGCGTGGTAAAAGTGAGCCGATTTGATTCAAAAGAATAGGCCGTAATTATTTTATCCTGCTATCTTTGCCCGTTATTTCAAATGGCACTAAACACCAAGATATACGACGAGGTAAAGAAGATCTTCACAGCCTACCTGGAAAATAAGGAGCTGCGGAAGACCCCGGAACGCTATGCGATCCTGGAAGAGATCTATTCCCGCGACGGCCACTTCGATGTGGAATCGCTGTATATCAGCATGAAAAACAAGAACTACCGCGTAAGCCGGGCCACCGTCTACAACACGCTGGACCTGCTGGTAGAGTGCGACCTGGTGAGCAAACACCAGTTTGGAAAGAACCTGGCACAATACGAGAAGTCCTACGGCTACAAGCAACACGACCACCTCATTTGCACGGAATGCCACAAAGTGGTCGAGTTTTGCGATCCGCGGATCCAGAACATACAAAACACGGTGGAGGAGATCCTGCACTTCAACGTCATGCACCATTCACTCATATTATATGCATCGTGCACACGGGTGAATTGTGAGAACAAACGGGAAGCGGCCACCCACAACAACTTAAACGGAGTATGAATTTCAAACACGAAATAAAAAACAATAGCCTCATCCTGAGGCTGTCTGGCGATCTCATCGGAGAAGATACCGGCGCTTCGGTGATCGAAGTGGTGACCGATGCTATCCAGCAAAAAGCGTTGACGTGCATTGTCGACATCTCGGGCCTTCGCTACATCAACAGCAGCGGCATTGGGGTGCTCATTACCATTCTCACCAAGTTCAGAAACAAGGGCGGAGAAGTGTATTTGATGAAACCCTCCGAAAGCGTCCAGAAATTATTGGTGATCACGAAGCTGAACGCCATTTTTCAAATCGTTCAGACGGAAGCAGAAGTGATTAGGTAATCCAAGAAAAATTTAAGATTCAGAGATGTCTAAGGTAGATGTATTATTGGGCCTTCAGTGGGGCGACGAAGGCAAGGGAAAGATCGTGGACGTATTGGCGCCCCAGTACGATGTAGTGGCAAGATTTCAAGGCGGCCCCAACGCAGGGCACACACTGGAGTTCGACGGCATCAAACATGTGTTGCACCAAATCCCTTCCGGCATCTTTCGTGAAAAAACGAAGAACATCATCGGCAACGGCGTTGTGCTGGATCCCTTTGTCTTTAAGACAGAAATAGAAAAGCTTCAGAAGTATAATCTCAATGTAAACGCCAACCTCTTCATCTCGAAGAAAGCCACATTGATCCTGCCCACGCACCGCCTGCTGGACCAGGCCTACGAAAAAGCGAAGGGTGACGATAAGATCGGTTCGACGCTGAAAGGCATCGGCCCCACCTACCAGGACAAGATCGGACGCCAGGGATTGCGCGTGGGCGATATTCTTTCGGATAAATTCCAGGAGAAGTTCAACAAGCTCACCGACATCCATTTCAAGATCCTGAAAGATCACGACATTCAGTTTAACTGGAACGAATTGAAGGAACAGTTTTTAGAAGCCGTTCAGTCGCTAAAAACTTTCAACCTCATCGAAAGCGAATATTTTCTCAATAAAGAATTAAAAGCCGGCGCCACCATTCTGGCAGAAGGCGCGCAAGGTGCATTGTTGGATATCGATTTTGGAAGCTATCCCTTTGTAACCAGCTCAAATACAGTGACTGCTGGCGCATGTACCGGACTGGGTATTGCTCCGCGACACATCGGCGAAGTATACGGAATCTTTAAGGCGTATAGCACCCGCGTGGGAAGCGGACCTTTTCCCACGGAGCTCATGGACGATGAAGGTGAATTGATGCGCAAGGAGGGAAGAGAATTCGGTTCTACTACCGGAAGACCCCGTCGCTGCGGATGGATTGATATCCCGTCGCTCAAATATTCCATCATGATCAACGGAGTCACACAACTTTTGATGATGAAAGCCGACGTGCTCAGCATTTTTTCGACTATAAAAGCATGCACAAAATACCAGTTGGCCGACGGATCCATCACCGATATGGTGCCCTATGAATTGGTGAACGAAAAAATTACGCCGATTTATACAGAATTAAAGGGGTGGAGCACCGATCTGAACTCTAACGGAATTTCGAAACAAAATTTGCCGGCCGAGCTGGATGCTTACATAAAATTCCTGGAAGCCGAGCTCCAGGTGCCCATTACGCTGGTTTCTACAGGTCCCGACCGGACCCAGACCGTATACCGGAAAGAGAAAAATCTATAATTTTTTTTGATCACCCCTTGCGCAGGTGGGGGTGAAAAGATACCTTTGCATCCCCTTTCAGAAGGATCGGGCGAAAAGCAGAGTGAATCAGGGTTCTCGATAAGAGATTAGAGATGTAACCCCACTTATCAGCCCCTCGGCAGATAAAACGTTCTTTGAATGGATGATAATTGATAGCGGACCCACGGAACACTTAGCCGCGAGGTTGAGGTTCTGTGATTAATTCTTTAAGAAAAGAAAAGATAAATGAGAGTCTAGGAATTCAGACAATTATTGTAGTCTGACGAGTATTTGATCTGGAGCGATCTGGGTGAAGAAAGTTAAGGCGTATGTATCTGATGAAAGTCGGATATGTTAAAGTTTATTACAATGGAGAGTTTGATCCTGGCTCAGGATGAACGCTAGCGGCAGGCCTAATACATGCAAGTCGAACGGTAAATATTTTAGCAATAAGATATGAGAGTGACGTACGGGTGCGTAACA
>DATDAV010000001.1:0-45335 GCA_036525235.1 Chryseolinea sp. | reverse complement strand
ATATCTTCGCCGGTAGCATATTGGCCCGATTTGGTTTTTTTCGGCTTCTCGATCAGCTTCATTTTATCGAAAAGAATATCGCCCAATTGCTTTGGTGAGCCGATGTTAAATTCAGCGCCGGCCATTTGAAAAATATCGTGCTGCACTTTGTCGCTCTCCACTTTCAATTCCTCCGACATCTTGCCAAGCGATTCCGTATTTACTTTCACACCCTCAAATTCCATTTGTGCCAGCACATACACCAAGGGCATCTCCGTGTCGCTCATCAGGCGGCTGACGCGGCGTTGTTCCAGTTCGGCTTGCAGTTTTCCACGCAGTTGAACAAGCTGGTCGGCGCGTTCGCACAGGCGGTCTTTCAGGCTGCCGGTCTCCATCAGGTCATAGTCCAGGTATTGCGAACAAAGGATGGGCAGATCGTGCGAGGCCTCGGGCTCGATCAGGTAATGGGCCAGCATCGTGTCGAACAACGGGCCCGCTACCGCTACCTCATTTTTCTTTAACGCCAGGATCATCGCCTTCAGGTTATGACCCACTTTGCCGATTTGCGCATCCCCTAAAACGGGTGCCACGATTTTTGCGGCCCTTGTTGCTTGTTCGGCCGTGTCGATGGAGAAGTAAAAGGCCTCGCCTGCGCGATAGGCAAAGGAGACCCCTCTCCATTGAAAATCAAAATTGGGCGCATCGTCGCTAAGGGTGTCTAGGGCGATGTGGCGTTGTTCTTTTAGTTTCACCATCAACGCCTGCAGTTGTTCTTCGTTTTCCAGCTGTGTGTATTGCACGGTTTGGCTGGAGAGCGTTTTTCGTTCGGTCATTACTTCGGCCACGACGGGTTCATCGGGTTGGCCGAACATGGAGAGTTGTGCGGGCTTCGGCGCCACGCGGGGCACATCGGCCATGTATTCGCCAAAGGCGCGGGCCGAAATGGATTTGAATTCGAGGTCGTTGAAGATGGGCTTCAGTTTTTCGGCATCGGGGCCTTTGTAGGCCAGCTCATTTTCGTCGAAGGCAACGGGAACGTCGGTGATGATGGTGGCCAGTCTTTTGGAAAGAATCGCCTGGTCGCCAAATTGTGTTACCAATTCTTTTTGCTTGCCCTTCAGGTCGGCTGCGTGGGCCACAATGTTTTCTAATGTTCCGTATTGCTTGAGGAGCGTGGCGGCAGTCTTGGGGCCAAAGCCCGGAATGCCGGGGATGTTATCGGACGTGTCGCCTTGCAAGCCGAGCATGTCGATCACCTGTGAAACATTTTCAATATCCCATTTTTCGCATACCTCTTTGGGGCCGAGCACATCGACGGCGTTGCCCATGTAGGCGGGTTTGTAAAGAAAAACACAATCGTTCACCAACTGCCCGAAGTCTTTGTCGGGTGTCATCATATACACTTCGAAGCCTTGCTTGCAGGCTTGCGAGGCGAGGGTGCCGATAATATCGTCTGCTTCGTAGCCGTCCATTTCGAGGATAGGGATGTTGAAGCCGCGGATAATTTCTTTCACGATGGGGATACCGGAGCGAATGTCTTCGGGGGTTTCCTGGCGGGTAGCCTTATATTCTTTAAAGATCTCGTCGCGAAAGGTTTTGGCCACGGTGTCGAAGGCGACGCCGATGTGCGTGGGCTTTTGTTTTTGGAGCACTTCCATCAACGTATTGGTGAACCCGAAGGCCACGGAGGTATTTATGCCTTTAGAGTTGATCCGGGGGGTTTTGGTAAAGGCAAAATGCGCGCGGTAGATCAGTGCGTAGGCGTCGAGAAGGAAAAGTTTTTTATCGGGTTTGCTCATGCTGCAAAGTATCGCACATTTCGAAAAGAATCCAATGTTTCTGAAAGGAATGCAGAACGTTTTTGATTATTTTTAACCATGCCTAACATTGCCGTTTACCCTCCCCTCACCGCCATGGAAGTTTACGAAAACCTCCCCGAAAGCACGTTGGCTGAAATTATTGACAACAAGATCTATATGTCTCCATCACCCGTTGACCACCATCAGCGCATTAGCGTTCGTTTAATTGCGCAATTTTTCTTATTTGCTCAACAACATGGTCTTGGTGAAGTTTTTGCCGCTCCATTCGATGTTTATTTAGATGAGAAAAAAAATCTAGTCCAGCCCGACATTTTATTTATTCTTAAAGAAAATGCGCATATCGTCAGGGGCCATGTACACGGCTCACCTGATCTGATCATAGAAATACTTTCTCCATCCAACAGAAAGCGCGACCTTATCACCAAGAAACGCCTTTACGAAAAATTTGCCGTGAAGGAATATTGGATCGTCGATCCAGATACGAATGAGGCTTTTGGTTTTCAACTCCAGAAAGGCATGTATGTGAAGCTTCCCACAGAAAAAAATCAGTTGACATCCCCTCTTCTCAAAAATGTTTTTGTGTTCTGATCCAGCGCTAAAAGAAAAGCGCGACAGGAAAACTCCCGCCACGCTCCTTACCTACCATTGTGACAAATGAATTGATGTTTTGCTACTTCTTGGTAGCGGCACAGTTGTGTTCAAACGTATAGTCGTCGTCTGTTTCCAAGGTGTACTTGAACGTTATGCTGCTCCCGCTAACAGTACCCGAACCGGATAACTCAATGGTCATGGTCTTGCCTTTGAAGGATTGGTGCGGGATGTCGAATGTGTTGCCTTTGATGGTGGCTTTTACCGGCACGTACATGAAATCACCGAAATTGCTGATCTCCACATTCGCGCCACCATCCTTGGATTTGGTGATGGTCACTTCATAGTTTTCTACTTCGTCGTACTCATCGGTATCGGCCACCGCATAGGTGCCGGCCAACTTAGATACATCTGCACTAAAGTCTTCGTTCTCATCTTTGCTGCAACTGCTCAGGATCAGGGTTCCGATAAAAATCAGGATGCCCGCCAGGAACGGATACAAGGAATCGATGGACGTTAATCGAGCCGCCAAGGTGTTGGGAGAGGGGGGTGTTTTTTTCATGAATCGTTAAACTTTTGTTGTGAATGGGCGGATTACTCCGAGGCTGCAAATTTTGAGCCCGGGTTCAGATACGGCAGGGTTGCCGTTTCTGCCGTCAAAAGCCGTTAACAAAAGGTTTACACGGGGTTTTCTGGGGGTCGACGATACGTTGACAAAAGCCGGCAAAAAATTGGTTTTTAGCTTGAAAAACGTCTTTTTTGTTTGAGCCCCGTTTTCCCCTCAACAAAAGGCCATCACCAACCCGAAACCTTACTCCATGAACCCTGTTCAGCAATTCAGCCATTGGGAGGCCACAACCCCTGGGGCAATTTTTCTACAGCAACCGCTCGCCGGTCACTGGAAAAAATGGACCTATAAAGAAGCCGGCGACGAGATCCGCCGCATGGCCACGGCCCTGTCCACCTACGGATTGCCCCCCAAAAGCAAAATTGCGATCCTCTCCAAAAACTGCGCGCACTGGTTCATGGCCGATCTGGCGATCTGGATGGCGGGACACATGTCTGTACCTCTTTATGCCACTTTCACTGCGGCCACGATCCGCCAGATCCTGGAACACAGTGAGTCGAAAATTCTGTTTGTAGGCAAGCTCGACACATGGGATGAGCAGCGATCAGGAATTCCAGAAGGTATTCAATGTATCGGGATCTCTACTTACATCAGCACGCCTTACCCCACTTGGGAATCGCTCGTGGCCCAGCATGCGCCCCTGACAACTTTCGCCGCCCTGCGCGCCGATGATTTAGCTACGATCATGTACACTTCCGGCACCACGGGCAATCCAAAGGGCGTGATGGCTACGTTCGCCTCCTTTGCCTATGTGATCACCGAAGGATTGAAACACCTCGAGGCAGAAAACGGCAAGCAGCGGTTCTTCTCCTACCTGCCCTTGAGCCACGTGGCCGAGCGCTCGCTGGTGGAAATGGGGACGATCTACTCCGGCTCTACCGTGTACTTCTCCGAATCGCTGCAAACCTTTAGTGAAAACCTCGCGCATGCACAACCCACCATCTTCCTTGCCGTGCCCCGTATCTGGGCCAAGTTCCGCGAGAAGATCCTGGAAGCCATGCCCCAACCGAAACTGGACCGGCTGCTAAAGATTCCCATCGTGCGTGCTTTAATAAAACACGCCATCAAAAAGAAGTTGGGTCTGGCAAAAGCTAATTGGGTGATCTCGGGTGCTGCGCCCATAGCCGCAGAGTTATTGGAATGGTTTCAACGCCTCGGCATCACGATTCGCGACACCTATGGCATGACTGAGAATCTGGCGTATTCACATGTGAACCTGCCCAGTGTAAAGTATGGCACCGTGGGCCAAGCCTGGCCCGATGTGCAGGTTCGTTTTAGTGAGGCCGGCGAGCTACAGGTAAAACACCCGGCCGTGATGCAAGGCTATTATAAAGACCCGGAGCTAACCCAATCCGTCATCACCGACGACGGCTATCTGCGCACCGGCGACAAGGGCGTTGTGGACGACGAAGGATTCCTGACCCTCACCGGCCGTGTGAAAGATCAATTCAAGACCGACAAAGGAAAATTTGTGAACCCCACACCCATCGAGCTGCAACTGCTGCGAAACCCCGACATCGACCAGGCCTGCGTGGTGGGCATGGGGATTCCCCAGCCGATTGCTTTACTAAATCTTTCTGCCGCGGGGAAATCCAAATCCAGGGAAGCGATCATGGAAAGCATCCGTCAAACTTTTTCGGAGCTTAATCCCGTGTTGGAAACCTACGAACGCCTGGGCGCCGCGGTGGTGATGCGCGACGATTGGACAGTAGAGAACGGCATGCTCACGCCCTCGCTAAAACTCAAGCGGAATGAATTGGAGAAAGCGAATCTCTCAAAATATCCCGAGTGGTATAAAACGAATTCCGTCGTGGTGTGGGAATGATGATACATCATGGTCTTGCAAAA
Source organism: Chryseolinea sp. (assembly GCA_036525235.1). GTDB lineage: Bacteria > Bacteroidota > Bacteroidia > Cytophagales > Cyclobacteriaceae > Chryseolinea. The sequence goes on along the minus strand of DATDAV010000001.1, from coordinate 40,472 downwards.
CAAAAAAGGGAACTGATGATTCAGTTCCCTTTTGCTTTTTAATGCTCTCTGTTATTTCAAGTGTGCTTTGAAGAAGGCCAAGGTGTGCTTGTATGCGTCTTCCGTTGCCGCCTTGTCGTAGATGGGATTGCTGGGGTTAGCGAATGCGTGATCGGCATCATAGTTTTTGACGGTCAGGTTTTTGCCGGCGGCCTTCATGTTGGCTTCGAACTTACTCACCACTTCGGGGGTGATGTATTTTTCTTTCGAAGCAAAGATGCCGAGAACATCGGTGTTCAGGATCTTCAATTTTTCAACGTCGTCGACGGGCATGCCGTAGTAGATCACACAACCCGCCGCTTGTTTGCCGGCGTTGAGGGTGGCCAGCAGCGACTGTCCTCCTCCGAAGCACCAGCCGATGGTGCCGATCTTTGCCTGGGGGCCAACATAGGCAATGGCGCCTTTCACGATGGCATCGCCGCGTTCTTGTTTGAATTGCTGCATGTATTGGCCGGCGGCGGCCCGGTCGGCGGTCACTTTGCCGTCGTACATGTCGAGGGCGATTACGTTCACGTTGCCGAGGTCTTTGAACAGTTCATCGGCTTGTTTTTTGATGTGATCATTCAAGCCCCACCATTCCTGGAAAACAAAAATCCAGTTGTTGGTTTTTGTTTTGTTCGTGAGCAGGTAGGCGTTGGCTTGCTGGCCGTCGGCGGTTTTGTAGGTGATCATTTTGCCGCCTTCCTGGCTCACGTGCACGTAGGGCAGGGGTGTGGGGTGTTCGCTGTTAAATTTTTTGTTGGATGCAAAAACGGCAAATTTGTCAGTGGACGAGGTGTGGCATACCGTGATGCCGTCCTGCCCAAAGGCCGTTGCCGCCAAGAGGAGTGCAAAGAGTTGAAGTGCAATTCTTTTCATAAGGGTTATGTTTAGGTGTTCATAAAACCGCGGCCGGTTTGATTTTGTTCATCACTCCTTCCATTGGCCGGTGATCACCCGGTCGTAGGTAATGAAATCGGTATTGATGGGCTCGAATCCTTTTTGGCGCAACTGCATAGCGATCTGGGCGCGGTGGTAGCTGCTGTGGTTCACCAGGTGGATCATGATCATTTCCACATTGTTGATGTAGGGATCGCCGGTATAGTTCGTGTAGGTGAGCTCGCGATTGAAATTGTCGGTACTCTCAACAAACTCCAACCAAAGCCTGCCTGCTTCCTCCGCCATGGATGTCAATTGCGCCAGGCTGTACTCTCCTCCCCAAAGCTTCACCTGTGCCGGGGGTAAACCTTTGATACGGTGCAACCAAAGAAATTGCGCTGCCACGATGTGGCCCAAAAGACCGAGGATTTTTTCATCGTTCACCTGCTGACGGGTCAGGGCACTTAACACACGGTTGTTCGCCCATTGATTGTACTGATAGAGTTTCAGAAAATACTGCTTCATGTTTTATAGAAAATTGAAATGATGGTTCATAAAACGGCAGGCAAGTTACACGGTTTTATTCATGCCCGAATAGGTGAGGCATACCGATAATAAAAACGCCGTATCATTCCATAAAAAAATTCGATTATCAAATGGTATTGGTCCCCGAGTCACATCAGATCCTTACATCCACCAACTGGTCGAGCATCCAACCGGTCAGGCTGAGGCGCTCGCGTGTGGCGGGCAACACTTCATGCTCGATCTGGTCGCTGCGAAAACAAACCAGGCGGCCCGCCAGCGGCAGGGTGTCGAGTTGCCCCTCCTCCAGGTACATGCGCAGTTGACCGCCTTCCTCGGGTTTCCAGTCGGGGTTCAGGTAGCAGATCACGGAAAGGCGACGGTGGTCGTTTTTTTTGAATTGATCGAGGTGGCGTTTGTAATATGAGCCGGGCGGGTAAACCGTGAGGTGCACTTCATAATCTTTTAAGCTCAGGAACAGATTTTGATTGAGGAACTGTACGAGCTCGTTCAATCGATTGAGGTACACGCATACGGCTTCCGGCGAGGTGGTTTTATCCAGCCATTGAATATAATCGCCACGGATAGCTTCGTTGATCTGCAGGCCCTGGTCTTTGCCGATGCCGGCTTTTTTAAATTCGGATATGCCCGCCTTGAACGTGTCGAGGTTCAAAATGGCCGACACTTCCGCTGGACTAAGGAAATCGTCGGCGATTGCGTAGCCCTTTTCCGCCAATCCGTCGGCAATAGAATCAAAGTGGGTGTTCATGTGTAACAAATTTATAAATAGAATGTCTATACTTACCACGACGATGGCAACTTCACACGTAAACTTTATGACGCATTCCTTTTCAAAGCATTCATTCCCCTGGACTCCCCTGCTATTCGGCTTTTTATTTTTGCTTTCGGCCTGCAACGGGCCGCATGAAGACATCGTGTTGCGGCAAATCCGCGATGTGGTGGTCGACGCCTCCACCGATCCGATGCTAAAGGCCAACGCCGTCTTTTATAACCCCAACAAAGTGCGGGGCAAGCTGAAGCGCATCAATGTCGACATTTGGGTGAATGGGAAGAAGGCGGCAACGGTGGATCAGAAACTGCGGACGGAGATCCCTGCGCAAAAGGAATTTTCGGTGCCGTTGGAGGTGAAGCTTTCGATTAAAGAGTTGGGATTTTTAGATACGATCCTGGGGATGATTGGGGGAAAGAAATTTGAGGTGCATTACAAGGGATTTTTGAAATTAAATTATCATGGCATTCCTATAAAAGTGCCGGTAGATTATACCGATACGATACGGATAAGTTTTTAAGGGTAGTGCTGCTCAGAATTTGAATCGCCCTCCTTCGCTGAAGCTTCGGCGGGCAAGCAAAGAAACTCAGGTCTTTTTTAGGCGAAGTTTACGGGCGTTCCAGAGGGCTTCTTTGCGGATGGCGTCGTGGATGCTGGTGTTTACTTCGTAGCCGACCAGCAGCACTACCGTGATGAGTTGGATCCAGGCCATGAGGGCGATGAGCACGCCGATGGAGCCATAGACTTTGTTGTAGGTGCTGAAGTTTGTCACGTAGAAGGAGAATCCGTACGACACAGCCAGGCTGAGCAGGGTGGCCAGCAGCGATCCGATGGAAAAGAAACGCCAGTTGTAGTGAATGGCCGGGCCAAAATAATAGATGGTGGAAATGGCCAGGAAGAAAGCAATGAAGACGGCCACAAAGCGCGAAACGTGAAGAAGCGTTACCGTGAAGCCGGTGAGCCAATCGTATTCCGGCAAGTTTGCCATGACATACTGCAGCACAAACTGGCCGACAATCAGTAAGATCACCGCCAAAAGAAGCGCAACAGCCATGTTGACGGTGAGCGCCGTGGCGATCAAACGCGTTTTAATTCCGCCGCGGTTTTCGATGGTCCGGTAGCAGGCATTGAATGCGCGCATCAACGCCATCATGCCGTTGGTGGAAAGATATAACGAGAACACAAAACCCAACGACAACAAACCTCCCCGTTGGTTACTCACTATATCCAATACCGTGGACGAGATCACGTCAAACATGCTGGGCGGAAGTTCCTCCCCCACAAAATCCATGATGCTGTTGGTGTTGATTTCGGGGAAATAATCTGTCACATAAGGAATGAGCGTGAACAAGAAAATGATGGCTGGAAATATGGCGAGGATAAAGTTGAACGCCACCCCGTTGGCACGGTCCAGGATCTCGTCGTCGGTCAGGTTCTTTAGAAAGATCTTCAGGATTTTGTAGAGCGAAACGTTCTCGTGTTTTTTGAAACGCACTTTTTTCAGCCAGGTGAAAAGCAACCACCCAGGATTCCATTGAAGCAGAAGTCGTTTGTATTTGAATTTCATGCGAAGAACGGCTGCAAAACTTTTTCCATCGCTGCCGGGGGCCTACAGGGCCGGTTGGTCAGCTTGTCGACAAACGCCAGCAGCGTTTCGCCCTGGTGAATGAGCTTGTTTTGCTCGTTAAAAATTTCGTATTCAAACCGGATGCGCACGCTGGGTTTTTCGCGCAGCGTGGTCACGATCCTCAATTCTTCGTCGTAACGACCGGGAGCCAGGTATTTCGATTTGTTTTCCAGCACGGGCATGATGACACCCATCGCCTCGATTTCGCGGTAGGTTAGTCCGAGTTGGCGCAGGCTTTCCACGCGGGCCACTTCATAATACATGGCGTAAAATCCGTAGTACACATAGCCCATCTGATCGGTTTCACCATACCGCACGCGAATCTTGGTCTCGGATTGATACATGCTTAGTGCTGTTGTTGTTTTCGCAGCGCCTCGCCTTTTTCCTGCTCGATGGTGAGCGCGCGCTGGTAGCGGGCGGCGTTGCGCATGTGTTCCTCGTAGCTGTTGGTGAAGTTATGGAACCCGGAAAAATCTTCGCGGGCGCACATATAATAATAGTTGGTGTCGGCGTGATCCAGCACGGCATCGATGGAGCTGATCTCGGGCATGTTGATGGGGCCGGGTGGCAAGCCGGGATATTTGTAGGTGTTGTAGGGCGAATCAATCTGCTTGTGGCCGTTCAACACGCGCTTCAGTGTGAAATCGCCCACGGCAAAAACCAACGTGGGGTCTGCCTGCAGCGCGATGCCTTTGCTGAGACGGTTCAGGTAGAGGCTGGCAATGATGGGCGCTTCCTCTTCTTTAATGCTTTCGGCCTGCACGATCGACGCCAGGGTGGAGACCTCGATGGGGGTGTAGCCCAGGGCCTTTGCTTTTTCTTTTCGCTCGGCATTCCAGAACTTTTCGTATTCCTGATGCATGCGGTCGATCAGTCGTTGAGGCGATATATTATAGTACACCTCGTAGGTGTTTGGAATGAACATGCTGAGCACGTTGTCTTTGTTGAACCCGTATTTGTTGTTCATCGCAAACGCGATCAGGGCGGCTTCGAACTCGTCCTTGTCCATGTTGAGGTTCTTCGTGATTTTTTCGGCCAGCTCGGGAATCAATCGCACGTTGTTGAATGTTATCCTCACCGGTTCCTGTTTGCCCGACCGCAATGCTCTGATCGCCTCCAGGTTCGACATGTTCTTCACCAGCACATAACGACCGGGCTTCACATCGTCGGTGTAGCCCATGATGCGCGCCAGGAAGCTGAACGATAGAAGGTCCTGGACAAAATCGCCATCGTGCAATTCTTTTTGGATATCCTTGAACGTGGCCCCTTCAGGCACCAAAAGCAAGCGGTTTTCTTTATCGACCAGGATGTTGGGTGTATACACCATCTGGAAACCGTAAAAGGTGAAGGAGATCCCCAGAATGGAAAACAGTAGAAAGAAAATCAGGCGCTTGCTCGGCTTCATAACAGGATAATAGGGTTCAAAAATAGTGAAAGGTTATTAGTTAACCGATAGTAAAAACACCGGGGAAAGGGTTTTGGATCCGCACAAAAAAGCCTTTGCGGTTTGAATTTTCCCGATTTATTTAACTTTCAGAAAAACATGGCAGCAGAATTACTAAAAATACATCCCCAAAATCCGGAAGGCCGAAAGATCGCCCACGTGGTGGACGTACTCCGGAAGGGGGGCATCATCATCTATCCCACCGACACCATTTATGGCATCGGCTGTGACCTGATGAACCGCAAATCCATCGAGCGCCTTTGCTGGATCATGGACATCAAACCCCAGAAACTCGACCTCTCTTTTATCTGCAATGACCTCAGCCACATTTCGGAATATGTGCGCAAGATCGACACCCCCGTTTTTAAGATCCTGAAAAAAGCGTTGCCGGGTCCGTATACCTTTATTTTGGAATCGAGCAGCAAAGTGCCCAAGATCCTGGATGTGAACAAGCGCACCGTAGGCATCCGCATCCCGGCCCACAACATCCCGCTCGACATCGTGAAGTTGCTGGGCAACCCCCTCATCACTTCCTCCATAAAAGACGACGACGTCATTAAAGAATACACCACTGACCCGGAAGAGATCTACGAAGATTTTAAAAACGATGTGGATATCGTGATCGACGGCGGCCCCGGGGGCAATGTGCCCTCCAGCGTTATCGATTGCACGAATGAGGAAATCACGATCATCCGCCGCGGTCTGGGCGATGTGGATAAGATCATCTGATCGTTAGTTCGAGAAAACGGTTTGGCCGGCCAGCAATTTTTGGATGGCGTTTTGTGTAATGCCCTTAATCTTATCGCCCGAGTCTCCACCCATGCCACCGCTCGAACACCAGTCGGTAGAGCTGGTGTTCACAATGATGCCCGAGGTTTTTGTTTTCTGGCTCACGATGAATGTGGAAATGGTCTCGCTCACCCGGAAGCCTTTGTCGAAGCCCACGATCTCGGCCTTTTCGAATTGGAGCGCAGCCTTGTCCAGAACAGGATAGCCATCGCCGTCAAAGCCGGTGATTGGCGCGCCGTCATACTCCGACGTGGGACAGGAAATAATATCGCCCTTTACCAGGTTTAAGCCTTCCAACAAAGGAGAATTGGGAGCGATAATCTTATAGCCGTTCCAGCCGTTGTCGGCTTTCAGGCCGTAGCCGCCGTGGGGAAAATCGGCGCCAAGGCTCGAGAGGATAGAATATTGTAGAGAGGCTTTGGTCCACTCGATGGTCTTTAGCAACTCGTCGGTTTCGGGATCGTTGTCGTGATTCTTATAACAAATGAGACCGGTCTTGTCGGCGGAGTAGCGCACTTGCCACCACATGGTGTTGCCCGACAGCACGAGCGCATGACCTCCTTTGTCGACAAACTCGTCGAAGTTCAAGCGTCCACGGCGGGTCCAGTATTCGTTGTGGCCCACGATCACGATGATCTTTGCTTTCGACAGACGTTCGTAACTATCCAGGTCACTATCTGCCGCGTAGCCGATCTTCACATTCTTCATGTCGCTAAACCATGTTAGGCAGACCGTTGAGAAGGGCTGTAGCGCGATGGGCCGCAGAAAGGAAACCATCGGCGGGCGGTCTGAAGAGGAGTAGAGACTCTTGCCCCCACTTTCCTCATAAGCATTCGCTGTGTTGGAAGGATAGACAATGAGCAGGTCTATGGCTTCCGGGGTTCTGACAATAAATGGAATCTTATTCTCGATAAAATACATACCGCTCTTCACCGTGGCCGGGATCGGGAATTTTATGGTGGGGTTAAAACCAAATCCATTGGTGGACGGATGATCCGGATTTAATTCCTGAATCGTGAGCGGTGAGGCAATCGAAAATGCTTTGACACCTTTTACATCATAGATATCCAGTCGGCAGAGTTCCACGACTTTGCTGGATTGCAGATAGGCCGTCACTTGCTCGTCGGGTGCATAGGAGACTTTGTCGGTATAGCCCAGTGAAATGGTGGGCGCACAAGGGTTGGTGGGGAGATCAGAGGTAGGCGGAGGCTGCGTTGGTGGGTTTGTGACCGGGGGCGTCACGGCTTCTTCTTCCTCATGACGACAGGAATACAGAATGGAGAGGACACAAAGAGATAAACAGGTGGTAATACCACCGGAACGGCGCCATCGACTTAACATAGGAAAAAACAAGCTTTACCAAGATTACGGGGAAAGCCGCCCATTTCAAAACTGGGAACGATGTCAATTTTAAAGTTTTCATACACAGGCTATGTCTTTTCCCCAGAATTTGAGCCCCTGCCATTAACTTTGGCTTCAACAAAGACCTGACGCATTTGACTACCCTCATCGAAGCCCAGTATCTTCCGTCCATCGCCTACTTTGCAGCCTTGCGGCCCGCGAAGAAAATCATCCTGGAAAAGTACGAGCACTACGAAAAGCAGACCTACCGCAACCGGTGTTACATCAATGCGGTGCAAGGGCGGGTGGCGCTCATCGTGCCGCTCACGGCCAAGCATGGTAAGGTGCCCATCGCAGACGTGCGGATAGATCATTCACAGAAGTGGCTCAACAACCACTGGCGCAGCTTGCGGTCGGCCTATGGCAAGGCGCCCTTTTTTGAACATTATAGTCACGATCTGGAGAAGGTTTTGTTCAGAAAACAGGAGTTTCTTTATGACCTCAACAGTGATTTGCTGTCAATGTGTCTCAAGTGGTTGAACTGGGATGTGTCAGTAGAGGAAAGTTTGTCGTATACCCCTGCACCCGACCAACCTATTTCAGACCTGCGATCGGTCATAAATCCGAAGAAAGCGGTGAATCTTAGCAGATTTTACCATCCGGCACGTTATTACCAAGTATTTGGCAATACGTTTGCAGAGAACCTGAGTCTCGTTGACCTGATCTTTTGTGAGGGGCCCAAGGCCGCGGCGATTGTTCAACTATCCACAACGGCAAAATGAACAAATAAAAAGCGGCAGACGTTTCTAATTTAAATCTTCAGGATTCAATAGCATTGAACACACAAAATACTTTACATTTACATTAACCATCATTAAACTTTCTCTATGGAAGCTAAATTTTCCAATCGGGTCAAGGAAGTTATCTCACTGAGCCGGGAAGAAGCGTTGCGCCTTGGACATGATTACATCGGGACGGAACATCTGGTTTTGGGCATGGTACGGGAAGGCGAAGGCGTGGCCGTAGGGGTGCTGAAAAAACTTGGTGTGCCGCTGGATGAATTGCGTAACGAGATCGAAAAAATTTCCAAAGGTACGGCTACACACCAGATCAAAAACCTCGCGAACATTCCGCTCACGAAGGCTTCCGAAAAAGTGTTAAAGATCACCTACCTGGAAGCCAAGATCTTCAAGGCCCAACTCATCGGAACCGAACATCTCCTCCTTTCCATACTCCGTGATCAGGACAACCTGGGCACCCAAATTCTCAATAAGTTTGACGTAAACTACGAGACCGTGAAAGAAATGTTAGAATATCAAAACGAAGGCCCTATGGCCTCCCAGGATACTGACGATCCGGATGACGACTCCTCGAAAATCTTTGGTGCAGGTGGCGCAGGCGCTCCCGGCAAAGAGAAAAAAGGAACTGAAAAATCCAGAACGCCGGTACTCGACAACTTTGGCCGCGACCTGACTCGCCTGGCCGAAGACAACAAACTCGATCCCATCGTGGGCCGGGAAAAGGAAATCGAGCGCGTGGCGCAGATCCTCTCCCGCCGCAAGAAAAACAACCCTATCCTTATCGGCGAGCCCGGTGTAGGTAAAACCGCCATCGCAGAAGGCCTTGCCCTCCGCATCATCCAGAAAAAAGTTTCGCGCGTATTGTTTGGCAAACGCGTGGTGACCCTGGATCTGGCGTCACTGGTTGCCGGTACGAAATACCGCGGCCAGTTCGAAGAAAGAATGAAGGCCGTCATGAACGAATTGGAGAAGTCACCCGACGTGATCCTGTTCATCGATGAGCTGCACACCATCGTGGGTGCCGGTGGCGCTTCCGGTTCGCTGGACGCCTCCAACATGTTCAAGCCGGCGCTTGCCCGGGGCGAGATCCAATGCATTGGCGCCACCACGCTGGACGAATACAGACAGTACATTGAGAAAGATGGCGCACTGGCCCGTCGTTTCCAGATGGTGATGATCGATTCCACCACACCGGAAGAGACCATCCAGATCCTGGATAACATCAAGGAAAAATACGAAGATCACCACCATGTGATCTACACCAAAGAAGCCATCGAAGCTTGCGTGAAACTTTCGGACCGCTACATCAGCGACCGTTATCTTCCCGACAAAGCCATCGACGTGCTCGACGAAGCCGGAGCCCGCGTACACATCAACAACATACACGTGCCCGACGACATCGTGAAGTTTGAAGAGGCCATCGAAGAGGTGAAGAAAGAAAAGAATCGCGTAGTGAAGAGCCAGAAATACGAAGAGGCTGCTCAACTCCGCGATCGCGAAAAGAAACTCATCGAACAGCTCGACAACGCAAAGATCAAGTGGGAAGAAAAAACCCGTACTGAAAAATACACGGTTAACGAAGAAAATGTTGCCGATGTGATCGGTATGATGACGGGCATTCCCACCAACCGCATCGCTCAGAAAGAAAGCAACAAGCTCCTCAGCATGGCCGATGAGCTGAACAACCGAGTGATCGGTCAGGAAGAAGCCATCAAGAAATTGACCAAGGCCATTCAGCGCACACGTGTAGGGTTGAAAGATCCGAAGAAACCCATCGGTTCCTTCATCTTCCTCGGACCTACCGGCGTGGGTAAAACGGAATTGGCCAAGGTGCTGGCCACCTACTTGTTCGACAAAGAAGATTCATTGATCCGCATCGACATGAGCGAATACATGGAGAAATTCTCTGTATCGCGTCTGGTGGGTGCCCCTCCCGGCTACGTAGGCTACGAAGAAGGCGGACAGCTCACTGAAAAAGTGAGACGCAAGCCCTACTCGGTAGTGTTGCTGGACGAGATCGAAAAAGCTCACCCGGATGTGTTCAACATCCTGCTGCAAGTACTGGACGACGGTATCCTTACCGATGGTTTAGGCCGCAGAGTGGACTTCCGCAATACGATCATCATCATGACCTCCAACATCGGGGTGCGTGACCTGAAAGATTTCGGATCGGGCATTGGTTTCTCCACGGCTGCCAAGCGCGAAAGCGACGAGGAGCACATGAAGACCACCATTCAAAATGCTTTGAAGCGTGCCTTCAGCCCCGAGTTCCTCAACCGCTTAGATGACATCATCGTGTTCAACTCGCTGCAACGCGAGAACATCCACAAGATCATCGACCTCACGCTGAAGAAGCTGTTCGACCGCATCATCCAAATCGGCTACAATGTGGAGCTGACGGAGAAAGCGAAAGACTTCCTGGCAGAAAAAGGATACGATCATCAATTTGGCGCCCGCCCGCTGAACAGAGCCATTCAGAAATATCTCGAAGACCCGGTAGCGGAAGAGATCCTGAAAGGCGAAGTAGAAGAAGGCGGCACCATCCTGGCCGACTACGATGGCAAGGGCGACGTGCTCACCATCAAAGTGAAAAAAGCGAAAGCGTCGTCTAAGGAGAAGAAAGAGTAATCGATACACACTTCCCAATAGGAAAAGGCACTCTCACGAGTGCCTTTTTTTATGTCGCACATTCTATCTAGTTGAGCGAGGCTGGACGTTGGGTCGGGTGCGCAGCGTCCTTGGTCAGGGCTAAAGCCCTAGGGAGGATTGGTCTGCGGACCCCGGCCTAAAGGCCGGGGTTACTAAATACCGAGCTACCAAAGGCCGAGTTACTAAAGGCCGAGTCACCAACGGCCGAATTGCTAAAGACCGAGTCACCAATAGCCGAATTACTAAAGGCCGAGCTACCAAAGGCCGAACTACTAAAGGCCGAGTTACCAAAGGCCGAATTTCTAATGGCAGAGTCACCAAAGGCCGAGTCACCAAAGGCCGAATTACTGAAGGCCGAGCCACTAAAGGCCGAGTTACCAAAGGCCCGAATTACTAAAGGCCGAGTTACCAAAGCCAGAGCTCGGCCAAATGAATAACCCCGGCCTTTAGGCCGGGGTTACCCGACCCCTCACAACCCAGGGCTTTAGCCCTGACTTTGGAAGGCCGCGCATTTCAATAGCTCCCAAAAAATTTCCTCGCGAACCACTCCAGGCTTGCCATCAGCAGGAGCACCCAGAAGATCCACTTTAGATTGATGAGGGAGTGATACGATTCTTCCGTGTGGATGATACTTTTCGCCTCGGCCTTGCTTAACTCGGATTTGAGCGATTCCATTTTTGATGCCTCATAGAACTTCCCGCCCGAGCTTGCCGACAGTTTTCGCAGCAGGTCGAAGTCGGCGGTGAGGTTTTGGAGTTCGGCCTGGCGTTGGACCACGGCGAATTGGCCGCGGACCTGTTCGGCTTTTCCTTCGAGGACGGTTTTGGAGGTGTAGCGGTAGACGCCCTCCTTGAGTCCGCCAATCTGGTAGCGGATGTTGCCGGGGCTGGTGGTGTAGGTGTATTTGGATCGCTTGCCGGCCTCGTCGGTGAGGTCGATGTCGATGGCGTTGCCGTAGATGGGTTCAAAGATGTCGTTGTATACCTGGCTTTCGAAGACGACCGATTCGGTGTCGGAGAATTCCTGTTGGATGGGGTAGCTTCTGAATTTGCGTTTGTCGTCGGAGGTGCTCAGGTATTGCATCAGTTTGCTGAACACTTCGTCGAAGGCTTGTGAGTTTTCGCTGCGGTCGAACTCGTTCAGCTTCCAGCGCCACAGGCCTTCGCCCAGCATGACGGCGATCTTGCGGCCGTTTTCTACATCTACCAAAAGCAAAGGCTTCTCGGTGGTTACGCTCCCCACTTTTTGATAGAGCAACGGGGTGGCTGTTGGCGGGATCCTTATTTTGCCAAAGTGCACCGACACGGGCGGATAGTTGGACATGATCGTGTTGGTTTCGGCCGAAATAAGAAAATGAGAAAAGGCCGCATTGGTGGCGGGCGTCACCTCATCATAGTCCCGGGGAGGTGCCTCGAATCGAACCGGCATGTTTTGTTTGGCGATGAGCTGCAGATCCGACTGAATGCCCAGCACGAGGAACAGCGCGGTTGGACTGGCCGCGAACTGTTGGAACAGGTCGCGTGTCTTGCCCCGCATATCCGGCGATTGGTGAAAGATGGCTAAGTCAATTTGATCGGGGCGCAAAACGCTGGCGGGTTGTTCTTCCACGCCGGGGATGTGCAGCAGAAATTCGTAGTTGGGATTTTTATCGATCACCTCGCGCAACGCCTTGATGTCGGGGTGCGGCGAGGGGGCGACGACCAGGATCTTCTTCTTGCCCTCCACAACCTCCACAAAAATGGACGACCGGTTGTTGCGTGCATTCACTTCGCCTTCCTTCAGCTCTACTTGAACGTCCAGCTTTTGAATGCCCTGGTCGTTGGCCAGCGGTTGGAAATCGTAGCTCAGCAGGCTCTCGGACTTATAGGCTTTTGACTGACTTTCCAACACTTTGCCGCCTTGCAGCAGCGACACCTTGATGGCTTGTGGGGGAAGATTCTTTACCATCACCTCCACATGCACGGGAAATTTGTTTCCCTGATAGACGATCTTGTTGTAGGCAATATTTTTGATGAGCACGTCTGTGCGTTCCAGTGTATCGCCTACGCCGATGGTGTACACTGGAAAGTTATACGAAGCATACAAAGGCGACAGCCCTGCATTGTAGATCCCATCCGATACCAGGATGACACCGCCGATGCGACTGCCTTCAAACCGGTTCACAATCTTCTTCAATGCTCCGCCCAAGTCCGACACGGGGCTGGTATAGACCGGCTTCTCGATTTCATTTCCCGCCAGGTCCGTCGTCCGCGTCTCGTAGCCTTTCTCCGACAGCAACGTCTCGGTTTCCTTTACCTTGGATTGGAGTTGCTTCAACGTGGTGGTATCGGTCGTCTCTTTAATGGACACCGAATTATCGTAGACGACCAGGAAGAGGGGTTTCTCAAAAAGATTGCTGATCTGTTTCACCACCGGCCCCAGCAGCAAAAACATGAGGAAAAAAGAGAGCACGGTCCGTCCGGCAAAGAGCAAGCGGTTCCATGTTTTGCTCCACGGGTGGTCCCTGCGATACAACAGGAACGCAAAACCCAGTGCGAGGATAACGCATACCAGGATGTAGGCGGGCGACGATTCGAATATGACGCGTTGTTGGTGCATGTCTGAAGTTAAGCTAGTAGCCGTATTTTTCTTTCCACCGCGTACGAAGAAACTTCCTCATTTCTTCTTCACGCGCATTGTTGCCGGGCTCATAAAATTTTGTGCCCTTCAGTTCGTCGGGCAAAAACTCCATGGACACGAAGTTGCCTTCGTAGCTGTGGGCATATTGATAGCCCTTCCCATAATCCATATTTTTCATCAGCTTGGTGGGCGCGTTGCGTATGGCGAGTGGCACAGGCAAGTCACCGGTCTGCTGAATGACCTGCAACGCTTTGTCTATCGCCACATAGCTGGCGTTGCTTTTGGGCGAGCTGGCCAGGTAGACCGCGCATTGCGACAGGATAATGCGCGCTTCGGGATGGCCGATAACATTCACCGCCTGGAAAGTGCTGGTGGCCATCACCAGGGCCGTGGGATTGGCATTGCCGATGTCCTCCGACGCGAGGATCACCATGCGGCGGGCGATGAACTTCACGTCTTCGCCGCCTTCGACCATGCGCGCTAAATAATATACCGCGGCATTGGGATCGCTGCCGCGAATAGATTTGATAAACGCTGAAATGATATCGTAATGCTGTTCGCCGCTTTTGTCATAGATGGCGATATGTTTTTGCGCGAGCTCCATCACCAGATCGTCGGTGATGACCACGTCGCCGGAAATGGAGTCGCAGATCAATTCTACCAGGTTCAATAATTTGCGGCCGTCTCCTCCGGAGATATTCAGCAGCGCCTGGTGTTCGGGGACTTCTACTTTGCGTTGCTTCAACTCGTCGTCGCGCTGCAAGGCCTGGTTCACCAGCTCCATGAGTTGGTCTTCACCTAGGGGACGAAGGGTGTAGACCTGGCACCGCGAAAGCAACGCCGAGTTCACTTCAAACGACGGGTTCTCTGTCGTGGCGCCGATAAGGGTAATGGTTCCCTTTTCAACCGCTCCCAGCAATGCGTCTTGTTGGCTTTTATTGAAGCGGTGAATTTCATCGATAAATAAAATGGAACGCGGCGACAGCTTGGCTTTATCGATGACTTCCCGGATATCTTTTACACCCGAGTTGATGGCGCTGAGGGTGTGAAAAGGTTTTTTTACCTCGTTGGCAATGATGTTGGCGATGGTGGTCTTGCCCACGCCAGGCGGTCCCCAAAGGATCATGGAGGGGATGTTGCCGGTTTGGATGGCCTTGCGGATCACCCCTGTGGGGCCTGTAAGATGTTCCTGTCCCACCAGCTCGTCCAGTTTCCTGGGGCGCATACGCTCGGCGAGGGGCGGTCGTGTGGACGTTAGCATGGCTGGCTTTTTTTGGATTGAACGTAATAACAGCTTCCGTGGTGTTTGCGCCTTCCTGGAAACGAATACTTCGCCGGAAAATTTACCGGAAGGGCTCTTTTTAAAGTTTTGAAATTACGGAAAAGTGGAGAGAGAAAACGAGGGCCTATCCCAAATATTGATGAAGGGTATCGAGCAACAATTTACGATCCACGGGCTTGGCCAGATAGTCGGTAAACCCCTCCTGCAGGAACCGCTCCTCGTCTTCGGGCAAAGCGTAGGAGGTGACAGCGATAACGGTTATGCCGGCGGTGGTGGGGTTGCCTTTTATGGCATGGAGGATCTCCACGCCGTTCATTTGTCCATGGCCAAGGTTGATATCCATCAGGATCATGTCGAACGGCTCGGTGGCGAGCAAGGCCAGGCAGGTCTCGCCATCGGGGGTGTGACTAACATCGTAGTGCGTGCCGAGCAATTTTTTCATCACCAGCGCATTGATGGCGTCATCCTCGACATACAGGACCTTTTTTTTCATGATTTTTTATAGGATGGTAAAACGATCTCGAACTGGCTGCCCTGGTCCTTTACCGATTGCACGAGGATCTCGCCCCCCAGCAGCTCGATGTACTTGCGCGAGATGGAAAGGCCCAGCCCCGAGCCTTCAAAATGACGACTGCGGCCAGAACTTTCCTGTTCAAAAGAGTTGAAAATACGCGGCAAAAATTCCTCCGAGATCCCAATGCCCGTGTCGCTGACGCGGATGTGGATCTTCGTTTTGATGCGTTCCGTGTAGACCTGGACTTTCCCTTTGTTTGTAAACTTGATGGCATTGCCCACCACGTTGTTGACCACCTGATACAACATGGTCTCGTCGGAGAGGCACTGCAACAATTCGTGGTAGGGATAGAACGTAAATTGCAGTCCCTTGTTCTTCGCTAACGACTCCAGCGAGGTCATGCAGTCGCGCACGAGTTTGTTTACGTCGATAACGTTCAGGGTAAGCTGTCTTCGTTCGGCTTCCATACGCGAAAGCTCCAGGATGCTGGTGATGGTGTTCAACAGGCGGCGACCGCTTTGCTGTTGCAACTGCACATAATGACGAATCTCGTCATTGTCCGTTTCCATTTCGATCACCTGGCTGATGCCGAGTATGCCATTGATGGGCGTGCGGATCTCGTGCGACATGTTGGAGAGAAAATTCGTTTTCAAACGGTTCATTTCCTCCGCCAGCTCTTTGGCCTTTTGCAGATCTTCTACCGACCGCCGGATGCTGCTCTTGGCCACTTCGAATGCGCGATGATAATGATACACCATGTAGCAAATGATCAGCGTGACAATGAACAGGGTGACCATCACCTCCAGAAAAGCCAACTGTTGGGGCGTGCGTGAGCCCATTTGATAGCCGTTGTATTTCCCGAACTGGTGGATAAAAATAGGAATGAAATGTAACAGCGAATAAAAGATCCCCGCTTTGCTTCCCAGCGTATGAAAAGCAAAAATGATATTGCAGATGGCGATCATCGCAATGAAAAAAGTAAAGTCATCGAACAGGTAAATGTTGATGACGTCGTTGGCCCAAGAGATGAGCACCAGTATATGGCAAATGATGGTGATGGAACGGACAGCGCGGATATAAAACAACGCCGCCGAGAAAAGTACGATCAACACAATGGTTTTGACGAGCTGGTATTGAAAGCCTTCTGCCAGGTAGACAAAAAAGACGATCACCATGCAAAGCACGGAAAGAAAGACAATGTTGAACACCAGCCGGATGCTGGCCTGTTTCAGCACGTCCGGCTCGGATCGGAGATAGTCCCCGATAAAATATTCACGAAGAAATTTCATGTCTGTCTATAACACACTGAAGTGCCCCGCACGTTCGAAGTAAGGCGGAGTAATACATCCCCCCTACTTCCCGATTTTGTCGTAGGAGACAACGATGCCTTTGATGAGCGAGGAGCTGAAACCCTGATGCTCCATTTCATTCAACCCCGCGATTGTACAGCCTTTGGGTGTGGTCACTTTATCGATCTCTTCTTCCGGATGTCTGTTGAGTTTTAGCAAAAGTTCGGCTGCGCCCTTCACCGTTTGCGCCGCGATCAGGTTGGCGGTCTTCGCATCGAACCCGATCTGGATGCCTCCCTGCGTGGAGGCGCGGATAAATCGCAGGGCATAGGCAATGCCGCAGGCGCCAAGCACGGTTGCCGCGTCCATCAATTTCTCGTCGATGCTGATGGAAACCCCCAGCTGGCTGAACAAGTCGGTCACGTATTCCACCTGCTCCTCTGACGCGCCCTGCTGGCAAAGACAGGTCACCGATTCTTGTATGGCAATGGCCGTGTTGGGCATGGCCCGGAACAACGGCACGCCATTGTCGATGATCTCGCTTAGGTCTTTGATGAGCACACCCGTCACCACGCTGATGATGATGTGTTTTGTCGGTTTGAAATTTTCTTTCAGGCCGCCCAACACTTCGCGAACGTTGTAGGGCTTCAAGGCCACGATGATCACGTCGCTGTCGCGGATGGCCGCGGCATTGTCGCTGGTGATGTTCACGCCCAGCGTCTTCAGGGGTTGCAGCGCTTCGATATTCCGGCGGGTCACCGTAATGTTCCCGGCAGCCACAAACTTGCTTTTTATGAGCCCCTCAGCAATGGCCGCTCCTAAATTTCCACCTCCGATGATGGCGATCTTTGAATTTTTCATTTCCTCTTCTACGTTACATATCTGCCTAATGATTCCCGCCTTCGTTTAATGCGTCGGCGAGAGGGCATGAAAATTAAAATACTTTAACTTGCTATCGTAACTTTCTCCCGGATTTAAATTCAAACCGCATGGATTTCCTCTATAGACCCTGGCCCTGGTACGTGGCCGGCCCCATCATCGGACTCTCCGTTCCAGCACTGCTGCTCATGGGCAACAAAAAGCTGGGCGTTTCGTCGACGTTGCGGCAGATCTGCGCGGTTTGCTACCCGGCCAATATTCCCTTCCTGCACTACGACTGGAAGAAAGATAGCTGGAATCTCTTCCTGGTGGCCGGCATTTTGATCGGTGGCTTCGTTGGTGGAACATTGTTTGCCAACCCTGAACCCACCAACCTGTCGCCCGCCACGGTAGACCTGTTGCATCGGCAAGGCATCGAAAATCTTAACGGCGTGATGCCGGTAGAGTTATTTAACTGGCACACGTTACTTTCCATAAAAGGTTTCCTCCTGATGGTGGTAGGTGGCTTCATGGTAGGCTTTGGCACGCGCTACGCCAGGGGCTGCACATCGGGCCACGGCATCATGGGACTGGCGGCGTTGCAGTGGTCGTCGTTGTTGGCAACGATGTCGTTCTTTTTGGGGGGCATCCTGTTCAGCTATTTTGTTTTACCCCACGTGCTGGCGCTATGAAGAATTTGAAATATACGTTGGTGGGGATTGTCTTCGGGCTGGCGCTTACCAAGGGGGAAGCTATTTCGTGGTTTCGGATCCAGGAGATGTTTCATTTCCAGAGCTTCCACATGTATGGCATCTTCATGACGGCCGTGCCCGTGGGCGCGTTGTCGCTGTGGATCATCCGGAAGCTCCAACTGCGCAGCGCGGACGGCCAACGGATCGACGCTCCCGAGAAGCCGTATCATCACGGCATCATCCCCGGCGGACTGATCTTTGGTTTTGGATGGGCGTTCACGGGGGCGTGCCCGGGACCGTTGTACGCGCAAGTGGGAGCCGGATACCTGGTGACGATCGTTACGTTCGTCTCCGCGTTGGCCGGCACTTGGGTCTATGCCCGGGTGCAACCGTATCTCCCCAGCTAAAAGCGATAGTTATCCGCGAAAGCGAATTCAAAAAAGGTGTTCACGCAAAAACGGGCCATCTGGGGAGGGTTTCTCTATGGGAGCATTACATTTTAACAATAAATTGCCATGCTAGAATTTTCGCAAACAGAGGCAAAACTCAATGCGTCACAGATAGAAGAGGTTGAAGAATTTGTTGGGTTAACTTTCCCTGTTGAATATAAAGAGCATTTACTTAAGTACAATGGCGGACAATGCAAGCCAAATTTCTTTGAGTTCACTGAGAATGGCAAGGCCTCGAACTCTAATTTAGATTGGTTTTTGGCTATTTATGAGGGTAAATACGATAATCTTAAGGAGTATATCGAGATCTACAAAATAGAAGATAAAAGAATGCCAGTACACATGTTGCCAATAGCTCATGATCCCGGCGGGAATTTGATTTGCATATCTTGTAACGGTGACGACTTTGGCTATGTGTATTTCTGGGATCACGAAAATGAAGTCGATTATAGCCTCGCCATCGATAGGGACTACTCGAATTTGCATTTCATCTCCAAAAGTTTGCCGGATTTTATCGATAGCTTAAAGGACATATAATTAAGAAGTAGAACTCAGCTTGTGTTCCCAACCTGCGGATCGTGGACCGTGAGAATAGAGGTTCTAAACATGAATGATGTTGGGATTAAGTTTGACGGCCTTATGAAATAATAAGTTGCAGTGTGATTTCTCTCTGTCGATAATTTTGTTGAAGGTTTTTCGCAGGACATGGCTTTACGGCGAACCTTCGCGCGGCTTTTGTCGTAAGAGGTAGACCACTCACTTTCACCACACCCTTTCTCATGGAACTGAAGCTACAAACCGGCTACCGGCAAATTCTCGGGATGGCGTTGCCCATCTCGCTGGCCATCTTTGTACCTCAGATCAACTTCATCACCAACAACATTTTTCTGAGCGGCCTGGGTGAAAAGGAACTGGCGGCGGCCGGCATCACCGGTGTGTTCTATCTCATCTTTGCCGTGATGGGCAACGGGCTCAACAACGGGCTGCAAGCGCTCATCGCACGCCGCGCCGGACAAAATTTACCGGAAGAGATCGGGCGTTTGTTCTTTCACGGTGTGTGGCTGGCGTTGTTTTTTGCCGCGGCCGGCATCGCGATCACATATTTGTTTGCGCCTGTCATTCTCACCGCAGTGATTCACGACGCCGACATCTCGTCCATGTCCATTGATTTCCTGCTGAAACGCATCTGGGGGTTGCCTTTGCTTTATCTCTATGTGATGCGCAACGCCTTATTGGTGGGCACCAACCAAACGCGATTGCTCGTGTGGGGAACGTTGGCGGAGACGGTCACCAACATCTTCCTGGACTACGGTTTCATCTATGGTCATTTCGGGTTGCCGAGGCTGGGCTTTAATGGCGCGGCCTATGCTTCCATCATCGCCGAGGGCACGGGGCTGCTGGTGATCTATGCGGTCATTCATTTCAAGGGCATTCACCGGGCATTTGCCTTTAGCGCACAGACGGCGTTCGACATGAGCGTTATCAAATTGATCCTGGTACAATCCTCGCCGCTCATTCTGCAATATGCCATCAGCATCATCAGCTGGGAGTTCTTTTATGTGCTCATCGAACACCACGGTCCTGAGGCGTTGGCCATTTCCAACACCATGCGGAATATTTTTGGGTTGTCAGGCACTTTTGCGTGGGCGTTTGCTTCTACTACCAATACGATGGTGAGTAACATCATCGGCCAGGGGCGACAGGATGAGGTGTTGGGATTGATCCGGCGCATCATGGGGATCAGCACTAGCTTTGCGGTGGTGATCTGTCTTTTGCTGAATCTGTTTCCCGAGTGGTTCCTGTCGTTCTATAACCAGGGCGATGTTTTTGTGCAGCATGCCTTGCCGGTGGTGCGCGTGGTTTCGGTGGCGGTGATCATGATGGGATTTTCAACGGTATGGCTAAATGCTGTGACGGGGACGGGTAATACGGTGATCAATCTTTCGATTGAGTTGATCACTATTGTGGTCTATTGCATCTATATTTTTGTGGTGCTAGAGTATTTGAACTTGCCGATCACCTATGGATGGGCTTCGGAGTGGGTGTACTGGGCGTGTCTGTTTAGTATGTCGTTCTTCTATATGAAGTCGGGGAAGTGGAGGGGGAAGAAGATTTAACCGCAAAGGCGCAAAGTTAACGCAGAGAAATGCCATTGGTTTTTCTTTGCGTTAACTTTGCGCTCTTAGCGTCTTTGCGGTTCTGCATTTATTTCCGCTTATAGAAATACAAATACACTTTTTTACCTAGGGTGTGCTCGCTAATGGTGTAGAATCCAGAGCCGTTGGCCGCCCAGGTGATGGCCTCCCCTTGTGGCTCGGGATCGTAGTCGACTTCATTGGGGATTCGGGCCAGGGTTTTCTCGATTGTTTCGCCTTGTTTTGCTTTCCAATAGTAGATGTGTTCGTAGTTCTTCATTAGGATCTCATCCCCTTTGGAGGAGATATTGGCGGATACGATCTGTGTGATCGGCAGTGAATTTTTTTTCTGCGCGACCAGCGTATCCGTTGTCGACTGCGGGAAGGGTAGCTCGTACAGATATACCGGTTTCTCACGCTTAGACACTACATAAAGGCTCTTGCTCTTGGGGTCGATCATCAGCGCTTCGGAATCTTTCTTTCCATCGGCCAGGCGGAACGTGATGGTGTCGAGCGAGGTGATCTTGGCGATTTTTTTTGGATTCAGATCGGGCTCTTCAAAACGGTAGATGTATTTGAGGGGATAAATGGCGTCGTTGTCGCCAATGTCGCCCACGTAGACATACGACTTTCCCGGGTCTGGTCCCGGGCCTACGGCGATGTCTTCCCAGTCGCGGTTGTAGGCGGGCAGTATACACGTGAGCTTCAGGTTAAGGGTTGTATCGACAAGAAATATCTCCGCGCCATTGCCGCTGTCGTTGTGGGTCCAGAGCAAGCCGGGATGTTTTTGGCTGGCCACGAGACCCGATAGCTCATCCAGTTTCGTGTGGGTGAGTTCGGCCAGGCGTTTGGGTGGCATAAAATCGTAGGTAGCATTTTGAGTGGGGGTGCGGCTGTGGCAGGAGATCACCAGAATCATCAACACAAAAAGAACATGCTTCATCACGCAATCGCTAAGTAAAGCACGAAGAAAGGAATTTCCCCAGGCAATTCGAAGTACTTTTTGTTAACAAATCATCAGTAATCGTTGCCGGACACTGGACGCTTTCCCACCCGTGGAACATGCATTGCAATTGTCGTGCACAAGGTCTATTTTCCATAAACCTAACCTGAACTGTCATGCGTGCAAAATTTATTCTGTTGTTCGCGGTGGTCGTTGTCACCCAGCAATGTTCATCGCCCCCGGGCGCTTCTTCTCCAAAATTCACGATCTCCTTCACCAAGGAAATGAGCGACCAGGCCCAGGACGGGCGGCTGCTGTTGATGCTGGCCAACAACAATGCCTCTGAGCCCCGCGCTCAAATCGGCGACGGCCTAAGTGCCCAACTCATTTTTGGCGTGGACGTGGAAGGCATGAAGCCCGGCGACGAGATCACCGTGGATGAATCGGCCTTCGGATTCCCCAAGCGCAGCCTGGCCGATGTTCCCGCAGGAAAATATTTCGCACAGGCCCTCATCAACCGCTACGAAACCTTTCATCTGAAAACGGGTCACACCGTGAAGCTTCCCCCCGACCAGGGTGAAGGCCAGCAATGGCAAAGCAAACCGGGGAATTTTTATAGCAAGCCCATCGAAGTCACCATCGATCCCGCCAAACCACAAACCCTGAAGCTGGTGATGGATCAGAAGATCGCGCCCATCGACCCGCCAAAGGACACGCGCTACATCAAGCACATCAAAATCCAAAGCAAGCTGTTGACCGAGTTCTGGGGCAAACCCATGTATCTCGGAGCCAACGTGCTCATCCCCGAAGGCTTTGACGAGCACCCCAACGCGCACTACCCTCTCATGATCTATCACGGCCATTTCCCCGCCGACTTCGGGGGCTTTAGCGAGACCCCGCCCGATCCAAAGATGGACACCTCCGACTATGCCGCCCGCTTTGGCATTTATGGCTACAACAAATTCCAACAACAGGAAGCCTACAACTTCCACCAACAATGGAAAAGCAAAAACTTTCCCCGCTTCCTCATTGTGGAGATTCAACACGCCAATCCATACTACGACGACTCCTATGCCGTGAACTCCGCCAACCTGGGGCCTTATGGCGATGCCATCATGAAAGAGCTCGTGCCCGAGATCGAAAAACAATTCCGTGGCATTGGTCAGGGATGGGCGCGTTTCACCTACGGGGGGTCTACTGGCGGCTGGGAAGCGCTGGCCGTGCAAATGTTCTACCCAGACGATTTCAACGGCTGCTTTGCCGCATGCCCTGACCCCATCGACTTCCGCGCCTACTGCCTGGTGAACATCTACAAAGACAAGAACGCTTATTGGTACGACGCGCCTTTCAAGAAATTGCCAAAGCCCTCGCACCGGAATTACCTCGGCCAGATTCAATCGACCATGGAAGAAAGCAACCACCTGGAGCTGGCCCTCGGCACCAAGTCGCGCTCCGGGCAGCAGTGGGACATTTGGGAGGCGGTGTATTCGCCACAGGGAGAAGACGGCTATCCAAAGCGCATCTTTGATAAATTGACGGGTGAGATCGATCCCGCGGTGGCTTCTTATTGGAAGGAACACTATGACCTACGCCACATTCTGCAACGCGATTGGGCGACGCTGGGGCCCAAACTGAAAGGCAAGATCCACATCTACTGTGGTGATATGGACAACTATTATCTCAACAACGCTGTCTATCTCATGGAAGATTTTCTCAAAAAGACCAACAATCCGTTCTACAACGGCGAGGTGGACTATGGCGACCGCGCCGAACACTGCTGGAACGGCGACCATGAAAATCCCAACTATGTTTCACGCCTTCGCTACAACACCATGTATCTGCCAAAAATATTGAAGCGCATACAGGAAAGCGCACCCAAGGGCGTCGATACAAAAAGTTGGCGCTATTAAAAGCAAGAAAGCCGGCAACAGGCCGGCTTTCTTATTTATATATAAATGATTTCAGGGATAGATACAGGCGATAGGTCTGCACGTTAAAGAAAGGTGACATCCCGGTGCTTACGGCAGTGTCATCCCAAAAAGGCCGGAGTACATTCCAACCATGATCGCTACAATGATCCCAAGGACCAATAAAATTCTTCGCTTTGTTAACATGTGCATGAGGGTCATGATTTCTAGACACGAAAAGTAGTGGAAAGGTTGGAGCCTGCCCATTAATTTTCAATGACCTGTCTGATGCGAGAACTGAACCGCCGAAAGCGCATGCTGAGTTGATACGTGTTTGTTTGACACGTGTAGGCGATTAACAAGTTGTTAAGCGTCTTCCAGATTCAGAAAAGACCAGTGCGAATTAATCTTTGCGTCAAATCAAGCGAAGAACAAAAAAGGCTCACCCCTGTATGAGGTGAGCCTGAACATGAGGACAAGTCAAAAATCCTACTTGTCGGAAAGTTCGTAACCCTTGTTGATCCCTTTCTCCACTGCAGGTATCCCCTTGCGCATCCACTCGGGCGTGGGCGCGCCTTTCAGGTAGTGGTCGAAGAATTGCCCCATCCGGATCTGGAAGTCGATGCGGTTTTCGCGTTTCACGGGCCAATGGGGTTCGCCGTTGTAGTTGAGCATCCATGCCGCCTTGTTGAGACGGCGCAGGGCCATGTACATTTCAATTCCCTGGTACCAGGGCACATGACCGTCGGCGTCGTTGTGTAGTAGCAACAGGGGTGTTTCGATCTTGTCGGCAAAAAAGATGGGTGAGTTTTCCACGTAGAGCAGTGGCTTCTCCCACAGGGTGGCCCCTAGGCGGCTTTGTGAATGTTCATATTGAAACATCCGGCTCAAGCCCGTCTCCCAACGGATACCGCCATACGCACTCACCATGTCCGACACTACCGCACCAGCCTCGGCGGCTTTGAAGAAGTTGGTGCGCGTGACGAGGTAGGCCGTTTGATAGCCGCCCCAGCTGTGGCCTTGCAGCCCCACGTTCTTTTCATCCACAAAACCAAGCGAAAGCAATTTTGTGACGCCAGGCATAATGCAGTTGTACGCGCTCTGGCCGGGATAGCCAATGCGGTAAACAATATCGGGGACGAAAATGATGTAGTCGTTGCTCACATACATCGAGCGGTTCACCGACGAGCGCAACGGCTCCGGTGCTACGTAGGTGTGGATGCCGTCGCTGTTCTTTTCGTAGTAGTACACAATCATGGGATACTTCTTCGACGCGTCGAAATTGTCGGGCTTGTAGAGGAGTCCTTTGAGGGGAACGTTGTCGAGCGAAACCCACTCCACGATCTCTACCGTGCCCCACTTGTATTGTTTCATCTGCGGGTTGGCGTCGGACAGTTTTTTTGTTGCTGCTGCGGCAAAGTTCACATCCGAAGTCCACACGTCGGGGAATTCGCGAAAATTCTCGCGGGTGAAAATAAGCTTGTCCGCGTTCTTGGCTTTGGTGGTAACGGCATAGCGGTGGTCGCTCATCAACAGTTTGGTAAGCTTGCTGTCTTTCAGCGAAAGCTTGTAGTAGCCGGATTGTTTTGTGTCCTCGTTGAAAGCCGACAACAATAGTTCTTTGGCAGGGTCGATGAAGCGCTCTTCAGGGTCCAGGCGGATGTAGCGGAACACCAACTTTTGTTGTCTGCCGATCTTGGTGACATTGACTGGGGCGATTTTATTTTCCGGGTCTAGCGACCAGATGTCATAGCGATCGTATACCAACAGCGCGGCATCGCTGACTGTCCAACCCAGAACGCCATAGGCGGAAGAATAGTCGGGGGTGTCGTTTTCCTCGTCGGCAAAAGAGGTCTTCAGGGATTTCGTGAGGGCTGCTGTTTTTTGTGTGGCTATGGAATAACTGTACCACGTCGTGTCTTCAAGGTTAAACCAATAAGCATATTTCGCTTTCGCGGAAAGATTTGGATTTCCCTTGACTTTTGAGATCACCTGTTGACGTGCCCCATTGCTGAGGTTCAACAAGTAGGCATCGTTGAATCCAGAAGGATCGTAAAAATCGGACCAGCGATAGCTGATGTCCGATGTGGCCAAGGCGATGCTGGCGTTGCCTTCATCCGCCACCGCTACGGTGGGGATGTCTTTGTTGGCGAGCACGACCAGCTTTTTATTCTGCAGGTGTATCACGGCAGCGAAGGCTTGTTTGCGTGTGGCGTCGAGTTGTTTATTCTGCTGCGTATACAACACGCTATCGCGGGCGCTCCAGATCTCGACGCTCACGATTTCCTCGGGGAGCAGCGTGGTGTCCTGCACTACGGGTTGGGGGTTCACGCCGAGATAAAGTTTTGTGCCGTCTTTTGAAAAATAGGGCGTGCTGTGTTCGCTCACGATCCACTTGGCGGGAAGCGATGCCGATGTTTCGTCGGCCAGTATGGCGGCTTTGGGGTCGCCCTTTTTCCAATAATAAAGTTTCGGATAGCGCTGCGGTGCCTTGGTCGTGTCGAGGTCGGCAACAAATGCGATTTGCGTTCCGTCTTCGTTTATGGAAAGGTTTTTAAATTTCTGTTTGCTCTTTCCTTCCAACAGTGGGGTGAGTTTCTCTTCTTTCAGATCGAACCAATACACGCCCGGCTTCATTGTACTGTCGTTGCCGGTGGTGGTCAGGAGCAGCCCCTGACCATATTTGGCGAGGGCATAATCTTTTACAAAGCCGAATGAAATTTCTTTGCCATCGGCAAGCCGTTTGATCTTTAGCGTGTAGCCGTTGGTGTCGGTGTTCTTTTTGGCGGGCTTGGGTTTTACTTCTTTCTTTTTGACGGTGTCGGGCAGTGTCTTTGGTTTCTCTTCCGGTTTTTTAGCTTCCGGTTTTGGCTTTACATCTTTTTTTGCTTCGAGCTGGTAGGCGATCCATCCCCCGGATTTCTCCGGAATTTTATAGGATTTCACTTCCGCGATCTTCTCTGTCTTTCGTGAAACAAACGAATAGATCCCCAGCGAGTCCTTCGGGAGATCTTCCTTTTTCTTTTTCTGACGACGCAATTCCTTCACATGTTGAAGCGGCGGCTTGATCTTGAAAACGGCATACTTGCTGTCGGCCGTCAGGTTTATTTCGGCAGCGCGGCGGACGGAATCCTGCGCATTGGTTTTCAGATGATAGAAGACCACTTTGCCGTCGCCGTCTTGCGGGTTTATGGCAAACGCCGCCACATTCCCATCGGGACTGATGGCTTTGTAGGGTATCTCCTTCCAGATCGCAAAGGCGTCGGCCGTGAGTGCTTTCTTGGGTTGAACAACGGACTTCTTTTGTGCCGATAATGGCAAGCAGGCCACCACAAGGAGTGCTGCCGTAAACAGTTTATTCATGCGTGATAAATTTTGAAGCCGGAGCTGTGCGTGTTTCACAGCCCCGTGATGCGATAGCGTTTATTTTAAATTTTTATACAAAAGCGCTTTGTCCTGTAATGGCCCGGCCTACGATGAGGGTGTTGATCTCTTTCGTTCCTTCATAGGAGTAGATCGCCTCGGCATCGGCCACAAAACGTGCAATGTCATTTTCAATCAGAATACCGTTGCCCCCAAACAATTCGCGGGCGTGGCTCACAATGTCGCGGGTGCGCAGTGTGCAAAATACTTTTGCGAGCGACGCATGCTCGTCCGTGAGCCTGCCATTGTCCTGCAATTGCGAAAGGCGGCACACCAGGGTTTGCATGGCCGTGAGGTTGCTCAGCATCATCACCAAAAGATCCTGCACCATCTGGAAGCTGCTGATGGTCCGGCCAAATTGTTTGCGTTCGTTGGTGTAGCGCAGCGCACTTTCATACGCCCCGCGACCACAACCCACCGCTTGCCAGGCCACCCCGGCGCGGGTCATGCGCAATACTTTAGCAGTGTCCTTAAAGCCATGAGCTTCTTGCAGGCGGTTGTATTCGGGCACTTCGCAGTTGGTCAGTGTGATCAATGCATTTTGCACGATCCGCAACGCCATCTTTCCTTTGATCTTCTCTGCTTTAAAACCCGGTGAGTCTTTTTCTACGATGAAGCCTTTCACATTGCCATCGTCCAGGTCGCGTGCCCAGATAATGATAACGTCCGCAAACGTGGCGTTGCCGATCCATTTTTTTTGTCCGTTGATGATCCACCTATCGCCATCCCGTTTACAGGTGCAGGTAAGCCCGCCGGCTGCACCGCTACCCACCTCGGGTTCCGTGAGACCAAACGCGCCGATAAGTTCCATGCGTTGCATGGGTGGCAGCCATTTTTGTTTCTGCTCTTCCGATCCACAGTAGTATATCGAACCCATCGCCAAACCACTCTGCACACCAAAGAAGGTGGACACCGAACAATCTACCCGTGCCATCTCCATGGCCAGAAAGCCTTCCAGCAGCGAGGACCTGCCGGGGCAACCATAGCCTTGATAGGTGAGCCCGCAAATGTTGAGCTTGGCCAATTCCGGGATGATCTGGTGTGGGAATTCATCTTTCAACCAATACGAATTCACGATCGGCCGTATTTCCTTCTGCATAAACTCACGCACCTGCATGACGATCGCTTGCTCGTCTGGCTTTAAGAGATCGTGCAGATCGTAGAAGTCGCCGTCAATTTCGGGGAACTCGTGTTTCTTCTTGCCGGCTTCCATGAATTTGATCAACTTCTGCAGATCTTCTTCCTTCATACTACTCACCAACCCCACCATTTTGTTGAGGTCTACTTTTTGCGAGAGTCTCCCGATCTTTTCCAGGTCGAGTGTCTGCAAAAGGCCCAGGGTCGATTTGAATTTCTTGAATATAGACATAGTGGAAGCGGTTAAGGTTTGAGGGATTTATGCCGGGACATTAGAGTTACTTCAGCAATTTGTCGAACGTGTTTGTTGCCACGAAGTGATAGTTCGGGCGCGCCTTCTGATAGATGGCCTGCGCTCTTTTCTTTCCTTCTGGTGTCTTCGCCAACTCGTTGTAGAGAGGGCTCAGGAATTTGCGGCGACCGTTGTGGATCAAAAAGTCTTCCAGCTTTGCCTCCGCGGGCGTGTAGCCAAATCGTATGGTCTTGACTAACCAAGCGGTAACAATTTCGGAATTGCCCGAGGCGGTGAAGTGGCCGAAAGTATCGAGGGCTTTCAGTTGGGTCTGTGACAGCGTGTCGGGAAGATTTTTGATAAAGTGAAGCCACTCGTGGGTGCTCCATGGTTTGGCCACTGCGTCGTCGGTTTTTCCGGTGGCTTTCCATTGGGTTAGGAACGCGTCCACTTTCGCGAAACGGTCCGACACCGGCACGGGGCAATTTTGAGGTAAGCCTTCGGTAAAGATCCAGGCAGTGAAGTTTGCGTCGTCTAACGCAATGGAGAATTTGTCTTTATAATAGGTTTTGATGTAGCGTATAAAACCATCAGTGTCCACGCCATGAAAAGCATTCGCCGCGAAATAATCTTTCAGGAAGGCGTCGAACTTGTCACGGCCGTATTGTTCTTCGATCGAACGTAAAAAGAAATAACCCTTGTTGTACGCAATGTCCGTCATCCCGTCGTCGGGGTTACGCCCCTCGAGGTCCAGTTTCAGTTTGGTGTCGCCATACAGGTTGTCGGCTTTCAGTGAAGCGATAGTCTCTTTCAGCTCCTGGAGCGATAACATGGCCAGCATTTCGGAGTAGTCCTTGCCGTACAATTTCTCCATGATCCGGTGTTCGAAATAAACGGTGAAGCCTTCGTTGAGCCAGAAGTCGTTCCAGGTGGCGTTGGTCACCAGGTTGCCCGACCAGCTGTGGGCCAGCTCGTGCGCGATGAGCGAAGTAAGCGAGCGGTCGCCGGCCAATATGGTGGGCGTTGCAAACGTGAGTCGCGGATTTTCCATGCCACCAAACGGGAAGCTGGGCGGCAGAACAATTACATCGTAGCGTTCCCACGGATAGGCGCCGTACAACTCCTCCGCCCCTGCAATCATCTTCTCCATATCCACCAGTTCCCATGCGGCAGTATCCACCACCGACGGTTCAGCATAAACACCACTGCGGGCACTGACCGGTTTAAATGCTATATCTCCTACTGCCAACGCCAACAGGTATGACGGTATGGGTTGCTTCATTTCAAAATGATAGGTGCCGCTCTCGTTCTTTTGTTGTGGATTGGAAGCGCTCATGAGCGCCAAAAGTTGTTTCGGCACGGTGACGTCTGCTTCATAGGTGAACCGGACACTCGGCGAATCCTGGCAGGGCACCCAACTCCTGGCCAATATGGCTTCCGATTGCGTAAACAGAAAAGGCTCGCGCTTACCCGCAGTTTGTGCCGGCGCAAGCCACTGCAAGGCTTCCGAGCCAGGTGCGGTCTGGTAGGTGATGTTCACCGTCTTCACGCCGGGCGGTATGAGCACAGCCAACGGCCTTCCCAACAGGCTATCCGGATTGCCCGGTTTGAAATCGGCAGGTTTACCGTCATCCAATGTCACGCTCTCAATGGTCAGTCCTTTCGTGTCGAAGATGATGACATCGGCATCGGGTTGGGCTTTGATCTGCCAGGTGGCGGTGGCCTTGATGGTCTTGGTGTCGAAATCGACGGTGGCTTTCCATTTCAGGTGCGTCACCGTGGCGGTGCCGGGAACGGAAAAAGTGTGTGGGTCTTGTATCTTCATAACTTCGGTCGGCTTTTCAGCGGGAGAGCATCCGTAGAATATCACGGCGATCAGGGATAAACATACTGCAAGATTTTTCATAGGTCAAATACTATTCATCCAAAGTACGGCGGCGTAGGTCTGTTAACCAAGAACATTCTGATAAAGGGCTTCTGCTATATTCCACCGAAAGCTCTATCTTTATCACCCTACCTAAAAAACCCAATAGTCATGAAAACCACCAAAATTGTACTCACGGTCGTTGCCCTGCTGGTGATGGCCAGTGTGCTCGTGTCTTTCAACCGCGCCGAAAACAAGCGCGTTGCGCTGGAACAGATGGCGCAAAATGTAGCCGACTGGGAGCGCGCCAAAGCCTACACAAAATCTTACCTGGATGCTTCCACCGATGCCTCCATCAATTTCAAACCCACCGGTGAGATGCGCAGCTTCCGCCAGCAAATGCTTCACCTTGCCGAAGCGAACTATGGACTGTCCTCGGCCGCCGCGGGCAAACAAAGTCCCGTAGCCTTTGGCTCGATGGAACAATCCGACAAATACAAAACCAAAGCCGAGCTGACCACCGCCGTGATGGACAGCTATGACTACGTGATCGGCATCGCCAAAGGCATGAATGACACCAGTGGTGGCGAAATGGTGAAAGTCTTCAACATGGACATGACACGCCAGGTTGCCTTGGCCAAAACCTTCGAACACCAAACCCACCACCGCGGACAAACCACCGTCTATCTCCGGTTGAGCAGCATCAAACCCCCGGACGAAAAATTGTTCTGATTCTATTATCTCCAAATAAAAAAAAGAGGCTTCCAATGGAAGCCTCTCTTATTTTATAGAATGTCGGTCGGTCTATTTGCCTGCTTCAATGCTTTCGTTCCATTCATACACTTTGTCGGAAATCTCAATCAGCAGATTGGGATTTTTCTCGAGCGCATTGCCGATCACGATCATGTCGGCACCGGCTTCCAATGCATTGAACGCTTTTTGACTGGTGTTGATGCCACCCCCCACAATAAGGGGTACGCTCACCGACTTGCGCACGGTGGCGATCATTTTGGCACTGATCTCTTTTTCCGCGCCGCTGCCGGCGTCGAGATAAATGGATTGAAGACCCAGCATTTCGCCCGCCAGTGCCGTGCAGGCAGCCAGCGAATATTTATCGTCGGGGATCGGCATCGTGTTGCTGATGTAGGCCACCGAGGTGATGCGACCCGAATTGATGAGGATGTAGCCCGTGGGAATAACTTCCAGTTTCGTATTGCGGATGATGGGTGCGGCCACCACATGCTGGCCGATCAACAGCTCGGGGTTGCGACCCGAGATGAGAGAGAGAAATAACAACGCATCGGCTGTGGGCTCCACTTGCATGGAGTTGCCCGGGAAGAGCACCACGGGAATGGTCACATTTTCCTTGATCACCTTCACCACCTCCGCCAGGTTCGACGTGGTGACGAGGCTTCCGCCCACAAAGAAAAAGTCGACGCAGTTTTCGCTGGCCAGGTTCACCAGTTGCAAGAGCCGGCTGGGGTCTTCGGCTTTGTCGGGGTCAACCAATATGGCGATGGATTTTTTTCCCAGCGCATGCCGGTCGCGCAGGGTTTTAAGGACGCTCATTGCTTTTGTTCTTCTTTCTTATCGAATTGACCCTGGAGAAACTCCGAAAGTTTTTCCTTGGCCAGACCCAGCAGGAATACGGTGGCCTGGCTGGCAATGGCCTGACCCACTTGCGCCACAATGCCGGGAGCAAAAGATGCTTCCTCTTCAACATCGTCGGCGTCTGCGGGAGCGGCGTGCACCACTTTTAATTTTTGTGATTTTACTTTTCTTTTTTTGGAGGGGCCAGAGAACTGACGCACCAGCACGTAGGCGGCCGCCAGTGTTCCACCGATGATGAGGGCGTTGGTGATGATCCTTTCCGTTTTGGCAGAGATCAACCGCACTTCATCTTCCAAATCCTGCCGGTGCTTGGCAGATTTTTTTAGCAACTCCAGTTTCGGGTCATTCGATTCCAGCAACTCCATACGCGCTACTTTTTCTTTTTCTTCATGATTTCGCCAAGCTGTTTTTCCAGCGTCTCGCGGAGGCTATCGCGCATCAACACAAGCAAAACGCCCACCAGCAGATAGAAGCCCGCCACGATGGCAAAGCCTCCGAATGCGCCAAGGGATTCGCCGATCTTAAAGGCCACGGCCATGCTCATCAGCATAATAAACAAGGTGAACACGGCCATCAAAAGGCCCAGGATCAACACACGTGCCACGGCCTTGGCCACCTCCTCCTTGATCTCCAGTTTCATCAACTCGATACGGGTCTCCACGAAGCCCGTGAGGTGTTCGATGAGGGTATCCAGTTTCAGAAATTTCAGTATAGAATCTTTCAGCACGGTTCTGTAAATGAGATCATGCAATATAAAGAGAAGATCACTCCATCCCAAACCGGGTCAGCTTTTCAGCCACCCGAGGGGCCTTTCCGGGGGCCAGGATCTCGTGCTGCAGCAGGATATTGTAGGTGGCATTCATGTAGTAGCGGTGGACCGTGGAATCGGTCGCGTTCTCATAGTTGACCTGTGCGACAAACACCGAGTCGAACGACTGCCCGGCCATTTCCATTTTGGACACGATCTGCATGATGCAGGTTTTGAACTTGCCCGTCTCATCTTCGCCATCCCAACAGAAACCCGGCCGGCTAAAGCGGAACATCTGTTTGCCCACCAGCAAGGTATTGTTCTTCACCGTCATCGGATAAATGAAGGCGGGCTCGACGCCGGGTTCATCGCTGTTATATTTTGTCCACTCCCCGGTTTGCGTGCGCACGTTGATACGGATCACCACGCGATAGGGGGCAGTTTCGCCGGTAGCGGTGGTCTGGGCATAGTCCAGGTCCAGGGTCTTGATGGAGTCACGGTTGAAATAAATGAGGGTGAAGGGTAGGAAGAAGAACGTGACCAGGATATAGACGAAACCGACAAGCCGGTATTTCAGCGCAAGCTTTCCCAATCCCTCCGCCAGGGCCATCGGCAACCGCCGCATCACCGGCACGGGGAAGAACAACAACACGCCGATGAAATTAAAAAGGAAATGCGCGATCGCGATGCTGATGGCGGGCGCGGTGTTGGCGTTTAACGTGGCCGCGATAAAGGCGGTGATGGTAGTGCCCACGTTGGCGCCCATGATGAAGGGGGCAGCTTGTTTGAGGTTGGCTATTTTCTTGGCCACAATGGGCACCACCACAGATGTGGTGATGGTGCTGGAACGAATGGCCGCCGTCGTCAGCAGCCCCCATAAAAAAGACTTGAACTGGTTCTTAAAAAAGAAACGGCCAAACTGCTCCGGCGACTTCGCCTTCAGCAAATTGGAGATCAGCCTGCGAAAGATCAGGATGGATGAAAACAAAAGGATCAGCGCAATGAATGCCAGAAAAAATGGACTCGGCACTTCCCGGATCAAAAATTCAATGACCGGACTGAAGCCCACCCAAAAATGCGAAATCTTGTTTTGTACAGGCGCGGCCACCGGACTGAAAAAGAAACTGGTGATCCACGCCGAAAGCGACGACAGAAATCCATAATAATATTCCAGCGGGAAGAGCACCGCGGCGGTGAGGATATTAAAGAAGTCGTGGTAGGTGCCGGCGGCTACGGCGCGCCGAAATTCTTTCTTTTTGTTTATAAAACTCAGCGACACAATGGTGCTGGTGATCGTGGTGCCGATGTTGGCGCCCATGATGATGGGGATGGCGCTCTGCAGCGTGATGGACCCCGATGCCACCAACGCCACCACCAGCGAGGTGGTCGTAGAGCTGCTTTGCAACATGGCCGTGATGAGCAGCCCGATGAACAGTCCCGTAAACGGATTTGACGTGGCCAGCAGGATGGTCTCTGCCACATTTTTTCCCATGTGTTGCAGCGACGACGTCATCAGGTCGAGGGCGAACAAGAACAGTACAAAGGCCCCGGCAATGGCCAGCACCATGCGGACGTTATTCCATGCGTTGTGATTCGCGTTCAGGTTCGACTCGGTGTGTGGGACGGGTTCCAACTTCTTTAATGTGCGCTAAAAATACCTTTAAAATTCACAGGCCCTCCTGCATTAACAATAACTTAATACGCCGGGCAAGCGCTAGCTTTTCAAATACTCTTTCTTCAGCAACGGGCAGATCTTATAGCGTTCGTCCTTGGTGTCGTCATACAGCGCCTCGATGAGCTCGTACACATGCTTGACACCAATGCGCTGACACCATTCGAAAGGTCCATAGGGATAGTTCGTGCCCAGCTTCATGGCCAGGTCGATGTCCTTGCGGGTAGCGGTGCCGTCTTGCACGGTGTAGTAGGCTTCGTTGATGATCATGCACACCACGCGCGGCGTGACCAGCCCCACGCGATCGTCGACCAGCAGGAAATCCGTTTTCAGCTCGCCGCAAATTTTCCGGAGACGGGGTTCGTCTTCCGGTTTCCACAGGCTCACTTCCATGACCTCGCGCGACAGGAATGTGGGCAGGCCGTTGAAGCCAAAGATCGTGCTCTCCAGCGCGTGGTCGGTGAGGTGAACCAATTCGCCCAGGCTCACCTTACAAGTATTGATGAACGCCGTGGCGGCGTATTCGTTATAGATCTCGAACTGGTGCACTTCTTCTTCGATGATGAAGTCGAAGACCAGGTCGCTGTTCCTCAAAAATTTTTCCGCGTCGCGATGCTCGTCTACCCGGGAGTAAATGTGCTTGTCCCCAAATTTCTGGTGACATTCCTGCAGGTTGACGGGCTCACCGATAACTAAAATATTCATGCGCGAAGCTAAATCCGTTGAACGATTGTTTATTTTTGGCGACTGCTAAATTAATTTTTAAACTTCACAAACATGGCAAAAACTGTTGTTTATTCCGCGGAAGCGCCCGAACCCATAGGTCCCTATAGCCAGGCCATCCAGGCCGGCAACATGCTTTTCATCAGCGGCCAGATCCCCATGAAGGCGGGCGAGATCGTGAAAGGCACCATCGAAGAAGAGACTGTCCAGGTGATGGCCAACCTCGCCGCGATCCTGAAAGCCGCCGGGCTGGACTTTAGCGCCGTGGTTAAAACGTCGATCTTTTTAAAGAATATGGGCGATTTCCCCAAAGTGAACGAGGTCTATGGAAAATATTTCACCCAAAACCCGCCCGCCCGCGAGACGGTAGAGGTCAGCCGCCTGCCCAAGGACGTGAACGTGGAGATCTCGTGTATTGCCCTGAAACCGTGATCTTTGAGGGGGAGCTGAAGTGCCCATTTTTTTGTCTAAATCCATTAAAAAACGAAGATTTTTGATGTGAATTTGGAAATTTAGGAATCGGAATTAAATTTGCACTCCCAAATCGATCACACCCACACACAACCAAGATTTTGCGGGAGTAGCTCAGTTGGTAGAGCACGACCTTGCCAAGGTCGGGGTCGCGAGTTCGAGTCTCGTTTCCCGCTCAAAAGAATAGCCCCTTTCCCTATGGAAAGGGGATTATTTTTTCAGGAGGTTTGTAAAAAGATCTCCACGTTGTCAGAAGAAATGCCCACAAGCAAAACCTGCCCGGGTGGTGAAATTGGTAGACACGCAGGACTTAAAATCCTGTGACCCTAAAAGGTCGTGCGGGTTCAAGTCCCGCCCTGGGTACTCATAAGGAAAACCCCGTCGCCAGGTTTTCCCTTTATAAATTCCCCCACATCATGTAATTTAATTCGCGGCCCATAGCCGCCTTTGTGCATAACCCCGTAAGCAAACGTCACTATGGATACTATTCTCTGGGAAAAAATTGCAGCCTTCGACCTCGACGATCCCATCAGCGAGTATGGATTTTCAACCCGCCTCGCCGCCGAAAATTTCTGGACGCAGGATTTCACACGCAAGGCCATTCTGGAATATAAAAAGTTTATGTACCTGGCCGGGACCTCCAGTTTCATGGTGTCGCCTTCCGAAATTGTGGACACGGTTTGGCATCAGCATCTCATCTTCACAAAATCGTATGCCGACTTTTGCGAGGTTATTGGAAAGACTATCCAACATATTCCTTCCACACACAATAGAGAGGATTTTGAAAAGTTTCACCAAGCCAAAGAGCGGACAAAAAAATTTTATGCCGGCACCTTTGGCCAACAGCCATCGGAGATATGGGAATATGCAGGCATGTATGAAGCCCTGAATTTGCCAAAG
The DNA here is from genome assembly GCA_036525235.1 of Chryseolinea sp. Lineage (GTDB taxonomy): Bacteria > Bacteroidota > Bacteroidia > Cytophagales > Cyclobacteriaceae > Chryseolinea. The sequence continues at coordinate 4,144 of DATDAV010000001.1, read as the reverse complement.
TCCAGATTCAAAATCAGGACCTTTGTCATTTTCGGCATCTTGACGATGGTTGCGTCTCTAGTTCCTTTTTATTTTCTGTTAAGGCCCATTTATGTTCATATCAATAATCCGTATTTTATAATAGGCTATTTCTTTTCGATTTCAGCTGTATATATCGGGCTGACTGTCTTCAATTACTTTTATCTCACCGCTATTGTAAAAGCCTTTGAGCGCTGCACCTTTATTCATAACCTGGCGCCTATGGAACTGGTGTATTTAAAAACCCGGAAATTGGCCAATGTGATTCACGGTCATGTGAGTCAACTTGTAGATGCAGGTTCAGTCGCAGTGACCCAAAAAGATCGAACGTTAAAACTGGGTTCGATTAAGAGGCCCGAAAGTATTGAAGAATATACGATTTTTGAGGCGTTGAAGCATTCGGGGCCCGTGCAATACACAGTCTTACTACAACAATTGATGGGCAAACCCGCATTCAGCAACATTTCGAATTCGATGGACGCCTTCAAAAAGTATTTCACCAAGTCAACAGCCTTTGGAAGATTATTCTATGTGAACTTTGCAGTATACGCTTTTGCGATTATGCTGGGATTGACGCGGCTTTCAACGGGTTTGACAAGGGGCAAGCCGGTTGACGTCTTGCTCGTACTTCTTTTCATTATGACTGCTATGGCCGTGTCTCAGTTGCTACGGTTAACGAAATTAGTCTGTATAAATACGATTCCAAGATTTTACAAAAACGAAATTCTGCCAAAGGAACAAAATCGAGACGCCTGGGGATGGCGCTTTTTTCTTTTAGGACCTCCTGTATTGTCAGCATCCATCGCGCCCTTGGTGGAAAGTTATGACGCCTCGCTTTATCGCGATTCGTCCAGCGGATGGGGCTCAAGTGACTCCTCTTCGTGTGGTTCGAGTTGTGGAAGTTCTTGCAGCAGTTGTGGGGGATGCGGGGGAGATTAATTTCGCACCGCTAAAATCGGTGCGTCCCGGTTTCAATGGTTGTGCTGTCACTATAGAACCTATACCGGATAGCTTTCGGGCCAATTTTTTTGAGCAGATGTTGCCCGTCTATTAGCTCGTCAGGATCGAAGCTAACCATTTCGTTGATGGGGAACGTAAAAAGTGTTTCAACTTTGTTGTCTCTTAGGGTCATGATCCTATAAGTGTTCAGGTTGGAATAATCGGCCCAGTCAACTATATAGCCAAATTCATCCGTTTTGTCATCATTAAGGTCACCCAGGTTGGAAAGGCCGTAGACGCCCATTTGCTGATTTTGGTTTGTTACAATAAACGTATCCACTCCAGCGATGCTCGAAAAAAGCCTGGTTAGGGGTTGGCGTTTCATGAGAAGACTCACCATGCGCCCATAGTTTTCAGAATCTATTCGTTTGGGTGTTTCTTTGTTCGTCAACGTACTGATATATGACTCACGAATGGTGTCCCTCGCTTTGTCACCGTTAAAGTCCCCAACAATTGACAAGCGATCGTCAAGCAAGGCATGGTCCGACCGCCTTCGATCGATATTTCCATAGGCAATAACTATGGTGTCGCCCTTCATGAAGACGTGACCCTTCATGTCAATGATTTTGACTTCCGCTCCATTCCATGCCTGCCTGGAATAACGATACGTGTACACACCATTTACTATTCGGGTCGGCTCAAACATCTCTGTCGAGATGGATTCATTTAAAAGGGTGTCCAGCGGAATCAAAACGCCTTTTTCAATTATCCCCAAGAAAATGGTGTCCAATTCGAAAGACTTATCGCCCCTTGCAGAATAGACTAAGTAATTTTTATCCTTATAAGGGTAGAATACCGCCGCCGACACATTCGAGGTATCCAGTAGCACGATTTCTCTTTCCAGGCTTTCCACATACGCACCTTGGCTGCGAACAATAGAATCGATCTCGGATTGTCTTCTGGGCAGCTGCGTTTTAAGTACTTTTATCAGTCGGGTTGGATCTTTTATTTTCAGGATTCTAGTGTGCCCATAAGAGGCTTCCCAATACTGTTCCGTGAGATAATAATACCCGTTATGGTAGTCGACCATCAATGGCTCTGTGCATTTCAAAAAATAAGCATACGGTGTTTTTTTATCCCAGAAAAAGATGGAACCACCAAATTCGCCCATGCTTGTCCCAATGACCCTGTATTTATCGTCTTCCAGAAAACACTTCACCTTCGATATCTTGTCCGGCCATTCGAGTGCTGTCATGTTTGGCGGGATTGACGCCGTATCAAAGTGATGGTCTGAAAAATATTGTTGGAAAGCACCCCTTTCTGAGCTATCCCGGAGATTAAATGTCTTTACAAAAAAGGGATGGGTACTCGAAGTTTTTTCCCGGCAACCTCCAAGAAAAAAAAGCAACAATACCCCAATCAAATAATGAGCGTCAGATTTATGCATCCTGGATTCTAAATAAAGTTTTCAAGTTCATGTAATTTCTTCGTGGAGCAAGTGAAAATCCGAAATCCCCAATCAAGTATCCCGAAAATCCATAAAATCCACTCACCGACAATTTTAAACGCGCCCACTGCAAAAGCATTGCAGCTTGAAGACAGTTAAAAATTTATGAGGTTAAAATTTGCGCTTGGAGGCCAGTTCGATAATTTAGCCTGCTGATCTATAAAGCACAGTTCATGAAGAAACCCATCGTCGCATTGCTCATCCTCCTTCTTGCTTCCTGTGGCAAGAAAGAAACCATCCTCATCACCCAAGAAAACGTCCGCGACGTCCTCACCAAATACGGTCAGGAAAATCCCGAGAACGAAGTGACCATCGAAACCTCCTTCGGCACCATGCGGCTGAAATTATATGAAGACACGCCGCTCCACCGCGCCAACTTTATCAAGCTCATCAAAGACGGCCAATACGAAAACGCCGACTTCTATCGCATCGCCAGCGGCTTTATGATCCAGGGTGGTGATTTGAACAAGAAACTGAAATACCGCGTGCCCGCCGAATTCAGACCGGAGCATTATCACAAAAAGGGAGCCCTGTCCATGGCCCGCCAAGACGAGAACAATCCCAACCTGGAGTCTTCCGCAGCCGAGTTCTTCATCGTTCACGGCACAACCTATTATCCGGAAGACATTACGGTAGAAGAAAAAACGCTGGGAATCACACACACTCCCGAACAAAGGAAGGTCTACGAAACGGTGGGCGGCTACATGACGCTCGATCAAAAGTATACCGTCTTTGGCGAAGTGGTCGACGGCTTTGATGTCATCGACAAGATCGCTCACGAAAAAGTATACGACGAGGTCAAGCCCCTCCGCAAAATTCCGATGAAGGTTACGGTCGTCGAGAAAAAATAAATGCCTAAGGGCCACTGAAAGAAGCACGCAGAAGTTCTTCGGCATGGCCGTCTACATTAATCATACTTTTTTATTTTTATCGCATGAACAAAACTACCCTCCGCAAAGGAATAAAATCAGACCTTCCCCGCGTACTTGAACTGGTCAAAGAACTCGCCATCTTCGAACGCGCCCCCGACGAGGTCATCAACACCGTCGAGATGATGGAACACGACGGCTTTGGCCCCAACCCCATCTACGGATTCTACGTGGCCGAAAACGAGAACGGCATTGTGGGCCTCTCGCTCTACTACTATCGCTACTCCACCTGGAAAGGCCGCCGCCTCTACCTCGAAGACATCATCGTTACCGAATCGGAACGTGGAAAAGGCATCGGCAAACTTTTGTTTGACAAGACCCTGGAAGTGACCCTGCAGGAAAATTGCTCGGGCATGGTGTGGCAGGTGCTGGACTGGAATGAGCCGGCTATTGAGTTCTACAAAAAGTATGGTTCAACGCTGGGCCAGGAATGGATCAACTGCGCGTTGGAAAAAGATCAGATCGAAAAGTTGCTAAAGGCCTAAGCCCTTGCAACCGTTATAAAAGCAAAGAGGCCGGATCGTTCCGGCCTCTTTGTTTCTCGTGCTAGGCATCCACGTCGAATATGGTCCACACCGGAATGCTGATGCCGCCTTTCAGGATCACGAAGTCGTCGGCATAGTCGATCACGTCGCTTTCCGTTTCGAGGGTTTCGCCGTTGGGCAATCGCATATATAGGCTGATGGGAATGTGTTCGCAGTTGCTGAGGATCATGGCGCGTTCAAGCTTGCTCTTTCGCGCCTCCTTTTCT